>DASRAJ010000161.1:0-24616 GCA_035638255.1 Chitinophagales bacterium
GTGGATGGATAACATACCTTCAAATCAGCAAGCCATATTTTCGAGTTGTGGATGTCCTCCTCCTACCACAAATGAAGCGGCAATTTCAGCAAATGGGAGTACGACCTTTTGCGAAGGTGGAAATGTTGTATTAACTGTTGCTTCATCCGGATTAACCTATCAGTGGAAAAATGGCGGAGCAATCTCCGGTGCTACAAACCAAAGCTTCACCGCGACTTCCAGCGGATCATATCAGTGTGATGTAAGTAATGCTTGCGGAACTACTTCTTCCAATACTATCGCAGTAAGTGAAATTTCTTCACCAACTGCGGCGCAAGCACTTATTTCGGCCGGAGGCCCTACCACAATTTGCTTTGGAGGAAGCGTAGTACTTACGGTTGCCACGTCAGGACTAATTTATCAATGGAGATATGGCGGCTCAACTATTTCTGGTGCCACGAATCAAAGTTTTGCAGCAACGGCAAGCGGAGAATATCAATGCGATGTAAGCAACAGTTGCGGAGATACTACTTCCAACATTATCTCAGTTACAGTTAACAATGCACCATCAGCGTCTCAGGCAGCGATTACAGCAAACGGCAGCACCACTATTTGTAATGGTGCAAACGTAGTGCTTACTGTTGCTTCATCAGGGTTAACGTATCAATGGAAAAAAAATGGGACCGCTATATCAGGTGCAACGAACCAAAGTTATTCGGCAACAACAAGCGGATCTTATAAATGTAACGTGAGTAATAGTTGCGGAACTACAACTTCAAACATTATCAGTGTAACCGTGGGCAACGGCCCAACTGCGGCAGAAGCAATGATATCAGCAGGCGGAGCAACTTCATTTTGCATTGGGGGAAATGTGGTACTCTCAGTTGCAACTTCCGGATTAACCTATCAATGGAAAAACGGAGGGACAATCATATCGGGCGCAACGAGTCAAAGTTTTACTACCACTGCAAGCGGTACCTATACTTGTGATGTTAGTAACAGTTGCGGAACTACTACTTCAAACTCTATTATTGTAACTGTAAACCCAGGCCCCTCTGCCTCTGAAGCAGCCATCACTGCTGCGGGTTCTACTACAATTTGTAAAGGGAATAATGTGGTAGAACTAACAGTTGCTTCCTCAGGATTAACCTATCAATGGAAGAAAGGCGGCAACATTATTAATGGAGCGACCCTGCAAAGTTTCAGTGCTTCAACAACCGGAACTTATAAATGTAATGTCAGCAATTCATGTGGAACCACCACTTCCAATTCAATTTCCATTACTGTAAATCCTTCTCCAACCTCTTCCATTTCCCAGGCGCCATGCAGCGGAGGAGCGGTGTTGCTGACCTGCTCATACACTCCGGCCAGCGGTGTAACTTTCAAGTGGAAAAAAGCAGGCACCACCATCAGCGGAGCGACTAATTCAACATACAGCGCAACTCAAAGCGCTACTTATAAATGTATCGTCACCATTACAGCAACCGGCTGCACCAAAGCGTCAGCAGGATCGGAGGTGACGATCACCTGCAAGTCGGGTGATGCTGCTAATGATAATAAAGTGATTGTGTATCCAAATCCAACTTCAGATTACTTTAACGTCAGCACTGCACAACTTGATCCGCAAGGTGTGATTTACATTTATGATCTCACAGGGCGATTGGTAGAAAGTCATGAAGTAAGTGGTGGTGAAATAAAAATAGGTGAGACACTTTCAAACGGAGTGTACTTCTTAAAAATCACATTGAATAATGAAACGCAGCAGGTGATTAAGCTGGTGAAGAATTTCTGAATTCATTTAAACACAATCATCACCAATGTAAGAAGCGCGATTTATTGCCCTCGCTTCAGTTGTTGGTACGCTCCGCTTAAAGCTTGGCTGCATACCAACAACGGCAACAATTCATTTAAGCACAATCATCGCCAATGTAAGAAGCGCGATTTATTACTCTCGCTTCAGTTGTTGGTACGCTCCGCTTAAAACTTGGCTGCATACCAACAACGGCAACAATTCATTTAAACACAATCATCGCCGATGTAAGAAGCGCGATTTATTGTCCTCGCTTCAGTTGTTGGTACGCTCCGCTTAAAGCTTGGCTGCATACCAACAACGGCAACAAAAACTTGGCTGCATACCAACAACGGCATCAATTGAGTTTTGTCCAAGGTTGGTGTCATGCCCGACCTGTCTTAGTGATCTGCGAGGACGCCAATCTCGGACAGAGACATCTCTCAATTCATTACCACAATTTTTTGCTCAGCCATCTGATCACCCGCCCGTATCTGCAAAACATAAACTCCGTTTGCGATACTGCGTGTATCAATGGTTGCGCCGTGTTCACCTTGTTCCTGAGCACTATGTACTACTTGCCGTAAATTATTACCCAGCACATCATACAGCGCAATGCTTACGGTGGCAGGAGTTGAAAGAGTATAGCTGATAAAAGAATTTCCTGATGCGGGGTTAGGAAATACCGACCATGCCATCGAGTTTAAGACTTCGGGATTCAGAATAGAATTTGTAGAGCATACGAATGGATCATTGAGGAATCTTGCGGCAGTTAGAGATTTCGGTTGAGAGGATATCCCGACAATGACAATCTTACAATCCTGTTGCATTGTAGCCCAACCTCCGTTAGTGTAATCAGAAAAATAAGCTGTCGCTTTCCCGCTATTTCCAAAGCCGGTGTCGATAGATCCGTCATGATTGAAACGTGCGAGAGCTAATTGGCGATAACCAGATGTATCTCCTGTATTACCAGTTTCGATAATTTTCCCGTCCGATTGCAACAGCACCGATGCCACCACTGCGTTGTATCCGGCATAAATAGTGGACGTTACAGCACCACTCACTCCAAATGTATTGTCGACAGATCCATCAGCATTAAAGCGCATTAATCCAAAGTCATAGTTATAGGAATAAGGTCCATCGACTTCTCCTCCGATAATAATTTTTCCATCGGGTTGAAGTGCTAATGCGCAACCGTCGCTATCATAAAATGAATCAACAGTAGCAATTACTCTTCCATTAGTACCGAACGAACTGTCAATCGAGCCGTTAGTATTATATCGAACGATAGCAAAATAAAAATAGAAATCTTGAATGGTTAAACCGCCAGCAATAATTTTACCATCCTCTTGAATTTTTACTGCTCTTGCCGCATCATAATTGTTACCATAAACATCAGTGATCACAATTCCATTATTTCCAAAGCTCGCATCAAGAGACCCATCACTATTGTATCGGATCAATGCAAAATCTTCATGTGCATATGCGGCATCTGTGTAAACTCCGCTTGTTATAATAATTTTTCCATCCGATTGTATAACAAGACCGACAATAGAAGTGGTGATGACGCCATGCATCACAGGAGTAACTACCTTTCCATTAATACCAAAGTTGTTATCTATTGAACCATCAGGATTAAAACGGGCTACAACAAAGGGCAACTCATAATTTCCCGACCCCTCGCATCCTGCTTCAACAATTTTTCCATCAAGTTGCACATCAATCGCTGAAGAAAAACTCTGCTGTGAATCCATTGGCATGGCAGCTACACCATTTATTCCGAATGTGTAGTCAACCGAACCATCTGGATTCAAACGAACTACTGCAAAGCGAAATTGGCTGTTCTGAAAAATTCCTCCTCCAGATAATATCTTACCGTCAGATTGGAGCGCCACTGACCACCCAAAACCGGCCTCATTTATTTCCGGTGTTGAAAGTCCGTTTATCCCAAATGAGCTATCTGTTATTCCTGGTTGAGCATAGGCAATTATTGTTGAAGCAAGCAGACTGAAGATCGAAAAAAGTTTTCTTGCCGTTGTATGCATTTGTGTTTTCATTGGTAAAAATTTTTAACGAGCTTGGTTAAGATTCCTTAAATGATTTCACTTCCTGAAATCTGTAAACACTCATTTGAAAATTCAATCATCTTCACGATTGCGTTATTTCCCGATCACAATTTTATGATTCATGAGTCTGCCTTCTGTTTTTATTCTGAGAAAGTAAACGCCTGAGGCAAACTCACTCAGGTCAACCGTCTTACTAAAATTCTGACTCATATTTGTTTCTTCAGAAGAAAAAATTATTTGACCAATTGCATCACTAACCTCAATGATAACATCAGGCATCCCGAATAAATCGGGACCATTCAACCATCTAATAATAAAAATCCCGCCCGAAGGATTCGGCTCGACAGAAAAATTTTCTTCCCCAAAAACATTTTCCACTCCCGAAATCAAAACATATACAGTAGCAGAATTTTTACAACTGTTTGAATCACCAACCACCACCGTGTAATAACCTGTTTGCAAAATGGTGTACGATTGATTGGTTGCACCGGGAATATCCACTGCATTCAATTGCCATTGATAAGAACTTGCCGGACTCGATGTGAGTGTGTAACCAACTTGCGTGATGGTTGGTATTGGCGGAGTAGGATTGACGGTGATGTAATTGTACAGCGTGAGTGTGTCGTTTCCATTTGCATTGGTGGTGATGAGCGTCACATCGTAAACGCCGGGAACATTGTAGCAAATGTTTACCGGATTTTGATCGGAGGAAAAAGCGGGATCACCGCCGGGAAAAATCCATAGCCACACAGTTGGATTGTTGGTGGATTGATCGAAGAAATTCGTACAGAATTTTTCGCAAAGCGTAGTATCAGGAGTAGAAAAGTCTGGTGAAGGAATATTATTGACGACAAATGTATCCGATGAATTGCAACCATTGGAGTCAACTACAACAATGGTAAATGTTCCTGTTTGATTGATGAAAAGAGTTTGTGATGTTGCTCCAGGAATCTGGTATCCGTTTAACGACCACTGATAGCTTGTTGATGCAGGATTGCAGGTGAGAAAATTTCCATTCTGTGAAATAGAAACAGCAAGCGGTGTGAAAATGGTGATATATGATGCCTGCACAAGTGTGTCTGAAGCAAAGTTTGAAGATGCAATCAGCATAACATCATACACACCCGGGTTTGCATAGCAGATGTTCGATGGATTTTGTAGTGTTGATGAAGCAGGATTTCCTCCACTGAAAAACCATTGGTAGCTTGTTGCATTCAATGAAGCATTGGTGAAATCAAAACAACTTCCCGGACAACCACTGATAGCACTGGAGTTGAAAGCGCTTTGCGGAAGATGCTGATAAAGACCGGTTGTATCACAGTATTTGATGACCCAGTAATCATAGCCACCCCAGCTTCCTTGTGTTTTATCTCCGCCTACTCCTGCTTGCGTTTGGTTTGCGAAAACAAAGCAACCATCTTTGGCTTGAACCGCATAGCTGTATTCATCATGACCTGTAGTGGAAATTGTTTTGTCCCATTGCTTGGTGCCGAGTGAATCAGTTTTTACAAACCAGCTTTGTTCAAGCCCAAGATTATTTTCCGTTTTATCGCCGCTAATGGGAGAATAGGAAGGCCCCGGAATTAAATAACCGCCATCAGTTGTTAGTGTAATGTTTCCCAATTCATCTTCATTTGCAGTTCCTCCAAACCGTTCATCCCATTGCTTAACTCCAAGTGAATCGATTTTTACAATCCAGTAGTCACCTCCACCCCAAGACGGCTGAGTCTTATCTCCGCTAATTCCGGAATCAGAATATCCTCCTAAAATATATCCGCCGTCGACGGTTTGTTTCAAGGAAAAAAAATAGTCACCATCAGTTCCTCCGAAGCGTTGATCCCATTGTTTGATTCCGATTGAATCAATTTTTACAATCCAATAGTCCCAATTTCCCCATGAAGCCTGGCTTTTATCTCCACTTACCCCGGAAGTTGAATGTCCCCCCAAAATATATCCTCTATCCGTTGTTTGCTTGAGGCTCATAAGTTGTTCGTCGCCCGAGCCTCCGAATCGTTTATCCCATTGCTTGACGCCGAGCGAATCCGTTTTTACAATCCAATAATCTGAACCACCCCATGATGAATCAGTTTTATCTCCACCAATTCCTGAACTTGAAAGACCGCCTAAAATATATCCGCCGTCTGAGGTTTGTTCCACCGAAGCAAGACCTTCAACATTAGTTCCTCCAAAACGTTTATCCCATTGTTTGACTCCAACCGAATCTATTTTTACAATCCAGTAATCGGTTGCTCCCCATGATGGTTCTGTTTTATTTCCACTGATTCCTGAACTCGAAGATCCGCCTAATATATACCCGCCATCTTTCGTGTGCTGTACTGTGCTAAAAATTTCCCCCTCTGTTCCTCCAAATCGTTTATCCCACTGTTTGATTCCGAGAGAATCTAATTTCACAATCCAGTAATCAAATAACCCCCATGAAAATTGCGATTTATCACCGCTACTTCCAGAGGCCGAATAACCTCCTAACATGAAACCACCATCTCTTGTCTTTATCAAGCAAGTAAGACGATCATCGTCGTTGCCCCCATACCTATAATCCCACTGCTTCATCAAAGGATTTTGAGCAAAGGAAAAATTAGAAATGAAAAAAAGACCGAGCCTTACTACTCTAAAGCTTCGTTGGAGTAATAACATTTTTTTCATCAAAAAATATTTAGAGCAAGCAGAAAAAATATTACAACATTAAGTTACACTCTTTCTTTATGAGGTTAATCTGCTACCACAATTTTCTTTCTCAAAAATTCATTCTCTGTTTGTATCTCGATGAAATAAACACCGTCGGCAATATTGCTCAAATCAATTTGCTTCTTGAAATCGCGGGAAGGAATTTTTTCTGAATAAGAAAATATTTTTTGATCGAGCGTGTTCACCACATCAATAGAAACATCACGGGAGTTTTCTGTTTGCAATAATTCAACAGTGAAATTTCCTGAGGAAGGATTGGGATAGATGGAAATGCCTCCATCACCACTCATCTCATCTACTTCCGATATCAAAACATACAGTAATGTAGAAGAAGAAATACAACCCTGCGGATTGGAAACAACCACACTATAAAACCCGGTTTGTAAGATCGTGTATGATTGATTTGTAGCGCCCGGAATATCTGCGCTGTTGAATTGCCATTGATACGAAAATGCCGGGCTTGAAGTGAGCGTATATCCGATCTGCGTGATAGTAGGAATTGCCGGTGTAGCATAAACCGTGATAAAATTTGTTAGTGTGAGCGTATTACTTCCCTGCGCGTTCGTGGTGATGAGTGTGACATCATACGTTCCCGGCGTGTTGTAACAAATGTTCACCGGATTTTGCAGAACAGATGAAGAAGGATTTCCTCCGGGGAACAACCACAGCCACGATGTTGGATTGTTAATTGACTCATCAAAAAAACCGATGCAAAATTTTTCGCAGATAGAATTTGCTGATGAAGAAAAGGCCACCTGAGCGGGGCAAACATTGATAACTGCAACTCCGCTGCTGACAGCAGTCGAGGTCGGTTTTGCAATGGTATTAGCCACGGTAACTGAAATGGGCGGGTTTGAAACAATCGTCGAGGGAGTTGTCACAACTGTATTTGCAATGTGCTCATTGCATCCTGATTCACCATTCGAGTTAAGCTTCATCAATTCATTCTGTTCTCCCGCGGTTAGATATCCACCATCAAAAGTTTGAATCACTGACCATGCTACTCCATAATTGGAATCTTCATAGGTTTCAGACCAAAGCAGATCACCCTCTGCATTGACCTTAATCAGGTAAGGTGCAAGGGTTGAAACTCCAAAACTGCTTGTATATCCACAAAGGATATAACCACTGTCAGGAGTTTGGGAAATACCGGTTCCGAATTCATCTCCCGTATCACCATAAGTCTTAGACCATAGCAAATTTCCTGTGCTGTCCGTCACTAATAAATAACCGTCTCCGCCTCCCGAACCAAAACTATTTGTGTAACCCATCACAGCAAATCCATGATCGAATGTTTCAACAATATCAAATCCCATATCTACTCCTGAACCGCCATACGACTTACTCCAAAGTGTATCGCCAAGTGAATTCATTTTGACCAGTAAAATATCAGAGTTGTTAGAGAAAGCGTTGAAAGTAACCAAGGCCACAAATCCGCTATCATCAGTTTCACAGATTGCATAACCATAATCGAAAAGTGGGCCACCCAATGCTTTTGACCACTCGACATTTCCATTTGCATCAGTCTTGATAATATAAGTATCCTGGTATCCGGCGCCAAAGCTATTTGTCTCACCGGAAATTATAAATCCGCCATCCAATGTTTGACGAACACATCTTCCATCATCATTTCTCGTTCCGCCAAGCTTTTTAATCCATAGCGTATCCCCATTTGCATTTGTTCTTATGAGATAAACTTTAGCGCTATCGGTAGCACCAATATAAGTCCAGCCAGCTATGATATAACCGCTGTCTGAAGTAATATCCATTGATATGGACTGAACATCTTCAGCTTCTCCAAAGATTCTTGTCCAGATAGTGTCTCCAAGTGAGTTTGTTCTTATCAAGCATACATCTTGATTCCCTGAAGGATTTGAATACCATCCGGTCGCAACAAAACCACCATCGAAAGTTTGCTTTGCTTCAGCCAGATTCGTGAGTACAACTTGCTTTTGAAATGTCACCTGCGCCATAGTAGAAAAATGAGAAATGAAGATTGCACAGGAAAGAGTAAAAATATTTTTTGTTGACATTGAATTAGCGGTTGAGGAAGTTTTTAGGGAATTTCGAATTACTGCTTCACCATCTTCACCGTCATCTTCTGCGAACCGTTGCTGATGGTGAGAAAATAATTTCCTGAAGTTAGCTCGCCGATGCTGAGCATTTCTTTGTGAGTGCCTGCCGTTCGTTGCTCATTCGAAATAAAATTCCTGATCTGTTTTCCATTCACATCATACAATGAGATGGTGAGTAATTCATTTTTTGTGAGGGTATATGAGAGGGTTTCGGCTTGGTGGAGAGGGTTAGGGTAGAACGAACAGTTTGAGCCGAGATTTAAGTCTGAAACAAAGTCATTACCATGTATGCCTTCATCATTCAAATATCTACAGACGATAAAACTGTAAATATTGTCGGCTTGTGATCGTGAGTTCCCACAGACTACAATGCGGCCATCGCTCTGTAACAATACTCTCGAACCGCCATCATCTCCGCCACTAAAATCTGTAGTAACAATTCCATTTGTTCCAAAGGTTGAATCGAATGATCCATCTGTATTGTATCTTAGTACGGCAACATCCGATTGCTCATTGGTAATAGTCGCATTTCCAGCTTCAATAATTTTTCCATTTGGTTGAAGACATATACCTGCGGCTATGTCAAGGGAATCAGCAAAATCAGTAATCACCAGTCCATTTGTTCCAAATGAATTATCCGGAGTGCCGTCAGGCAAAAGACGCATCAACGTCCAGTTAAAATTATTAGGAGAAATGTTGGTCGAGCCGGCGAATACAATTTTGCCGTCCGGTTGTTCAACGATTCCGTTAGCATGCTCCCAATATCCTCCATATGTTCCCTGAACAATTCCGTTAACTCCAAAGGAGTTATCGAGAGCGCCATTGGCTAGATATCTCATCACGAAATAATCACCGGTGGTATCAGAAGTATAAGTTCCACCCGTCACCAGAATTTTGCCGTCATACTGCAAAGCAATTGCCTGGCTAAAGTCACCTCTGGGACCGAGGGCAGTGATAACTTTTCCTGTAGTATTAAAGGACGTATCAAGTGATCCATTCGTATTGTAGCGAGCCAAGACTACGTCGGGATCTGCAGTGTAGCGATAGCCCACGGCAACAATTTTTCCATCCGGTTGAATCGCTAAAGAACTTGTGCGTGATCCCGTACCTCCAAAGTCAGTGGTGTCAACTCCATCATTTGCAAATGAACTGTCAAGAACTCCATTGGTCAGATAACGTGCTACTGCAAAGCGGTAATTGTAAAATCCGGAACCATAAGAAATGGCAGCAACTATTTTTCCATCCGCTTGGAGCTTGATGTTTTGTATTACATTTTCATAAGCAAAGTGTAGAGTTGTATAGCTGTTATTTCCAAATGAATAGTCAGGGCTGCCATCAGAATTCAATCGCATGAGAATACAACTTAAGCTGGTGTCATATCCTGCTATAAGAATTTTTCCGTCAGGTTGTAATGCTTCTGATGTGCATCCTGCGGGCGGGTAAGCAAGAAAAGGAATCATGATCTTTCCATTGATACCGAAAGTACTATCAAGAGTGCCATCCTGCCCAAATGCAGCTACAGAAAAAATTGTGATGAAGAAAATTGTAGAGAGTGATTTCATTTGAAAGAGTTTTGAAGCTTATTGTTGCACCAATTTCACTGTCATCTTCTGCTCACGGTTGCTGATTGTGAGAAAATAATTTCCTGAAGGTAGCTCACCGATGTAGAGTGTTTCTTTGTGCGCACCTGCTTCTCGTTGTTCATTTGAAATAAAATTCCTGATGAGCTTTCCATTCACATCATACAATGCGATGGTGAGTGACTCATTTTTTGTGAGGGTGTATTCGAGTTGTTCGGTTAAATGAGCTGGATTCGGATAAAGCAGCGCTTCGTTACTTAGCCATACATCCTTAACAAAATTATCACCCTGATCGTACTTGTTGAGATACCGACACAGGATAAATGTATAGCTGTCGTCTCCTGCAGTTCTTGACGTTCCGCAAACAACTATTTTTCCATCGGCTTGCAATAAAATTTGTTGTCCTCCCTCATCGCCGCCTGCAAAATCAGTAGTTACTTTTCCATTCACACCAAATGTCGAATCGAATGAACCACCAGGTAGATACCTTATTAACGCAACATCTGCCTGGTCTCCGGAAATAGTTGCGCTTCCAGCGACAAGAATTTTTCCATCGGGTTGGAGAATGAGTGAGCCGGCCATGTCAACTGAACCCGAAAAATCGGTAGTTATCAAACCATTTATTCCAAATGAAGTGTCGGGTTGTCCATTATTCTCGAGTCGCATTAAGGTCCAGTCAAAATCATAGTATGAAACCATTGTTCTTCCTGACAGAAGAATTTTTCCATCCGGCTGTTCTACAATTCTCCCGGCATATTGATCATCACCTTCATTTGTTCCTTGTACTATTCCGTTTGTCCCAAATGAAGAATCAAGCACACCGTTTGAAAGGTATCGAACGATTGCATAGTGACTGGTATCCTGACTGACACTGGTTGTGCCGCAGATAAGAATTTTTCCATCGGACTGCAGCGCAACCTGGTAAGCAAAATCCGCCGCAATCGGATTGATACTTGTGATTACTTTTCCAGTTCCGTTAAAAGACGCATCGAGTGAGCCATCGCTGAGATACCTGGCCATTACAAAATCAACGTCTGCCGTCCAGCGATAACCACTCGCAACAATTTTTCCATCCGGCTGAATTACTAACGAATTCGCCCTGGACCCGGCCCCACCAAAATCCGTTATCACTATTCCGTTAGTCCCAAATGAAGAATCCACAGAACCGTCTGTAAGAAATCGCACAACTACAAAATGGTAATAGTAGGAAGATGTACCCTCTGAACCTGCGATTACAATTTTACCATCCGGTTGAATTTTAATGTCTGAAATCACATTGTCATAAGCACTATCAAAATACATTGTCACAAAGCCGCTATTACCGAAAGAAAGGTCGGTAGAGCCATCAGTCTTAAATCGCATGAGGATAAAATGGTTATCACTGTCTCTGCCTGCAATTAAGATCTTGCCATCTGTTTGTATTGCTTCTGAAGTACAAACGGCAGGCGGGTAAGGCAAAAATTCTACGCTCACCTTGCCGTCACCATTAAAGGTGCTATCCAACATCCCTGCTTGCGCAAATGCAGCAGTTGAAAAAAATGTGATAATGATAATTGTAGAGAGTGATTTCATGAGATATATATATTGAAGTTTGTTTTTCATTGATTCACCATTTTCACCGTCATCTTTTGCGCGCCATTGCTGATGGTGAGAAAATAATTTCCCGAAGGCAGCTCACCGATGTTGAGTGTTTCCTTGTGCGCTCCCGCTGCACGCTGTTCGTTCGAGATAAAATTCCTGATCAGCTTTCCATTCGCATCGTACAGTGAGATGGTGAGTGATTCAGGTGTTGTGAGGGTGTATTCGAGTTGTTCGGTTAAGTGAATTGGGTTTGGATAAAGCAGCGCTTCGTTACTTAGCCATACATCCTGAATAAAATTATCACCCTGATCGTACTTGTTGAGATAGCGACAAAGAATAAATGAAACACTGTCATTCCCTGCTGCTCTTGAACCTCCACAGACAACAATTTTTCCATCACTTTGCAATAGCATCTCTGCTCCACCATCAGCGCCACCATTGAAATCAGTGGTTACTTTTCCATTTACGCCGAACGTCGAGTCGGGTGAACCATCAGATAAATATCTTATCAATGCAACATCAGCCTGTTCTCCGGGAATTGTTGCAAATCCTCCAACAAGAATTTTCCCGTCAGGTTGGAGAATGAGGGAGTTAGCAATGTCAATTGAATCTGCAAAATCAGTTGTTATCAAACCATTTATTCCAAATGAGCTATCGGGCTGGCCATTATTCTTGAGTCGCATTAATGTCCAGTTGAAATCGTACGAAGAAATAATTGTTAAACCCGCTATAAGAATGTTTCCATCTGGTTGTTCTATAATTTCTCTTGCATACTCCCCATCACCTTCATTTGTTCCCTGCACTATGCCGTTTGTTCCGAAAGAAGGATCAAGACTACCGCTTGCCAGGTATCGAACAATTACATAATCACCGGTAGTATCGCTGGTATTAGTCTCGCCGGAGACGAGAATTTTTCCATCAGACTGCAGCGCAACTTTATATGCAAAATCCACAATGGGTCCGATATCAGTAATTACTTTTCCGGTTCCATTGAAAGAGTTGTCGAGTGATCCGTCAGTCAGATATCGCGCCACAACAAAATCAACATCGCCTGTCGTGTAGCGATAACCAGCGGCAACAATTTTTCCATCAGACTGAATTACCATTGAGCTCGCCCGGGATCCGGTTCCGCCAAAATCAGTCATCACTATTCCGTTTGTACCGAAGGAAGAATCTATATTTCCGTTTGAAAGAAAACGTACCAGCACAAAATGGTATTGGTAAAAAACGGTTCCTTCTGAACCAGCTACCACTATCTTACCATCTGTCTGAATCTTAATGTCAGAAATTACATTATCATAAGCACTGTCAAAATACATTGTAACGAAACCGTCATTGCCGAAAGAATAGTCGGTTGAGCCATCGGTGTTAAAGCGCATCAGAATAAAATGGTTATCGCTGTCTCTGCCGGCAATTAAGATTTTACCATCGCTCTGTATCGCCTCTGAAGTGCATAAGGCGGGTGGGTATGGCAAAAACGGTATGCTCACTTTTCCATCACCACTAAATGTACTATCCAGCATCCCCGCCTGCGCAAAAGCAACCGCAGAAAAAAAAGTGAGAGTGATAATTAAGGAGAATGATTTCATTAAGTAAATATAGTCCTTAGTTGCAAGGCCTTAGTCTGCTCTTTTTTCCTAAGCAATAAGAGCTTCATTATTGTTCTTCAGAAAACAAAAGCGGGAGGAGGCAGGGTGAGGAATTTAATTTGTGGGGCAAGAAGGTTTACTTATATTACAACGGTAAATTTTACTCCATGAAAATAATTACCTGCCGTCTCTCGATAATCTTTTTTCTGGTTTTGCTTACGATTGCCGCTTCTGGCCAGATTATTTTTCAAAAGACATTTAGCAAACCGCAGATCGGTGGGTTTTGGTCAACTTCCACCACATCGAATTCTGTTCAAACTTTTGACGGCGGCTATGCTGTAATGGCAACCACGGGGTTTGTTGCACCTGATGGTCCAAATGTTTTTCTGTTGAAGACCGATGAGTACGGAGCAGTGCAATGGACACTCGATGTAGGTGACACCTTGTTAAATGAAGCGATGAGATTTCAGCAAACTTCCGATTCGGGTTTTATTATCAGTGGTTGTACGGCAAAACCAGATAACAACGGTTTTTATCAATTACACCTGCTGAAAGTTAACGCAGTAGGAGAGTTGGTATGGTCGAAATATTATACGAAAGGAGGTTGTGCAGAATCACCGGGGCATTATGTTCAGCAAACACGCGACGGTGGTTTTATAGTGACAGGAGAAGCTGGTGTGGCCGATAGCACATGTACCTGGAGCCGCTGGATCTTTTTGTTGAAGACAGATCCTGATGGAACTCTTGAATGGTCGAAAATATTTTCTGCTGCTGGTGATGATATGGGAAGTTGTGTTCAGCAGACTGTTGATGGCGGGTTTATTGTCGGCGGAACAATCGGAGATTCCTACACAGACAACGACATCGCTTTAATTAAAACTGACTCTGCCGGAAATCTTGAATGGTCAAAAAGAATTGGAGGAGCAAGTTGTGACGAAGCATA
This sequence comes from Chitinophagales bacterium, assembly GCA_035638255.1. Classification (GTDB taxonomy): domain Bacteria; phylum Bacteroidota; class Bacteroidia; order Chitinophagales; family UBA10324; genus DASRAJ01. Next base: position 14,309 of record DASRAJ010000161.1, read on the forward strand.
CAGCGTAAAGCAAACCAAGAATCAGGGTTATGTTGTTACGGGGTACACAAAAAGCTTCGACCCGATCAATTTCAAGGGATTTATTTTGAAGATCGACTTAACCGGAAATGTTCAATCATTTAAAACCTTTGAGTCGTATCCGGAAGAAAGCGGAGCAGATATCGAGTTGACCAACGATGGGGGCTACTTGATTGCCGGCACCAGGGCTGACACTCTTGCGCACGGATTTATTATTAAGTTAGATTCACTTGAAAACCTGCAGTGGTCAAAAAGTTTTACGGGACTTTTATACAACGGATTCTCAAGTGTTCATTCTACTAATGATGGAGGATTTATTCTTTCAGGTTTGGGCGTGGAATCGCAAGGGGGATACGCAAAGATAAATTTACTGAAGACTGATGGAGAAGGAAATACTGTTTGTGATATGATTGATGACTCCACGAAACTCCTTGACGAGGCAATAACAGAATCATCAGGAATTACCGGGCTCGATGGAAACTTTATGGAGTATGAGAGCCCTGTTTCATCACAAGAGATTCTTGTGAATCAAAGCACTGTTTGTGTTTCGACTAATGTGGCGAACATGAATGATTCGAATCAAAGTCTTCAAATCTTTCCCAACCCTGCAAGTGATTTCATCAGCGTGAAGTTTGAGTCAAAGCCACAAAAAATTTTGCTGATGGATGTTGTCGGGAGAATAGTTTCTGAGAGAAATCCTGATGTAAGCGAAGGCACCATCACATTTGATATTTCACATTTACCAGATGGACTTTATGTGCTCAAGTTCCAGTGCGATGAAATATACAGCGCTCAAACATTCATCAAAGATTGATTACAACCCATAGAAAAGTTTTCTGTCACCCTTGTTACACCACTACCGATGAAAATACTTCTTTCCTCCATTGTTAAATTCTTGATCCTGGTTTTGCTTACGAGTGCCGCTTGTGCACAGATTACTTTTCAAAAAACATTTAGCAAGCAGCAGATTGGTGGGTTTTGGTCAAGTGCCGTCTCTGTTCAAACTTTTGATGGTGGCTATGCCGTAATCGCCGCAACGGGATTTGTTGCACCAGATTGGCCAAATGTTTTCCTTTTGAAAACCGATGAGAATGGAACAGCCCAATGGACACTGGATTTTGGCGACACCATGCAAAATATACCTCTGAGATTACAACAGACCTCTGACTCGGGCCTCATAATTAGCGGCATGACGGCAAGGGTAGAGTATAATAGTGGGTTCCAATTGCTGTTGTCGAAGGTTACTTCTTCAGGGCAATTAGCATGGTCAAAATATTATACTCAGGGCGGTGTGTCGGAATCTCCGGGTTACTGGGTTGAGCAAACGCGGGATGGCGGTTTTATAGTGACCGGGGAAGCAGGAACTGCAGATAGTGCTTGCGGACCATGGACAAGAAGAATTTATTTGCTGAAAACTAATTCTGAAGGAAGTTTTGAATGGGCGAAAACATTTTCGGCTTCTATAAATGCTTTAGGATACTGTGTGCAACAGACTTCTGATAATGGATATATTATTACCGGAGTAATCGGAAATTCCTACACTGACGACGATATCGCATTAATTAAAACGGACTCTGCAGGAACTCTTGAGTGGGCAAAGAGAATTGGAGGATCGAGTTGCGATGAGGGATACTGTGTGAGGCAAACGAGTGACTTGGGTTACCTTGTAACGGGATATACAAAGAGCTTCGACTCAATAGATTTCAAAGGATTTCTTCTTAAGACTGATGCCTCCGGAAGTATTCAGTCATTTAAAACTTTTGAAGCAGGTGCTGAAGAAAACGGAACAGACATCGAGCTGACTAGTGATGGGGGCTATATGATCGCAGGCACCAGGGCTGACACGTTTGCACATGGGTTTATCATCAAATTTGATTCGGTTGAAAACCTGCAATGTTCCAAAAGTCTTAGCGGAATTCCATCCAGTGTATTTTCCAGTATACATTCTACTAACGACGGAGGGTTTATTCTTTCAGGCATGGGTGGGGAAGGAATCGGAGGCGATGGCGGAATAATTTTAGTGAAGACCGATGATCAGGGAAATACCACATGTGATATGATTCATGATGCTACCATTCTACTTGACGAGCCCTATACTGATTCATCCACCTTTGAAGAATATAGTGTAAATTTTACTGCATACGATTGGTCTGTTTCAGTGCAGCAGATTCTGGTTCATCAGAGCAGTGCGTGTGTAGCAACCAACACATCAGAGGAAGAGGAGATAAATCAAAGTCTTCAAATCTTTCCCAACCCTGCAAGTGATTTCATCAGCGTGAAGTTTGAATCGAGGCCACAAAAAATTTTGCTGTTGTCGGGAGAATAATTTCTGAGAGAAATCCTGATGTAAGCGAAGGCACCATCACATTTGATATTTCTCAGTTGCCAAATGGATTTTACGTGCTGAAGATGCAGGGTGGTGATACTTACAGTGCGCAGACATTCATCAAGGACTGATTAAGACTACGGTAAAAGTTTCACAATCTCACAGCCACAAATACAGACTATGAAAATAATCTACTCATGCTTTCCTGGATTCATGTTCCTGTGTTTAGTTACAAGCACTGCTTCTGCTCAAACTATTTTTCAGAAAACATTCAAGAAGCAGCAGATCGGAGGATTTTGGTCAATGACCGCCCTCACGAATCCGGTTCAAACTTTTGACGGCGGCTATGCAGTGATCATGACCACAGGATACTTTGATATTTTCATGATGAAAACTGATGAAAGCGGAAGCATTCAATGGACATTATTCTTTGGCGATACCATGTTTAATTCTGCCATGCGGTTGCAGCAAACTTTAGATTCAGGGTTCATTATAAGCGGCAATACTGGGCGGATGGAAAACAATGGCTTTTACCAATTGCTATTGTCGAAGGTGAGCCAATCAGGCCAATTGGAGTGGGCGAAATTTTATTCACAAGGCGGCGTATCTGAATCACCGGGTTATTACGTTCAACAGACCCGCGATGATGGTTTCATAGTTACCGGAGTAGGAGCAATTGCCGACAGTCTGTGTAATTTTTCATCCAAATTATTTCTGCTGAAGACGAATGCCGATGGCAATCTTGAGTGGTCGAAAACTTTTTCCGATTCAGCTTATGATTGCGGGTTTTGTGTGGAGCAGACATTCGACGGTGGATTTATTATTGCCGGAAGAAGTGGAAGCAACTATTATGACATGGACATCGCCTTGATTAAAACTGACTCCGCCGGAAATCTTGAATGGGGAAAGAGAGCGGGTGGAACAAACTGTGACGAAGCCAATAGTGTGAAGCAATTAAAGAATGGAGGATACATCCTAACAGGATATACAGCAAGCTTCGGATTGCTCCCCAGGGGATTTATCATGAAGGCCGATGCATCAGGAAATATTCAATCTTTTAAAACCTTTGAAGCCTACGGTCAAGAGAGCGGTAATGATATTGAATTGACAAATGATGGCGGTTATATAATTGCAGGCACCCGGAGTGACAGCACAAGGCATGGCTTTATACTTAAGCTGGATTCACTTGAAAACCTGCAATGGTCAAAAAGTTTTGGTGGAGTCCTGTGGAATGCATTCTCCGGCATCCGGCAAACCAACGATGGAGGATTCATTATTTCCGGCTTAGGGCAGGATGTGTGGGCAGGTTATGGTAAAATAGATTTAATCAAGACGGATGAGCAAGGAAATTCGGCGTGCGCCATGATTGATGATTCCACCATTATTCTTGATGAGCCCTGTGAAGAATTGTCAGGTTTTACAGAACTTCCCGGAAGCTTTGTTGAGTATGAGTGGCCTCTTTCATCACAGCAGATTCTTGTGAGTGAAAATATCGTTTGTATTTCGACCAACGTATCGAACGTGAATGACTCGAATCGGGACTTTAAAATTTTCCCCAATCCATCTCATGATTTTATTTCCATCAAACATGAATCATTAGAACTGCAAAACATAATAATTGTAAATAGTCTTGGCCAGGTGATTTACGAAAAACTTCTATCAAATGATGGAGATATAATAACGCTTAATGTTTCCCAATTGCCCAATGGATTTTATCTCCTGAGGCTACAGTGTGGTGATAAATTCAAAATGGAAACTTTCGTTAAGGATTAAATTCCGTCAGCATTTTTTTTACATTACCATGTTTATGGGAACCGACCCGGTTGCAAACTGAAAGCCTTGGCAGGGCTTGCCGAACGACTCGATTTGGCTGTTACAATAATGTCATCCCCCTGCGACTTGCTACTGAAAAGGTGTACTTTTAAAAAAAACTTCCTCTCATGAAAAAGATTCTCCTGCTTGCAACATGCATCGCTGTATCACTTAGTGCTAACAGCCAAATCACTTTCCAACAAACATTACCCTACAGCTACTTTTACCATGTTCACTTTGAGCATGCAGCAAACAAACTCGTAGTTGTTGATCAGACTAACAATCAAATCTTATTCTTCAATTACAACAACAGCTTGTACAAAACAATTAATATACCACCGGTTATAGGATCGGGGTTTGGTTATTACATTAGTTACCTTTCTGAAGACCTCTTCGATACCGACCCGTCTACTTTTGAGTTTGTGCAGTTATCTGAAAGCGGAAATGCTCCCTCTTATGTATATCATACCAAAATCTATCGTGAGGATGGGACTTTATTATTTTCGCGCGACACCTTAGCAATGACTTATTCCGGCGGGAGTATTTCAGGTCCGCAACCAGATGCTCCAATCTTTACACGCAACAGTTCAACTTATATGAGATTTTCTACGTTGGGCAGCCAGGTTGCTGTTACGCAGAAAAGTGAACTCTATAAACTTCCTGGCAAAATTTTCAATGGTCTTGCTCCGCAAGAGCGTAGCAGTTCAAATGTATCCGATAATGCTTCGTCACCAAATGATCTTACATTCTCTTTTCCCAATCCATCGTCAGCGCAAACAAAAATTTATTATCAACTACCACAAGGAATAACCCTGGGTAACCTGATTGTTTATGATCAGAACGGAAATAGAGTTCAGCAATTTCAAGTGAGTGATGTTTTCAATTATATCACGGTTTCAACAAGTGATCTGCCCGCAGGTACTTACACTTATAGTATTGAAGCTGCTAATGAGATTATTAAAGGGGAGAGTATAGTAGTGATTCACTGAGTTCGCCGGAACAGGAGGTTCAATCTTCTGCTCACCTTCCTGACACCTTTCATGACCCTTGCAGTTGTTCAACCAGAACACGCAAGGGTTTTTCTTTATTTAAAGAGCCGGTGAAAAAAATTCCAATAAGATTCCGGAGCTAACCTTTAATACTTAGATTTACTCAAAATTTTCTCCGTGAAAAATATATATACACAGCTCCATCTGTTTGTTCTTTTACTTGTTGCGGTGATCATCACTTCGACTGCTACTGCACAGCCACCTTCAACGATGACTGCCGGAACCTACTCTCTCACCGGTTCATTTACCTGGTACGATCCGGGTGGAACAGGAGGTACAGCTTGTCCCGGTACAGGTGCCGGTAACTATGGAGACAACTTAAATATCATTGAGACAATCACCGCTAATGCAGGTCAGCAATTAGTCCTCACCTGGACGGGAGGTCTTTTTGGAATTACAAGCGGGGATACTTTGAGAGTGTACAACGGACCGACTACGGCGTCTCCGCTTTTAGCTACTTATACAAACACGACTAACCCGATACCTGCAACAATAGGTGCCACCAGCAGTAACAGCATCACATTTCGCTTCACTTCTGATTCTTCAGGAAATTGCAAGGGATGGCAATCAATCATTGCAGCATACTACTTTATGCAGTCCGGGAGCTTCACATTTTCCTGCCCCGGAACTTACACGTTTGTTGATCCTCAAAATGAAAACTCAGGAGGACCCGGGGGAGATGCTTCATGTGTGATAGCTGGTAATACAAAAAACTACCAGGACAATATAAACATGGTAGAAACTTTTACCACCGGTAACGGTCAATGTCTCCAAATTGATGGAACGTTCCCGAGTAACTTTGGCATTTGCTCCCTTGATACGTTGAAAGTATTTGATGGACCTTCAATCTTTTCGCCCATCGCTAATGGAGGTACTGCAGTTTATACCAATACTTTTGTTAACCCAGCAATATTCTCAACGCTTGATAGCTCTGTAACCTATCAATTCGTCACTGATGCCAACACTCACTCAAGGGGATGGCAAATAAGTATGAGTTGTGTAAATTGTCCTGTTGCTTCTTCAATCAATAATGATTGCTCAAATGATAGCAAGGTGATTGTTTATCCGAATCCCGCTTCAGATTACTTTAACATCAGCACTGCACAGCTTGATGCGCAAAGCGTGATTTACATTTATGATCTCACCGGGCAATTGGTAGAAAGTCATGAAGTTAGTGGTAGGGAAATGAAAATAGGTGCAGCACTTTCGAATGGAGTTTACTTCTTAAAGATTGCAGCGAATTATCAAGTACAGCAGGTGATTAAGCTGGTAAAGAATTTCTGAAATAATTTTTTCAGGGAATGAAGAATGGCGTCGCTGTGTGCGCCTTTCTTTTTGCTGCCTTTTAAATTTGCATGAGGCACTTTAACTTCAAACACGCGGGAAAAATTATTTTCACTGAATTTGAAGAACAGTTAATTTATCTTTGACTAACAAAATTTTGGTCATGGGCCACTTCATACGTTCTCTCCTTTTAAAGACATCAATTATTCTTTTCCTCATTGCAGCTTCTAAATATTCAACTGCTCAACCGTTCTCTATTGTTTTCAATGGGCCTGGTGATATTTGCGGACCCAACAATACCTATCTTTCTATAAGTCCATCGGGAGGTACTTCATTCAAATGGTATAATTGGGTTGCCTATCCTTATGGTATTTGGATTGCCACGGGTCCTGAATTTTATCACCCGCAAACAGGAAACTGGATGTGTGAAGTGACCACTTCGAGCGGAGTCTATACAACCTTCCCGGTCACAGTAAGAACTGATCAGCCATTCGTAACAACACCCAACGGAAGCACAGATTGCAGCGGCTCTTCCGTTTATCTGCGCGAAGAGAATTCGTTTGTTGCCGGCTATGGGATATACAATAGTTATCAGTGGAGGAAGGACGGCAATGATATTTCAGGCGCTACTGACTGGTCATACAATGCTGCTATGTCAGGAAGTTACTCGTGTGTCGTCGGGCTTTGGTGTGGTTCGGGAACTTCTAATTCAACCGCAGTAACCGTTCAATCCGCTCCAGGCGCGAACATCACTGCAGGCGGGGCTACTACTTTCTGTTCTGGTTCGAGTGTCACTCTCTCTGCGAACAGCGGGTCATATAATTATCAATGGAAAAATGGCGCCACCGCAATTTCAGGAGCTACGAATCAAAACTACACGGCGACTGCAAGCGGATCATACACGTGTGATGTGAGCAATACGTGTGGAACCACCGGATCGAACACTATTAATGTCACAGTGATCCCGGCACCCACATCAGCCGAAGCTATGATCACTGCGGGAGGACCAACTACATTTTGCAAGGGAAGCAGCGTAGTGCTTTCAGTTGCAACAGCAGGGTTAACCTACCAGTGGATGAAGGGCAACAACAATCTTGGAGGCGCTACCCAACAGAGCTATACGGCTACAAAAACCGGTACCTACAAGTGTGTTGTAAGCAATGCTTGCGGAAGCATTACTTCCAATTCAATTTCGGTAACACAAAATTCACTTCCAACAGTTTCCATTTCTCAATCTCCCTGCTCCGGCGGCACCATCTTGCTGACGTGCACATCCAATCCAAATACAGGTGTAACGTATCAATGGAAGAAAGGGAGTACAACATTAAGCGGAGCTACCAACCCGACATACAATGCAGCGCAGAACGGCACTTACAAATGCACGGTGACTGTTTCAGCAACCGGTTGCACCAAAACATCAGCAGGATCGAGTGTAACAATCACGTGCAAGTTGGGTGATGAGGTCACTAATACCAAGGTGATTGTTTATCCGAATCCCACGGCAGATTATTTTAACATCACTTCAGCACAACTTGATGCGAAAAGTGTGATTTACATTTATGATCTTACTGGACGATTGGTTGAAAGTCACAAAGTAATCGGTGGCGAAATGAAAATAGGTCAAACACTTTCGAACGGAGTTTACTTTTTAAAGATTGAATCGAATAATGAGGTTCAGCAGGTGATCAAGCTGGTGAAGAATTTCTGAAAATAAGTTTTCGTGCGGGTGTGATGTCATTCCATAACCGCAGCACCGCGGAATCGGAATCTACCCGGAATTTTTTCATTTCTCTTTTCAGATTGCTTCCAAAGTCCTTAAATAATTTTTACATTTGATTCTCTCAATCGTTTCCACATGAAAACAAACCTGCTACTGCCCAAATCTCTTGTGAAGTTTGCAATTGTTCTTATCTCTTTAAGTGCATTCACAAAATTTTCAGCAGCGCAACCATTCTCCGTTGTCGTCAACGGTCCATACGATATTTGCGGAACAAACAACACCTATCTTTCTGTCACTCCATCCGGAGGCATTTCATTTCGCTGGTTTCATTACCTCGCCTATCCGTGGGGTCAGCCCATCGCTACCGGCCCCATTTATTATTATCCTCAAACAGGATCCTGGATGTGTGAAGTAACCACTTCAAGCGGCGTTTACACGACGAGTCCGGTCCCGATAAGAACCGACCTAATCTACGTCCAGGCAACTTATAGCGGTTCTAGCTGCGATCCCGCTTATGTTTCGCTTCGTGAGGAGAATACTTATGTAAACGGATACAATGTTTATGATAGCTACCAGTGGAAGAAAGATGGAAATGATATTTCGGGTGCTACTAATTATACTTACACTCCTGTTTCTTCCGGAAGTTACACTTGTGTTGTCTCTCTGAGCTGCGGCACGGGAACGTCGAATTCAGTCGCTGTTGTAATAAACAATCCCATTCCTTCGAATACTTCCATTACCGTCAATGGTGCAACCACGTTTTGCAGCGGCGGCAGCGTTACACTTTCAGTTCCCAATACAAGTGGATGGACTTATCAGTGGAAAAAGAATAACACGGCACAGTCAGGAGCAACTTCCTATAGTTATTCGGCAACTCAGTCCGGTACTTATACCTGCACCATTACCAACGTTTGCGGATCAATGACGACAGCAGGAGTTGTTGTTACAGCAGAGACGTTGCCTGCTGCAGCAATTACTGCCGGTGGTGCTACTACTTTTTGCACCGGCTCAAGTGTTACACTTACAGCGAATAGCGGCACATATACTTATTTATGGAAGAATAGCGGATCAACGATTTCCGGAGCTACCTCTCAAAACTATGTGGCGAATGCTGCAGGCAACTACACCTGTGATGTAGGAAATACTTGTGGCGCCTCAACTTCCAATGCAATCAATGTTACAGTGAACGCCCCGCCAACTGCGCAGAATGCAGCCATCAGTGCAGGTGGTTCAACTTCATTTTGTACAGGGGGAAGTGTGGTGTTGACCGTTGCTGCTTCAGGTCTGACATATCAATGGAAAAGTGGGGGATCAACTATTTCAGGGGCCACGTTACAGAGTTTCACAGCTTCTGCTTCGGGAACATATACCTGTGATGTAAGCAACAGTTGCGGAACCATCACTTCTAATTCCATCACTGTTACCGTGAACACCGCGCCTACTGCACAGCAGTCAACCATTACAGCAGGAGGACCAACTACTTTTTGCAAGGGGGGCAGCGTAGTGCTTTCAGTTGCAACAGCAGGATTAACCTACCAGTGGAAGAAGGGCAGCAACAATCTTGCAGGCGCTACGCAGCAAAGCTATACCGCTACAAAAACCGGTACCTACAAGTGCGTGGTAAGCAATTCCTGCGGAACCATTACATCCAATTCAATTTCTGTAACACAAAATTCACTTCCAACAGTTTCCATTTCTCAATCTCCCTGCTCCGGCGGCGCAATCTTGCTGACGTGCACATCCAATCCAAATACAGGTGTAACGTATCAATGGAAGAAAGGAAGTACAACATTAAGCGGAGCTACCAACCCGACATACAATGCAGCGCAGAACGGCACTTTCAAATGCACAGTGACTGTTTCAGCAACTGGCTGCACCAAAACGTCAGCAGGTTCTCAAGTTACAATCACTTGCAAATCGGGTGATGTGGTGAATGATAACAAAGTGATTGTTTATCCAAATCCCACGGCAGATTATTTTAACATCACTTCAGCACAACTTGATGCGAAAAGTGTGATTTACATTTATGATCTTACTGGACGATTGGTTGAAAGTCACAAAGTAATCGGTGGCGAAATGAAAATAGGTCAAACACTTTC
>DASRAJ010000162.1:0-16173 GCA_035638255.1 Chitinophagales bacterium
GTTGATGGCACCAATAGTTTAGGTACGTCGCTCAACACCTGGTTTGATGTTTGGGCGACCGATCCAACCATTAATACCTCGGATGCTCGATTAAAAGAAAATGTTGCTGACATTAAATACGGGCTTTCGGATATTATGAAAATGCACCCTGTTTCGTATACCTGGATACAACATCCCGATGCAGGAACAAAACTGGGACTAATAGCTCAGGAAGTGCAACCCATCTTACCGGAAGTGGTAAGGGATTGGGAATATGTAACCGATGAGCTAACTGGCAAAACAGTTAAAGCACCTTCCGCAAAACTGGGAATGCAATACGAGGCTATCATCCCTGTTTTAATCAAGGGTATTCAGGAGCAGCAAAATGAGATCGCTGAAAAAGATTCCAAAATAAATAACCAGCAACAGCAGATCATTGAATTGACGGATCGTGTAGCTGCTTTAGAAGCCGTTGTTACTAAGCCGGCTTCTACCGATGGCGCCGCCCGCTTCTCTATTGCTTCTGATGCTCAGCCGGTGTTGGGTCAAAATGTTCCAAATCCATTTGATAACACAACACTTATTCCTTTCCGTCTGCCAAAGAATTGCAAGGATGCTTCGTTGCAAATCAGGGAAACTATCACTGGCAGCATTCTAAGAGTTATTCCGTTGATCTGCGGCGAAACACAAATTTCAATTGACGCCGGTCAACTTGCTTCCGGTTCCTATACATATTCATTGTATGTGGACGGAAATCTTATTGATACCAGGCAAATGGTGTTGACGAAGTAAATACAGCATTTAATTCGTAGTTAAGGAAGGCAGCTCTGTTCCCGGGCTGCCTTCTTTTTAGTATGCGAATGGATAGAAAAAATGGTTAGTTGAGAAAAGATTGTTAGCTCGCTTTCTCCGGGAGTAAATTATTATGGGGAGGAGAAAACATACAGTGAAGTAAATTTGCTTTCATATCTTCATCGTGAAAACTGAAAATGTAATGGGGACAATTAAAGCTGAAATTGAATTTGTGAATCCAACTGACTTAGTACTGCTCGACGACAAAAAAATTGAGGAGAGTGCAGTTCGCAGAATGAATATTACTGCATTGGCAGACACCGGTGCTTATATGCTCTGCATTAATGAGCCAATCAGGCAGCATCTTGGGCTACGGCATATGACATATCAAAAACTAGAACTTGCTGACGGAAGTGTAGTTGATATCGATGTCGTAGGTCCGGTAATTGTGAATTTTAAAAACAGAACTACCGCTTGTCCTGCGATAGCACTCCCAAATAATGCGCAGCCGCTATTAGGTTCTATTCCAATGGTAGGAATGGATGTGGTTTTGGTCCCGCTCAAGCAAACTATTGATGTAAATCCGGAACATCCTCTGATGGCGCAAACAATAGTAAAGCAGTTTAGACAATAAGTGTCTTAAGCGTTTCGAGTGTATCCGCCTCCTCTGCTTTCTTATCCAATCTCCAACGGTGAATACGCGGAAAGCGAACTGCAACTCCTGATTTATGTCGCGATGAAAATCCGATCCCTTCAAATGCGATTTCAAAAACAAGCTCCGGCTTTACGGTGCGAACAGGACCGAAACGCTCAAGTGTATTTTGTTTTACAAAGCGATCTACATCGCGAATCTCTTCATTCGTCAATCCCGAATATGCTTTTGCAAAAGGAACAAGCTTTCGCTCTGCATCCGCTCCGGGAGTCTGCGACCAAACCGCAAACGTGTAATCGGTAAACAAGCCGCTGCGAATGCCCGAGCCCGTTTGTGCATACACAAGCACAGCATCAATCGTGTAGGGATCAATCTTCCATTTCCACCAATCGCCTTTCTTTCTTCCAACTCTGTACTCAGAAATTTTTCTCTTGAGCATCAATCCTTCACTAATATTTTCTCTCGAAAGTTTTCTCTTCTCCGTCAATTCTTCCCACGACTGAAATTCAACTTTCGGCGAAACAATGAACAGCTCTTTTAAATTAGAAGCAGCCACAACCTGTTCTAACTTCTCTCTTCTGTCTTCTAATTTCTTCTCCCTCCAATCTTCACCGCCAAACTCAATCAGGTCATAAGCGATGAAAGCAACAGGTGCATCTTTTAAAATTTTGGGAGAAAGATTTTTTCTGCCGATGCGGGTTTGAAGAATCTGAAATCCGAGGGGCTTGCCTTCTTTGTAAGGGAGAATTTCTCCATCGAGCACCGTTCCTTCGGGAAGTGTTTTACCAATAAGGTGAAGCTCCGGAAATTTATCGGTCACCAATTCTTCACCACGTGACCAAATGAAAAAATTTCCTTTCCGTAAAATCATTTGTGCACGAATGCCATCCCACTTCCACTCTGCCTGCCAATCATGAGGATCACCAAGCTCCATCACTTCACCTTCGAGCGCATAGGCCAGACAAAATGGGTAGGGCTTTGAGATGTCTTCTGTTTCTGCATTGAAAGAAATGAGATCATGAAAAGAAATTTTCAGCGGATCCCAATTGCCCATAAGCCGGTGCGCAAGAAATGTTTCGGGAAGACTGGTATGCAGTGCTAATGCTTTAATGAGATTGCTTTTTGAAACACCCACACGAAATGCTGCAGACATTAGCTTATTGAAAACAAATTTCTCCTGCTGATCCAATTGAAACCATGCTTCAGTAATAAATTGTTTCTTCTCTTCCTCACTTGCATCTTTAATCACGATGAAGCGATTCATCCAATCAGCAAGAGATACATCTTCGGCCGATTTCTTTTGAGGAACGATGAGCGAAACAGTTTCAGAGAAATCCCCGACTTGAGAATAGGATTCTTCGAGAAGCCATGCAGGAATGTTCGCACATTCTCCTGCCCATTCCCAAAGTAAATTGGAATTGATCGTGCGCTTCAGCCTTCTTCCGGTGAATAATGCAAGCGTCCAAAGTTTATCTGCATCGCTGGCTTCATCGAAGTATTCCTTCAGCAACTGAATCTTAGCATTCGTGCTGTTGGTTTGATCGAGATCATAGAAGAGCTGAGCAAAACGTTTCATTTCAGTTGGCAATTTGCAGTTGGCAGTTGGCAAAATTCAAGCCTTCGTGTTATAATAACTGTTCCGAATCATTCAGTTTGCACAGTTGAAAGATCGATTGTCAAATTTTTTTCTCCTCCTATTGAAAACCCTTATTTAGAATTTGATGTTCGCTCATCACTCATGGATTTGAGTATTTCCTGCACTAATGCTGGATTCATTTTGTTCGTTGCCAACTGCCAACTGCAAATTGGCAACTTCTCAGCTACTCATGAATTTTAGTATTTCCTGTATTACCGCTGGATTCATTTTGTTCGTTACCAACTGCCGACTGCAAATTGCCAACTTCTCAGTTAATCATTGATTTGAGTATTTTCTGCACTACCGCTGGATTCATTTTGTTCGTTGCCAACTGCCTACTGCAAATTGCCAACTTCTTCTGCAGTTTCATCAATTGACTCTCCTTTAAAAGCCGTCTTCACTTCTTGTGCATCCAACCCCTGTTCAGCCAGCCACTTGGCAAATTGATAGGTGAATCCATGGGTGACGAAAACTTTTTGAGCTCCCGTTGCTTTCACCGTTTCATTCAACCCATTCCAATCGGCGTGGTCACTCAATGCAAATCCAACATCTGCGGCTCTTCTTCTTTTGTTGCCCCGCACCTCCATCCATCCTGAAGCATAGGAGATGGAGAAGGGTGCAAGCTTTCTAAGCCATGAAGTATTGAGCACTGAAGATGTTGCAAGCACGAGCGCTTTTCTTAAATCATCTTTCGTTGTTTCGAAAGTGATTCGCTTTGCTGAAGGAATCGGCTCGCCGGCATTTCTCAGGACTTCATTTACATTTTCAATGGCACCATGCGCATAGACGGGTCCCCTGCTTTGATCAACGCCGCAAAGAATTCGCTGTGCTTTGCCCAATGCATAACACATCACAACGGAGCACACATTGTCCTGCTGATTTTTTTTCCACCAGCGATGGAGTTGATCAAAGATTTGTTGCTGTGGCTTCCAGTTATATATCGGCAAACCAAATGTTGACTCGGTGATGAACACATGGCATTGAACAGGCTCAAATTTCCCGGTGACGCCATCGTCTTCAATTTTGTAATCACCGCTCATCACCCATACTTCCCCTTCGTGTTCTACTCTCACTTGCGCTGAACCAATAATGTGCCCTGCCGGATGAAGAGAAACTTTTACGCCGTTGTGCAGAAGCATCTCGCCGTATTCGAGCGGCTGCACGGTGATTTCATTTCCCAGGCGATATTTCAAAACCGGCACGCACCGGCTATGGGCGAGATATAAATCATGACCCCCATACGCGTGATCGCTATGCGCATGCGTGATGACAGCACGATGTACAGGCTTCCAGGGATCAATGTAAAAGTCGCCGGTTTCGCAATAGATTCCTTTGGATGTGAACTGGAGAAGTTGAGGCATGAGTGTGGGTGCAAAAGTAGAGTGAAACGGTTACGCGGTTTACAGTGGGCGTTACGGACAACGACATTAAGTTAGCGGGAAAGATTTGACAACATTTAAAAGTTCACTGGTAGCTTAATGGGTAGTCTCTGAACGTTGTCAAATCTCAGGAGAGAATTCTTAACTTAATGATATTGCGCTACGGAACCGGAGTGAGAGCAACGCCGAGAGCAGTAACTATCTGATCAGCATAGTCTTTCTTCGGGCTAACTAGAACATCCTTGTTTCCTTCAGCAGTGGTAATTTGAACTGCATAGCGGTCATGCACGACCATCATCCAAATTATTCCAAGAAATACAAGTAAACCACCCACGGCAGCAACAACATCATTTGCCGTTAGGAACTTCCCGTTAAAGTTTATCGGGTTGATAGCATCCGGAGGAAGAGCATGCACAAGGCCTGCAATAAGTCCTGCTAAACCCAGCACTACTAAAATCAAGGGTGCTGCCCTATTCGCCTTAATTATCTGTAAGCGGAAAGCAGTAACACCCGAAAGGAAATACTCCCTTTTTTTAACAATCAATTTTGAGGAGGTAACTTTTACTTCATGACCATCAGTGTAGATTACAGATTCGGTTTCCATAGAGTTAGTTTTTCATTTAATGGTATCAAATCCTATTCCGTCACCCTCCTGAAATAATTTCCATGAGGATTCTATCGTGAAAATTCATTTAACTGCTTTGATTCAGTTTTTTAAGCAAAATATTTTTCCCACTTTGCTGATTAATTTCCCTAACAAAGTCTTTATGTATAACGAACCCATGTTAAGAGAAGGAGCGCTTCGAGGAAAAACGATGCTGATCACCGGTGGAGGTACAGGTCTTGGAAAATCAATCGGAAAATATTGCTGCGAGCTTGGAGCAAACCTGATTATCGCTTCCCGTAAAATGGATGTGCTTCAGCAAACTGCAGTTGAATTCACAGAGCAAACGAAAGCACAAGTGCTTCCTGTAAAATGTGATGTCCGAAATTATAATGAAGTAGAAAACATGCTAAAGGCAGGGATAGACAAATTTGGAAGGGTCGACGGCCTGCTGAATAATGCTGCCGGAAATTTTATAATGCCCACCGAGCGTTTATCTTCCCGGGCCTTTGAGGCAGTGATTGATATTGTTTTGAAAGGAACCTGCAACTGCTCTCTTGCACTCGGAAAATACTGGCTTGAAAATCATCTTTCCGGCGTGATGCTGAACATCGTTACTACGTATGCCTTCACCGGTTCTGCGTATGTGGTTCCGTCAGCGGCTGCCAAAGGCGGTGTGCTTGCACTCACCCGTTCTCTTGCTGCCGAGTGGGGAAGAAAAAACATTCGTGTAAATGCAATTGCCCCCGGACCTTTTCCAACTGAAGGCGCATGGTCGCGATTATTTCCACCCATTGTTCAGCAGCAAATTGATCCGGTAAAGAGAATTCCTGCCGGAAGATTCGGCGATCACCAGGAGTTGGCAAATCTCGCAGCCTATCTCCTCTCAGATTTTTCTTCTTACATCAACGGAGAAGTAGTGGTAATTGACGGGGGTGAATGGCTTCACGGGGCAGGGCAATTCACGGGGCTTGAAAATATTCCGGACGAGTTATGGGATGAGTGGGAGAAAATGAGGAAGAAATGAATCCAAAATTTCCGTAGATCTTCTGACATATCTAGTTAACACAAACCTAGTCATATTTCATTGACTTCTTTTATTGCAAAATCAGGGTTCTATTGAAACATGCTAACTTATCTTCCCCATGCAAACCTCCCAAAAAGCTATTATTTTTTCTGAACTCAATTTTTCATGCATGAACTACCATGATAACACTATTTTCTAATATTGGCTTTTTGAGTACCTATATAATATTAACTATAGCTATTAAATAAATCAAATGAATTATGTAACCTTTTTTCCAAAACCAAAGTATAGAGTCTCAAGTGAAGATCTTTTCACCCACAAATAAAACAACTAAATAAATGATTAAATGTTTAAAAATTGCTGTTTGCGCTCTATTAGTGTGCGGCAGTGCAATTAGCGCATTTGCCCAGGGTTCGGCCTTTGCTACTGCGTCATCATCCGCCACTATTGTAACACCAATCGCAATCACAGAAGTAACCAATCTCGATTTCGGTAATGTTGCAGTATCTGCCCTTAACGCTGGTTCAGTAACAATGCCCGCTACTTCTGCAGGTGTACGTACTGTTCTTGGTGGTGTAACTCTACCTTCAGGAGGCTCTCACCAGGCAGCTTCTTTCACTGTTACAGGAGAAGGTGCCTATACTTTTACCGTCACCCTCCCAAGTACTGATCTTGATTTAGCAAGTGGTTCCGATCACATGCAGGTTAATACTTTCGCAGCAAGTGCCGGAGCAGGTGCTCTTACTTTAGGTACACAAACAATTTATGTTGGTGCAAAATTGAATGTTTCTGCTGCACAACCAGCAGGAAGTTATATATCAGGAACTCCATTTACGGTCACTGTTAATTATAATTAATCAAATTATAATAACTGTAAGGAACGCTGCAAAATGCAGCGTTCCTTTCTTTTTTAGACAGAATAAAGAATATTTGTTTTGTTTTAAATAAATATAAAAGTGGCCGCCTTTCGAACTTCTATTCTCATGATTCAGCGATCAGTATAAGTTGATCCCTTAATTTTTATATCGGTTATAAATTATTAATATGAGTATTACATAAACTATATGAATTATGCAACTTTTTCCTGGAAATACAGTAAACTATGTTAAGAGAGGATGTTTTAAGCATAAACAATTATCAAATACTTGAAAATCGACGTTAATCTATTTCATCAGCCTAAAAAAATAATAAAATGCCGGTATCGGGAACATCAATCAATAAATTTAGTGCCTTTTTTATACTGCTTATACTTTGTAGCTATTTAAAAATAAACGCCCAAGGCAATTTAGAAATAATGCCCATGAGGGTGGTTTTCGAGGGGCAAACAAAGATCGTGTCGCTTAACTTAGCCAATACAGGGCAGGATACAGCAAGATATGTTATTTCCATGCTGGAAATAAGGATGAAGGAAGATGGCACATTTGAAAGAATTGAACAACCCGATTCAGGTCAAAAATTTGCCAGCGACTTCATTCGTTTTTTTCCACGCAGCATTACGCTGGCGCCTCATGAAGCGCAGGTAATAAAAGTACAGCTTATAAAGACCAACTTGTTGGTGCCCGGGGAATACCGGTCGCATATATATTTCAGGGCTACACCGGTTGAAATGCCTCTCGGTGAAGAAGAACCGCTCAAGGATTCTACAACCATATCGGTACACTTGAAAGCCGTTTTTGGTATTACCATACCTGTAATCATCCGGGTAGGTGAATCTACCACGGAGACAACACTTTCAGATATGTCGTTTCAAATGGTGAATGATACTGTTCCCGCATTGAGCATGGTGCTTAACCGCAGCGGAAATATGTCAGTATATGGTGATCTTAAAGTAGATTTCATTTCAGCACAAGGAAAAGTGACTCAGGTGGCTACGGTAAAAGGCATTGCCGTTTATACCCCTACTTCAAGCCGTCAATTCCGGGTGCAGCTATCTTCAACATCGAATATTAATTATCAAACAGGGAAATTACATGTAGAATACAGCACACACCAGGGTTCAAAATCTTTGAAACTTGCAGAAGGTGAGTTGGAGCTGAAATGAAGAAACAATAGCTAACGCGAGAAGTAAGAAATTTAACGGGCTTATATTTAATTTTTAGTCCATCATGATTGACCTAAAAACCAGGCGGACCATATTATCTAACTTGAAAAAGTATAACATACTTGTTTACACAAGTATGTTTTTGCTTTTAAATTGTTCGGCCATACAGGCACAGGAAGCGCCACCACGTCCAATAATCGTATATGTTAACCCTGCTTACGGTCTGAATTTCGGTTCTTTTTTTCAAGGAGTTTCCGGAGGCACGGTTATTATTACTTCTGACGGTTCGCGTTCTGCCACCGGTGATATTATACAAGCTGACCTTGGCGTTCCATTTTCCCCTGCAGTTTTCGAAATAGATGCTAATGTAGGAACCTTAATTTCAATATTAAACGGGCCGGACGCAACGCTCACAGGGAGTAATGGAGGTTCGGTGAGTCTGCATATTGGAAGCGCTAATACAGGCTCGCCATTTATAACAACCGTACTGCCACCGGGGCGAACGGAGGTAAGAATCGGCGGAACATTAACGGTAGGAACTTCGCTCGTCAATCCGGCAGGAGATTATAGCGGGACGTTTTCAGTAATTTTTATTCAGGAGTAAAATGTAAAATAAATTACCAAAATTGTAATGAGCAAAGACATTCCATATTCAGGCACAACATATTGGTCCCGCCTCCTGTTGTGCCTTTATATGGTTCCAGGATGTCTTTTACTGTTAACCTTCTTCTTTCCTGCACAGAGTTTTGCCGACAACAACCCGGATTATGCTGAATTATCAATCTATTTATCTGTACAGGATGTAGGTGGTGAGGAACTACCGGCTATCATCAGAGGCAGGGAGGTTTACCTGTCAGTTGCAGACCTTTTTGATTTTCTAAAAATCAAAAACAATTATTTATCAGGATCAGATTCTATTTCGGGATTCTTTATCAGCGAGCAAGCTACCTTCCTTATTGACAATTTTGAGCGCCGCATTTTTTACCAGGACAAGATATATGATCTCGACCGCAATGATCTTATTCAAACCGGAACAAACCTCTACCTGAGATCAGGGTATTTCGGACAAGTATTCGGCCTGGATTGCTCATTCAATTTCCACAGTCTCTCGGTCACGATGAAATCAAAGCTTGAGCTTCCGATTATTAAGGAACGGCGGCAGCAAGATATGCGACTTAATTTAGACCGGTTAAAAGGTGAGGTTAAGGCTGATACAACCATATCCCGAAGCAACGCCTTTTTCCGGATAGGTATGGCGGATTGGTCTGTCAACACTACAGAATATATAAATGGGCGCAATAATGAAGCTCAATTTCAGGACTGGAAAGACGCAAGGGGCAACCTTTCTTTGGGAGCCATGGTTGCCGGTGGCGAGGCAAATTTCATGTTTAACTATGACAATAATATACCTTTATCCTATAGAAATCAATACTTTTTATGGCGGTATGTTAACAATGATAATCCCGTTTTGCGGCAGACAATGGTGGGTGTTATAAACCCGCAGTCAACCTCATCTATTTTTTCACCTGTGATGGGAATGCAGTTTACCAATGCATCCACACTCATAAGGCAATCGTTCGGGTCTTACAGATTAGGTGATTTTACCGAGCCCAACTGGATTGTGGAACTATATATAAACAATGTTCTCGTTGATTATACAACGGCAGATGCGGCGGGTTTTTTTTCCTTTGATGTCCCGCTTCTTTATGGCAACTCTTCTGTAACGCTTCATTATTACGGACCGTGGGGTGAGGAGCGTATGAGTGTAAAAAATATCATGATCCCTTTTAACCTCATGCCCCCTAAAAAATTAGAATATACAGTTAGCGGAGGCTTAGTAGAAGATAATGGCGCCGGTTTTTTACGCGGTACCCTTAACTACGGGATAAGCAAGCACATCACTGTTGGCAGTGGTGTAGAGTACTTGTCGTCAGTAAATTCGGGTGTTCCAATGCCATTCATTAATACTTCTGTGAGAATAGGTTCCCGGCTTTTGTTTTCAGGAGAATACACGTATAGTGTAAGGTCAAGGGGTATTTTTACATACTATGGCCCGTCGAACCTGCACTTGCAACTTAGTTATACTCATTACACTAAAGGACAGCAAGCCATCTATTTTAACTATCTGGAAGAGCACAAGGCAGATATATCTATTCCTTTCCACGTTGGAAATATTCGCGTGTATTCTCAGCTCACTGTAAATCAAATTATTTTTCCCTCGACAAAATATACGAGTGCAAAATTCCTTCTGTCCGGCTCATTGGGGGGAGTTGGAATTAATTTAACTAATTATGCCCTGTTTATTCCATCGGTGGCTCCTTATTTATATGGTGATCTTTCCCTCTCACTCAAATTGCCGTTACGTTTTACATTTATGCCCCAGGTTCAATATAATTACAATCAGAAAAGATTTATTTTTGTAAAAGCGGGAATAGAAAAACCTGTGAGCAGCCTGTGTTTTATAAACCTTTCCTACGAGCAAAATTTATTGACTCATAGCAGCAATATTGACCTTGCAATGCGCTTTAATTTTTCATTCTCACAAATCGGAATATCAGCCCGGCGCAGCAATAATGATATGATTATGTCACAATCGGCAAGAGGAAGCATAATTTATGATCATAATACTAAATCCATGGGGGTTAACACACACACCAACGTTGGCAAAGGCGGCATTACAATTATTCCTTTCCTGGACCTGAATAATAACGGAAAACGTGATGCAGATGAGCCGAAAGTATCTGGAGTTAAGCCAAGGATTCAGGGCAGTATGTTTGAATATAATAAAAAAGATTCTACTTTTCGCGCTATTAATCTTACCCCTTATGTCAATTACTTAATAGAATTGAATTCGAATGATTTTGAAAGTATTTCATGGCAAATAAAAAATAAGCTTATAAAAGTTACCGTTGATCCCAATAATTTTAAGCTGCTTGAAATACCGGTCACTGTTAAAGGAGAGGTTTCCGGTATGATTTATAATGCTGCATCAACCAGTATGAGAGGCATCGGGCGGATCAAGATAGATTTTTACCTCAATGATTCTACCTTTGTTTTCAGCACTCTTACAGAAGAGGACGGCTATTTTAGTTTTCTTGGATTTGCGCCAGGGTCCTATACTATGCGCGTTGATCAATTACAACTGGACAAGCTTCAGATGACAGCTTCTCCTTCAAATGCGTCATTTGATATTTTAACTTTAAGAGAAGGTGATGTTGTTGATGGGCTTGAATTCTTCCTCGGGCAAAAATAACTCTATCCATCAAGCAGAGAAAATGGAGCGCCGGGTCATGATTGCCTCATTGAGAATGGTAATATTAGAAGAAGTTTCAATAAATTATTCACAACATCGGGATCGAAAACCAAGTGGCTGCCAGGTTCTTTGGTAACATCCATTGTGAAGTCACCCCTCACTTGCTACCCAGCAGTGAAGAAAAAACATTCGTATGTATGAATGCCATTTCTCCAGCCCCCCTTCCCGCTGAAAAAGGAAGCTGAGATTGTTTTACTCAATTATCCAACAGTAAAATGATTTGGTGGAGAGAGTTCAGAAAAGACAATTTGGTAATATCAGGAGTTAGCAAATATGACTAAAGACTAAAATTCTCATCACATTTCAAAACTAATTTAAAAAGAACGCGTTCACTCAATTTTTTTCATCGGCATACATCCGCTAATTAGAGTGATGATTCTGATCATTTGAACTCTTATACTAACTATAAACTATGTGCTTATTGAACAAACGAAATTAGCTGTGCAACTTTTCCTTAGAAAAGAAGTAAACAGGCGTGGAAGGTGAGATTACTAAATAAGAAGTAATAGATAACTCTGGAAGGGCGCAACTTCCTAAAATTTATAGTTGGTGAAAATGAAAGCTTTAGTTTTTCTCAGGTTCCTCTTCCGCACCCACCGGCAAAAATTTGGCGGCAACATAGAGCCGAAGATCAGAAAAGCGTTGGTCACATACCACATTCTATGAAGAAAAGGTTGTGGACAGAGCTGTTCTTTCATCATCATGCTAAAAAACGGCTTAAGCAATATAGAGCTAACCGACATAAATGAGAACCTTAAAACTATCAAATAAAAAATAATCTTAGCCGCTGATTAGGATATTATCATCTTTTCCTGCTTTTCTGCTTATTATAAATCACTAATGTGTTTATTAAATAAACTAAATGAAATATGTAACTTTTTCCAAGCAACGAAGTAAAGAGTGGGAATAGAAAATGTTTTCAGCATAAATCATGATTTCACCGAGCCATCTTCCTAAAAGTTAAATGTCGTAAAAATGAAAGCTTTAGTCCTTTTCAGGCTATTTTCCCAGAGCCAAAGTCAACAAACCGGCGGCAACATACAGCCCCAAATGCATTTTAATCTAACGGAAAATCAAATGGGCAGCGGTCAAAAACTAAAAGGGATAACGAGCAGGTCATGGGCAGATATTCTCTTTCATAATGATGCTAAGAAAAGACTTAAGCAATACAGAGTTAACCTTAATAAATGACATCCGGGCAAAGTAATCACCTCCCGGAGAAAATTTTAATAAACTTAACGTTTAATTTTTTGGTCATGATACCCTATAATTAATACCATGTTTAAAATCTTTACTGAAGATCGAGTTTTCAAGAAAAACCTTTTCTTAAAATGGGCGCTTATAATCCCTTCCTGTTTATTGGGGATTACAAATTCATTCGCCCAGATGGGGATAAGCAATATCTCTATTACACCTCATGCTTCTTCCATATTAGAGTTAAGATCCACCACGCTTGGCTTTCTTCCTCCGAGAATGACCACGACTCAACGAGATTCTATTGCTTCACCTGCTGCCGGACTTGTGGTTTATAACACCACGACCAACCAATTAAATTATTACAATGGAAGCTCATGGCAATTGACAGGAGGCGGGGGAATCACTTCTTTAAACGGATTAACCGGCACTTCACAAACCTTTGTGAATGGAACTAATGTAACCCTGACTTCTACAGGAACTACACATACTCTTGGCTGGACAGGACAACTTAGTGTGGCCAATGGCGGGACAGGATTGAGTTCCTTAGGAGGAACGAACAGTCTGCTTTTTACCACAACAACAAACAATATCTCTTCCATCGCCACTTCGAATAATGGAACTTTAGTAACAAATGGCAGCGGAGTGCCTTCCATCAGTTCAACGCTTCCCTCTCCGGTTCAGGGTAACATCACCACCCTGGGCACCATTTCTTCTGGCACCTGGAATGGTACAGCAATTGGCGTTACCCATGGTGGTACAGGAAACATTTCCATTGCAATTGGTGAACTCCTTTATGGTTCAGCAACTAATACTATTGCAAATTTAGCTGCCGGCACAAGCGGAAATTTTTTGAAAAGTAGTGGGGCGGGTGCACCAAGCTGGTCAGCACTTACAAACTCAGATGTAGGGTTAGGAAATGTCGAGAATACCGCCCTGTCAACCTGGGCGGGTACCACAAATATTACAACAGTTGGTACCATTGCAACTGGTACATGGAATGCAACTACCATTGCAGATGGTAAAATAGCATCAACTCTGTCGGGTAAAACATATAATGCCCTTACTCTTAGTGCGCAGGCCGTTGGCTTTACTATTGCTGGAGGTACTACATCTAAAACACTAACCGTCCCCCTTGACGCCTCGGTTTCAGGCACGAACACAGGAGACCAGGCAACAGTGTCAGGCAATGCCGGAAGCGCAACATTGACTGCCATTACAGATGACAATGCAACCGCTGCAACAATGTACCCAACCTGGGTTTCAACAACTTCAGGAAACCTGGCGCAAAAAGTTTCTTCTACTAAACTATCTTTTACTCCTTCTACAGGAACACTAACCTCGGTTGCATTTGTAGGTGCTTTAACGGGTAATGTAACAGGAAATATTACAGGGTCATCCGGTTCAACAACAGGCAATGCAGCAACAGTAACTACCAATGCTAACCTAACAGGTGACGTGACATCAACAGGTAATGCATCAACAATTGCCGCTAATGTTGTTACCTATAGCAAATTTCAGCAGGTTGCAACAAATTCTTTACTTGGCAGAAGCACGGCGGGCACCGGAAATATAGAACTTATATCATTAGGTTCAGGATTGTCATTAACTGCAGGAACTTTATCAGCAACAAACAATGCAACGGTCACCTCCTTTTCGAGCGGTAATCTCTCTCCTTTATTTACAACATCCGTATCAACTTCTACAAGTACACCTGCTCTCTCATTCGTTTTAAGCAATGCATCTGCGAATACTTATTTTGGAAATGCCACCGGGAGCTCAGCAGCGCCTTCTTTTTCAGCAGCCGCAGCTTTGACTAAAACAGATGATGCCAACGTAACACTGACATTGGGCGGCTCGCCTTCAACATCATTGCTGACTGCTGCATCTCTCACACTTGGATGGACCGGTCAATTAGCTGTTTCAAGGGGCGGAACCGGTTCGTCAACACAAAATTTTGTTGACCTTACAACTAATCAAACTATAGCCGGAGCAAAAACATTTACAAGCGTAGTAATTGGAGTAACTCCAACACTGTCTACACATTTGACAACTAAAGGATATGTAGATGGTGCATTTATACCCCTGACACAAAAAGCCGCTAATAATGGAGTAGCTACTTTAGATGCGGGTGGTAAAATTCCTTCCTCTCAACTTCCAACGGGAGCTTTAATTTACAAAGGCACCTGGAATGCGAGTACCAATACTCCTACGCTATCTGATGCAACTGGTGTAAATGGATGGGATTATACGGTTTCAGTTGCCGGTTCACAAGACTTAGGCTCCGGCAGTATTTCTTTTGATATTGGTGATGAGATAATTCACAACGGCTCTATCTACCAGGTCTCCCCGTCAGCGGCCACTGTAACCTCTGTAAATGGACTTCAGGGAGTAGTTGTTTTAAGCACCAGCGACATTGATGAAGGAACTAATTTATATTATACAGATGCAAGGCCTTTATTAGCGCCTTTGACCGGGTATTCCGCCGGAACAAATACTGTTTTGGCATCAGGCAATTCTATTCTTACTGCTTTTCAGAATGTACAGGGACAGCTAAATGCAAGAGAATCGGTTGTTACGGCCGGAACAACGTCACAATATTGGAGGGGAGATAAAACATTTCAAACGCTTGATAAAACAGCAGTTGGCTTAAGCAATGTTGAGAATACTGCTCTGTCAACCTGGACCGGCACTACAAATGTTACAACACTGGGCACAATTGCAACAGGTACCTGGAATGCAACTCCAATTGCCGATGGTAAAATAGCATCAGCTCTTACGGGTAAAACATATAATGCTATTACTCTTAGTGCCCAGGCTACGGGCTTTACTATAGCAGGTGGAACTACATCTAAAACGCTCACAGTACCACTTGACGCCACGGTTTCAGGCACAAACACAGGAGACCAGGCAACAGTTTCAGGCAATGCCGGAAGCGCAACATTGACTGCCATTACAGATGACAATTCAACCGCCGCAACGATGTACCCGACCTGGGTTACAACAACTACAGGAAACCTGGCTCAAAAAGTTTCTTCTACTAAACTGTCTTTTACTCCCTCAACAGGAACATTAACCTCGGTTGCATTTGCAGGAGCATTAACGGGTAATGTAACAGGAAACTTGACAGGTAATGCGTCAACAGTTACTACTAATGCTAACTTAACAGGTGACGTGACATCAACAGGTAATGCATCAACAATCGCCGCTAATGTCGTTACATATTCCAAATTTCAGCAGGTCGCAACAAATTCTTTACTTGGCAGAAGCACGGCGGCAACGGGAAATATAGAGCTTATATCATTAGGTTCAGGATTGTCATTAACTGCAGGAACTTTATCAGCAACAAACAATGCAACGGTCACCTCCTTTTCGAGCGGTAATCTCTCTCCTTTATTTACAACATCCGTATCAACTTTTACAAGTACACCTGCTCTCTCATTCGTTTTAAGCAATGCATCTGCGAATACTTATTTTGGAAATGCCACCGGGAGCTCAGCAGCGCCTTCTTTTTCAGCAGCCGCAGCTTTGACTAAAACAGATGATGCCAACGTAA
>DASRAJ010000163.1:0-4452 GCA_035638255.1 Chitinophagales bacterium
ACTAAAGAAATCTCCATTGATGTACCAAGCCCAATGAGCAACGTCACCTGTAGAGCAGGAACCATCAAGATTAATTGTGAATCCGTCTAACGAGTACGTGAAGCAAGCTTCGCAATCTCCTTGTTGTTCTACATGAATCTCCTCGCAAACTGTATCAATGCATCCTGAAGCAGTGGTAGTAATAAGGCAGATGACATAGGTACCCGCTTCGATCACGGTGTGATGAGCTTCAGGTCCGTCATCACTAAAGAAATCATCATTGATGTACCAGGCCCAATGTGCAACGTCACCTGTAGAGCAGGAACCATCGAGATTAATTGTGAATCCGTCTAACAGGTATGTGAAGCAAGCTTCGCAATCTCCTTGTTGTTGTTCTACATAAATTTCATGGCAAACAGTATCAATGCATCCTGAAGCAGTTGTAGTGATGAGGCAGATTACATACGTGCCTGAATCTACAATGGTGTGAGTTTGCGGTCCTGCATCACTAAAGAGATAACCGTTGATATACCATAACCAATGTGCAACATCACCTGTTGAACAGGAGCCATCAAGGTTAATTGTAAATCCATCAACAGAAGAAGTGAAGCACGCGGCACAATCATCCTGAAGCGGTTCAACGATTACGTCATGGCAAAAAGTGTCAATGCAGCCGGATGATGTTGTGATGATGAGACAAATTTCGTACGTCCCTGAGTCATTCACCAAATGATGCGTTTGTGGTCCGGCATCACTAAACAAATTACCATTGATATACCATAACCAATGTGTAACGTCACCCGTGGAACAAGAGCCATCAAGGTTAATCGTGAATCCATCAACTGAAGAAGTGAAGCACGCGGCACAATCATCCTGAAGTGGTTCGACGGTTACGTCATGGCAGAAAGTGTCAATGCATCCGGATGATGTTGTGATGATGAGACAAATTTCAAACGTACCTGTGTCGTTCACTAAATGATGCGTTTGCGGTCCGGCATCACTAAACAAATTACCATTGATATACCATAACCACTGCGTAACATCACCGGTGGAACAAGAGCCATCAAGGTTAATTGTGAATCCATCAACTGAGGAAGTGAAGCACGCTGCACAATCACCTTGAGGAAGATTAACAGTTACTTCCTGGCAAACCGTATCAATACATTCTGAAGCGGTAGTGATGATAAGGCAAATCTCATACGTGCCTGAATCTGCAAGAGTGTGGGTTTGTGGCCCATCATCGCTGAAGAAATCGCCGTTGATATACCATGCCCAGTGAGTGACATCACCTGTGGATGCAGAGCCATCAAGATTAATGGTGTTTCCATCAACTGAAAAAGTAAAGGAAGCAGTACAGGGATCCGCACTCGCTTTTGAAATGATTAACAGAAAAAAAATAAGTGCGGAAATTTTTTTCATAATTCTCAGGATTAAAATTTCACTAAAGTTAAGATAAGTATCTGCAATGGTGTCATTAGTTTTTCTTTTCATCACAATTCACATTGAAGGTGAAAGTAAAAATAACTTGTGAGGGGTGAAAGTGATTCAATAATGACGCGATGCCAGAAGCGGTTACTGTCGCACAAAGTGATGCTTACGGGCTACGAGAAAAATTAGTCGTATCTTTTCCGAATAATAATTCTTCTCATTCGCTAATTATTTCATGAGCACATTCAAAGTTTCAATCGCTTTTCTTGAAGGACCCGTTCCCGGGATTATCACAAGGTGTAGTCATATCGCCAAGTGTATGACGGGCAATGTAAATTTCCCTATACCACCTATTTCGCCTCCCGGGCTTCAGACAGCCATAGAACACCTTAAAAAGATGCAGGGTAAAGTGAAGGGTGGTAATGGAAAGGATTCAGCCCATCGTGATGAAGCGCTGGCGGACGTGGATGATTACATCCGACAGGAAGCAGAGTATGTAAATCATACTTCTTGCTATGATCTGGACAAATTACTCAGCAGTGGATTCGAACTGCATCATGAGGAGAAGCAGACTCCAATACCAGCAAAAACCACTAAGCTCGCATTGCGAAATGGTAAGCGTCCCGGTGAAGTAATTGCAGCTATTGACCTGGTACAACACTGTAAAGTTGCCATTGGTCGCATAAGTATAGATCCTGACTTTCCAACTTCCTCCACCACCGAGGTGATCGGATCTTCACGAACCCGTATCGTTTTTTCAGCACTCGTCCGGGGTACTCATTTGTGGATTTCGGTGAAATGCCGCGGGGCAAACGGTGACAGTGGCTGGAGTCACGCTGAAGAAATCACAGTAAGGTGATTTTTCTTCCTTCATTTTCGACTCCGATCCTAAATTGAAGAAATTGTAACAACAAAATTCAAGGAAAATTTTTTTTCGCTTTTCAGAAATGGGAAGTCTGACTGAAAAGTCTTATTCGTGCCATCCTGCAGCACATCGGAATCAAAATCCGGATGCAATTAGCTTTTAGTGTAAATTAATTCTTGCCGCAGCCCTTGCACAAAGCTGGCGGAGCACTTTTGTATTTTAAAATAAAAGGTAGCTTGCGGCGCATTCGTTCAAGAAAATAATTTTCATGATTATTGAAAACGGGACAGTGGTCACCTTAAGCTACCGGCTTACAATAGATGAAAAAGGGTCTCAAGTTCAGGTAGAGCAAACCGATGCGCAGCATCCGTTTGTATTTTTATTCGGAGCCAGGAATGTGCTTCCCGCTTTCGAGCAAAATTTATCCGGAAAAAATGCCGGAGACGCTTTTGATTTTTTCCTCAGTCCTGAAGAAGGTTATGGCAAAAGCGACCCTCAAAATGTAACTGAGGTGCCGATCGATGTTTTTCACGATAAAGAAGGAAAGACCGAAGAGAATCTGCTGGTAATAGGGCGCGTACTCGCAATGAAGGATCAGGATGGGCGCACCTTCCAGGGAACAATAAAAGATGTGCGTCCTGAAAATGTACTTATGGATTTTAATCATCCTCTCGCCGACAAGCGATTGCACTTTATAGGTGAGGTGGTAGACGTCCGCTCAGCTACACCCGAGGAATTGCAGCACGGGCATGTGCATGGCGCCGGCGGGCATCATCATTAAGATGTAGTTTCTTCACATTTGGCCCATCAAAAATGCCGGACTTTTGCATTATTTGGGAAATAAGTTGGGGAAAATATTGTCGTGGGGTGTGGTTACAAATCCACGAAGAAGACTTTAAAAAACAGAAACTCATTCCACCAGAGTGCGATCCCAATATTTTAATTGTTAGAAATAGCCGTGATAATGAGTCGTTTGGAGTTTTTTGGTTAACATACTTCAAAGTATGGTTTCCAATGGCACGTAATCTGTAAAGTAAATGATGTGTGTGTGTGTGCAAATTGCCCGGGAGCAGAAATGACCCGGGCGATTTTTTTTGATGCGGATCAACAATTCAGCTAATAAGAATTAAAGCTATTATAGATTTTTTTGCTTGTGGCGTAAATCTTCACACACCACAAGCAGCCCCGGGTGAGAAATTGCCCGGGGTTTTTTATGAGAAAGGAAACTTTAATGATCTCTCCAAAGAAGTTCTCATATTAATTCGGTGTATGCTTGTATCCCAGCCATTCACCCACATTTCCCAAAATGTAAAAGACAATTTTCTGAACACTGACAGGAAGAAACGTAAAGTATGTTTGGGTGAGATTATTTCTTGCGATCACTGAAATTTGCAGCAGGCCGGGTTCACCGTTTCTATTCAATTTTCCCTCGCGCGCAAGCTGGTATAATTTCCTGTAAAACATTTCGAGACCGCCGTCAGGATAAAGTGTTCGTTTCAATACAAGTTTTTCATTGTGCTTATTATAGGGATTGATATGCCTTATGCCTCGTGGAATGAAAACAACTTCTCCGCGCAACGCTGCCTTCGAAACCAGGTTGATACTATACGTCGCAATTCCTTCCATAATTTCAAAGGTCTCGTCAATATCAAAATGAACGTGTTCTTTAATAAAACCCGATCGCGGCCTGAACAGTGTTTGATAAAATTCCAGCGATGTTCCGTTTGTTTCTGCTGCAGTTGTGATGAACTCAATGCGTTCATTCATCACAGGGTTCTCAATAATTCTTTGGTTCATGAATGTGAAACGTAAGAAATCAAACGTATTTATTTGGTGAATCTGCATTGAGGACGCCATTATAGACATTTAGACTAAACAGTTCCATTCGTGAATTAATTGATTGAACTGGTTTCTGCCAACATCCCGATTATTGTCCGATAATTGTTATTCTCAATGGCTTTAGATTTCGGATTACTGATTACTTTATCAATCTGTTTTAGCTGCAGGTCCTTCACATTTGTACCTTCAGTGAGGCCTTCAATATTCTGTACAATTTTATTTTCGTTGGATTCATTGGATAAAAAAATCTTGAGTCGCTTGCTCTCCTCCAGATCATACAAAGCAAATTTTCCGGTAATTATACCGGGGTTTGCAGCTTTGAAGAGAAATCAGGAGAATCA
>DASRAJ010000164.1:0-64067 GCA_035638255.1 Chitinophagales bacterium
GGCGCCGGTCTCGATTACATTTCTTATGGGTTGATGATGCAGGAAATTGAAAGGGGTGATAGCGGTGTTCGTTCAACAGCTTCGGTGCAAGGTTCACTCGTCATGTTTCCGATACATGCTTACGGAAGTGAGGCGCAACGAAAAAAATATTTACCCAAACTCGCCAAGGGTGAATGGATGGGATGCTTCGGATTAACAGAGCCGGACTATGGTTCCAATCCTTCCGGCATGATCACCAATTTTAAAGATGCCGGCGACTATGTGATATTGAATGGAGCAAAGATGTGGATCTCCAATGCCCCCTTTGCAGAGATTGCAGTAGTATGGGCGAAAGATGAAGAAGGTGTAATTAGAGGGCTGATTGTGGAACGCGGTATGGAAGGATTCACTACACCTGAAACGCATGGCAAGTGGAGCTTGCGCGCATCTGCTACAGGAGAATTGGTTTTTGATAATGTGAAAGTGCCAAAGGAAAATATTTTTCCGAATGTAAAAGGTTTGAAAGGTCCGCTTGGATGCTTGAGTAAGGCACGTTACGGAATTGCGTGGGGTGCACTCGGCGCAGCCATGGATTGTTATGATTCAGCATTGAGATATTCCAAGGAGAGAATTCAGTTCGATAAACCAATCGCCTCATTCCAGCTCACGCAAAAAAAATTGGCGGAGATGATTACGGAAATCACTAAAGCGCAGTTGATGGTGTGGCGACTCGGAGTTTTGATGAATGAAAATCGTGCAACTCCCGAACAAGTTTCAATGGCGAAAAGAAATTCAGTGGAGATTGCATTGGACATTGCGCGTGAGGCGCGGCAGATTCACGGTGGTATGGGCATCACCGGAGAGTACCCGATCATGCGGCACATGATGAATCTTGAATCCGTTGTTACCTACGAGGGAACTCACGATATTCATCTGCTGATTACAGGGATGGATGTGACGGGGATAAATGCGTTTAAATGACGAGACATTGCAGTCTTTACCTTTTTTCCAGCGAGATATTTGGACTTTGGAAATTATAGAGCTATACTTGCAATCACCAACAAATTGACAATCTTTCCAAGCTTATGAGTCCCACAGAAAAAACCGATTCAATTGAAACAATCTTTAAGGAGCTACAGGATAAAGCTAAAATTCTTTATCCCAATCTTCTTGATGAGATTAATGCTTTCAATAGCAATCAACTTTCATTAGAAGAGTTAGAAAGATATCGGTCACTGCTCAACCAGACCCCAGCAGTCATCTCTTCTAATCACGTGGTTGCCTGAGTTTGTGTTTTCAACCCGAGCTCTTTCATTAGTTCTTTAAAGAATAAATATTTCGTCCCGGAAACCTTGATTGTTATTTCTTTCATCTCATCATTACGATCAATTGTTTCTCTGCCATTCTTTCTTATCAGAAGAGAATCAAGAATACATGTCCCTTCAACATGAACGATTGCTTGCAATGCAAAAAATAGCCGAGATGATTAACGAAATCACCAAAGCGCAGTTGATGGTGTGCGTCTCGGAGTTTTGATGAATGAAAACCGAGCGAGTCCCGAACAGGTTTCAAAGGCAAAAAGAAATTCAGTTGATATATTGCATTGGATGTTGCAAGTGAGGCAAGACAGATTCACAGAGGTATATGCATCAGCGGCGAGTACCCAATCATGCAGCACATGATGGTGATTTGCTTGTATTCTACAGTAATTACACTGTTAATTGTGGGCGCCTGCGATGAAATCTAAATAGCTTATTATTGTAATAGCATAGTTTAGTATCACCTCAATCGTATCCTCATGAAAGGAAAAATGCTACAACTTAAATCATCAGGGCTGCTGTTAATCTTGTCCGCAATACTAACACTGATCAGTATTAAAGCGTCAGCTACCTGCCTCGCAGGTTATACATGGACACAAAGCGCGGATAATATAATTGCGTTTACCGACGCTTCTACCGGCACTACCATCAACACCACATACTATTGGAGTTTTGGTGATGGAAATTACGGCTCAACTCAAAACCCTGTGCACACTTATAATATTCCGGGTACTTACTACGCTTGCTTACACATCATGGATTCGCTGTGCAGCAGTTATTTCTGTGATTCAATTACTGTGACAGGAATAATTATTTGTAACATGACTGTTGGCTGCTATGAATACGCGCATGCGAGCTGCCCAACATGCGCCGATGGTGAAGCTCATTCTTTCGCATCAGGAGGAATGGCTCCGTATTCTTATTCATGGAACACAAATCCTGTTCAGACAACTCAATCAGCAACCGGTCTTTTACCCGGTGCATATACCGTATGCGTTACCGATGCCAATGGATGTACAGCCTGCTGCACGGTTACGATTGACACTTTTAGCTGTACGTTGAGCGCTTACTGCTACGAGTATGTGCATGCAAGCTGCCCCACCTGCGCTGATGGTGCGGCACATTCTTATGCTTATGGAGGAACGTATCCTTATTCTTATGTGTGGAACACAAACCCTGTTCAGACAACTTCTTCTGCCACCGGCCTTTTGCCCGGAACATACATTGTATGTATTACTGACGCCAATGGATGCACAGGTTGCTGCACAGTAACTATTGATACTGCTGGCTGTACTATGACCGCTGCCTGCTACCAGTATGCGCCTGCAAGCTGCCCCACCTGTGCTGATGGTATTGCTCACTCAGGTCCATACGGAGGAACGGCTCCGTTTACTTATGAGTGGAACACCAACCCCGTTCAAACCACTGCTGCTGCAACTGGCCTTTTACCCGGAGCATACACTGTTTGTATTACTGATGCCAATGGATGCACTGCCTGTTGCACGGTAACGATTGATACTTTTAGTTGCACCATGAGCGCTTACTGCTATGAGTATGTGCATGCAAGCTGCCCCACCTGCGCTGATGGTGCGGCACACGCTTATGCTTACGGGGGAACGTATCCGTATTCTTATGTATGGAACACAAACCCGGTTCAGACAACTTCATCCGCCACCGGTCTTTTACCCGGAACCTACACTGTGTGTATTACTGATGCGAATGGATGCACAGGTTGCTGCACTGTAACTATTGATACTGCCGGTTGTACCATGACGGCTGGCTGCTACGAGTATGCACATGCAAGCTGCCCTACCTGTGCTGATGGTGAAGCTCATTCCTATGCATCAGGGGGAACGGCTCCGTATTCTTATTCGTGGAACACAAATCCTGTTCAGACAACTCAAGCTGCCACCGGGCTTTTACCCGGAGCATATACTGTATGTATTACTGATGCTAATGGATGTACTGCCTGTTGCACGGTTACGATTGATACATTTGGCTGCACCATGAGCGCTTACTGCTACGAGTATGTGCACGCAAGCTGCCCTACCTGTGCGGATGGTGCGGCACACTCTTATGCTTATGGGGGAACGTATCCGTATTCTTATGTGTGGAACACAAACCCCGTTCAGACAACTTCATCTGCCACCGGTCTTTTGCCCGGAACATACACTGTATGTATTACTGATGCGAATGGATGCACAGGTTGCTGCAGTGTAACTATTGATACTGCTGGTTGTACCATGACTGTTGGGTGCTATGAGTATGCCCAGGCAAGCTGTCCCACCTGCTCTGATGGTATAGCTCACTCTTATGCTTCTGGCGGAACGGCTCCGTATTCTTATTCGTGGAATACAAACCCCGTTCAGACAACTCAAGCTGCCACCGGTCTTTTACCCGGAGCATATACTGTCTGTATTACTGATGCTAATGGATGTACGGCTTGTTGCACCGTGGCAGTTTACTATAGCAATCCAAATTGTTCCGCA
Source organism: Chitinophagales bacterium (assembly GCA_035638255.1). Lineage (GTDB taxonomy): Bacteria > Bacteroidota > Bacteroidia > Chitinophagales > UBA10324 > DASRAJ01. Next base: position 3,788 of record DASRAJ010000164.1, read on the forward strand.
TATTATTACCTCTACCCGGATACCTCTGTCGCGCACACCTATTGGGCTGTGAATATGTCGGCCGGAGTGCCGCCACTTACCTATTTATGGAGCTGGGGCGATGGTACTTATGATTCTATTGCTTATCCAACTCATACTTATGCTAACGCCGGATATTACACCATCTGTTTATACATTCAGGATTCTACGGGATGCACGGATAGTATATGCAATTCATATCAGCTTCAAAAGCTGTCAGCGGAAAATACGATCATTACTGTAAATGTTATTCAAAATATTCCCTCAACCGTTGAAAATACAAACGTGTTGCAATCATGGTCGGTATTTCCCAATCCTGCCCAGGGTTCTGCTTTCATCAATTACACACTCCTATTACCGGCAAAAGTGAGCATTGATTTATACGATGTCCTGGGAAATAAGGTGTACAGGGTGGAGAAGGGTGATGAACTGACAGGTGAATACAACGCTTATATTGATACCCGCAAACTAAGCAGTGGAATTTATGTATTGCAGATTCATGCAGGTAATCAGGTTGCTACGCAAAAGATTGCAGTTATAAAGTGACGTTGATTTTACCTCAGAGATAATTTGCAGAGCAACTGCGCATGCCTTAACCAACTAAATTGCATGTGTGCCATCAATGTCATTAAAATTCTTAACTTAATGATAAGGGGCTTGCTAAACGAGGTTTAAAATTTTGATTTCCTGCCCAACCTTTTTCTCTTTCCGTTCGTGAAGGTATTTGAATGGTGTATGCTGCGTACCTTTCTTCTTCGTGATAATAGAACTTGACCTCATTACTGCCTGCATAAAACGGGAGCGAAAAGCTGAGTACGAGCTATACCGCCTCACCTATGCACACTTGATGTCTATATGTTTCCGCTATGCGAATTCGAGGGAAGAGGCAAAAGAATTGCTGAACATGGGTTTTATCAGGATACTTTATAACCTTGAAAAATACAAACCGCAAATTCCCTTCAAGACCTGGTCAAGAAAGGTAATGATCAATGTGCTCATTGATGAATACCGGAAAGAAAAAAAACATCATGACGTTATTCAGTATATCGAAGATTACAATGAAACGGAGGATTACTCGGAACTGAATGAAGCATTAATAAAAATGAATGTTGACCAGATACATGGTTTGATAACAAAGCTCCCTCCTGTTAGTCAAAAGGTGTTTAACCTCTATGCAATAGATGGGTACAGCCATAAGGAAATTGCCGAGATGCTCAACATGTCAGAAGGAACCTCTAAATGGCATGTGAGTTTTTCCCGGAATGAATTAAAGGAAATGATACAAAAATTTATTTCTCCATTAAAAAAAGTAGTATGAGCGCCGACGAAAATAAATTTGACGAGATCCTCAGGGAAAAATTTTCATCCAAGGATTTCCCGTTTGATGAAGAGAACTGGGAACGGGCTGAGAAGAAAATAGATGCGGACCGGAAGAAGAAAAAATTATGGAGATTAGCTTTTATTTTCTTCCTTGGATTATCTGCCGGCATTGCAGTCATGATTCCGTTCGTGAATCATGAAACACAGAGCGGGAATAAAATTGTTTCTCCGCCAACGGAAACAATAAAACCGGGAAAATCTCTAAGTGAGAATGCAAATAAGAATGATAATTCTTCTTCCGAACCTGCGAACCAAAATAAAAATGCTGAAGTAGAAACAAAAAATGCATCTGCGCAAAAAAACGCGGACGGGAATGAAAAATATATCTCGGCTAAATCTAACTCTTTGAAGAACGAATTGTCAATTGGTAAGGAATCAATTCCTGCTTCAGCGAAGGACATTAATCCTTCAGAAACTTCAGTGAGTAAAAATAAAACAGGAAAAAGAGGATCTCAATTTTCGTTTGATTCAGTGGCCTCATCGGACAATGTTTCAACTCCGGTTGTAATTAGTCAGAATGTAATTGCAAACGCAAACACCATTCATGAAAATCCAATTAGTGAAAATCATCCCGGCAATCCGCAATCAACGAATGATACTTCGGATAATGCGATAGTGCCGTTAATTCCAGGCGACACTGTGAAAGCGACTAAAGATTCTTCAGTCACAGCGTTTCAGGAAAGTGCTCCGGCAGAACAACCTCAACTCCAAAATTCAACATGTGTTACTATCTTTTCTATTGAAGCCGGAACTACTTATCTGTTCGGTTGGCAATATGACGTCACAGTGGAAGGAAGAGGATTTAATCCTGTTTCCGGAATCGGGGTTACTCATTTCTTCAATACAAAGTGGGCAATATATACAGGCATGCAGTACGGCAGTGTTGCGCATTTGAACGTCAGCGAAAAAAGATTTACAACCTTAATTTTGGATTTTGGTGAAAACTATGTTGATACAACTATCGCAACTAAGTGGATTCATTATGCCGTTGTTCCCCTTTTTGTACAATATCATTTCGGCAATAAGAACTTTATCGGTATTGGCGGCTCTGTGGCGCATCTTGTAAATACTACGAGTGATTTGATTATAACCAAGCATTCAGATTTCAAAGACGTGGAGCAATTAAAGACAGTATCGTTAGGCTACATTGAAGGATTTAATTCCTGGAATGCTTCCGTTGCGCTGGCTTATGGACGGGGGATTACAGGTAAGTTCAGAGTTTCGGCGGAAGTGCATTGTGGCTTGTTTGACATCAAAGACAATACATTTTTTTCAACTCAAACATTTGAGCGAAGCACAGGTATAAAACTTTTGCTTTCGTATGATTTGTGTAATCATTGACATTATGAAGAACATTCGAATCATTTTTCTTTTCCTGTGTGGAGCAATAACCACAACCGGCTGTCATAAAAATTATCCGTCCACCCCCCCACCTCCTATTCCTGAATTTACTTTCAGCGGAACGATAAACGGAGATTCCATGAGCCTGCAGGCGGGAGTGAACGATTACTATATGTTCACTTCTTATTCGCTGGATGGAAATGGCGTCTATGATTTCACGGGTGAATTCCGGGATAAAAATTGTTCTTCAAACTGTCCCAACTCGCTGAAGATTGATTTTAAGGACTACCGGAAGTATGCCATTCTTCCCACAAGCATTGATACTACCATTGTCCCGGGATATTATTCATTTGCTACACCTGCAGGTACATCCACAAAATTTTACGTACTGTTTTTTGACACCTTATATAATGGCACAGCACAAACCTATTCCTGGGATTTTGGTGATGGAACAACCTTTAATGATCATAACCCGATACATTTATATTACCATCCCGGAGTTTATAACGTTTCGTTTAGTGCGGAAGCGGCTTCCTGTTCTTCATCACTCAATAATGATTTAGTACTTGGGCAGGCGGGAAGCGCTTTTCACTCCCCATTCTCTGAGAGCAGCTCGACAGGAAATCTTGTCCATTTTACGGGTTACCCGGGAGGCATTCCTCCTGCCACCTGGATTTTAGATTTTGGGGACGGAAGCATCACAACCGGCACCAATTGGAACCACACTTATTCCGCACCGGGCGTTTATGCTGCAACACTTACTGTGACAGATGCTACCGGCTCCACGGCGATTAGTCGGGTAAACGCTGCCACAGAAACTGCTACAACTTGTTACGCTGATTTTTATCCGAAAGACACTATAACCATTGCTAACCCCTGGAACTTTGCAGATGTGACAGTTGAATGGCATGATGGAGCCGGAAATTTATATACATCATTTGATAACAGCCAGCCTTACAATAGCTTGTTCAAAGTAATTTCTGTTGAAGATTATCAAGACAACATTAGCGGGCAACCTACCAAAAAAATCCACGCTGTAATCTACTCCACGCTCTACAGCGGCATCAATAGCGTAGTTCTTATGGGTGATGTTGTTTTTTCAGTGGCTTATTTATAAAGATTGTGTATATCAAAGTGATGCGACTTCTAAAGACCCCTCATGTTGCGGTTGAGCCTGCAAACTGATTGCAAATTTCCGGATATCTTCGGCCAACAATTTAGGTTGTTCCATGGCTGCAAAGTGTCCGCCTTTAGGCATTTTTGTCCATTGTTGCACGTTGAAAAATTTATTTGTGAAGTCTTGTGGTGGTAAAAGGTCTATTTGAAATTCTGCAATAGCCGTCGGAACTTCCGTTCTTGTTCCTGTTTTATCAGAAGGGTTAAACTTGTTTAATGGGTTATACATCGTTTGTACCATGTCTTTCATGGCTTCACGGTAGTGCCGGAATGAAGAATTGATGGTTTGCGTTACCCAATAAATTGTTATATTAGTAAGCAACTCATCTTTGGTAAAGCAGCTTTGTATATATCCATGGTTATCGCTCCAATTATGAAACTTTTCTACAATCCATGCAGCCAAACCAACAGGAGAATCATTTAATCCATAAGCTAAAGTTTGTGGTTTGGTGCTTTGAATCGTATTGTATGCTCCTTCTGTCATTTGCCACTTTGTGATGGCTTCGAGATATTTTTTTTCTGAAGTATTTAAATTGTCAGGAGACATAGTTAGTATATGATGATAGGGAATATCGGTCAAATGAATACCCAACAATGATTCAGCATGATATAAAGCAATTTGCTCAGTAATGCCGGTGCCTAAGTCACCACCATGTGCTACAAATTTTTCATAGCCCAATTCCCCTGTTATTAAGTTGGTAAAAAGTTTTGCAATTCGTTTAACATTCATTCCTGGCTCTGAGGGAATATCAGAAAACCCATGACCTGGAATAGACGGAATAATTACGTCAAAGGAAAAACCATTTTCATCGGCTTTAGTGAGCAATGGAATAATTTTTAAAAACCTTACAAATGAATCCGGCCATCCATGTGTCAAAAGCAATGGTATTGAATTCTTCCCCTCCCCTTTCCGGTGAATATAATGCAACCCAAAACCATCAACTGTTGTTTTAAAATGCGGGAAGGAATTAAGATATTTTTCCTGCTTTTTCCAATCAAAAATATCTTGCCAATAGCCGCACAATTCTTTTAAATAAGTCTTGTTTGTACCATATTCCCACTTTGAGTTTTCTATTTCATCTGTCCAACGAGTCTTTGCAATTCTGCTCTTCAAATCGTCAAGAACTCTTGGCTGAATATTAATTTCAAAGGGACTTTTCATTTTTTTTAATTGATAGTATGAAATATATGGGTTTTGCAGGCCAATTTGATTCAGTTAAACTGACAAAGTGAGCGGATTGTTACACAATTAATGAAAAGTGTTACATAATTCACAGGTTCACTGTCATAGCATTGCCGCTAACTTCGTCATTACCCCTTGTTCCCCGAAGAATCGGGCAAGAGATGTTCGATATTTGAATTCTGAAGACACAAACTGAGTAACGCATTAAAATATTTTCTCTCTTCCCAACCTTTACCGGATTTCATTCGTGATGTTATTATAAGAAATAAAAAAATCTCTCAGAAGGTAACCTATTCACGCCTGGCACCTGCACGAATTGTAAGCGGGACTCTGCGAGTAAGAAGTTTCCTATTGAATGACAAAAAAAGGCTCTTGTCAATTTTTTTTAATTCAGCAAAAAAATAACTAAACCCTTTCTACCATGAAAACAAAAAAATTACTCTCAACAGTGATCTTCACACTCACTATTCATGCAGTAATATTTGCTCAATGGAGTTCATCAGTCAATCTTTCTCCTAATTCTATCTCTGCCGGACAAAATGAAAGCATGGGCTCCTGCATAGGAGTTAGCGGCAATACCGTGCATGTTATATGGAGTGACCAGCGCAGTTCCACGAGAGCAGCAATTTACTACACCCGCTCCCTCGATGCCGGGCTAACCTGGAGCAACCCGGTTGCTATTACTGATACAAACCGCAATGCCTGGAATCCTGCAATAGCCGTGAATGGTTCAAGCGTACACGTAGTTTGGAGAAACATTGTAAACAACATTCGCTCCTCCTATTATAAACATTCTTTGGACGGAGGCAATACATGGGAGGCAGCCGTTTTACTCGATAGTGCTGTGGCAGATTGGCCCGCTGTAACAGTATCGGGTAATTATGTTTACGTAGCAAATGATATTGTGACTTCTACTATTCCCTATAACACTGAAATATTTTTCATCCGCTCTACGGATAACGGGGCAACGTGGAGCACACATCAGCAGATCACTTCTGCTACAGGTCGCTCAGAAGATGAAGCCATCACTGCCCAGGGCGCTGATGTCTTCATGTCATGGAACGATAACAGGAACACTACGATGCAAATTTGGTATAAGCATTCAGGAGACTTCGGAGTAACATGGGATCCTGATGTACTAATAAACAGTGAACCTTCATACGGAACCATGGTGAGTGTGAATGGCACCAATATAGACATTCCATCTTCAGGCGCCCCCTCCGGTCTTTACCAGATACATTTGAATCAATCTGCCAATACTGGTGCTTCATGGGGCCCGAATTTGAATGTAACGAATGATGCTGCCAATACTTATTATTATCCCTATATGGTCCGCGATGGCGCTGATTTACACATGACCTACTATAAATCAAACACCGGAGGACAATATATACATTCCGCTGATGGTGGTGCCACCTGGAGTACTCCGTATTCATTTGGTAATGCCGGCATTACACCCTTTTGTGCGGTCACCGGCTGTGTGGCGCACATCGTTTGGTCTAACTCAGGTCATATCTACTACGCACGCAATCCTACGGGAAATGCAGGACATTGTGGACAGACGATCACTACAGGTTCTATTTCCGGCTCGCCGTTTTGCCCTGAAGCTACCGTGAGTGTTCCGTTCACCTCAGTTGCAATATTTAATAGTGGCAATATATATACTGCCCAGCTTTCAGATAGAAAAGGAAACTTTGCGACTCCTGTTACTATCGGCTCACTGAGCAGCACTGCCAATTCAGGAACAATTGCTGCAACCGTTCCCTCAAACCCTCAGGCAGGAACAAAGTACCGCATTCGGGTAACTAGCAGCAACCCTGTTGTAACCGGAACTAACAACGGCGCGAATCTGCAGTTGATTGCCTGCAACAAGGTGACTGCTCTATTTGCTTCGGGAATCAGCGCTACTGAAGCTACCATAAACTGGACAGGAGTTTCCTGCGCAGCGAAATATAAAGTTCAATATCGCAAGCAAGGCACTACACATTGGACAGAGGTTTACGCTACAACTAATTCATATACCATCACAGGCCTGGTTGCAAACTCTACGTATCAATATCGTATTCAGACCTTTTGTTCTCTGAGTGGCTCGTCACAGTCCGGCTTCACTCCTGTACAAACATTTACCACCACATTGCGTCTTGGTTCAGGTTCGTTTCCAATAGAAGAAATGATGAGCATGTACCCTAACCCTGCTACTTCAGAAGTGATGCTGGTCATCAACGCAGCCATTGATCATTCTGGGACGGTGAAAGTTTTTAATGCTATGGGGCAAGTGATGAAGGAATGTACTATTTCACTGACTGAAGGAAGCAACCAACTCTCACTTAATATCTCTTCATTTCCTGCGGGAATTTATTTTGTAGAAGTACAGAATGAAGAGGTACAGGTGATTCAGAAATTAGTGAAGGAATAATTCTTATACTGCTGTGTTTCATTTTTTATAGACACAGCGCTGATGCATCCATCTGATCTTCCTGAAAAAATAATGGAGATTAGACATGAATGTGATATAAAAGAAGAGGCTGCCCTTTTGAGACAGCCTCCTTTCAGATTTTAATTCCTTTAACTTACTGTGGCTTCACAACAGCATTCTGTTCAAGCGTAACTGCAGTTTGGGCCAATAACCTGCCGTTTATTGATGCACCTGTCTGCAGGTTAATACCTGTCTTGCCCAATATGTTCCCTTCAAAATGACTGGTAGTTCCTAAAGTAACAGCACCGGCTACCTGCCAGAAAATATTCTTTGCTTGTGCGCCTCCGCTCAGGGTAACATGCACCGCAGAACTCACTTTAAGGGTTCCGGAAATCTGGAATATCCAGACGGCGTTTGGACCGCCTGCAATTGTAATATCCGTTGGGATGGTAACTGCACTCGTCCATTTATACAAACCGGTTGTAAGCGTTGTGCCTCCAATATTTCCGGCGCCCAAATTCAGGAAATTCGGATTAGAACGCCCCTTGGCGTCAGTGTACGCTGTTTGCATATCATTGATTGCAGTTGTTAACCCGCTGGCGTGAATCACTCTGCATGGAAGAGGCCCTGCAGCGTCAACTGTGTATATTGTCCCTGTTACTTCTGTACAAGATACAAGTATAGCTGCACCGGTGATTGGACTTGTTCCGATATTCCCGGTGATAGCAGACGGAGAGACGTCGGTAATTCCTGATTTTGACAGAATCACATATTTGCCGGCAACCCCCAAATGTACCACTGCGGGATGCAGTTCTTCCCTTAGAGCACCTGACGAGATCCCGGATGATAAATCAGGATCCTCATTTTTTACACAACTTATCATTAATGCAATCAGCAGCACTGCTGTGATTGGAAACACTTTTTTTAATTTCATTTTGATTACAATTAGATTCCCGCAACCGCGAGTCAGGTGTGACAGAATTATCACTGGGCGAAGATGAACCCTATATCTCAGGAAAATGTTACACAACTTTGGAAATAAGTTACATCATTCACACATTTGATGGGCCGAGATTTGCAAAAGCAGATGATGCAGAAATTAGTGAAGGAATAATTCCCGAATCGGCAGTGTCCCATTTTTCTCAGCCACCATGCTTTTTTGCATTAGCAAAGCTTTTCGATTTAGTTTTTGCTTTGCTTTGCCGGGACTGGGATATTCGGCCAATACGGTGATCTCCATGTTTAATAAGTTCACAAACTTTTCTTACTGAAGCTTCAAAGTCGTCCTTGTCAACCGGAATCATTTGCCATTCTGTTTCCACAGTATCTTTTGAATAAGCAGAAATGGAGTGCAAAGAGGGCAAGTCACTCCTTAAACTCTTGTGATGCTCCCGATTCGTTGCAATCCATACTCCGTTAGTTTCCGGATGGTCGTTTCGTTGCCTTAGAATAAGCATGATTTTTTCATTCATATATATTGCCCATAGCCCGAACATTGGCTTCACTGTTACGTCAAGCGGCATCAGATAATCGAAGACAAAGTCGAATGGAATATTTTTTCTGGTCATGAGTATGAATAAAATGGAGTTTAATAAGCTAAACACTTAAATATCCGAGATTGATATAGTTTTGGGATTCGTGCAGCTCTCACCAAAAAGATATATTGTGTCATAATAGCAGCGCAATTTTGAGAAGCTCGTTTACTGTTCTCCAGTTTCGTGTTGTCGCAGTTATTTTAAGCTTACTTTCAAAAAAATTATTGCTCAGCTTGGTATTTCCATAGCCATTGGGGCAATACAAATAAACTTCTTTACCGGTTATAATAAACCTATCCGGTTCGTAATGATAGCTTTTTAGTTTCTCCAGGTTTTCCTTGTCTGGTTGGTCTGCTAAGAAAGTGACATGAAGTTTATCAATCTCAATTTTCTTCTCTTTAAGAAATGGGTTATTATTCAGTGTTGATTGAATTTCATCAATGGTTCTTATGATTACCGGAACATCAAAATTATATTTCTCTAAGATTTTTTGCTCGATACTTTTCGCAAGTGCTTTAGAATTGATTTTATCTGCCGAAAAGACAACATTACCGCTTTGAATGTAAGTGCTAATGTTCTTCAACTTTAATTCCGAATACAATAACTTCAACTCTGCCATCGGAATCTTTCTGTGTCCGCTTACATTAATGCCCCTTAAAATTGAAACGGCTACGCTCATATTTTCTCAACTTTTTTGCTCCCTTGAAAGCTTCTCAACTCATTTAATCTTCTTGACGAAATGGACAATTTTATTCAAGCGACCCCTCAGGCAGGTTCGGTAATTTAAAAATTGTGTCATTCAAAATCATTTCATTTATTTTTAACGCTGTATGAGTTAAGTTATAGTTTACCCCTTCATACCGGTATTTTAACCAAACTGACTGTGCTTTTTCGTAAAAGATATTTACATAACCAAATTTATGCTTTTTAAAAGGGTCGGGATTAATGTAAACAGACGGGTCGAACCAGTAATGATTTTTTATTTTACCCAAATTATTAATTAACTGCCTGCATTGACGGTTGAGGATTTTTTCAGTTCCGGGTTGCATCTCTGAACTAACGAGTTGATTAATATCGCTGTCGCAGGAAAAAACAAACAGTGTGTCAATTCCCCTCCTGACAGTGTATTGGTTATTCTTATCATTTAAGTAATAAATTTCCTTCACGTCATCGCCGTTAAACGTCATTTTATAATTACCATTTTTTATATAAAGAGTCATGGTATCTCCATATAAGCTCTGCAAGGTTTTTGTTGAAATATATGGCGATTTTGATTCCAGGATGGTTTTATATGTAATGCTTCCTTCAAATTCTTTTTTATTGGTAATGTTCTCGGAAATATTTGAGCTACAGCCGATAAATATCACAACTACCAATCCCGTGATAAGATATTCTCTCATTTTCTTTAGCGGCCTCCGCTGGTGCATTGAGACGACAGTCTATCAAAACAAAGTTTCACTGTATTAGAATTTTTTCTCTATAAATTTTTCCTCCCGCATAAATTTTGGCAAAATACATTCCTTCAGGCTTTGTGCTAAAGTCTATTTCATATGATATTTGAAGCCGAAGGAGTGATGCAGAATACACTTTTTCTCCCACCATGTTGTAAAATTCAACCTTCTCCACAGTCTCTTCTGATGCACTCATCTCAACGGTGAATAGCCCATTGTTTGGATTGGGGTATATCATTAATTGGCTACTACTTAACGGCAATTGAATTATTCCTGTGGCGGTACAATTTAACAAGATGTCAACTTTGCCAGTATCATTATTTGTATAAACTGTTGCTAAGGCTAAATCCATTTTGCCATCCCCATTAAAATCGGCGCTTGTTATTGAATTTGGAAAAGAGTCAACTGCGTACACTCCTGCAATTGCAAAACTGCCTAAACCATCGCCTGCCAAAATAGATACGCTGTCAGAACCAGCATCAGCCACGGCAAGATCGGTGTTCCCATCACTATCGAAATCTTCGCTGATCAATGATATCGGATAATAACCTGCAGGAAAGTTTGTAGCTGCTGCAAAACCTCCTGCTCCATTACCCAGCAGAATTGATACATTGTTTGAAAAACGATTAGCCACTGCCAAATCAGCATCGCCATCTCCATTAAAATCGCCACTAACAACCGATTCAGGAGTATCCCCAACTGCAAATCCTGTAACAGGGCCAAAACCACCGTTTCCGTCACCTATTAATATCCAGACCATGTTTGAACTTCCTGCCATTGCTAAATCAACAATACCGTCACCGTTAAAATCTGCAGTTGTTATAGAGATATAAGCATGCCCTATTCCAAAACTTGTAGCTGTTCCAAAGCCACCTCCACCGTTGCCTAACGCTATTAACACATTGTACTGCGTTCCTACTGCCAAATCAGCGCTGCCATCTCCGTTGAAATCTGCGCTCGCAATAGTATAAGGAGTATTTGCTCCAAAAGTTGAACCGCTCCCAAAGCCTCCCGCACCGTCGCCAAATATTACCGATACATTCCACGGTCCCAGATTAGTGGTCGCCAAATCAGCAATGCTATCACCATTAAAATCGGCACTGCAAATAGAGTTAGGAAGATATCCCACTGTAAAGTCTGTAGCAGCTCCCAAACCACCTAAACCATTCCCAAGTAGTATTGAAACAGTGCCGGTTTTATTAGCTGCAGCAATATCAATATTACCATCACCATCAAAATCGGCATGGCACAGTGAACTTGTGTTGATTCCAACCGGGTAGTCAGTTTTGGGCTCGAAGCAGACTTGAGCGTTTGCCCCGGTAATACAGGCAAGCAAACTAAAAAGCAGAAGTTTTGAGTTCATTTTATTTTGGTTTTAAACCTGTTTGTGAATATTAATTATGTTTTAAACATGCACGCTTGTTAGCTGTTGTTATTTTTTATTGCTCTTATCAATTCATCGGGTCTTTTTGTTATAAGAACTACCTGTTTGTTTTCACCTGTTTCTGATTTAAAGTCCAAGGTAACTTTTCTTCCTGTTATATTATTTGCTTTCATTATTTTCTTCAGCGGGATTTTATGCAACAAATCATATTTCTTTAAAATTCCTGCAAATAACAGCATGCTCTTTAACCAAAGCTCATCATCTGTAACTACAATGTCAAGAACGCCGCTGGCTCTGCCCCGCTTGGTTATCCAATTTTTTGTTGAATAGCCTGAAGCTGACATGTCCCTATATTTTACCATTACCGAATTGATGTCCGGAAAAATTGATAGTGCTCTTTTCCCTCTGCGATAAAAACTTGTTATTAAAAAGGTAGCAATTATTACCCATACGATTAGAAATATTGTAACTCCGTTAATATTCATTTATAATTCGCAGTTTTCATGTTGTTCAATGAGTTTATTTTAATGTTCTTAAAAAGTCAATGATTGCAGTTACTTCTTCACTACTTAATCGCTCAAAGTTTGGATGATGAATGTTGTTATATTTTTTGTAAAGTGCAACTGCATCCTTGTCTCCGTCTTTTATTAATGCATCACCATTTGCTATCATTTTAGTCAGCCATTCAATAGTTCTTCTCTCAGTTACCCCTGTCATCATGGGCCCAACAATGGCATGGTTTGCAGTGTGGCATTGAGAACAATTTTGGAGAAACAGCTTTTTTCCTAAAGACGGTTCCGACGCAATTAACTTGTTATAGCTGTCATTGTCAAATATTATGGTATCAGTCTTCCGGCCTGCAACTAACTCAATAGAATAGGCTAATTTGTTATTAAAGTAAAACTTATCTTTAGCATAATCATCATTGCTATCCCACGGAGTTTTATTCTCTTCAAAAATTTTTTCCTCCCTTAAAGTCCCGTCCTGATTATAGGATTTCCAGGTTCCTGTTTTGAATTTATTAGCATAAAAGTGTTCACCGGCTAATTTGCCGTCAGCAAAATTGGAGTAGATCCTCCCGTTCAGAGCATTGTCCTTCCAGTAAGAATAAATTCGAATGGTTCCATTTTCGAAATATGTGATCTCTTCAACATCTGATTGAGCATCGAAAGATCCATTGTGTAAATATCTTTTAGTGGAACGAATTTTACCGCTCTCGAAATATTCAGTCTCCTTTTCGCAATTGCAGATGCTGTCATACTTGCTCTCCATTTGAAGTTCTCCCGATTTATAATATAGGTTGGTGCCGTTCCTACCCGCCTGCCCGAATAATGAAACAGAAATTGTCAGAAACAAAAAAGTCAAAACAGTTTTCATTGCTTACTAATTTGATTTTGCGATACAAATTAATCGGATGGTAAAATTGCATTTAACAGCAGACGGTAAAAAAACTAATTCCATGAATCAAAAATACTGGAAATCATTTTATTTTCAAAGGCTATTTGTAATGAATCCGGAGGGCTCATAGTCTGGCGCAAGGATTTGGCTTCTTCAGGCCAGCAAGGTGATTGTTAATGTCTCACGTTTCAGCCCTCAGCGAACAAAAACCGAACGTGGTTCTTCGGCATCCTGCCCGGGTTACTTGCCATAGTCTTTAATTTTTGCAAAGCCCTTTGTAGCGTCCACATAATAATAACCTAATGGTGCAGATGAGGTTTGTTTATACGCTCTTTCATCAGTAATTGTCAGATCAGTCCGTTTAATATTGAACCAAACCCATTCATCCATTACCCGTGAAATGAAATGATGACTTAAAGAATCTGACCCCTGATATAAAAGCCAACCGTGCCAGGTAGGATATTGCTGATTTTGCTTAGCCCATTCTTTGACTTCTGAAACTGTCCAGTCTGTATTGCGGTGCAATATTGATTGCGCCGAAACAGATTCGAACATGGTAAAAAGTGAAATTGTTAAGATTGTTTTGATTAACATGATCCTTTAAACGTCACTAACCGCTATTTTATTTTTACCGCTTTAATTATAAGTCATAGCATTCCTGAGATGTGTTGTTCTTAAAGACAAATCATTTTAAGATTTCATTTCAGGACCCTTACCCCTTTAAATATTAGCCATAAGGACATAGAAACTTCTCCCATAAAGGCGGGAAGTAAAACATAAGGGAAAAGATATGGATGTAAGTGAGGAAAAAGAAACATCGCAAGACTATTCATTAGATAACCTAAACCTGCCAAGGCGTAAATAACTCCGAGAATTCGGGGAAGAAAGTTTGACTTATAAACAAGGTATCCGATAATTGGAAAATAAAAGGCGAATAATAAAAGACTGATGCCATAGCCTTGTTCCTGAAAATTGAGAAAAAATAGGGAAAGTGTTTGCAACTGCTCAATGGTAAATGCTTTTAGATAACTGGTCTGATGCAAGAGCAATAAAGGCGCAAGCTGATTGAGCAAGTTGATAGCCATAACTGCACCCGCTACGATGGAGAATATTAAGGCAAGCAAAGAAAGATTCTTGTTCACTGGCTTAAACAGGATATAGAAAATGAGAGACAAAAGCGTACCGCAAATAAGGGTTAGAAGATCAGCGACAAAACCAAAACGGTACATCTGTTCGGAAGCGAGGATATTGTGAGCAGTCGCTGCTGCATCACCGTATACGGTTAATCCTTCCCTAACGAATGCTTCAGCGAACCCGCCTGCGATTATAGTAATCAGGTATAGAAATCCTGCAGCTCTTGCTAATTTATTATTTGAATTCATTTTTTAAATTTTAATTTCTTGTGTTAGTCAATTTATAAAAATCGTTTTCAACTTTTTAGAATCATGCGTCCCCAAGCTCACAAGGACGTGGATGGGATATAATATTTATTCATTTTGGTGAGTACCTAAAGTTAGTTTCCACTTTCCATCCTTGACTCCTTTAATAAGAAGCCAAAGCAACAGGGATGTTTCTCCGGGACCTGCCAACACGAGGTTGTAAGGATAGATGTAGTGTACAAGAGGCTGCCATAAAAGAGTAAGATAACCGAGACCGGCAATCATGTACAGGATGCCAATGATTCCGGGGATAAATGTTGATTTAAAAATCAGGTATCCAATCACGATACACCATAGCCCGAAGAATACTAACCCGAGGTCGTAGGATTGCACATTTAATTTGATAACCATTAGAGATAGAGCCTGCAATTGTTCATGGGTAAATGCATCGAAGTAGTTCATCCCTTGCAAGATGAGCAATGGTGAGATGTAAAAAAAACTACTAAGCGTCCACATTACACATGCCATTAACATAATGAACCCTGCAAATAATGAAACAGTCCTGCTCAGCTTCTTAAAGAGATGATAAAAGAGAACCGCCCAAAGGATATGGAATGGTACAGCCACGAATGAAGAAACGAATCCTAATCTAAATAAGGATTCATGTGAGAGAATGTTGGCTGATGTTTCTGTTGCGTTTCCAGGTTTGATGAGCATTCCGAAAACAATCATTTGACCATATACTGAAGTCAGGCTTCCCAGCAAATAACAGAAGCCAGCCATTCTTGCAGATGCTTTGGGAGAAGCTTCAAAGATATTGCTCGTCATTTTTTTGTTAGTCTGTAAGAAGCTGTTTGGAAATCTTTGAAATAATTTGCCGCTCCAATGTTTCGACAGGCTCAACATGTTCTTCGACAAGCTCAGAATGACGACGCGTGCTGTCACTCTGAGCTTGTTGAAGAGTTTTGCTGGGTAGTAGAGTTTATAGTTCATTTCCAAACAGCTTATAAGTATATATGGTACTCACGGTATTTTTTGATTATTGATGTCTTCCTATTTTTGCTTTGCCAACATTAACTCATCGTCAGCACCATCGGTTTTCACTTTCTGAATTACTACGGCCGCAACCTTTCGTCCCAGATCAAGGCCCACTTCATTGTCAGTGCGGAAATGGATGCCGGCCTGAAAGCGGGATTCGGCAGCGTCTTTAGCTTTTTTCTGGAAATAGCCTCTATCTGCCGGAAAGAAATAGGAACACAGGTCTGCCATAAGGCCACTTATAGTTGCATGTCCGGAAGGATAGCCGGGGAATGGTGGACTTTCTATCAATGGGTGATAGGTAGTATCATATTGATCCGGCCGGATGCCCCAGTAAGTGTACTTAGCGTCCCAGCAAGCAGCAAAGGCATCGTAACTTCCAATAGCAGTGATCGCATATAACCGCGCTGCGCGTGGAGGGTTCAGATTAAGGTTGGACTCGAAAATCTTTTTGTTCAGCACGTCAAACCAGAAGTTCTGGGTGGCCCAAAAAAAAGCATTGGCTTGTGAGCGAAATGTTTGTTTGAAGTTTTTCAGTTCCGCCATATCTTTTGTATAGTCAGGAGGTGGTCCCGGACGAAACTCGCTGCTGCTATCGAGCACCACGGTTTTGTCATGACCTGCAAGAGGGAACATGGGATGTTCACCTTTCCAGTGTCCCGGTTGATCCGGCATCTTTCTGTCCCAAGCTGTTTTAGGAATGAAGTTTTTAGTGTACTCGATTTCTTTTTCCGCGATCTTTTTTCCCAGCTCAAAACCATCACGGGTGTCGCTCGGAAACGCAATGCCGGCTGCAACACGTGATGCCATGAGTCTTTGTGACATGTGTTTTACAGAGTCAGCGAGGAAAGGATAAAAATGGGAGATAATAGTGACTGCCACACCCGCAGCTACTGAATACTCACAGGGATAAGAAGGACTTTCAGGCTTCGGTCCATACGCCTTTACCTGTTTATCCGCTGCAAATGGACGTGGTCGTTTATAGGCATATTTGGTATCCCAAGCGGCAATGGTTGCATCATAGATGGCTGCGCCGAGCAACATGTTCGCCAGGACGCCATTATAGGAGGTATCGGTCATCCACAAATTATAAATCATAGTCTGCCACCGGTAACCGGGCGCACCTGAGTTCCAGTAAAGAATCTGTTGCCAACCTGCAGAATCAATTTGTTGTTGCCGGGAAATGACCTCCGCAATTTCCTTCTTGTAAGAAGGTGGTGATGGTAAGCGGTAATCTTTGCCTGATGTGATGAACCATGTTTTCCAATTGCCGGCAGTTGGCTCTACTTGCGCCTGCAGGTCAGGTACCCTTAGTAGTACGATGATGAGGATGACTAAATTCTTTTTCATAAGTAAGTATTTTCATGCAAGAGTATCTAAATAAAGGAAGCGAAGAACGCTTCGTCAATACACAGCGGATAATAGTAAACGAACGACGTAGTTAAGTCAATGGCAGAAATAGCCCACGTAAAACATTTGCCGATCTTTGCTCCGTGAAAAACAAGACGAAGACATTGATCGACGTAAATCGGCTTAAATTTTATCTATGGGTAGGATTGGGTTGGACCTTACTATGGCTGTTTAGTTATCTTGCAAATGAAAAGGGTTCATTTTTAGTAAGAGTTCCAAATGAAATTTGGCGAAATATTTATCTCGTTGTTGTAAATTTCATATTCTTTGAGTATAGTTTGCCTTTTATAAGAAAGAAAAGGAAAAATATCCTTTTCAACATCCTTATCGGTATTCTCCTGGTATGGATTCAACTTATGTTAGTTTCTTTTGGCTTGTATTGCTGGAGGTATCTTGGAATCCAGTTACATATTTATACAGCTTTAAGGAAAGACGCCACTATAATGAAGGGAGTTTCTTTTCAATCTCAGGGAGGTGTTACATCAACTTTCTTTTTCGGTATTGCAAAACTGGTTTATGACAATTTCAAATTAAGGCAAACCACGCAACAATTGCGCATTGAAAAACAGGAAGCAGAATTGCACTATCTCAAGTCACAAACGAACCCGCATTTCTTATTCAATACCTTAAATAATATTTACTCACTGGCACAGGATAAGAGTGACCTGGCGCCGGAATCAATTTTACGTCTATCGAAAATATTACGCTTTATGCTTTATGAAACCGGTGGAGCGTACATTTCTATTGAACAAGAACTGAAAGTTATCAGCGATTATATTGCTCTTGAAAAATTGCGCTACGATGATTCTTTGCACATCAATTTTAACTATGACATTGAAGATATGAAGCAAGCCATGCCCCCACTGTTGCTGATGCCATTGGTTGAAAATGCTTTCAAACATGGTGTATCTGAAACAAGAAATCAGCCTTTTGTTGATATTCATCTTTCAGTTATGAAGCGGCAATTAGAATTTTTGGTAAAGAATTCCACTGAAGCATTTCCTGAGCCATTGAATGTAAAAGAAAACATCGGTCTGACTAACCTGAGGCGCCAACTGGAATTACTCTATAAAGATTTCAATCTGTCCGTTCGGCAAGGTGAATCAGCGTTTACAGCTATTTTAAAAATTAATCTCGCCAGTCATGTCTAAAATAAAGTGTATTATAATAGAGGACGAGCCATTAGCAATAAAAGTTCTGTCGGGTTATATTTCACAGGTGCCGTTCCTGGAATTGCAGGGAGCATTTAAAGATGCTATTCTTGCCACCGACTACCTAAGGAATAATCATACGGACCTTATTTTTCTGGATATTCATCTGCCTAAATTAAAAGGGATGGCTTTTTTAAAAACCATTACACATCCACCTGCGGTAATTGTTACCACGGCTTATCATCAATACGCCGTGGAGGGATTTGACCTGAACGTGACAGACTACCTGTTAAAGCCATTTGAGTTTGAGCGGTTCTTAATAGCAGTGAATAAGGTAAAAACCGGAGAGGGAGAAAAAGAGGTACCAGCCGAAAATCGGGGAGCAAAAAATTTTATATTTCTGAATGTGCAAAAAAAGAAGGTGAAAATTTTATTCTCAGAAATTCTCTACATCGAAAGCCAGCGGGAATACATCAAGATCATTACCACAAAAAAAGAATACATCTCAAAAATGGGTACAGCTGAAATTGAGACCCTCTTACCAGCCAATCTCTTCAAACGGATTCACCGGTCTTTTATAATTTCACTAAGCAAGATTGAATCATACACAGCGGAAATGGTAGAGGTTAATGGAGTGTCTATTCCCATTGGCAGAGACTATAAAGATATTATAGAAAACCTGTGAAGAAAATCGTTATGTATATTTGGAACACCCGCTTGCAAAAACTGAGGGTAAAAATACTGACGACAGCTCATGGGCTAATGAGCCATAAATTCTTTCACATAAAAATACTCCTCCGGCCTGAACTTGTCGAGCTTGAATTGCCGTCTATAATCATCCGGTGGGAGCAATCTGCGCCCTCGCGCCCACTTGTATGCTGCAACTAACCGATAGTAAGTACTTGCGGTAGTTTCTGCTCCCAACCTGATTTTGGCATTATCAAGTTTGATATTACCAAGTAATTTTATCTCCTCATCTAATGAGCTTATGCAGCTATCGAGAATAAAACAAAAATCCAAACCAATAAAATAACCCCTTGCATCAATCTCACTCTGAACTTTCCGCCCGAATAGTTTTGCGGATTTAATTGTTGAGATATCGGGAGCTATTGTATCCAGGTAATTTGTGAAACACACCCCGTACCATAGCCCACCCTCATCTTTAGAAAAATCCAAAACAATCCCTGCAATATAATTTCCACTGTCAATCTTAACCCTTATGCAGTCGCCTTTTTTATAAATCAGCTCGCTTTCATTGACAGGAAAAAGCTCTGCATGCTCTTTGGGCTCGAATCTGCATGCACATAAAATTAAAATAAGTGGTAGAATGTATCGTGTCATTCCTGCTTAACGAATGTTCGGCTAATTTGATAATTGGCTGATTTTAACTGAAGAAAATAAACTCCGCATTTCAAATCTTTTATGTCAATCCTTAGTTCGTCTCCTTTAATTTCAGGAAAGCTTTTTACAACCTGACCTAATGTGTTGAAAATGATGATTTGAGTATTAAGTGAGCCAATTGAAGCTTCAATATTCAAAATGTCTTGAGCGGGAACAGGGAAAATCTGAAAACTGTTGCTTACCAATTCATTTACAGCGGTGATTTCATTACCGCAGTCGCCTTTAAATTTTATAATCCAGTTATCATAGTCGGGATAAATTAAACTCTGCGCATAAATAATTGAGTCTTCCTTACCCCAGAAACCTGTAGCTGCAATTCCGGGCGAGGATTCAACATATCCGCCAACACCGTAATGAGTTAACTGTTGCACATCTGAGCCATCTTTATTCATCAGCATAAATTCTGTTTTTAATGATAATGTATGATAAGAATTCGTGTCAGATTGATAAGGGTAAGAACTCATAAATAGAATTTTATTTCCGTCAGGTGAAAAGACGCCGTGCTCATCCCATACCATGGGCGAGTTGGTGAGATTCGTAACATTTCCGTTCGCGATATCAAGAATGAATTGGTCTTGCCCTTCGGCATTTGAGATTCCAATGTCAGAAGAAATTAAAAGTGAATGTCCGTCAGGAGCAAAATTCCCCGGCTCAATCCAGTTAGAACCTGCGGGATTTATATTGGTCGTGCTTGCAAAAGATGGTGTTCCGTTTACAACAAAGTCAGCAAGCTGCAATTTCCATGATCCGAATTTATGCAAGGCAAGATTGCCGGTATCAAGCGCTTCTGCCCAGGCACATTTACTGCCATCGGGTGTAAATGCCGGACCCGTCATCCCATTTATTGTATTGGCAAGGTCATACCAGTTGTTTCCATCAGGAGTAACAGCCCAAATGTCCATCCATAATCCGCATTGCAGCCAGCCTAAGCGCAAAGGGTAATAAGGCACATAAAACAGTTCCAGGTAAAACTCTTTTTCGACACCACAAATAATATAGTTACCGGATGGGTGCCATTGCACCTGCAATTTATTTCTTGTAGACCAGTGTCTGAAAAGCCCGCAGCAGTTTCCGTTTGTATAGGCGGTGGAAATGCATGTAAGCGTGGTGTCCCCTGCATTGCCAACATAAATCTGGAATACTCCCGCTGTATCCTGAATGTTTACAAGGTATTTAGAACTGTCGGGAGACCATAAAACCGGTGCCTTGGGATTGTGCAATACTTGCTTTACATCACAGGGAGAAGCCTGACCTGAAGCAATATCAACAAAATAAATTGCCACGGGAATTATAATCAGAATTATTCTTAGTAATTTTAATTTCATTTCACAATTTAGTTTTTTCTCATTACTCCTTATCAAATCAAAGGTACATTTTCCTCTCAGAATGCTTACTCGCAGATTAAGAATTGGTGAGGCTTTCTTTTTCTGCCGCTAATAGTGATTGTTCATCAACAATTTTTTGCACCGTTAGTCTTCTTCAGTCGTCAACGAACTAACACTGACTTCGGCTCTTCGCCTGCCACCAACAATGTCATTATCTATATTTTCATTTCAATCAACCAGTGGTGACCAAAAGGATCTTTTATTTCTCCTTGCCGGTATCCATATTCGTAATCTTGTGCCGGGGAAATTTCTATCGCACCTGCGACCTTTGCCCTGGTTATAGCAGCATCCACATCTGAAACAAAGAGTCCAATGATTACTGTAGTTCCATTGTGTTTTCCCGGATGAAATAAGCCATTCTTGTTAGTATCTTCATGAAGATGAAAGATGGCACCATTAATTGATAGTTCAGCAACATGTAAACTGCCATCGTCATTCGTCCAGCGTCTTAGCTCTTCTGCTCCAAATGCTTGAGTATAAAATCCAATATCCCGAAAACCGCTCTTGAAATAAAGCTGCGGAGCAAAACAGGTTTTGTTAATTTCATTCATGAGTAAATTTTTTTTTGAATGGTTCAAATAATTGGGTGAGTGGTAAGGTAAGTATTTGTGTGATGGAGATATTTCGGTTGGGATTCTATTCATTTGGATAATAAGATGTAGCAATGAATAGTAGTAATAGTGAAATAATTATTGAGGGATGAATAGGGTGATCTTAAATTATTGTTCGGTTAACAATATCAATAATAAAACCACGAGTGCTCACAACTTTATGGTGATCAAGTTCACCGGGCTTCCAGCAACTAATTTTTTCCAGGGCACCAATGATATTTTTTTTAATTTCATCCAAACAGGGAATTGTTAGTGAAATATCTTCAGTACAACAAAACTCATAGTTAAATGCATGACCGTTTGTATCAACCACAAAATCTACTCTTATATCGCATCCCTTGCAAGAAGAATTAATTTGACAGTTAGCGGGATAAATAAAATTGGAAAAAAAATCGGAAGCCAGGTCATCAACTTCAAGAGTGTAATCGTAAGGTTTGCAATACCGGAAACTCTCATCACATAAATAACCCCGAAGTGTATCATTTATGTGTTTTGATATAAATATGCTGTCTGCTTCGTCAATTAATTTTTTCTCAAACCCATCTCCAAAGCGTTTTGCGATTTCGCGATCCATAAAATCATTGTAACAACCAAAAGTCTGACCCGGAATCCCAACGTCTTGCTCCATACCGCTATAAGGATTAAAAACAAGTCCATAAAGTTGGCAAAGTGAATCCAGTTCATCAAACATTCTGGCATAAGGAAAATCCCACACAGCTCCCGGATAAAATTTTAGAAGACCTGAATTAAAATCTTTCTTAGCAAGCTGAACCTCATAGATGCATAAAGTATCTTCAGCATTCGGATGGTCAATATAATCACTCTGTGCTTTTAGTTGGAAGAAATTAAGCATAGAAAAAAGTAAAAGACAGGTTTTGCTGCAATACCACCACACAACGCGGCAAGAATGAAAATTACCTGAAGATTTTTTAATTATCATTTTTCTGCCCCATTCGGTATTCCTGCTATGGCGCGAATGCGCACCGAAGATAATTGTTATTTGATTATTTCAACCCACCCATGTCATCTCGTGTTTACACGGTGATATCATTAGTTTATTTTTTTCGTCCGACAAATCGTATTACAGAACCTTTACCGTTATGAAATAATCCCTCGTTCAGCTCAATTTCTTTTTCTTCCAGCTCTATAATTTCATAATTAGCAAAGTCAGATTTTAGTTCGTCAATTGAGAAGAGCATTTCTATATCTTTTGGTCCTCCTACTTTTTCATTTTTAGAGATGTAATCAATGTGTCTTTTACTAAACGCTTCAAAAATTATCAATCCGCCCTTTCGCAAATATTTGTCAAGTGTCTTGTGGTAAAGCGATTTAATGTCTGCCGGAAAATGTGCATAAATTAGTGCAATTGCATCAAATTGTTCAGTGTTGTAATTCAATGCCTGCAATTCATCAACTTGATAGTCAATTGTCACTTTATTGGTTTCTGCAAGCCGAAGGGCTTTCTTTTGCCCTTCAGCGCTGATGTCAAAAGCTGAAACTGTCCAACCAAGCCGGGCTGCAAAAACTGCATTGCGTCCTTCCCCTTCTGCCGGAAAAAGTATTGTCCCGACATTTAACTTCTCTAATTGTTCTTTTAAATAGTTGTTCGGTTGTTCGCCATAAGCAAACTCTTCTTTGCTATATCTGTCATTCCATTTGTACGTCCAGGCGTCATTCATATTTTAGTTTGATTTCTATTCTTTTTAAACTCATCTAACATTTAAATATGCACTACTTCTTACGCTATATGTCATATTACTGTTGACGTTCCTCATAAACAATTTCATATTTTATACCTTCCAAATCCTTAAAGAAAAGTGCATAGTAACTTTCGCCATGCTGAGGATAGAACTTTGGTGGGTCAATTATGTTGGCTCCTGTTTCTTTAATCTTCAGGTATAGTTTATCAACCTCCGCGCGGGATGTTGCTTTAAACGCAAGATGATGGAGCGCTCCCGGTTTTCTGCGGTGAACGATATCTTCTTTAAAAGTTTCTCTTGGCGAGTTAATGCCAAAGATCAATAGCGGGTGAAAATACTCCACTACATCAAATTCATGCGCTGCCACTCTGCCTTTTGATTTGCGGCTAAGATCAAACCCTAAAATGGGCATCAATTTGTCATAGAAAGGTTCTGCAACCTTCAGGTCCTTTACAGTTATTTGAATATGATCAATAATTGGTTTCATTTTTTACAACTCTTGAATGTTGCTGTTCTGCATCACGCGTAACATTTTATTATCCGAACAAAGATGTTAACTTTCTTCTTCAAAATCAATAATAAAGTCAGGTCTATATAGAATGCAGGCACTTATTTCTTCATCACTTGCACCCGCGTCTTCAGCGTTTCATTTTCTTTCTTCAATGCATCGGATTGTGCTTTGAAGGGCAGGATGCATGCCATATTCTGCCCGGAAGCGTAGTGGCAAGGTCGACGATTTTTTTTCATTATCATTCCTTTTTGCCTGTTCGGGAAAATCTCAGCAATGCAGCTGTAATTTTTTTTCCGACACCACAAGAAAATTAGCACGCCATCCAATGCTTTTATATATAATCTTGACCGTACAGAACTTTTTCTGCGTTTACATTGTACCATGAGCACTCAACAATAAACAACCATGACCCCACTTGATCTTAAAGAACTTTATGCACGCGAGCTTGACAATTTACACAAAGAAATTTCTGCTTACACAGATGAAAGCAAGCTTTGGGCCCTGTCCGGAGAAATAAAAAATACACCCGGCAATCTCTGCCTTCACTTACTGGGAAATGTAAACCACTTTATCGGGGCAATCATTGGCAAAAATGGCTATGTGCGAAAACGGGAGGAAGAGTTTACCGCGAAAAATATTTCGAAGGAAAAATTACTCAATGATATTACGGCTGCCAAAGCCATGGTTGAAAAAGTCTTGAGCGGCGCAGATACTGCTGAAATGCAAAAAGATTTTCCGGCTGAACTATTTGGAAAGCGTAGCACGGAATATATGTTGTCTTACTTCCTTGGGCATTTCATGTATCATTTGGGACAGATCAATTACCATAGGAGATTAGTGTAGGCCTGAATAAAAAGATTTGCCTTATTGTGCTCCTTTAAGTGTTGCTCCTGATCAAACGCAAAATACTTTTACCTTCAGGGCGTTCTCTGCGGAGCCCGTGCTAACATTTATACAGGAGGCACTGATAGCATCATTTGATTTCAACACATGAAAATCCTTTTTTCAATTTACTTAGTTTTATATACCCTAATGGCTGTTGCTCAAAAAAGCGATCCGCTTATTAAGTCAAAAGAACTCATCAATAATGAAGATTATGATGATGCGCTCGAAATCTTAAATACTTCTTTCGCGAATGGTGATACAAGCACTGAAATTTATTTACAAAGAGGCGAATGCTACATGCGCACTTCAGATTTTGAAAAAGCATTAAAGGACATAAATTATGTAATGCAGCGCGATAGCGCAAATGCGCGAGCCTGGTATCTCAGAGGATTTGTTTGGGGAAAATCAGATCAAAATGAATTGGCAATAAAAAGCTTTACGCGATCCATTGCTATTGATCCGTCTCTCCCTTATTCCTACAACGGGAGAGGCTGTGTATACATCTTAACAGGAGAATACAGCAAAGCTTTGGAAGACTTTAACAGGGCCATCATGCTCGATTCATCAAAGCCGGATGCCTATTACAACAGAGGTTTGATTTACGCAAGGCAAGAAGAGAATATTTTGGCGATCAGGGATTTCACAATGTTCCTGAAGATAAAACCTGAAGTGTCTGTTGCTTACTTTGACAGAGGAGTTCTTTATTCCAATAGCAAACAATATAAATCCGCTATTAAAGATTTTTCAAAAGCAATAAAATACTATAATTCTGAAGAATCTTTTTGTGAACCGTATGCCGAATTTCAGATTTACCAGGCCAGAGGAAATTGCTATCAGTATCTCGGGAATGAGAAAAAGGCAAATAGGGATTTTCAAATTGCAAAGGAATTCGGATACAAGCCATAACTGTACATCTGCTCTCTGAAGCAATTCAAATTTTTGGCTTAGGACAATCCGGCTTGTCCAAATCAGAGTGGGTAATTAACTTTTCTTTCCCGGCAACATCGGCACAAACCGGAATGCATCGAATGCTTCTTCCTTAATTTCTGCAGGAGAAATTTTTGTGTAGCGTTTCATCAACTGGGTGTCACCTTCACCCACAGGAATCACGAGCATGCCCCCGGGATTCAGTTGCTGCAAAAGTTTCTCGGGGACGAATGGTGCAGCGGCCGTCACTAAAATTTTATCGAACGGTGCAAACGGCGGAAGTCCCTCGAAGCCATCGCCATAAAAACATTTCACTGACCGGTAGCCGACTCTGTCAAGAAGTATTTTCGTTTTCTCAAAAAGATTTTTTACACGCTCGATGGTAAACACCCGCGCGCCCATCTCTGCGAGTATGGCAGCCTGGTACCCGGATCCGGTCCCGATCTCCAGAATTTTTTCTCCCTTCTTCACGTCGAGCATCTGTGTTTGATAGGCTACAGTGAATGGCTGTGAAATGGTTTGCCCTTCTCCTATCGGAAATGCATTGTCCTCATAGGCACGTTGCGTGAAGGCACTGTCAAATGCGAAAAGATGCCGTGGCACTCTGTTCATGGCGCTCAAGACATTTTCATCGGTGATTCCTTTGCCATGCAGTGAGTTCATCAATCGTTTTCGCAATCCCTGATGTCGGGGCGTATCCATCATCTCCATATTGTATCGGAGCAAAGGTAGCGCGACCGCACATGCTATTGCTATGAAATATTTTTCCACATTCAACGGCAACATCTTTCTCTGCGCTACTCTTTTCATACTTTTAGCCCATTCAAAAATTTTCTTCTTATGAAATCATTTTTCTTATCCCTTTTGATGCTCATATCGCTTTCTTCTTTTGCGCTGAATCCCTCAAGGGAGTATTCTGTACTGCCGAGCGATTTTGGAATGAATTATAAAGAAGTTTCCATTCCGGCTACTGATGGATTAAAGCTGAACTCATGGATATTTCTTCCCTCGCAGCTCTCCCGAAAATTTGTAGTGATCAGTGATGACGGGAATGGAAACATGGCAGACAACCTTGAAGTAGTGGGGCAGTTCCTTTCACTCGGCTACAATGTGGTCACTTATGATTATCGTGGCTATGGAAAGAGCGACAGCTTTCACATCAACCAGAACTTTTTCATCTACGTGCAGTTTGCAAAGGATCTGCAGGGCGTACTCGATTATATGCGGAAGACTTACAGTCCCGGTTATTGCGATCTCTATGGTATCGGCATGGGGGCAGGATTGTCAATCGGTTTGGGTTGTACGAGCACGCAGGTTCGCCGGGTGGTTGCCGATGGTCCTTACACGTCTTTTGAGCAGGCGAAGAAGGAATTAAAAGATCGCCGCAGCCAGGATGTGATGCTTCCGCTGGCATACGATAAAAATATCCTGGAGCCCCAATATGCCTTAGCGGTTGGACCCAACGCGGATAAGCTGCAGGGAATTTTTTTAATCGTCGGTCAAAATGAAGATGTGTTCGGGCCTGATGATGCAAAGCAGCTCCAAAAAATTCATCCTAAGAACTTTGAGATTTATACTGTGCCGAATTCGACCAATGATAAAAACCTCAGCACCAATAAAGATGAATACTTTAACCAGATCAAAAAATTTATCAATTCACATTGATGATTTCTTACCGCCGTTCTTTTTTAAATAGCGGCTGTAGTACACTTCAAGCAAATGCTCAATGAAGTCAGCACCCCGGGATGCATCATTGATTTCAACTTTCTCAAATACATTTTTACCCTCTAAAATGATGTAGAATCTTGTTGTTTTCCCGATTCCTTCACGCTTAATGGAAAAATTTTCAATTTCTGACCATTGAATCTTTGTACCTCCGCCAAATTCAATTGCAGCGTCATCCACTCTCAAAAAAAATTTCTTGAGAGCCATTTTTCTTACCACTGAAATGGACATGATGGCGCCGACAGTAATGGCAAATAAGGCGGGAATATATTTTCCTGAAGCCATTGAAAGCCATATTCCGCCGATGATAAATAAGAGTCCCAAAGGAAGGAGAAATTTAGAAAAGCCAATAGTGTACTCCGCAAAAAAGCGATTGTCTTCAACCTGTTCTATTAGGCGCGGCTCTTCAAACCGGTTAACAAGTTGATTGAGTTGAGCGCGTTGTTTAGCTGATGCTAATTCGGTTATTTCCCAAAAACTTCCCCGCTTCCAGATTAATCCTCTTCGAATGGCTTTCTGTTCCAGCCGATGAATGTCTGCCACATTAGCATAAGCCCAAATCTTCCACCTGATAACGTGAACGCTCCACCACAGCCACGCCAGTATAAAGCCGGCAATCATTACTAATATGCCGCCATTGTAAAAAGAAAAAAAATAAACTCAGCGCAGAGAGTTATCACTATAAGAACCATTGGAATCCAAAAAAGTTGAAGTGCACCTTTTCGGATTGCCTGATCTACAGTTACATTGTACTTCATGGGCTACTTCAAAAGAATTGAATGTCACACCGAACGCAGTTTTCAGGAGGAAACATCTTTACATCCTCCCAAATCTCTGTCCGGATTATTTGCTGGACTCTGCGAATAGAATTTTCCTGAATGACGGATTGAAGGATAATTGGTATCGTTGACGAAAAATTTTAAACAACTCCCAAAGAAATATTTTCTGCGTGGAGAGAGCTTGAATTGATAATACATCAAAGAACCAGCTCACTGCTTTGTAAACTTCGTCACTGATTTTTTTCCATCTTCATTCAATGAGAGAAAATAAATCCCTGCCGGTAGTGAAGAGATGTCAAGTGTGGATTCATTCTTTCCGTTCAGCATTATCGTCTGAAACATTTCCAACTCACCTGACGAATTGAAAACCTGCAGCTCAACATGATGCTGACCATTTGATTTTACAATTAAAGCATCAGCAGCAGGATTGGGGAAAACTTCGACATTGAACGACGCCTCGTTGCTGCCTGCCATTTTCACGAACCCGTCAATGCTGATTGTACCCAGCCACGCATCGGAACTTGTTGAGGGTGCATTGAGTGTAATGCCTCCGAGTTTGATTTTCTTTTTGAATGATCCGGCAATGCTCAGCACATTGTTTCCATCATACGCTAAGTCAAATGCGTGATCAACATTACCGCCGGCGGCCTTCTTCAGCCAGCTCACATTTCCTAATGAATCATAGCCGGTGACAAATACATCATCCAGTCCGCTGCTGGTGAATGATTCTGATCCAAAAGTGGCGGTGGTTCCTAAAATGTATCCCGTAATCCAGGTATTACCTGCAGCATCCGAAGCCAGTCCGCCTGCAAAATCGTTTAGCTCCGAACCACCTGTGTGAACACTCTGTGCTACTCCTGAGCTATTAAACTTCGCCAGGTAAACATCCATAAAGTCCCCATTGGGTACCAAAGTGAAGTCACCTATTTGAGAATGGAAACCGTAGGCACCAAAGGAACCCGTGACATAAATATTCGAAGAAGCATCTACTGCAATGTAGGTGTAGTAACATCGGGACCCGGCATCAACCGCCCATTGAAATATTCCGTTTGAATTCAGCTTGGTAAGAAACGCTTCTTCATTCTCTCCCAGTGAATCATCTCCAAATTTTACCGGGCCGGTATAAGTTCCGGTGATAAAAATACTTCCGTGAATATCAATTGTTACATCACTGGCGAAAACATAAGCATGGGAACTGTCGCCTCCGGCCGATGTGGCCCAAAGCACATTTCCCTGTTTATCAAACTTGGCTACGAAGCAATCATAGAGTGAATCGTTTTGAGAAGTGAGCGTGAAGCCTCCAATGCTCATTGAATGCTCGAAGGTACCCACTACAACACACTTCCCTTTATTATCAAGCGCCAGGCTGTAAGGATAATCATCGCCCGGTCCTCCGAAATGATTTATCCATTTCAATACGCCGCTGTTGCTGTATTTTGCTACAAAGCCATCGCCCTCACCGTAGCTTGTAAATGTATTTCCATCGGCTGAGAAATCACCTTCAGAATATCCTGTTACGAATATATCGCCTGTGGAATTGACCACCACTTTTTCACATACCTCGATGTCGGGGCCACTGATTTGTTTTACCCATTTGAAATTTCCGTTTGCATCATACTTGCAGAGGAAGCCATCGGCGAGTCCGCCTGAAACAAGAGAAACGGAACCGAAAGTAGCGTTCGTGCTGTAAAAATTCCCGCAGTAATACACGTTTCCCGAAGCATCTATGGCAGTTCCAAAGGCATAATCTGCTGCCCCTCCGCCGCCATTTTTTCCCCAGCTCCACGTTGGGGTTTGCGCGATAACCGAATACTCAATTCCTGTAATGAGTGTAAGAAAGAGGATAAAATATTTCATTGGATTTTATTTATTGAACGAAGGTAAGCGAGAAGAGTTTCTGTTTTAAAAAAACTGAAGAAAATTTTTGTAAATTTATTCTGTAACTCTCTGAATGAAAAAAATTTTTACCTCTTTGCTTTTTTCTTTAATCATTTTTATTCTCAAAGCGCAGAATGAATTTGCGCCTGTGGGTGCCGTATGGCATTATAATTTATTCGCCTTTGAAGGGTTTGGAGATCAAAGAATTTATTCAGAAGCAGATACCTTCATTAATGGAACAACTTGCCGTAAGCTTTTAATCGACGATTTTGAGTACAACTACATTAGTGACACAATCTTGCATTATGCAAAACCAGCAGTTTTTGTTTATGATTCATCAGATGTTTACTACGTTTTTCAAGATGGTAAATTCAAAGTTCTCTATGACTTCAATGTATCCCCGGGTAGCTATTGGACTACTGATTTAAAGTCTATGTGGGGCTGTGACTCTATTGGAAAAGTCTTCGTTGACAGTTCAGGAGATGATGTTATCGATGGCACCATGTTGAGATGGATGAAAGTTCACGACACCATTGCATTCGGAGGATATTTCAATCATAGCAAAAGAATTTATAAAAAGATAGGTTCACTGGATTTTTTATTCCCATATCCTGCTTGTTATATATATGAATTTGGGTTTGCATTAAGATGCTATCAGGATTCAGTTCTCGGTTACCCGGAAGTGAAAGAATGTGATTTTATCCTAACAACACTTAATGACTTAAGGGCAGCAAATAGGATTGAAATTTTTCCCAACCCTACGACTGTTTATTTCAATATTCAATTTTCATCACCATCCACGTTGCCCCTCAATTTGAAAGTGAAAACGATTACCGGCACAACGCTTCTCGATAAAACCTTCAAATCTTCTTCCATAACTTTAAATGCTGCTTCCTGGAGACCCGGAGTTTATTTATTATGTATCGAAGCGCCCGATGGAAGTTACGTTTACAAATTGTTCAGGCAATAACCTATAAGCTTGTCTCATCAATCTGATTCATTTCACTACCGTATGCAGCATTTGGTAAATTATATTTGCGCTCAGTCTTTTCTGATTTCACTCTCATATCTATCATGACTCAAATAAAATTCGGCACCGATGGCTGGCGCGCCATCATCGCAAAAGAATACACGGTTGATAATGTGCAACGCGTGGCGCAGGCAACCGCTCTTTGGCTGAAGAAAAATTTCCCGCAACCGAAAGTGGTGATCGGTCACGATTGCCGTTTCGGAGGAAGCTTGTTTGCAGAAGCAACCGCGCAAGTGATGTGTGCTAATGGTGTGAAAACTTTTTTGGCCGAAGGGTTTGTCTCCACGCCCATGGTTTCACTCGGGACGAAGTATTTTGAAGCAGGAATCGGTGTAGTGATTACCGCAAGTCACAACCCTCCTGCCTACAATGGGTTCAAGCTGAAAGGCGAACATGGAGGACCGAGTTCTCCTGCAGTAATCGCTGAAGTAGAGAGTATGATTCCCGACGTTCTCGAAATAAATATGGTTTCACCCGATACGTATGAAGCAGGCGGATTGCTTGAATATGTTGATCTTGAAGTGCTTTACCTCGATCATCTCAGGAAGAATTTTGATCTCGATGCCATCAACAACAGCAACATCGTAGTGGCGTACGATGCGATGTATGGAGCAGGACAAAGCGTGATTCCTCAGTTGCTCAGCCAGCCGATTCTTCTGCATTGTGATTACAATCCCGGCTTCGGCGGCACAGCACCCGAGCCGCTTGACAGAAATCTCGGTGAGCTTTCTTCCCTCATAAAAAATACCCCGGGAAATGTTTGCGGATGGGCAACGGACGGTGATGCAGATCGCATCGGCATGTATGATGAGGATGGAAATTTTGTGGATGCGCATCACATCATCCTGCTGCTCATTCACTATCTGAACCAGTACAAAAAGATGACGGGCAAAGTGGTGATTGCATTTTCAGTTTCTGATAAGGTGAAAAAAATGTGCGTGAAGTACGGACTGCCTGTTGAGGTTACGAAGATCGGTTTCAAATACATCAGTGAAAAAATGGTGACAGAAGATGTATTACTCGGTGGTGAAGAATCCGGCGGCATTGCGGTGAAAGGTCACATCCCCGAGCGCGATGGCGTGTGGGATGGATTGGTGCTGCTGGAGTTCATGGCGAAAACGGGAAAAACGATGAAGGAGATCATCCGGGAAGTGTACAATGTTGTCGGTGCGTTCAGTTTTGACCGGCTCGACCTTCATCTCGATGAATCGCTCAAGCAACATATCATTCAACGCTGCAGGAATGGAGAGTTCACTTCATTCGGAAAATATAAAGTGCTGAACACGGAAGATATTGACGGATATAAATTTCACTTTAGCAACGACGAATGGGTTATGATTCGCCCATCAGGAACGGAACCGTTGTTGCGGGTTTACGGTGAAGCGCCTTCGAAGAATGGTGTGACGGAATTATTGCAGACAGTGAGGAAGATACTGCTTGGATGAACCAGGGGTACGTAACTTTCAGAAAAAATTATTTGCAAGTGAGCTTTACTTTGAGAAAAGAATATTATTCCCGCTTCACTTTTGAGCAATGGAAGCTTTGGGAAGGGCTTTGGGAGATCATTGAAGGTTTGCCTTATCCCTTGTCACATCTAAAATCTGTCAGGCATCAAATTGTAAACGGAGAAATTCTCAGCGAACTGCAAATTCATTTCAGAAGGAATAAGCTTTATGCATCATTCATGCCCGTTGACTGGAAAATTTCTGACGACACTATTGTGGTTCCTGATGCTATTGTGGTTAGCAAACATGAACTTGGTGACTTCATAGCAATCACTCCTGCAATTGTGTTTGAAGTAATTTCTGCTTCAACAGAATCTAAAGATCGCGAACTCAAGTATCGGATTTATGAACAGCAAAAGGTGAGGTACTACGTGATTGTTGACCCGAAAAAAAATCTTGCTGAGATTTATCAACTGTGCGAAAAAGGATTTGAATTGAAAAAGAAAACACGCGACGAGAAATTTTTTTTCGAGTTGGAGCAATATAACTTTGAATTCAACTTCAACAACATCTGGGACTAATCTGCCTTGAGGATGAAAAAGATCTTTTTCTTCCTGCTTTGCTTTCAATTGTTCATCTCCTTTAATCTTTCAGCACAATCCTCCATCAATCGCTTCCTCACTCCTGCTGATTCTTTCAACAAGCATCGCACAATCATCGTCACTGCAAGCTGGGCAGGAATTTACGGAGGAACTCTGATCGGTTTGAATCAACTCTGGTACGCCGATTATCCTCATACTTCATTTCATTTCTTCAATGACAATAATGAATGGCTGCAAATGGATAAGGTTGGTCATGTCTATACTTCATACTTCGAAAGTGTATGGACAACAGACGCATTGCTGTGGTCCGGCACGAAACCAAACAAAGCTGCCTGGATCGGTGCCGCAACAGGATTTGTTTTTCAAAATACCCTCGAAGTGTTCGATGGATTTTCTGAGCAGTGGGGAGCATCAGCAGCGGATGTGATTGGAAATGCTCTCGGCGCATCACTCAGCATGTCGCAATATTTATTGTGGAAAGAACAGAGAATTGAATTCAAGTTTTCTTCCTTCCCGAAAAAATATCCGGCTGAGCTTACTTCCCGGACGTTAACTCTTTTTGGAAGTTCCATTGCTCAAAACACGCTCAAAGATTACAACGGACAAACGTATTGGCTCTCGGTGAATCCTTCCTCTTTCATTAAGAATTCAGCTTCAAAATTTCCGAAATGGCTCAACATTGATGTTGGCTACGGAGTAGATGGATTGTTCGGCGGATACAAAAATGTTTGGGATGAAAACGGAGAAGCAGTTGATCGCACTGACATTGCACGCGTTCGCCAGTTTTATCTTTCACCGGATATTGATTTCACCCGCATCAAAACGAAGTCAGCAACATTGAAAACTTTTTTTTCTCTTCTCAACATCATTAAGGTTCCTGCGCCGGCACTCGAAATAAATTCGCACGGCTCTTTCCATTTTTATCCCGTTTATTTTTAATCGTCAATTTGAATTGGTGATTACCTTTGGAAGCATAAACTTCACTTACTATGGAAAATTTTTTTGATTTTCATTGTCATCCAACCCTTAAAGCCGGACTCACTAAAACAGACTGCGTAGGAACCGATGGATGGTGCGACATTGAATTAGATCGCAGCCAACTGTTGAAGAACCTGCTGGGATCACAGGCACACTTCGGAATTCTGAAGAAGGGAAAATTCAAGTTGGTGATCGCCAATCTTCATGCTGTGGAACAGGGCTTCGCAAAAAATCTTTTGTTTGAATACTTTATTGAATGGATTATTGACAGTCATCTCGATAGCGAGTTTCTCCATTCAGTAGATCAAAATAAACAATCTTATTACGACACCCTGAAACGTGATTATGAATTTCTGACGTCACGCAACACGACCGATCCTCAAAAGTGTTTCAATATTGTTCAATCATCAGGCGACATTCATGATGACGAATTGAATGTTGTGCTCGCAGTGGAAGGCGGGCACTGCTTCGACCCCTATTACGCTGAAAATAAGTTTCCGGAGTTTGAATTTCAGGTTGTAAACGATTATGTAAAAAACTTCCGGGAGTTCAAGAAAGGCAAACGAATTTTTTCACTCACGCTTACACATCTTACCCCATCGCGCACCAGCACGCATGCATCAGGTGTGCGGTTTCTCGGAGGAGTGGCGGGCGGAAGAAATTTCAAGCCGGCGGGAACTGGTATCACGGAAATAGGAAAAGCGCTGCTGAAGGAGTGTTATGAACCTGCTGACGGCGGGTACAGGGTGCTGGTTGATGTCAAGCACATGAGCATGAGTGCACGGGAGCAATTCTATAAGATGCGTCAGGATAACGGTTGGGAAAACTTTCCAATCATCGGTACGCACATGGGAGTTTCCGGCGTGAGTGAGTATATTATTTACGGCGTAAAGAAACCGTTTTGGAACAGCGGCGATGGACATCCTGCTGTTCCCGTTCGTATGTATTCCAAAGCCGGATTCAGTTATAAAGATGCACAGGGAAGAAAATATCAGACGATGTTTAATCCGTGGACCATTAGCCTGTATGATAGAGACATCATTGAGATTCTCAGGAGCGGTGGCCTGATTGGGGTGAGCCTGGATAAAAGAATTGTCGGCTATGGAGAAATCTTCAATGAATTTTTCAGCAAGGATGAATTTGATGACTACATTAAGCCAAAGATTGATCAGCCTTCTGATGATGTGATTGGAATTGATTTCGCAGTGGGCAGCCAGGATAACAATATCGGGGTTTCACCATTGACGGAAGACCGGAGCAAGATGCTTCTTGAACTTGCTCATCAAACTCCTAACATTTATTTCCTTGCGAATAATATACTGCACATCATTCGGGTGGGCTTGCAAAATAATATTGATGATGTCTGGAGTCACGTATGTATTGGCAGCGATCTCGATGGATTGATTGAGCCAATCTGCAAATCCAATATTGCGGCCGGACAGATCAACACTGATATATATTCAGCCGCTGATTATGATCAGTTGGCAACTGATCTTACTGAAGCGCTTCGCAACCTTATTGAATCGCATGGCGGTATGGCAGCATTTGCCGTCCCCGGCACTGATATTAACCTGGCTGTGGAGATGCTGATGAGTAAAAATGGGTTGAACTTTGTTTCAACATGGCTGGCAAAGCTCGAGAGTGGTGTTGACCGACCTCATCCAACTGAGCCCGAGATTTCACAAGCAGGCACTTAAAGTTTCACAGCCCGGAAGCGTGAATGCATTTTTCACTTTGCTGGCAATAACTGTGATGTGAATGGAATCCTGGCTATACTTTGTGAGAAATCGAAAGCAGGAAAAGTTGATACTGTAATCTAAATCTCATTATGTGATTCTATTTTAGTGATACTTTTGAAGTCACATGAGCGAAAAAAAGAAACTTGTTTTTGCGACTCTGGAAAATCAGGGTGATGATTTGCTAAAGTATTCCAGAAGCCTTACCCCGCATGAGCGGCTGAGGGTTCTATATGAACTTCAAATGTTCGCGCAACACTTCAGAAAAGCTTCCCCTCAAGAAGAAGACAAACGCGTTAGGGTTTACCAAATCAGGAAGGGCGAATCACTAAATGAATTCTATAGACGAGTTGACCATGAGCAACGAGTTATTTCCTGATCCCTACCTTTCATTTATCAAGTTGCTCAATAAGCACCAAGTAGCTTATTTGATTGTCGGTGGATATACAGTGAACTTTCATGGCTACAACAGAACGACGGTTGACATGGATGTTTGGGTAGATGCATCTGAAAGATTTACTTCGTAACAAACTTCTTTCAGCGCGCCACAAAGATTTGGACGATTACGAAAAGCTCACATACGAGTAGAAAAACTCCGCATCATATCTTCACACAAAAATTTTTCTCATGAACAAAAAACTTACTCTCTCTCTCTTCTTTTTGCTTTCCCTTTCTACCCTCTCCTATTCGCAAACCCCCCTCACTCCGGAACTACTCTGGAAATTAGGAAGAGTAAATCCTGAAATGGTGACTGCCGATCATCAAAACCTGATTTACGGAGTTACTTATTATGACATGGCTGCAAACAAAGGAGAGGGAAATCTTTATTCAATTCCTCTTGGCGGAGGACTTCCCAAACAAATTACCAAAACCGGGGGTGCGTCAAACGTCGTTACCACGCCCACCGGAAAAATGGGATACCTGTATCAGGGTCAATACTGGGAATCGAATTGGGATGGCACAAAGCCCAAACAAATTTCTCACACCGATGGCGACATCAGCCTCCTGAAATTTTCTTCCGACGGAAAATATTTATTGTACGCACAGGATGTAAAAGTGGCCACTACGTATCATGATCGCTATCCCGATCTTGACAAAGCCAATGCTCATGAGGCGGATGATCTCATGTATCGCCACTGGAATGTTTGGGAAGATGGAAATTTCAGTCACATATTTTATGCTTCCTATTACAACGGAGTAATCACAGATGCGAAAGATATTATGCAGGGTGAGCCGTACGATTGCCCGCAGCAGCCCATGGGTGGCGCTGAAGATGTGATCTGGAACGGCGCAGGTGATGGCATCATCTACGTTTGCAAAAAACTTTCGGGTAAGGAATACGCTGTGAGCACGAATACGGATTTGTATTTCTACAGCATTGCCACGGGGAAAACACAGGTCCTCACTACTGAACTGAAAGGTTATGATACGCAACCTATGATGTCACCAAAGGGGATTTTTATCGCCTGGCTGAGCCAGGCGCGTAACGGATATGAGGCAGACAAAAACAACATCTACATCGGTGATCTGTATGCTGGAAAAGTCTGGAACATCACCAAAGACTGGAATGAAACCGTTGAATCATTTCGCTGGTCGAACGACGGACAGAAAATTTATTTCCTCGCTGTTAAGGACGGCACCGAGCAGTTGTTTGAAATTCCATTGCAAAGTGATTACAGCTTAGTAAAAACTTCCGACATCAAACAAATCACAGAAGGTGTTTTTGATATCAACGGATTGGTCGAACAGGTTGATGATGCAGGAACAAGCTGGATGATTGCAACGAAAGCAGACATGAATCATGCAGCAGAGATTGTTCGCATCAACTTAGGCCCAAAAGAGATTCAGCAGATCACTCAAATAAATACAATTGCGTATGGTGCGATCAAAATGAGTAAGATTGATCAAGTATGGGTGAAGACAACAGATGGAAAACAAATGCTCACATGGGTGATCTATCCTCCTGATTTTAATCCGGACACAAAATATCCTGCACTACTCTACTGCCAGGGCGGACCGCAAGGTGCACTCTCGCAGTTTTATTCTTTCCGCTGGAACTTTCAGTTGATGGCTGCGAATGGTTACGTGATTATTGCTCCGTGCCGGAGAGGTGTGCCGGGCTTTGGTCATGAATGGGAAGAAGCAATCAGCACCGATTGGGGTGGGCAGGCGATTCGCGATTACCTGAGTGCCTTCGATTCTATTTCGCAGTGGAAGTTCATTGATAAGAATCGTTGCGGCGTTGTAGGAGCAAGTTACGGGGGCTACAGTGCCTACATGCTTGAAGGGCAGAACAACGGACGATTCAAAACTTTCATTGCCCACTGCGGCGTCTTTGATCTGAAAGCGATGTACAACTCCACAGAAGAAATCTGGTTCACCAACTTCGATCTCGGCGGACCATGGTGGAATTCTCCGCAGCCAAAAAGTTATACCGAAAGTGATCCGATGAATTTCATTGACAAATGGAACGCACCGATCATGATCGTTTCAGGCGAAAAAGACTACCGCATTCCTTACACGCAGTCACTCGAAGCATTTCAGATTTGTCAACTGAAGGGAATTAAAAGCCGCTTACTTGTTTTTCCGGATGAAGGACATTGGGTATCGAAGGCGCAGGACGGATTGCTGTGGCAGCGGGAATTTTATCGTTGGTTGGGGGAAACGTTGAGGTGATTTAGGAGTGGTGTTTTATGTCTGTACAATAATAATTGAGAAGAAAATTTCTTACACTTCATTTTAACTCTTCATACATTGTTCACTCTGTCCTGATTTTAACCTAAGTAATTAACATTTTCCTTATTAGAACTTACAGAACCCTTGATACGATTTGATTTCAGGAAGGTTGAAAAAAAAATAAGGCAACACCCTATAATACTAAGAAACGACTACTGTACATTTGTAGAAAGAAAGAAGCCTGCCACAGATTCGAACTGCGATCTAACTTTAAGGACAAGTTGCTTTTTCCAATTAAGCTAGCAGGCTTTGAAGAGAAGCCCCTTTACGAGAGGGGCTTTCTTCGTATACA
This sequence comes from Chitinophagales bacterium, assembly GCA_035638255.1. GTDB lineage: Bacteria > Bacteroidota > Bacteroidia > Chitinophagales > UBA10324 > DASRAJ01. The sequence goes on from DASRAJ010000164.1 coordinate 42,669, forward strand.
AAAGTACCGAGAAGGTGATTCCTCGCAGGTAAAAACGGAATAAAAAGTTTTGCACAAGAATTCTCAACACATTGTGAGAAAGCCCATTCAATCTACTTGATTATGTGGTGGGAATTACAATTCGCATTTGCATGTGGAATTTTTGAATTAAATATTCTGGAGTACTAACCTAGTAGGCGTTTAAGCGGTATTAGATTTTCTTTCTTTCCTCCAAATAATGTACAGGCAATGATCTCAATGAGTCAATACCAGGTTTATAATCGATTTCAATAAAATTATCTTTGCTTAAACAATCTTTTTTGCACACAGCTTTGACAATAAGTTTTGTCAGTGGTTAGGTGAACCGCTAAAGCAATGCAGCTGACAAAAAATGAAGCAGTAAAATTTTTTGAAGTGATCACAGAAAAAGAAACTATCCGCATCAGTAAATTCCTAAGTCTCGTACTACGCCATCAGCCGGAAGAGATTGGAATTTCATTGGATGAAAACGGATGGACGGATGTGAAAACTCTTATTGAAAAATGTAACGGCTCAGGTGTTCATTTTGACTTTGAAATTTTAAAGTTTGTGGTGGACACTAATAGCAAGAAGAGGTTTTCATTCAATGAATCGTACTCAAGGATAAGAGCTAGTCAAGGTCATTCTGTTGATGTGGATCTGAATCTTGCACCCAAAATCCCTCCTGAAATTCTCTATCATGGCACTGGCGAAAAATCTACAGATGCAATTCTTTCTCATGGACTACAGAAAATGAATCGCCACCATGTTCATTTGAGTGCCGATAAGGAAACCGCTTTGAAGGTTGGACAGCGTCATGGCAAGCCTGTGATTTTCGAAGTAGCAGCAAGTGCAATGCATAACGAGGGAATAATTTTCTATCAATCTGACAATGGAGTATGGCTTACTGATTCAATTGATGTTCGATTCCTGAAAGTGTTGGAGTAAGGGTTCAAATATTCTCTGCAATCAGTGACGCCACAGACTTCACCTTCACAAAGTCACCGGCAAATTTCAACACGGCAGGATGCGTGTTGGTACAAATAATTTGTTTGATGAATCCGCAACGCTTTAATTTCTCACAGGCACCTGAAACGAACAAGCCATGAGTAGCAATAACACTCACTTCTGTTGCACCGGCTTGTGTGTAAGCTCTCGCGGCGTTGATGAGTGAACCACCCGTGCGAATCATATCATCGTACAAGATCACTTTTTTCTGTTTTACATCGGCGCTGATGTTCAGCACTTTGGTTTCTTCACCGCTGATTCTTCTTTTCAGAATGAACGCTGCATTCACACCTAAATCATTTGCGAGTGATTCAACCCATTTGGCTCTTCCCGCATCAGTGCTTCCGAGAATGAAATCATTACCACCCATTTCCCTTGCAGCTTCGAGAATAATTTTTTTGCAATAGAGATGCATTGCATGCGTATCGTTTTCAAAATAGTGAGGGATGCCTTCGGAATGAATATCCATAAGAACCACTTTATTTCCTTCCGGAGTTTTGGGGATGGAAGAAATTAATCGCGCCCTGTACTTCGCAGTTACTGCTTCTCCATACCTGAGTGCACGCTCCATCGTCGAGTATCCGAAAAAAGGAATTACCATCGTGAGACTTTTTGCTCCATACATGGTAATTGCAGAAGCAAGATCGTACAACTCCAGTGTATCGGCTTCTGAAATAGTGCCGCCAATAATGGCAACATCTCTTCCTTCAACATTCGAAACAAGTCTCAAATACTCCTCGCCATCAGGAAATTTTTTGAATTCTGTTTTTCCAATTTCAAATTGTTTGAAAGAAGAAAATTCACTTTGGAAGTAGCGATAGTTTTCGGTGGTGAAGATGATTTTCATTTTGGTGGGTGGGTTTCTTGTTCCATGGAATTATGAAGATGGCTGATCACTTCGTCAATTAAATTTTTCCCTGAAAGTTTTTCTATCCATTTGTCAGGAATGCCTGAAATGCCATAGTATAATCCTGCTAATCCACCTGCTACCGCTCCGGTGGTGTCAGTATCATCACCAAGGTTTACCGCTTTTAGAACACAGGATTCGTAATCATCTGAATTCAAAAAGCACCATAAAGATGCTTCGAGCGTATGAAGCGCATAGCCGCTCGAAAGAATTTCGTTCTCAGATATTGTATGAAATTGCTCACTGAAAATTCTACCAAAAAATTTAAGCTCTTCAGCGTCTTTCACTTTAGATTGAAGCCAGTTTGGAATTGCATTTCTTAATTCTTCAAAAGCGCTGAATTTATTTTCTCCGTTCATAAGCCGCAGCGCGTATTCAATGTAAATAAAACAACAGGCCACTGACCTCATATGGGCATGTGTGATGGAAGACACCATTCTAACCGCATCAAAACGATCTTCAATTGAATAATTCTTTATCAAAAATATGAGAGGAAGGATCCGCATCAATGAACCATTTCCATTAGAGCGCTCACTATCATCACCGGAAAGAGCAGGCTTAATACCTGATTCCAAATTTGATATTGCACTTTGAGTGGTCATACCAATATCGAATGTTTCGCCGAGGGCTGTCATGTATCCGAAGTTTTGCCAGTTAATAAACCTTCTGGCAAGATCATCAAGGTCAAAACCTGCCGCTATGCATTCGGCTAAACATAATGATAAAGCAGTGTCATCACTCCACGTTCCGGCGGGTTGGTGATGAGTTCCTCCACCCTTCATTTCTGTAACGGGGTTTTTCTTCAATTCATTTCTTGAAATGAATTCTACAGGAACTCCCAAGGCATCTCCGATGGCAATTCCATAGAGAACACCTTCCATTTGTGATTTGATTTCGCTCATAACTCAGCATTTTTTCTCACTTCATCGAATGAAAATTGCTTCGTCATTTTTCCATTCTCAAAAACTGTTTGCAACAAATCTTCCCCCGGATCATTTTCATTTACCGTTTTGTAATTCCCGTTTTCAAAAATCAATTTGAGTTTCCCCTTCTTCGATCTTTTTCCCGAATCGGTAACAGGGTCTTTGTAAACCGCTCTTTCTTCACCATCTACTATGGCACAACTGCATTTGAAAGCAAACTTCTGCGTGTCACGATCGAGTTTTTGCAGCAACGCTCCACCCATGCCGAAGGCGATATTATCTGCCGACCATTTATTTTTCTTCATGGCAAGAAGAATGTCACCGATGGATTCATAGTTCACTCCGTCGCCTTGTATCACGCGAACTTTTGGATTTAAAACTTTATATCCCTTAGCATTCACATTGTAACCGAATTGTTCGCCGAGAATGGTCATCACTTTCAAAATTACTTCCACCGGATTTCCTGAATCAGGACGAATCACCAATGTTCCGTTTCTCTTTAATACTTCATCTTTCAATTCCTTTCCCCAAATAGCTGAACAGGCATTGTAAATGTCGTAAGAATCACTTACCACCGCGACCAATCCTTCAGGATATTGCTGCAACATATTCCTGTAAGCATCTGCCTCATGTTCTCTTCCCCATGCAGTGATGGTGCTGTGCTCCGCGGCGGGAATTGAAACACCTGCAACATCATTTGTATTATAGAAATCCTGGATGAAGCTCAAGCCCGCAATCGTATCCGTACCTTTAAAATTTACAAGGTGACCGGCTGCACCAATGGATGCAGATTCCACGGATGATGTTCCGCGAAATCCGAAATCATGAAGCTTAAAATCAACCAATGAAGTATCACCGGTTTCAGCCAAAAATTTCAGAATCATTTTTTTTATGTGTCGTGACTGGGTAGAAACTGTGCTTCCGTACCAAACCTGCACAAGAAGTGTTTCTAAAAAATTAGTGAGCCAAAAACAATTCGCATCCGTATTCTCGATGGTCATCATCACGTTGCTGTATGGAATGCTTTTTCCTTCTGCCACCGCTTTAATGCGAACGGGTAATTGACCCTCATGTTTTTCTAAAATGTATTCCCATCCTTTCCTGTAAAACAATTTGGGGACAGTGAAATGTTTTGAATAAAGTTTTTCTGCTTCATCAATTTTTTCGGTGGTCACCACAGTTCCTTCAAGGTATTGCTTAAGTATCGGTTGCAATCCGAAAAAAGTGACGTCAGGAAATTTTCCGCCGCGGGATTCGAAGTAAGAATATATCTGAGTGGTGCCGGGCGGATATTGTTTGTAGTGACTGATCTTGTAGCTGTCAGTAAGCAGCATGATGTTATTGCGTATCATAAAGAACGATTTAAGTTTTTCAATTGAAAGTATGAGAGGAAGGAATGCAGCAGCGGAAGATGTTCATCCACAACTTGGTCTTCGGTAAGCTGATCCTGGCTGATCCACTTTAACTCAACCACGTCGTCCTCAGCCCTTGGTTCTCCGGACACATAATCTGCAGCAAAGAGGTGAGTAATGATTTTATCTTCTTCTCCCCTGTAGCGCCAGTCATCTATTTTGTGTGAAGCTATATACCTGATGTTCTCAATTTCTATTGCTGCTTCTTCCCGCACTTCACGTTTTGCTGCCTCTTCAAAGGAATTATCTGCGGGATCAGTGAAGCCACCGATGAAGCGAAATTTTTTCTCGTGCGCTTTTCTTGCAAGTAACACTTCTTTGTCACGAATAACTGCAACATCCACCGTTGGAAAAATTTTCGGGTATTGATTGAATGCCGCGTAAATAACACCGGCCCGAAAATCCGGTGAGGACTTTACTTCTTTACTCACTTCAATGCGAAGATTTGTTCCTGTCATTCCTGCGCTCTCAGGAAGCACCACCGTTTCAAATACACCATGGTAATAGGGAATGAAGCTATCACGGCTCCCGTACAGAACTACTCCGTCAATGGGAGATACTTCCCGAATTCGCTTGTCAAGCTCTTTGCTCCAGTCATAATCATCAGGCATGTCGGGTAAACTGAGAACAGTGAGCCCGGGAAATTCTTTAGTGAGAAGTTCTTTCCGCGTCACAAAGTCAAGCGGATTTTTTCGTGTGACGAGCGCCGGAGAAACGCCAAGGAAAACAATGACCTTGTTATGCTTCGACTGAACGTGGCTGATTAAATCAATATGACCGGGATGTAGCTGATGCACCTGGAACCTCCCGATGATCACTCCGATTTCTTTTTCGTTATTCATGATGCAAATTTTTTAGAGTTGAAAACTGAATCCTTTTGTTGTGAGCTTATGATACTTTCCTTTGTTGAACTGAAAAAGTGTTGCAGGCTTTCCGGGTGCGCCTGTGATTCGCTTTTCTTTCACACGCTCCAGCAATTTCATGGAGAGAATCTTCTTGGTAAAGTTTCTCCTGTCAAGCTTTCTTTCGAGAATGGTTTCATACAAGTGATGCAACTGGCTGACGGAAAATTGGCGCGGAAGCAATTCAAAACCGATGGGCTGATAGACTAATTTGCCTTGTAATCTCTTTAAAGCCGTTTCTGCAATGTGACGATGATCAAAGGCAAGGGATGGAATTTTTTTTACAGGATGCCATGCAGCCGCATCATTAAAATGTCCCGCCACAGGCTGAAGCTGACCGGCATTTACAAGTGCATAGTAAGCGATGGAGATCACCCGCTCTCTCGGATCGCGCTTCAGGTTGCTGAATGTGTAAAGCTGTTCGATGAAGACATTCCTGATTCCGGCCTCTTCCTTTAAAAGGCGTTGAGCACATTCATCCGCTGTTTCCTTCATCGAAATAAATCCACCGGGTAGTGCCCACTTCCCCTTGTATGGCTGAATGGCTCTCTTCACCAGTAAGAGCTTCAGTTCATTTTCTCTTACTCCGAAAATCACACAGTCAGTGGTAACTGCTGCGCGGGGATATTGATAGGTGAATTGCTTTTTCATTTTGTGTAATTATTACACAAATGTACGACGGCATTTCAATTCTCCAAATTTATTTGTGTATTTTATACACAATTATTTTAACGAAGTCGTTGTGATATTTCAATTCGGTGTCGCGGTGGTCTCACTATAATTCGGGAACCATGATGCGAAGGTTGCTTCTAATGACATATTCCTCAATCAGTCATCCCGGGAAATCGGGATTACAATTCAAGCAGAGATCTGTCAGCGTGTGAAGAAGTTTCCTTACAATGACCCGTTAACACACTTCGTGTCATTCCTGACGTAGGAGGAATCTGAATGGTCAGAAAAGGAAATCATTTCGGTAAATATTTTCCCGTTATGGCATCCACTAAATCCCGAATGTCATTCTTGTTGAGGTTGAAGACACTCAAGCCATCATACTTTGCCACATAGACAGTTTCTTTGGTTTGCAGATCATAGACAAAAACAAATTTAGCATCAGAATACACAGGCATAAACAAGCAATACCGTTCGTCTTTTTCATCAATCGCCTCGCTTACTCCTTTTGCTTCCGCCACTCTCTTTTCGTAGGGATAGTCATCAAATACTTCCATCGGAATAGCAGTCTTTGCAAAGCCCCATCCCCACTTCTTTGCGTTGACTTCCTGCTTCGAAATAAGAAGGATTTTGGTTTTGAGAACCGAAGCTTTGATGTTGACTTTGTTTGCAACCGGATCGAAAACATCTAACCCGGTATAGTTGTTATCTATCATAATTTGCATGGCGTCGTTTAATCCCTTCACCACAAAATCAAGCCGCCATGCAGCCGCGGTCAAATCTGTCTCCTGGGAAAAATCATCAAAGGCTGCCCCTGCAATCACCGGACAATAAATAATTTTCTGAGAAGGCTTCTCACGATCCACGATCATTAACTTTTTCCCAAACCAAAAATTGGTTGAGTATTCTATGAAAATCATGTAGATCTGGCCTTCAACATCTTCCTTTTTTTCTGCAACATCAGTAACAAACTCCACTTCTTTTAATTTCCAAAACTGTTGCACGGCATTCTTTAGAGATGAATCGAAATTAGGTTCGCCCGTTAGGACTACTTTCATTTTCGGGCAATGAATAAAGTCCTGCATAGTTTTCTTCTTACCGATATAGTATTGGGATTTTACAGTGAGGGAACAAAATATGATAAGAAGGAAAGCAATCAGTCTGGTTTTCATGAAGCTTAATTTTTTGTTTGACCCGTCACAACATTGCCTAAAGTTGTTCCATCATCTTGCAGACGAAAAACCAAAGTGCAATCGTAGTATGAAGTGCTTTCAAACGTAATGAAAAGTTTTTGATGAAAGAAAGCTTTAAATTTGATAGACTCATTTGATTCACCCCTCAAGCTATGAAAAACTTTTTCCTTACTTCTCTTCTATCTCTCATTTCCCTCAGCAGCTTTTCCACCACTTATTACGTCAGCAATTCCGGAAGCAACAGCAATGACGGACTAACATCCCCCACGGCCTTCCTCACGCTGCAACATGCATCAGATATAGTAACTGCAGGTGATTCAGTGGTTGTGTTAGCGGGAACCTACACCGGGTTCTATCAAACCACAAGCGGAACATCTTCTCAGCGAATCATATTCGCTGCACAAGAGGGAGCGGTGATTACTCAACCTAACGCGACAACAGATGATGGAATAAACCTCGAAGGAGCAAGTTACATCACCATTGAAGGCTTCAAAGTGTTCGGCATGCCGCGCACAGGCATACGAACCGTTACGAATGATCACGTTATCATCAGAAACAATGTTTGCGACAGTTGTGAAGTTTGGGGAATCCTTACAGGCTTCAGCGATTATATTCTCATCGAGAACAATACATGCACGCGCGCCGTCGAACAACACGGAATTTATTTCGGCAACAGCGCCGACTATCCTGTGATACGAAGCAATCTCTGCTGGGGAAATAACGACTGCGGAATTCACATGAATGGCGATGCAAGTCTGGGCGGCGATGGAATTATTTCTTATGGATTGGTAGAGAATAATATCTGTTACGACAATGGTGTCGGCGGTGGCTCGGCCATCAACTGCGACGGGGTGCAGCATACCATTATTCAAAACAACCTCTTATACAACAATCACGCAAGCGGCATCTCCCTTTTTCGGATTGACGGGGGTGGCGGATCGAATTACAATGTAGTAGTGAACAACACCATCCTGCAACCTTCAGATGGAAGGTGGGCATTGAACATCTCCGACGGAAGCACGAACAACATTGCGTTCAACAACATCCTGTACAGCACGCATGTATTCAGGGGAAGCATTAGCATTGACGCGGCCAGTATGACCGGCTTCAAAAGCAATTTCAATATTCAAACGGATCGCATGAGCACTGACGGTGGAAACACGGTAATCACACTTGCTCTATGGCAACAGAACACGCAGCTTGACAGCAATTCATTCATCGCATTGCCGGCTCAGTTATTTGTGAATGCTGTTGATGATTATCATTTGTCATTTACAAGTCCCGCAATCGATCAAGGCACAGAAAGTTATTTTTCAATCGCTGCTCCTGCTAATGATCTTGATGGCGCTCCCCGACCGTTCATAAATGGGTTCGACATTGGCTGCTATGAAGCATTTCCTTCTGGCATTCAGGAAACCTTTAATCAACAAACAAGCGACGAGATTGCAGCAGGTGATGAAGTGCTTTTGTTTGATCTCTCCGGAAGACTTGCTTTTGATGGTCAAAAGCCAGAGTTGGAAACTGCAATAAAAAAAATAGGGTGCGGATTGTATTGCTACGTCGCCTATTCTTCACAAACGAAAATTATTAAGCGGGGGAAAATTTTCGTAGCACAATGAGAAATGATGGTATACCATTTCCCTGCTGGTATCTATCTGACCTTTTCGTATGAAGCTGCGAAATATTGCAGGCTATATTTGTCACTCTTCCCTTCAAGATGAAAGAGTTTTCTCCCCCCATTCGATCACGTTCAACCGATGAGCTGATCCTTATTGTACAAGGTGAAGGCTGGGATGCAGATGCTATTGAACAGGCTCAGGAAGAATTGAATAAAAGGAATATTTCTGATGACACCCAATGGAACCGATGGCGGGAATTGCATCCTAAATACGGAAGCGATCAGCAGGTAATTTTCGAGCGCGGTGAACCAATTGTTACGGTCTCAACATTTTCTTTCCCGCATCAATTGCTTTTGATCAGAAGCGTTTTGGAAAGTGAAGGCATTCACTGTTTCACAAAAGATGAATTAACCATACAGATTATGCCTCTCTATTCGCTTGCCATTGGTGGCATCAAGCTGCAGGCTTTTGAAAGTGATGCTATTCGTGCAAGAGCTGTTCTTCAGGAAGAAGGATATGAAAGAGATCCCGTAGATGCCAATTCGCTTGTTCAGAAAATAGTATCAACCCTCCAACAAATTCCTATTGTCAAAGAATTCCATTTCTCTGTTCACAACTTACTTATTGCGGGAGCAGCTCTCTTTGCATTGTTCATGCTCATTAGTATTCTCACGAAACCCGGAGATGCAGATCTTCTTATGAATCATATCTGGTGCGTACAAAAAATGGTTTACAGGGACAGTGTCCTTTCACCGGGCTCACTCGGGTTGAAAGTAGTTTACTCAAATGGTTGTGATGAGCAAATAACTTTTCGTGACAATGCCAGTGTAACGTTGCCGGGCTTCAATACTTTTCCCGTCACAGGACACTGGAGCGCAGGGCATTCCAAAGTCATGATTCAGATACCGGACACATTGAATAAGATTTATGAGGACACCTTCATCATTAATATGAATCGGGGCGATTTACAGTTATACGGAAACCACTTGGTTATTTATTGCAGCGAGATGTAGATCTTTATTCCTTCATCAACTTCGCAATTTTCTTTTGGTCGCCGGCCATCAGCTCGAGAATATAAATTCCTGAAGTAACATGACTGAGGTTAATCTTCAGTTGCAAGTTTCTCACCACAACCTTTTGTGAAAGAATTTCTTTTCCACTTAAATCAGTGACAGAGATGCTAACCTTTTGATTGTTGAAAGAAGGTGCATTGCATGTAGCATATTCAGTCACCGGGTTGGGATAAATTGTGAACTCATCAAGTGGAGCCCCCTGCATAATATTTGTCGCATCGCCTATCTTAACAAAGCCGCAATTTGGATTTGCGCCGTTGCTGCCATTGAAATCAATCAGCTTCGTGCACGTGTTTGTGAGAATATCAAATTTGAAAACAGTCCCATAATTATTCAGGCCTCCTGTTGAGGTAGTTCCATAAAGAAAATTTCCCGCTTGCATTAGGTTTCCAAGCGGAAATATTCCAAGAGAATGACTCAGGTCGAATAACTTAGTGTAAACATTAGTGGCAGGATCAATGCTGAATATAACACCGCTGTCTGCACCACCCTGTGTGGTGAGTCCATACAGCATTCCATTGGTAGCCTGCATCAAAGTGCCTTCAGGTAATGCACCATTAGATCCGTTAAAATCATAAAATTTTTCAAAGCTGTTCATTGCGGGATCGAAACTATAAATCACCCCATAGCCATAGGTACCGCCATTGTGAGTCATCCCATATAATTTTCCATTGCTTGCCTGTATCAGGCCACCGTTCGGGATCGCACCATCTATAGTATTAAAAGCGTGAAGCTCGGTGAAGGAATTGTCAGTAGGATCAAATCTATAAATCGCTCCTGAATAGCTGAGGCTTCCGCCCCAGGAAGCGGTTCCATAAAGTTTTCCATCGGTTGCAATAACAGGTGAACTGAAGGGATTTGTTCCGGTTAATTCGTTCAAATCATATAGATCAGAATAAACTCCGGTAGCTATATTATAAGAGTAAATTACACCGTAGGTAGAATATCCGCCCGAAGCTCCGGTTCCATAAAGAATTCCATCCTTTTCAACCACGGCACTCCAGGGAAAATCCCCATGAGCAATATCAAAATCATAAACATCGGAGTAAACGCCGCTGACCGGATTATACCGGTAGAGCGTGCAACTATAGTAAATACCACCATTCAAACAGGCCCCGTAGAAGTTACCATCACTTGCCATGAATAAATTGCCCATAGGATGCCAGCCTTCAGGCGCACTAAGGTTAAAGGAGGCATTAAAATTAGTTCCGTCAACATTCATATTGAAAATGGTTCCCTGGTTGTATACACCACCCGATTGAGTCGTTCCCCATATTTGTGGATTCTGCGCAAGCAATTGTGTAGGGATGAAAAGCCCGATGTAAATGAGAAGATGTTTAGTTTTCATAGTGCGGAGTTTATGTTATGAATAATACAAATAACTTTTCACGAGATGAGAATAATCTTTTTATTCCTTCACTACCTTCGCCATTTTCTTTCGGTCGCCTGCCATCAGTTCGAGAAAATAAATTCCTGAAGTAAGATTGCCAAGGTCAATCTTCAGTTGCGAGTTTCTCATCATAAGTTGTTGTGAAAAAATCTCTTTCCCACTCAAATCAGTAACAGTGATGATCACTTTTTGATTGTTGAAGGAAGATGCTTTGCAATTGGCATATTGAGTAACCGGGTTGGGATAAACTGTGAACTCATTCACCGCGGGTGTCTGCACTCCCGATGTTACCTCACCAAGAGAGATCAAGCCGCAATTGGGTTGTGAGCCATTGGTACCATCAAAGTCAAGCAATTTGTTATAAGTGTTTGTAAGAAGATTGAAGTTGAAAACAGTACCATTACTATTTGCGCCACCTTCAAATGTAGTTCCGCAAAGAATGTTTCCTGTTTGCATCAGGTTTCCAACCGGAACGCTTCCATCTGTATAAGAGAAGTCAAACAATTTGGTGTATATATTATTCGTGAGATCAAGACTGAAAATAACTCCTTTGTTATTAGAACCACCGCCTGTCGTAAGACCATAGATAGTTCCATTACTTCCTTGGGCAAGAGCGCCCATAGGCTGTCCTCCGTTTGCTCCGTCAAAATCATGAAGCTTTTCATAACTATTATCAGAGGGGTCAAAACTGAAAATTATACCGACATTATTGATTCCACCAAACATTGTCATTCCGTATAGTTTCCCGTCAGTTGCCTGTATAAGACTCCCGTATGGAAGAGCGCCATTGAGAGTATCGAAATCATGCATTACAGAATAAATATTGCCGGTTAGATCAAAGCTGTAAAGTGCCCCCACCCCATCTGCTCCTCCGTATGCAATAGGGCCATAAAGTTTGCCATCGCTTGCTATCAATGGCGTACAAACGTCATAATATCCTCCTGACCAGATCATATCATATAAGTCACTATAAACCCCTGTAGAAATATTGAAACTGTAAATTACACCAGCATCATTCAACCCACCGAGAGAAGTGGCACCATACAGAGTACCATTTGTCTCAACAACTCCGCTCGTCGGATAATCTCCCTCCATGCCCTGGAAACAATAAACATCATTGTAATCGCCGCTAACCGGATTGTAGCGATAAATAGTACAACTGAGGTAGGCACCACCATAAAAACAAGTGCCGTACAAGTTACCATCGCTCGCCATGAATAAATTGCCCCTTGGGCCATAACCTGCAGGATAATTGAAGCTATGAGCAATATTGAAGTTACTTCCGTCGGCATTCATGCTAAAGAGGGTTCCACCATTATAAGCCCCGCCATATTCTGTCGTCCCCCATATCTGCGCAATCTGCGCGACCACTCGTGTTGAAATAAAAAGTACAATACAAGAAAGGAGATGTTTGATTTTCACAATCGGAATTTTGACATGACAATGGTACAATTTCCCTTACGAAAGATCGTCATCAATTTGTAAAATGAATAACTTCGAATAATGCCTTCAACTCTGTTCAAGCGCCTTGTTTACATCTATACCGGCACCAATAATTACAGCGCCGATTATCACTTCTACAAAAATATTCTTGGCGCTAAACTGATTTGGGAATTTGAAAACTTCGGAGCGAAGGTGGCTGCATTTGATCTGTGTGGCGAACCTTATTTGCTCATCGCTGATCATGTTCATGCGCCAGGCAAGCGATTGATTTATGAGGTAGAAAATATAAATGCTGCTGCCGAAGAACTAAAATCAAGAGGATGGAAACCTGATGGAAAAAAATTTGAAGTCCCTGATGGTCCCTGCATCAACTTCAACGACGAAAGCGGAAATGAATATGCCATCATTCAAATGACGCGTCCGCACGTGCTCGAAAAGGAATACAAAGAAGCCGATTCAGACCAAAAGAAAAATCCCTGACCTTATGAAAGACAAAATCGTTTTGATCACAGGAGGAAATGCAGGCATTGGCAAAGCAACTGCTGTTGGTCTGGCAAAAATGGGAGCAAGAGTCATCATTGCCTGCAGAAGCAACGAGCGCGGAACCCGGGCGGTTGAAGAAATAAAAAATGCAAGCAACAATCAGAACGTTGATCTGCTGCTGATTGATCTCGAATCACAACAATCGGTGAGAAATGCGGTGGCTGATTTCAAAAACCGGTATCAAAAATTACATGTGCTCATTAACAATGCCGGTGTGTTTCTTCCCAAAAGAGAAGTAACTGAAGACGGCATTGAAAAAACATTTGCAACTAATTATCTCGGTCATTTTCTCCTTACACTTTTATTGCTGGATCTTTTAAAAGCAAACGCGCCGTCACGCATCATTTGTGTCGCTTCAAAACATTCAGGTATTAAGATCAACTTCGATGACCTTATGCTCGAGAAAAAATACAGCGTGTTCCAGGCTGTTGGTCAAACTAAATTGGGATTGATACTATTCACAAAAGAGCTTGCGAAGCGATTGGAAGAAACAGGAGTAACCATAAACTCCCTGTATCCGGGACTCGTAAAAACAAATCTTCTTAAAGACATTCCGTGGATGAGAATCATGTTTGCTCTCATGCCAAGAATATCTCCTGAAAAAGGTGCTTCAACCAGCATCTATCTTGCTTCATCACCCGATGTAGAAAATGTGATCGGAAAATTTTTCTCCAATAAAAAGGAAACACCCACATCATCCAATGCAAACAATGAATCGGATATCAAACGTCTCTGGGATATTAGCATGAAATTGACCGGATTACAGATTTGATTTTAGAGAATTTTTTTGGTTCCCAATTGCATAAGATCCTTCGAGTTAAGATGATCTCAACATCTTATTAATAACGGATTTTTTTTTGGCATTGCAGTTGAAAAGCTTGTGGAATTCTTTTTCATTTAAAAACCAAAAACTAAATCTTATGAAGAAACTCATTTTATCGCTTGTGCTGATGTGCTTCGGCGCCGCGGTTCTTTTCTCACAAACTCCTGAAAAAGTTCAGGTGACTTTTAAAACCAAATATCCGGATGCCACTGCGATAGTTTGGTCTAGCGGTGACAATAACACTTACGTGGCAACCTTTTCAGATAAAAACGGTGTACAACGTATGGTTGCGTTAAATAATGATGGCAAAATTGTGAGAACGGAGTATATATTAAACCCGGAATCGTATCCAAGTGCCATAAAAGAATATTATGTAAAAACTTATCCGGATGTAAAAACTTATAGGGTTTGGGTGGTTACGGATGAAAACGGAAATGTCAGCTACTATACCCATGAACATGGCATGCGAATTTATTTTGATAAGGTAGGAAATTTTTTGCGGGAAGAAAAGGAGAAAGTGAAGAGTGAAATTAAAGAGCACAGCGATGATAAGTAAAGCGGGGTAATTATTCCACGATTGAGAGGAGATCTTACCGGTCTCCTCTCTTATTTTTAATATAAGGTCTTAACATCACTTTAACTATCAGCGTGGATAAGCCGCGATGCTCTCATAAAGCTTCGTCTATATTTGCGCCGCCGGATTTCACGCCCACTTTTTTCATGACCACCATTCAAGCCATTATTCTTGCCATCGTTGAAGGGATCACTGAGTTTCTTCCCATTTCCTCTACAGGTCACATGATCATTGTGAACACCATCATGGGAATTAATGATGATGCTTTTGCCAAGCTGTTTATCATTGTCATTCAATTCGGTGCTATACTTTCAGTAGTGGTGCTGTACTGGAAAAGATTTCTCTCTTTCGGAAATTTTAATAAAACATTTGATTTCTATCTTAAGCTGATTGTCGCATTTATTCCTGCGGCCGTGTTTGGCTTGCTTCTCAAAAGCGAAATTGATAAATATTTGCTTGGTAATGTTGTCGTAGTCGCCATCAGTTTGTTGCTCGGTGGAATTTTTCTTCTCTTCGTTGATCGCATCTTTAAAGACAGTGAAGAGTCTCCTGACAAACCCATCACATATAGCATGGCGCTCAAGATCGGATTATTCCAGGTGATATCGATGATTCCCGGGGTGTCCAGAGCAGGTGCAACAATAGTTGGAGGACTCAGTCAAAAACTAAATCGCAGACAAGCTACAGAGTTTTCATTTTTTCTTGCAGTGCCTACGATGCTTGCCGCCACTGTAAAAGATCTGTGGGACAATAAAGAGATACTTGACAAAGCAAACATTTCTCTTCTGCTCCTTGGATGCTTCATCGCCTTTGTTGTTGCTATCATTGCTATCAAAGCGTTCATCGGATACTTAGCGAATCACGGATTTAAAGTGTTCGGATATTATCGAATTTTGGTGGGTGCAATCATTTTAATTTTACTGGGTTTCGGCATTAGCTTGTCAACATTAGGATGATTCTACCTGCCTTCAGCAACGCCATTCTTCTCTTCAACAAACCCCTTAGCTGGACTTCGTTCGATGTCGTGAACAAAGTGAAAATACTCACCCGCATGAAGATCGGTCATGCGGGCACACTCGATCCGCTTGCCACGGGATTGCTGATTCTTTGCACCGGTTCACTCACAAAAAAAATTTCTGATTTTCAGTCACTTGACAAAGAATACACTGGCACCATGCGACTCGGCGCTACCACTCCATCGTTTGATTTGGAGAGAGAAGTGGATGAGCGCTTTGATATTTCACACATCACCGATGAAATGATCTTTGACGCTGCAAAAAAATTTATCGGAACACAGGAGCAGCTTCCCCCGGCACATTCAGCAAAGCATCACGACGGAAGCCGGTATTATGATCTTGCGAGGGAAGGGAAGGCATTTGATTTGAAACCGCATACGGTGACTTTGAATGAGTTTGAGATCATGCGAATTTCCTTACCCGAAGTTGATTTCAAAATTGTTTGCGGAAAGGGTTTTTATGTACGCTCACTCGTAAATGATTTTGGAAGAGCTCTCAAAGCCGGAGCTCATCTTTCTTCATTGTGCCGAACACGCATTGGTGACTATCATTTGAAAGATGCGTGGCAAGTGGAAGACTTTACGAAATTTGTTCGCGAACAAAAAGAAAAGCTGAGGTCACCGTTGCAAACTAAAAATGAAAGTCCACAAAAATCCTGATTCACTTCCCTCCTTTCGCCACGCTGTGATCACTGTGGGAACCTTTGACGGCGTTCATCGTGGACATCAAAAGCTCATTGAAAGAATCAGGCAACTGGCAGATGAAACCCGTGGTGAAAGTGTGCTTATCACATTTGATCCTCATCCGCGCACAATTGTTTTTCCAAATGATGATACGCTTCGGTTGTTGAGCACGACAAATGAAAAAATTCAACTCCTTGAAAAACTCGGAGTAGATCATTTGGTGATTGTACCCTTCACTAAGGAATTCTCCATCCTGTCTGCACGGGATTATGTTGAAAAATTTTTGGTGGAAAAATTTCATCCTGCCATTATCGTGATCGGTTACAACCACCAGTTCGGGCATCACCGGGATGGAAATATCGAATTGCTCAGAAAGCTTGCTGACGAAAATAATTTTCGGGTGGAAGAAATTCCAAAGCAGATCGTGGATGATATTGAAGTGAGTTCAACACGAATAAGAATTGCGCTGCAGGAAGGTGACGTAAAAACCGCCTCACATTTACTCGGATATTTTTATTCAGTGTCAGGAATTGTAGCGAAGGGAAATCAACTGGGAAGAAAACTCGGGTACCCTACTGCCAACATTATTCCCGCCGATAAATACAAACTCATTCCTGCCGATGGAGTCTATGCGATCAAAATTATTTTGTCCGATAGGGTCCATCTGGAAGGAAATGAAAAGCGAAATGGTGTGATGAGCATCGGTATGCGTCCGACAGTAAACGGGACATACCGGACTATTGAAGCTTTCATTTTCGATTTCAACGATGATATTTATGAGAAAGAAATTACTGTTGAGTTCATTGAATGGATCCGGGAAGAACGAAAATTTGAAACGTTGGATTTGATGGTGAGCGAAATTCGAAAAGATGAAAGGGAGGCGAAAAAGATTTTATCAGAAAAATAAACCTGGTAAATCGAGCTAGGGTGAAACATATCGAAAGCTACTTAAGTATAATGGCTACATGAATATAGTTAGCCAATAGCTCCTAAAGCTATATTCTACCAACTTTATGAAAAAATCAAAATCTACAATTTCGTTCCTTATGCTCTTATTGGGAATAATTCTCACGGCTTCATCCTGCACCACTACCAGGCACTATGCGCCACATCATGCACATAAGCAACACCTTTCAAACGGAATGTTCCTGTAAGGCGAGCGCTTAAGAATAGGTAAGGTTTGACAACTCCGCCGGATTGCGGAGTTATCAAACCTTTTACTCATAGCGTTGCCTCATTGTAAGATCATTCCAAAAACAAAGTCATGCTTTTGGGAAACTTCACTGAATAGTGGAGGATCACCTTTGATTCTGATTTTGAAGCAACGTTCAAATCCCAGGAGATCATTCCGGTCTGGTCAACTTTTCCGCCTGATGTTTCTATCTGCTTCACTTCAATATCAGATTGTGATGAAACCGGGAACTGATCTTCAATGATCAGATGAATCGCTTGAGGCTTTGTGTTGCGCACTGCGATTTCGAATGCCCTCTCTTCTGTTTGTGAATTTCCAATAAACTGTCGCTTCGAAAAGTCTTTCAACCTTGTTCGCTTGATAGCGACACCCTTATCAATCCCCAATGAAAGGCCGAGCGTATCACCTGCATGTTGCAGATCAAATAATGAAGAACCGAGGTAAGTTCCTTCAAGATAGATATTCGTTTGTCCATCCAGCAAATTGTAATCTTCCCAATTGATAATCTGAGCGGTGAGGTAAATATTCAAATCGCTCTTGGGAACAGCGTAGTAAATGTATGTTGCAGGAACAGATTCTCTCTTAATCTCAACGGTGAAAAATTTCCCGTTGCTGAGAATGGTGTAAGGAGTTTGAATGTCGAAAGAAATTGAAGTGGCGTGAAGGGTTTCATTGGTTTTAACAGTTTCATTTCCCCTGGTTTTAATTGCATCAACAGAATATTCATTAGAATTTTGTCGTGTAACTAGTTTATCACCGTACTTCGCAGCAATGCCACCTGAAATAACGGTTATCTCTTCTAAAGCAACAGAAGATTGATTGAGTTTGATCGTGATGGTTGATGGAAAATTAGTGATCTCCTGTGGCTGATAGCCGAGGTATTTAATAGTCAGCGCTGAATATTCAGAGGGAAGATTTAAAACAAAGTTTCCGTTTTCATCTGTTGAAGCTCCAATGGTAGTTCCCTTTACCTGCACCGTAGCAAATGGAATTCCCTCATTCGTGGCTGCATCCAAAAGTCTTCCGCTCACCTGGTTCACTCTCCCGTAATTCCCCATGTTTACCACCTGAGTTCCGGAAGTTGTGCTTCCGGTATTCTTTTCTGTTCTCGCATAAGGGGATAAGAGCCATGTTTCCAAAGTTGGTTTAATCGCAGAAGCAGCAGGAGCACCATTTGATAATGTGAGATGAATGTTCTTCCAATCTTCGCCGCTGTTCTGCTGAATATTGGCTTTGTATTCAATCGTCATCGGTTGTGAAATATCATCTACCCTGATATCATAGGTGGGAAACCAATTGGCGCCGCTCACTACATAGCTCACTGTAAAGTTCGCAGTGATTGCCGACGGAGATTCTACGAGTACAGTGATCTTGCCGGTCTGCTTATTTTGTTTTGATTGAATAGAATTTATCTGACCTTTTACTTTTTTCAGATTGATGGCGAGCGTGTCAATGAAATTACTCAGTTCATTTTGTTTGCTTTTAATTTCAATCAATCGGTCACGCTGAAAGTCGAGGATGGCCTTAAGGTCAAGGGCTTTCAATCCGGTGTTGCTTCCGCCAATTTGCTGGTTCTTCTGCAACGTATTTTCTTCCTGGTTAAAAACATCGAGCATGGAATTCTTTGCCTGAAGTTGTCGCTCTAAATCATGCTGAGTGACTTCCAGCTTTTTGATTTCATCCTGCTTCTCAGGCTCATTAAAATAATCAACAGCGTACGAAACGGAAAGAATGGTGATCTTCTTATCCGCACCAACCTGAATGCTCTGCTTATCAATCTGAGGTGAAAGCTTTTCAAATTGAATTTCATTTCGTCCTGCCGTCAACGCTGCATGTCCCGTGCGCATGACTTGTGCATCCTGTGTGAATACAGTTACATGATCAATAGCAGATGAAACCGTCAAAGTTTTTTCCTGCGCAAGCAATGTGCATGCATCTGCACAGAGGAGCCATAAAAGAATGTATCTCATGGTGGTTGGTTTATTGAAGAAGATGGAAAGAACAATTAAGGAGTTGGATTTGAATTGTCAGGAAAGCTTCAAATTATTCCTAAGATGAAATGAGATCAGGAAATTTTGAAAGGCCCTGGCGCTTAACCCAAAGTCAGATGGTGGTGATTGAAAAGTGATGTCGTCATGCCGATCCCGATGGATCGGAATGACGCTTTGGAGATTGGACAATTCTTCCGCGCGCGCCTGCTGAAGCTCAATGTTTTTCTCCTCCGTCTTTCTTACAGCACATCGGCAAATCTCCGTACGCAATTGGATCAGCCTTCACCTCATCGGCATCATAGCCCGCTTTTGAAATTGCAGTTTTGATTTCGCTGACAGAAACTTTACTTGTCTTGTACTCCACCATCACTTTCTTATCGGTCAAACTTAAGTTTACCTTCTTCACTCCTTTCAATTCCTTTACCGCATGCTCAATGGTGGATTTACATTCATCGCACATCGCTGACGTTTGAATGTAGATCACGTCAGTTTTCTTTTTCTCTGTTTGTGCAAAAAGAAATGCGGGCAAAAGAAGAAGCATTAATGATGCCTTTAAGATTTTCGTTTTCATTGCCTGGTTTTTGGGAAGGCAAAAGTAAGACGGAGATGTTCAAACCACAGGAGAAATCGAAAGCGAGTAAAAGATTGTGATTGACTCGCAGAATACTGGCATTGTGTTTTGTAATCCGAAGGAGAAAAGGGAAAATGTTAAGGCGTAATACTTGTCGTCAATGATGTACAACAACCGGGAGGAGATTCACTTCTGCTCAATCTCTTTTATAAAATTCTTCGTCTTTAATCTTTTCTGAAATGAATCGCTGTCATTTGATTTCGGGAATGGGACATTTGGTACAGGCACATTCAGAAACTTGCAAAGCGGTTCCCAGCCGTCTTTCACTTCGTACACCAGTAATTTTTCAGCGGGCACATGTCGTTTCACTTCTTCATTCCACCGCGTGAATTTCTCTTTCATCCAAACTTCATCATCCATTCGCCCTTCAAGGAAACCAAAGTGAATAATGCTGAGTCCTGAACGGAATGCTCTCGGCATGATGCGAAGGGTAGATGAAAAGATGCCGCCCAACCTCATGGCAATCAGCATTCCGGTGGGCATTTTTCTGAACTTAAAAATTGTCTTGCTCGCACTCTCATACCACTTGTCTTTATCGCGAACACTCAGGATCACTTTCGCATCAGGATATTTCTCAAGGAATTGTTTGTAGAAAATGCAGGCAGGAAAATCCACTGACGACTGATAGCCGTCGAAAAGTTTTTCATAGTCCGGTTTTTCACCATGGTGCAGTTTCTCCCAGTAAACAATATCCTGCGGATGCTTCATCAATTCAAATGCATGATAGCATTTACCGAAGTCGAGAATTTCGAGCGCTTTCTTGAGGGATTCAGTTCCGGTGCGCCCCCATCCGGCGCCTATTACTTTTAATGACATGATCGCTGAATTTTATTTCAGTAAATGAGAGAGGCTGTTCGCGTCACTCCGTTTCAGACTTGCACCAGTGTACTTGATTCTTTAATCATTATGAATCACCGCAAATTTCATATTCTGCGGTTTTCCTGAATGAAGATTCTCGCACCTGAGTATGTAAAATCCGGCAGGTAAATCTGCTGTTGACAGCCCAATAGATGAGTTAGTCGAAGCAATTTCTTTCACCATTTTTCCATCCACTGTATAAAGAGAAATCAAGATGTCGTCGCCAAAATTTTTGCATTCGATCTGAAGTGTTTGATCGGCGGGTGTGGGAAATAATTTAACCTCATAGACAGAATTCACGGTTGCAGTTTGCAATCCGATGACCAGGTAACAAGCGGAAGTATCACTGCATCCGGAAGAATCAGAAATGATTACAGCATAATTTCCATTAATCGTAACTGTGAAAACCTGATCTGTCGCTCCTGAAATTGCTTGCCATCCATTATTGCAATCAACCCACTGATAATTTGCGGAGGGAAAATTTGCAGTGAGAATATTGTCCGCTTGAGTAACTGATGTGTCCAATGAATCAATAATCAAGTGTGTAACTAT
>DASRAJ010000165.1:0-22578 GCA_035638255.1 Chitinophagales bacterium
AAGAATGATGAACCACTGGAAAAAAGCAGCTCATTTTTTTGCCGAATATTTTTCACGCCTCATCATGATCATTCGCAGCACGTTGTCTCCCTTTTTGTTTTTATTAAATTTGAAAATCACTTTTTAAGGGACGACTATTTAGTTTGAGAATTATATACTTATCGTACCTCGCTTTTTTTCCGGCAAGTGCATTGTGCCGTCGCAAGTGAACGGTTCGCAAAGGAAATGGGGCGGGTTAAAAGAAACGAACAGACAGAAATTCTAAAGCCCTACCGCAGTAACATTCCAACTGTTCCTTCCATCTTTCACAGAAACAATAATGACTCCTTTGTATTGGGGAAAGGAAATCAAAGCATCTGATTCAGGGCTGCCGGCAAAGTTTTTTTCTTCATAAAGCAATCTTCCTGTTACATCATGAATTTGCAAAGTTGCATTGCTGACTTCAACCGGACAATGAATGGCAAAGGTTTCCTGAAATGGATTAGGATAGGCCGTGAGATTTTGATCATCAAATTTTATTTCAGCAACAGCCGTTGCATAATTTGTGCAAGAGTAATTGAGCGGATTTAATTCAATAGGGCTGCCCGGAATGAGAGATTGACCGGCGAGACCGGGATACTGAGTCGGAAGAAACGTTACGCGGAAACACGAATTCATGCTTGGATTGTTTCCTTGTGAAATGATGCCGAATGCGGTCACCGGATTTATATACTTCCACATATCATTACTAAGACTGTCAACTTCCGTAAATGTTCCCGCCGTGCCCTCGCAAATGATCGTATTTCCATTGTACAGGCGCTGCGCACCTCCCATGACCATAGAGTATAAGTCAGTGGCAGGATCTGCGGTATAAATCCAATCCTGCGCTGTCGGCAGGTACGCTGAATCGGGAGCGATCGGATAATTGTAGTTATCAATCGGAGGAGGGAGAAATGTTTCAACGGTAGAATAATCAGTAAGCGGTCGGCCAACACCATTATTGAACACCATAATTTGTCCTGCACCCGGAAATCCCTGTGGAATCCAAGATGGATCATGCTGCTCATAAAATTTTTGATCATCCGAAGTTCCGCGATCATAATTCTGAGGATTGCCCCACCGGTACAGAAAATCTCCTCCATGTCCTGCGTTACCTCCTGTGTGAGTTGCAGCTTCGGCAAGAGTAGTGCTGTGATCAATGATATAAACTTCACTCATCAGGCGGCTGCTTACTAATATTTGATCATGAACAGAATCATAATCCAACCCGTTAAAGTGCAGCCAATCAGCACTTATATTGTTCAGCGATCCGAGGTTGATGTTGATTAATTCAGGATGATCAGCTACTACACCATAGTTTAATTTTGTGCTGTCCACATCTTGTATCAGGTGATCCCAGGCGCGCCATTGCCATACAATGATTCCGGAATCAGTTCCCACCGGCTGCACCTCTACTAATTTTTCTGACCACATGTGAGTGCCTAAGGAAGTGCGTCCGTTGTTTTGTGCATCTGTGGCACTGTGATTTTCCCAGGATATTGCTACTACATTTCCATTTGGTAATTGAATCGCATCGTGATGCTGGCATTGTGTGTTGTCAGAAATCAGGTAAGACCAAAGGAGATTGCTATTCCAATCGAACTTTTCAAGGATTCCTCCCGTGCCACCACCCTGAAATGAATTGTTACCTGTGGTGCCGCACCGAAGAAGTGTACCATCATTCAGCAGGTAAACAGCCAGGCCGGGATGATAGTTACTATGCCATTCGTGAATCCGCTTCCCGCACTTGTCTAACAAGTAGGTGGTATCACTCGACCCAGGCGCAAATAAGATATATCCGTCAACAGCGCCTGGATTACTATAAAACCATCCGACAGTTTGCGAGCGGGCGATAATGGAAATGATGCAAAAGAAAAGGAGGAAAGACTTTTTCATAAGTTACTATTCAGCGTTCAAATGTAAGTGAGAAATTTCAATAGTGGGTGAGGGGAAGGGGGAATGGTGAATAGTGAATGGTGAATCGTGAGACGTGAAACGTGCGAGGTGAAACGCGAGTCGTGAAACGTAAGATGCAAGATATAAAACCCGGAATGAAATCCAGAAGGCGCAATACACAATACTCAAGGCGCAAGACTCAGGTCTCATAACTCAATTCTTAATCCGGCAAACCATTGTACTGATTAGCCACGGGTACCAATTGTAAAAGGGCATTGGATGCAGCTATCATGGCACCTTTTCTAAAGCCTAAACTTTCATTGTCTTCGAGAACGATAAAGTTTATTCCGGTGGAAGAAGGAACCGCAAGAAAACTTGTGTGCAAAGAAGGTATACGGATCAGCCGTCCGACATTCAGAGAGCTGTCAGCCAGCATTGATTGTGCATTTCGTAAACCTGCCAAATCTGATGTTAACCCAAACCCTGAAGCAACCCATTTGTCTTCCTTCTTTTCAAATTCAATGGATGATAGAATGGTACCGCTTTCGTTTATTAATGACACTTCTATTGAAGGCAACTCCTTAATCATGGCATTTACATCATCGCCCGTTTTATACTTTTTAATATCGTCTAAGCCGATCATGTATTTTTTAAATTGCCTTCCCGGCTTCAATGCTTCAAGCTGATCAACATTCTCCAATCCAAAGCTCTGGATGTTTTTCTCGTTCGCCAGGTTAGCGAATGTTTGAATGGCCTCATTGATTTGAGCCGCAGGAATTGCAGTTTCGTCATCCCTGTTCTGAGCCAAAATAAAAACGGCTGCAATGGTGCAGACAAACAGGAACAATAATGCGATCGTATTTTTTTTCATAGAAATTTTTTTACGCGTTTGCTGAATTACTTTTTTGCGATGTTGTAATAATCATCCCAATGTGTATATCCGGAACCACTTACATAAGCATCGTAGGTGATCCATCTTGAAGATCCTGTGCCCACAGGCAGCGGGTCCCGCAAATAAACATACGACACTCCGTTTATCACTGAGTATGCGCTGATCACCATCATGTGCCCCCCTCCACCGCTCCAATGCCAGGTATTACAGAACGGAACTTTATGACAATAGATTTGGCGTTTTACTTCGTCCCAGGAGAGTGCAGCATCGGTAGTATGGTCTGCCTTAAATCCATATTTATCAAACTCCGGCCATCCTCCGTCATTGCAGACTGAAGGTGTTGGTGTATTGCAGCAATCTGTTCGCCCAAACTCTTTATTTGCTTCATCGCACTGATCAATGGTGGCGCCTAAAAACTCCATGGTCATCTCGCCGCTTGCAGCCCAGCACCAATTACTCTGGTGCTGATCAGTAGAGACCATGTTTTGTGAACCTACATTCGCATCGGGAGTGCAGCAGCCGGAGATGAAAAATAATACGACTGCTAAAGGGAGGATGTTGATGTGTGACAGTTTAATGTGACTCATTGAATCAGTGTTTTTGGTTTTCGAATCAGGGGATCTCATCTGCATTGAAGATTTGCAGAAACAAATTTAATAGTGCAATTAATAAATCCAATAATTTTTTGTTAAAAAATATCCACCGTTGTGAATGCTCACAAAGAGATCGGTCCGGTGATTTCTTCGTGTGGAAGAGATACCCGGACCGATTCGATAGCACTGCTAAAAGTTCTGACAAGAAAAGAAAACACTACGCTCATTGTTTCAAAAACCTGAGCACTTCACCTGTGGCATGATCATTTTCGCTTGCGTAAATAAAGTACATGCCTGATGACCATTGTGAAATATCAATTGACAAAGAATTAGTGAAGTCTCGGGAATAGACTGTTCTTCCGAAAACATCTTTGACCTCAAAATAAATTGGCTCTGTGGAGTGACCGCTCACTTGCAATACATCAGATGCAGGGTTTGGAAAAACTTCAATCCCGTTTGTATTTGATGACTCCTGAACTGATACGGTTGAGGTGGAGAGTTGATAAACATCACAGTGACCAAATCCATCAGTGCTTACGCCCCATGCATTACCATCACTTCCCACACGAATTGTAAAAGAGAATGCACAAGTTCCCGGACGTTCCACGTAGTAACCATCGGAGCCATTATAAATCCAAATGTCATTAAGTTCAACCATCCACTTTCTTCCCATGTTATCAGCTACTAATGACCATACCGGCGCCTCATGAGCTCCGGTATTGCTGAGTTGAGCAGTCTCCCACTGATCATTTACCCATTCACCCAGCGTGAGGTGATCGGGAGAAGGATCATCGGCATACCAAAGATTATTGTCAGCGTCAATGTCAAAGGCCCTGGTTGGGACTGACCAATTAATAACTGTCCATGAGTTGCCATCATATTTAACCAGGTTATAGAAATCATTGAAATAGAAATTGTTCAGGTTGTCCAATTTGAATTCACCCAGCATATTATAATCAATGTGTGTTTCTGACGGGGAAAAAACCTGCCATGAATTTCCACTCCACAGCGTGATGTAGATTTCACTATTCTCTGAAGAAAGAATCCAGGCTTTCCCTGCATTATCAGTCTTCACACAGTAGACATCGTTTTTTGTTAAGCCTGAAGTGTAGGAATTATAATGACTCCAGGTGATCCCGTCATAAGTGTAAATACCGTCGCTGGTTCCAATCCATTTCACACCGTTTTGATCAATGAACAGCGAATGCATTTCTTCCGCGCCGGGTACGACAATCGAATTCCAAACGCTGCCATCAAAATGAGAAAGATAATTGGTCTGATCATGTGGATCCATGGCTTGAGTGATAAGCCACGGCTGGTTTGAATGGTCTAACGCAAGATCAATGTGATGCCAGTCGTCAGCACCGAAAAAAAAGTCGTAAGCAACCACGCCAAAATTTGCCGGGTAAATATTTTGAGCGCCAACGCGGGTGCAAGGCAACATTAGTGCGAGAAACAATGTGGCGTAAAGGAGAGTGTGAAGGAGTTTCATAGGACGATTTTTTTAGTGAGGAATTGTTGAACCAAATTTAAGCAATGTATTTGAGATGCCGTGTATCAATTTTTCAATCTTGTAAATACCCTATCTGATGCTTCCCGAATAAAATAAATGGATAATAATCAGGGGGCACCCTGCAATGCTTTTCTACGTGTTCACTCTCCTTAAAGTTTTAACGGGGTTCACCGGGTTTCATCTTCATCTTCCCACTGCTCATCCAAATCTTCTTGCTTGTTCTTCAAATAAAAATATCTTCGCGGTTCATAACAATCTTTCAATGAAAAAAAATCTCATCCTCGCTCTCCTTGTTTTCTTCTGCACCCATTCCTACTCACAGACCGGTACTGCAAATATTCAATACCCGCAAACGAAGAAGGGAAATGTAGTTGACAATTATTTCGGAACCTCAGTAGCAGATCCGTATCGTTGGCTTGAAGATGATAACTCTGACGAAACAAAGGCGTGGGTACAGTCAGAAAATAAAGTCACTTTCGATTACCTCTCGAAAATTCCTTACCGCGAGGCTATCAAAAAGCGGATTACCGACCTCTACAACTTCGCGCGTACCAGTGCGCCGTACCGCCAGGGTGCTTATTATTTCTTTTCGAAGAATGATGGCTTGCAGCCGCAGAGTGTCACCTACTATCAGAAAGGGTTGACAGGAGCGCCGCAAGTTTTTATTGACCCGAATGCAATGAATTCAGCAGGAACAACGGCGGTAAACTTCATCGGATTTTCCAATGACAGAAAATATGTTGCTTACACTGTTGCGGAATCGGGCAGCGACTGGCAAACCATTTACATAAAAGATATCGCAGGGAACAAACAACTCACTGACAAGCTCGAGTGGACAAAATTCTCCGGCGCCGCCTGGTATAGGGATGGATTTTTTTACAGCGGCTATGATGTTCCGGAGAAAGGATCGGAACTGTCAAAGCAAAATCAAAATCAGAAAGTTTATTACCACAAGCTCGGTGATCCGCAAATGAATGATCGCGTGGTGTGGACCGATTACGAGCATCCTCTTCGCTACGTGGGCGCACAGACAACCGAGGATGAGAAATTTCTCATCCTTAACATCAGCGAAGGAACCGATGGCTCTGAAGTGTGGTACATGGATTTGCGTAACCCGCATGCGGGCTTTAAAAAAATGCTGGAAGGGTTCCAATACAACTACGGTGTGCTTGATGATGAGGGAGAAAACTTCATTGTTCAAACAAACAATGGAGCAAAGAATTACGAAGTTGTTTTGATTGATCCGAAAAATCCGGATATGAAAAACTGGAAGCCGGTGATTCCGGAGAAGCAGGAGTTGCTGCAGAATGTTTTTATTGCGGGCGGAAAACTGATCACCGAATATCTGAAGGATGCAACATCGCATGTATATGAATACGACCGTAAGGGAAATCTTGATCGTGAAATTGCACTGCCTTCCCTTGGAACGGTTGCAGGGTTTGCGGGCGAGAAAGATGATACGATGTTATTTTATTCGCTCACTTCCTTCACTTCCCCTGCAACAATTTACAGTTACAGTATTAAGAGTGGAAAATCTTCTTTGTACAAAAAACCTGAGGTGAAATTCAATCCCGATGATTATGTGACGAAGCAGGTATTCTATCCTACAAAGGATGGAACAAAGATTCCAATGTTCATCGTGTACAAAAAAGGAACGAAGCTGAATGGAAAAAATCCTACCCTGCTCTATGGCTATGGCGGATTCAACATCCCGCTCACTCCGAGCTTCAACGCATCGCGCATGGTGTTGCTGGAGAACGGCGGCATCTATGCCATGGCAAATCTTCGCGGGGGAAGCGAGTATGGCGAGAAGTGGCATGAAGCAGGCGAGCTGCTCAACAAGCAAAATGTCTTTGATGATTTCATCGCTGCAGCCCAATACCTCATTGATCAGAAGTACACATCAAAAGATTATCTCGCCATCATCGGAAGATCAAACGGCGGTTTGCTCGTGGGCGCTTGTGAAACGCAGCGGCCTGATCTGTACAAAGTCTGTTTTCCCGGGGTGGGAGTGATGGACATGCTGCGCTATCACAAATTTACTGTGGGCTGGGGATGGGCTGTTGAGTACGGATCAAGCGACTCATCAAAATATTTTAATTACCTCTATCATTACTCTCCGCTGCACAACTTAAAGCCCGGAACAAAATATCCGGCAACTTTCATCACCACTGCCGATCATGATGACCGCGTGGTGCCTGCGCACTCCTTCAAGTATGCCGCGACAATACAAGCCGCGCAAGCCGGTGATGCACCCGTCCTCATACGCATAGACACGAATGCAGGTCACGGTGGCGGAAGGCCCGTTGCAAAAGTGATCGCTGAGGATGCGGATGTTTATTCGTTTATGTTTTGGCAAATGGGAATGAAGAAGCTGAAAGGTTAAGAAAGAAAAATATCGCTGACCTGGTTGGTCAGGAGACACAACAACGATTCTCGCACGAGTCTATCAGCGGAAAGTAACGCTCACCGATGTTCAAGGGCAGATTGGGGAATGTCTATTGAGTATGAATGCTATAGTTCTTATACGGCCAATTGAATAAAAGGTCTATTATAATCTTATTATGTTATGTGAGGCAGGCACCATAGAATCATCATAGAAAAATGAAGCATTCCGATTCCTTCATTTGACCTCCTTTCCTTTATCCTTTTTGTCTTTGATCTGGCAATGATATTGCAGACCAATTTCTCAATATAGAATATCAAAATGAAAGAAGGAGAAACTAACAAAATGTGTTCAGAGCGAACATTAAGAGAAAATCATCGTACACGCAGCAAAGAAACCAATAACTGCAGAATTTACTTGTCTGCTCAACTTCTCCTTAAACCTTTATGATTATGAAAAAAATTTTCGCAGGTATTCTTGCCATAGTGAGTCTTTACGCTCACGCCGCTACCGTAACCAATCTCAGCGGTTCTTACAAACAGGGGCAGGTTTTTCTCACATGGGAAAACACAGGTTACACAAATGCATTTTATAAAGTATACCGTTCTACTGTTCCAATTACATCAGGCTCTCAGTTGAGCAGTTGTGAGTACCTGGGGTACACTGACAGTCACAGTTCGCAGGATTGGAACTTGTCAAGGCAGGATAGTGTGACGCGGTATCTCCGTATTGACTCAGCCGGAACACCACTTTCTTCTACCACAGGTTTGTTTGTTGCCACCACTTTGGTGAATGGCGACTATTATTATGCAGTAACCGTGATGATTGACAACGTGGAAGATCAAACGATCATTAGCGACAGCAACTCACTTAGTGTTTCTGTTTCAGAAATAGTCAGCCATCCCATGCCTGTGTTCCAGGAAGCCCGTTTGATCGAGGGTGAGACTGCAGAGATTTATTCAACATTTATAAGTATGAAGTATGCTGTTGGTCAGCCATTGATGAACAGGGCAGGGTTTCTTGCATTTGATTTTGCATTGTATCGGAATCATGGTTATAACCTTCATCCATTAGTGGTTCACCTGCATGCAGGCGGATCATTCTTTCTCGATAAAATTACCAGTGTAAGTCAGGATGAAATGAATATTGATTTTGAAGATAATCTGCCAAGCGGTACCAACCAGGGGTGGTGGGGAGTGAATGAGAACTTTGACGTTTACAACGATCTTTTGAATGTGTCGAATCCAACATCAGGAGTGAACTACAACCACACTCAAATCAGAATAAACCTGGTGCTCGATTGGGCTTTCAAATTTCTTGCAATAGATACTAATCGCGTTTATATGCAAGGCACCTCGTTAGGAGCACCGGGAGCCTTCTTCATGGCCATTACATATCCGGAGCGTTTCGCAGCCATTGATGTCGATGGCGGGATTTTCGACCTCGCTTTTAACCATGACTACCAGTCAAAATGCACATTTAATGCAGGCAAGAAAAACCGGAAGGATGGTGACTCACGCCTCGGAACTATTGCAACCGACCTGATGACCAACCTGGGAGTTGGCACTTATGAATTACTGAACGGCGGAGCGGTGATACACGAGCACAATGAAAAGAACTTCCCGTTTATAATCAGTCTTAACGGTAAGCGTGATGAAATGATGGGATGGACCGAAAAAACTTTCTACTACGACTCTGTCAACCATAATCACACAGGAGGAAGCTATTTCTGGGATATTAGAACACATAATGGTGACAGCGGGATATGGAATACAAATAAGATTATTAATGTATTCAGGTTCAGCAAGAATCTTTCTTTCCCCGCTTTCGCTGATTGCAGTTTGAACGAAGACTGGGGAACCGGAGATGGAAATACTGGCGAAGCTTTTGGTACTGTAAACGCAAGTCTTGATTGGGTGAATGAAGTTACTGACGATTCCTCACAATGGAATGCTCAGATATTTGTTCGGGACCTCGTCAATAAAAACGATGAGACCGTCCCTTATCCTGATAGCGCCACGGTCACCATTACGCCGCGCCGGGTGCAGCATTTTAATCCGGTAGCAGGAAATATCATAGCGTGGAGTGTTTCGCATCACGGCACTGAAATTCAATCCGGCACTATAGAATATCAGGGCGGATTAATCACAGTTCCGGGAGTAAAAATTTTTAAAGACACTGTAATATTTAAGTTAAGTAATGCCACAGCAATGACGTGGTATGCTGATGCAGACAGTGATGGTTTTGGCGATCCGAATGTTTTTATTTCAGTACTAATTCAGCCCATTGGCTACGTCGCTAATCATGACGATTGCAATGATGGTAATGCCGCTATTCATCCCGGTGTTGAAGAAGTTTGCAATGAGCTTGATGATAACTGCAACGGGCAAATTGATGAAGGAGTGCAATCGATTTTCTACGCCGACAATGACAACGATACTTATGGAGATGCAGCCAATTCAATAAGCGCATGCACCTCGCCGCTGGCTTATATCAGTGACAATACTGATTGCAATGATGCTAACGCTGCCATTCATCCCGGCGCAATAGAAGTTTGTAATGCAATAGATGATAACTGCGACGGACAAACTGATGAAGGATTACAAATCACGTTCTACTCTGACAACGACAATGATAGTTTTGGTGATGCATCAAATTCAATGAACGCCTGCACTTCGCCATTGGGTTATGTAACGGACAATACAGATTGCAATGACGCTAATGCCGCCATTCATCCCGGCACTGTAGAAGTTTGCAATGGAGCAGATGATAACTGCAGCGGACAAATTGATGAAGGACTACAACAAGTCACTTTCTACTCTGACAATGACAATGATAATTTTGGTGATGCATCAAATTCAATGATCGCATGCGCTTCGCCTTTAGGTTATGTAGCAGATAATACCGATTGCAACGACGCCAACTCCGCCATTCATCCCGGCGCTGCAGAAGTTTGCAATACGGCAGATGACAACTGCAACGGACAAATTGATGAAGGACTACAACAAGTCACTTTCTACTCTGACAATGACAATGATAGTTTTGGTGATGCATCAAGTTCAATGATCGCATGCGCTTCGCCTTTAGGTTATGTAACAGACAACACCGATTGCAACGACGCTAACTCTGCCATTCATCCCGGCGCTGCAGAAGTTTGTAATACGGCAGATGACAACTGCAACGGCCAAATTGATGAAGGACTACAACAACTCACATTCTACTCTGACAATGACAATGATAGTTTTGGTAATGCATCAAATTCAATGACTGCATGCGCTTCACCTTTAGGTTATGTAACAGACAATACGGATTGCAATGACGCTAACTCCGCCATTCATCCCGGCGCTGCAGAAGTTTGCAACGCAGCAGATGATAATTGCAACGGACAAACTGATGAAGGTGTGCAGCTGACCTTTTACTCCGACGATGACAATGATAATTTTGGTGATGCAGCAAATTCAATGAACGCATGTACTCCGCCATCGGGTTATGTTGCTGACAATACCGATTGCAACGACGCCAACTCCGCCATTCATCCCGGCGCTGCAGAAGTTTGCAACGCAGCAGATGACAATTGCAACGGACAAACTGATGAAGGAGTGCAACTGACCTTCTACTCCGACAGTGACAATGATAATTTTGGTGATGCAGCAAATTCAATGAGCGCATGTACTTCGCCATTGGGTTTTGTTGCTGACAATACCGATTGTAACGATGCCAACGCTGCCATCCATCCGGGTGCTGTGGAAATTTGTAACCAGGATGATGATAACTGTAATGGACAAACTGATGAAGGAGTGCAACAGACTTTCTATACCGACAATGACAATGATAGTTTTGGGAATGCAGCAAATTCAACCGGCGCATGCGTTAAGCCATTTGGGTACTCAAGTGATAACACTGATTGCGATGATTCGAATCCCGGAATTTATCCCGGAGCAACAGAAATTCCGAACAACGGTATAGATGAAGATTGTGACGGCGCTGATGCTATCGGAACTTCGGTGAGTACATTTGACCAGGTTCATACTTATCTCTCACTTTATCCCAATCCGACTACTGGACATTTTATGGTTGAATTAAAGTTGGGTGATCAGCATTCAGAAGCCACTGTTCAAGTGATGAACATTATCGGGCAAAAAGTGTATGACCAAAAATTTGCAACTGCCAACGGAATGTTGCTGCAGGAAATCGTACTGGACAAAGCAGCTCAAAACGGAATGTACTTAGTGAGAGTGATTGCGAATGATCAGGAGTATTCTGTTCAATTAGCGTATCAGAAATAAGATGCAGCGTTAATTCTCATTCGAAATGTCAGCGTCGCCGTTCAGGACTTTAAGGAGCGAACAGCGTTCAATTCTTTCGTGGGAATTCCAATCACATAGTTCACCCTGGTTCCAATTTTATTTCTGAAATGATTTACCTGCCAACGGTAATTTTCAGTTCCGATTCCTGAAATAAGACGCTTCATTTCTTTTTGAGAATA
Organism: Chitinophagales bacterium; assembly: GCA_035638255.1. Taxonomy (GTDB): domain Bacteria; phylum Bacteroidota; class Bacteroidia; order Chitinophagales; family UBA10324; genus DASRAJ01. The sequence continues at coordinate 11,785 of DASRAJ010000165.1, forward strand.
AAATCTCAAAACAGAAACACATCCATCCCACATCGTGCAAACCGGGATGAGCGGAATGATGTAAGTGAAAAGCAAACTGCTCCAGCGAAATGGCTTAAAGAAAGGAGTAAGAAAGAAAAATGAAACCGGCTCAAGCAGGATCACTAAGAAAATGTCGAGCAGATTTTTCCCGGCATCGAAAATTGCAATCGGTACTTTTTTCTCTGCTGCATCTTTCAGAATTCCTTTTGCCAGCTCCGGTTTAAAATGGTGGAAGGCTGAAAACATTATCCGCATTCCTTTATCACCTTCAGGGACATTCAGTGCATTAACAGGCACGGAAATGAAATCAATTTCACCACGGGTTTGCTCCTTCAGCTTCTCGTAGGTGTCAATGTTCGGATAGAGATCACTCAGGAAAATCTTTGACGGACAATTTAAGTCGCGCAAATATTCTTTCATTTTCAAAACACCCCCGCCACCGCCTGCACACAACTCGATGATTTGTGTTTCTCCTGATTCTTCAAGCGTTTGTTTTATTAATGCAGCAGCCGGACGATAGAATTCAAGCCATGAAATCATGTTTCGCAAATAATCCATCATGCCCTCGCGGATCACTTGCGGGAACCATGGCTGATCTTCAAATTCGAAAAGGTGAATGCGCAGATGAAAAGATTTAAGACGTAAGAATTGACCCAGGCACTCTCCTCAATCTGTCATTCAGAAGGAAACTTCTTACGATTCAAGCAGAGATCTGACATGGTGCGAAGAAGTTTCCTCCTGAATGACAGAAAAGTTCGGGAGCAAAATGTCATCCTAAAGAACTCGATTTGAAAAAATAGTTTATGCTCCACATGACACTCAAGCTTTAAATATTCAAAACCGTCTAAAAGAAAAAATCAATTCTTCAATGGACAACAATTATTTTATGATAGGAAATTTCTCTCGCAGTTATTATTTCCAGGAAATAAATTCCTCCGCACAAATCAGAAGTGTGAAGCTGAATTTCAGAAGCATATTTTTCATCCTCTGAAAAAATCATTTCTCCAAGCTGATTGAAACAATTCACTTGCACCACAGGAAGGGAACTCTTAATTATCATTTCATCATCAGCAGGATTGGGAAAAATGAAAAGTGAAGTTTGCTCCTCAGGCGTGGTAACATTTGAAGCAACAGAAAAGCACAACGTATCAGCGATGAGGGAAGAATCAAGTACGGTCACAAACATTTCATGACCGGTTGCATTTAATGTTGCAACAGCGGTAGCTGCAGAAGATGTGGTTAGCGTGAGAGCCGTTGGCGCATAGCTGATGGATTCAGAGAAGCAGTCAGACTCCAACCCGTCATGCGTTTTAATCAGGTAGGCCTGATAGAAAAATTGATTGCCGCTGAAGCTGTTGGTATAGCCGGCAGTAAGAAATCCGATCCCCGAAGGAATCAGTGATGTGATAAAATCATTTTTGTTCGCATTCGTGTTTCCGAAAATTCTGGAATCCATCAAATTGCCATCAGCATCCACTTCACAGGCGAGCGCATCGTGCGACATGACGTTGTGATCCGCAAGCATGATCAAATTTCCATTGGGTGTAGCGAACAAATCCGTAGGGCTATCGAAAAGAAAATTACCATAAGTATTCGCCCACTGCAAAATTCCTGTGGTGTCAATTTTCATCAAAGCGATGTAAGATGGACTTCCGTTGCCGGCATTTCCAAAGACGTAATAGCCATCGTTCATCTTCACAATTCCTTTTCCGTAATCAAAACCTGTGGTGCCATATACGTTCGACCAATTCAATTGCCCGTCGCTGTCAGTACTGATGATGTAAATGTTTTGGTTGTTGGAAAAACTTTCGCTCACTCCGCACACCATCCATTGTGATGGTGATGTTTCAATCACGTGAGCGACGCCTTCATCGAAGCTGCCGCCGTAAGATTGCGCCCACAGCACATCGCCGTCAGCGTTCAGCTTCCACAATGCAATATCGCGCAGGACGAATCCCGGCTGCGTAACAGATCCGCCAAGCAGCAAGGAACCATCTGCAGTTGACATGGCATCTTCACCAAACGTGTTGTCATTGGCGATAAATTTTTTCGCCCACAAAAGATTTCCATTGGCATCGGTATGTATTGCATACATGCGGTTGTAATCAGACCCTACAGTGACGCCGTTTGAATAGGTGATGAACACGGCAGAATCAATGCCGCCGCCGAGAACATAACCATCATCAAACTCGGCGAGGAATCGCACATATTGATTGCAAATAATTTCTGTGTCGTCCACGCCATTAAGAAGCAGATGTGATTGCTGATCGTAATAAATTTTCGTCCACTCATTTTCTCCTGACGAATTGTATTTTGAAAGAAATGCTTCAGCATTGCCGCCGATGTTTGCTACACCTGACAGCGCATAACCACCATCGCTGGTAGAAATGATTATATCGCCTTCGGTAGATGATGAATTGAAATTGAGGACTTGCTGAAAGGTAGTGTATTGAGAAAAGCAGCAGACCGGAATCAGAAATATCGCAGAAAGGAAAAATCGAATCATAGCAGGATATTTTTTCAAAGTTACATAGTTCATAAATTAAACTTGCAGGGCCAAGCAATCAACATTAAAGAGAAAAATTAATCTCATGACACCATAGGCAAGTGGATTTTGTAACTTGCTCTTCGTAAGCGACAAGCCTTCCAACTTTCACCATGAAATTTTTTTTATCACCTCTGTTTTGTTTTCTTTTTGCAATGAAAATTGAAGCACAAAACTCCTTAGTGCCCAACGGAAGCTTCGAGGAATTTACAAGCTGCCCGTGGAACTTAAGCCAAGTGGACTCCTCTATTGGATGGCATCGCGTACTTAATACACCTGATTATTTTGCCACATGCGCTCCATATCCTGTTTCCATTCCTAGCACCATTGCAGGATTTCAGCAATCACAGTATGGAAATGCATACATGGGTTTGTATACATACATATGGTATGAGTTCTGGCGTGAAATCATTGGTACTGAGTTAACCACCCCAATGATTCCGGGGAATGTTTATTCAGTTTCCATGAGGGTAAGTCGCGGCAACTCGACATCTATGGCATGGAACTGTGCTGCAAGTAACAAGCTAGGCATGAGGTTTACTACGAATGAATATACTCTTGCCGATTCTATCCCGATTGATAATTACGCTCAAGTTTATGTTGATTCTTTTGTGACTGATACACTGAATTGGGTTTTACTCCAGTGGAATTATGAAGCAGACTCGGCCTATACGCATGTTTACATTGGTAATTTTTTTGATGATGCCCATACCGATACTTTGGTAATCAATCCGGTGTATTTGCAAGACTGTCTATCGTATTATTTTATCGACAGTGTGAACATAATTTGCCTGAGTGCATCATGTGTAACAAATATTTCAGAGTTGGGACTCAACAATGTTGCAATCAGATACGACGTGAACGAAGAGCAAGTTTATATTAGCGGCGAAGTGAAAAAGGCTGAGGTGGTTGTCTGCAATGTTGTAGGCCAGATCATTGAAAAAGAAAACACAGTGGGTAATGTAACAATTGATGCTAGCCAATGGTCAAAAGGAATTTATCTTGTTGAAATTAAAACAGAAAAACTAATGGTGGTAAAAAAGATTCTGGTTCTGTAAGTTAACAAGCCTCCGAATTCGCAATCTTAAATCTTACTTCTTAAATCTTATTTCTTTCAAATCATCCTTTCAAAACAATCCGAAATGTCGTTCCTTTTCCCACTGCAGATTCCTTCACGAAAATTTTCCCGCCATGAAATTCTTCGATGATTCTTTTTGCAAGTGATAATCCCAAACCCCAGCCACGTTTTTTAGTAGAATAGCCCGGGCGAAAAACTGTTTTGAATTTTCCTCCCGGAATTCCTTTGCCGCTGTCCTTCACATCTACATAAGCTTTCTTTCCCTGCTTCGAAATAAAAATATCTATCGTGCCATTTCCGCTGATGGCATCGAGTGCGTTCTTCAAAAGATTTTCTATCACCCATTCGAAAAGAGGAGGAGAAATGTGCGCTTCAATCATGCCGCCTTCAGGAGCATGAATGTTCACTGCCACTTTTCCTGAGGCGCGGCGGCGCATGTAATCAACACTGCGGGCAATTTCGAGATACAAATTCGTGGCAACCAATTCCGGAACCGAACCGATCTTGGAAAATCGCTGCGCAATCAATTCAAGCCGCTCAATATCTTTTTCTACTTCAGGAATCACTTGCTCCAGGCCAGGAGTGTTCGCCTGCATTTTCATATAGTCGAGCCACCCCGAAAGCGCAGAGATAGGAGTACCCAACTGATGAGCGGTTTCTTTTGCCATTCCTGCCCACACCCGGTTCTGTTCTGATCTTCTTGCTGTGCTGAACGTGATGTAAGCCACCACGAGAAACATCCCGATGATCGTGAATTGAATGAAAGGAAAGTAACGCAACTCCGTGAGCAAATACGAATCGCGGTAGTAGATGTATTGATGCTTGCCCTTCGTGTACTCAATGTCAATCGGCTTGCGCTGCGATTTCATAATTGCGAGCTGCTGCCCCAGGTAATTGCTGTCTCGTGCGGTTTTTAGAGAGTCAAGGTTCTTGTTCCATAAAATAGCTGACTCATCATCAGTAATGATCACTGGCACCGTTTCATTGCTCTCGATGATGTGAAACATGAAACTCAGATCTTCATTGCCGGTGGCGCTATTGAGTCGCTTGTAGGTATCAGCGAGCAACTCCATTTTCTTTCGTTCTTCTCTCGAGAGCTTGCGGGCGAGATAATTGGTGTAAAGAATAGAAGTGATAATGATCACGAGCAGCGTGAAGAGGAGGATCAGCTTGTAAGTATTCTTTTGTTCGTAGATATTGATCACCGTGTAAAGTTAGAAGTGAAAGGTGAAAGGTGAAAGGTGAAAGTGAAGGGGCCGACCGGTTTACCCTTTTTCCTTTCACCTCTCACTTTTCACCTTTCACTTTTTCGGCTGCTTCTTAAAAATATCTTTGAAATCAGTCATTGCTTTTTTCTGATCCTGGATCGTTGCGCTTTGTGACCCTTCACTTTCGGCGTCAACATCAGAGGAATCCGCGAATTCAAAATACTGAATCCCTTCCTGCGGCTTCCAATCCTTTGCCTGTTGTTGCGATGTTTCCTGCTGGTTGAATTCCTTTTTCAGCACATCTTTTAAATTGCTCTTTTCCTGGGCAAGATCGGTGGCGATTTTTTTCTTCACGGCCTGCTTGTCATACTTGATTGCAGGATCAGAGGCAGGTCCCGTCATGGTGAGATACAGATTTAAAAATCCTTCCGTAGTTTGATCAGTGGCCTGCTCATCGAAAGTGTGTTTGCGAAATTTATCGGTGAGAAGTCTCAGCAGGTTCAACTGCACTTTGTAGTCAATCATGTTATCAAATCCGTGTGAGCCGGAAAGCTGAAGGTTAAGTGCGCTGGAATAAATCTGCATCGAAGGAATATACACGCGCCGGTTTTTTATCTCTACCTGGTTTTGCATTTTCGAAAAACGGATGTTCCTCAATTCATTCATCCTCATGAACGTGGCGAGGGCACGCATAGGATCGAAGTTATTTAACTCACCATTTTCTACTGATACATCGGCAAGGGCGTGTAACTTGTCCTTGTTGAGCACATTATCATCCCAGGTGGATTGCAGGGAAACAGAAGCGGTTATTACACCTTTCAAATTTTTATCAGTAAGTGTAGTCTGGCTAAAATTGTTGAACTCAGAAAAAAGTTGGGTGATGTCGAGATGATCGAGCTGCGAGGTCATCTGAAGCTTGCTGTGCTTCATGTTTGAAATGTCGAGTGAGCCGTTTGCGGTGATGCTTCCTTTCTCTGCCTTAAGTCCAAGATCATTGAAATAAATTTTGTCAGGAAGGAAAAGAAATTTGCCGTGACAATCGGATGCGCTGAATCTCTCGTAGCTGAACTGATCAATCGTTCCGCTCACCGATCCTGCAAGCCGGTAAAATATTTCAGGGATCGAATAATTATCGGAAGATGAAAGTGAAGGGGAGGAGTGTCCAACCAAATTTTCCCACTTAAGCTGGTGTGAAGTGAGCTCAACATTCAGCCCTACCTTTTGCTTTGAAGCAGCATCGTTCATCGAAGAAAGGAGGAACGGAAATAAATTACTCACGGTGCCCTCGAATCTTAAATCACTTTCGCCTGAGATGAAGGAGCAATTCGAAAATGCAATGTCGTTGTTTTTAATTTCGAAGGCCCCGGTCACTTTATCATACGTCGCCTGCGAGGTGGTGATCTTAACATTGCGCAATTCGAATTTTCCGCCGGCATTCAATTTACCAATGTTAGAAGAAGTTAACTGCGCGATATCCCCGCTGTAAAAACATTGATGCAGAACAACAACGCCCTCAATAGACTTGATTGAGGAATCTTCGAACAGCGGATAGACTTGCGCGAGCTGAATGCTTCCATCGAGCATCACGTCAAGCGAAGGGTGGTTGAAATCGCGGAGTAACAACGTTCCGCTCAGCGGATTCCCCTCTACCGACGCTTTGAATTTGGTGATCGAAATTTCGGAAGAACTGAATCCATGCTTATCTCCGTTGCTGAAATTTCCTTCAAGAGTCACATGCTGAAGCGCCTGCTTCACGTGATGATTACTGACAGTGGCATCATCAAGCTGATAAGATGCAGTCACTTTCGGATTGGAGGAAGCGGACTGTACACCATCAATATCACAGGAGAAATTGAAGTCGCCGGTGCTTGTGAAGTCAGAAAGCTTATTCGAATATTCCTTCGGAAGAAGTGAAATGAATTGTTCTAACCGAAGCTGATCGGAAGTGATTTTCAGGTGCAACAGATTTCCTTCAGCAAGAACAGTCACTGTGCCGTTTACACTGAAATCATTTTCATTCACCGTAACGGCAGCATTTCGAAATGAATACAATTGCTTGTCGAGGTCGCAATCAATTGTTCCTTTCACTTTCAAATTTCTTTGAGGAAGAAAATCCATGTTGCCGCTTTTCAGGAAGTTTGCAAATGCGTCGGCGTCAATGTCAAGTGAGAATTTTGAAGCCGAGAAATCTCCCTTCAGTTTTGCGTCCCCGGTCTGAAAAGAATAGTGCTGCTGATTTTTTTCATTCAAATAATTCACTAAAAAATTTTGCAATGCCGCCTGGCTGATCTTCACTGAGAAATCAGAAGATGCATTGTTGCTCTTCCTGAAAATATCATAGTTGTTGTTGCCCAGGGAATCTATCCGAACGTTGATGGTTCCGTTTTGAGCAGTCACTTTTTCGATCACATAATTCTTCCTGAACAAATTCCGGATGTTGAAGAGCAATGAAATTTTTTCGCAGCTCAGAAAATCATTTTTTTCCGGCAATGTTTCTTTTATCACTACATCATTAAACGTAATGGCTGCCGAAGGAAAATTTGAGAAGAGAGAAAAAGTAATTGGGCCGTTCACTTTTACTTCAGTAGCTAACTGCTTGTTGAGCTCAGCAACCGCAAGGCTTTTGATCTTACTTCCCATAAAAAGCGTCACGAAAACAAGAGACAGCCAAAACACCAGGATGACGATGCCGAATACAGCAGCAATCCGTACAAGAATTTTCTTCATGGCTAAAAAGTATTTGTGATAAGTTCAAAAGTAAAGTAGAGCAGAGGCGAAACCTTATTCTTATACTAACAGGGGGAGCGTGAAGTGTATGCTAACGAGACGGAGGGGGAATTATTTCCTGGGGTGTCGTGAGTTGTGAATCGTGAGACGTGAGAGGTGAAAGGTGAGAAGTGACATGCCCGATACAAGCTGCGATTCTCACTGGATTTTATTTTTCGGGAAAAAATTTTTCGGCACGGTGAAGATCTTCTGCGGTGTCAATGGCAATAGTTTCATCGTCGGTGATTGCGGTTTGAATATGATAGCCGTGAGCAAGCCATCGCAGTTGTTCGAGTGATTCCGCTTTTTCCAGATCGTTGGGGGGAAGTGAAACAATTTTTTCAAGCACATCTTTCCGGTAACCATAAATTCCGATGTGCTTGTAGAAAACTCCGTTGGTCACCCAATAATTTTCAGATACGTTTCTCTGATGAGGAATCGCGGAGCGGCTGAAGTACATGGCTTGTCCATTTTCTGCTGTCACCACTTTCACAAGATTGGAATTGAAGAGTTCTTCATGGTGTGAAATTTTTTTAATGAGCGTGGCAATTTGAGTTTCCCGACTTAGTCGGGACAGGTCCCGATTTGATTGGGACAAGTTCCGGCTCGACCGGGACAGGTCTCCATTTTTAAAACAAGAGCACAGCAATTCAATCTGTGCGGGTTGAATGAAGGGCTCATCTCCTTGTATGTTGATCACCACATCAAAGTCACCGGCAATTTTTTGAATCACTTCAGAACAGCGTTCAGTACCTGATTGATGATGGTCAGCAGTCATCATTGCATTGCCTCCGAAATCTTTCACGGCTCTCTCAATGCGCTCATCATCGGTGGCCACCACTACATGCTGCAGTGAAGAACATTTCATCGCCTGCTCATATACGCGCTGAATCATCGGCTTGCCATGAATTAACGCAAGGGGTTTGCCGGGAAAGCGTGTCGAAGCGTAACGCGAGGGAATAATGCCGAGAATCATTCAGCCAAAGTAGTTACTTGTTTGAAAGCAAATAATTTGCGCCGGAAATTTTTTCATTACTTTCATAAATTCATTTTCAAACGCGCGCCAATGTCAATCACACCGGGGTTAAAAGCCCTGCTATTTTCATTTAAATTGCTTTTATTCACCTCTCTCATAGTATGCACCCATGCCCATGCACAAACTGTGACCAATCTTCAAGGCTTTTACCGGAGCGGTCAGGTCTTTCTTACCTGGAATAAAATAAGTAATAACGGGGCTTTCTATAAAGTTTACCGGTCCGCATCGCCCATTGTATCTGCGAATGATTTGTCGACATCCGAGTACCTGGGATACACCAATAGTGCATCGTCAATAAATCATAATCTCACCAATCACGATGGGACTACCCGGTATCTGCATCTTGATTCAGGCGGGACTGCATTAACCTCTTCCACCGGCTTGTTTGTCGCGACTACGCTGGCGAATGGAAATTATTACTACGCAGTTACCAGTTTGACAGGCACTGTGGAAAATACTTCCATTGTTACAAACTCCAATACGCTTTCCGCTCCGATTACAGAAACCGTCGCAACGCCTTTGCCCGTGTTTCAATTAGAGAGAACGGTTGGCGGCGTCCCGGTTGATATATATACGATCTTCACGAGTTCAAAATATGCAGCAGGAGAACCACTCTGGCTGAACGCAGGTTTTCTTGCAAACGATTTTCTTGTTAACAGTAATAATGCAACCGGAAACAATCCAATCAAATTTTTTTTCCATGGTGGTGGTGGAAATTATTTTGACAACATAGCAATAACCGATGGCGATGAGATAAGAATCAACCTTGAAGATTATTATCCTGATTCATCCATCTCGAGTAACTGGTGGGGAGCGAATCCGGCCTTTGATGTATATGATCAGGCTAATAATATAGTGAACCCTGTTACAGGCGTAAATAATAACTTCATTCAGCAGCGAACAAACAACATTGTTGATTGGGCAATTCACCATTTACCCCTGGATTCAAATCGCATTTATTTGTCCGGAAGCAGTGCAGGATCAGCCGGTGCCTACCTGTATACAATTACATATCCTGACCGAATCGCTGCTGTGAGTCTCCGGGTAGGAATATTCAATGTTGGTTTTCAAAATGATTGGCAACCCAACTGCTCCCTGAACACCGGAATTGGAAACCGTTTAGACATAGACCTCTGCTTGGGCACTGTTGCGACCAATCTAATGTGCAACTTAGGAATACATACTTATGATGCATTGAATGGAGGATGGGTGATTCATCAATATCCAACCAAAGACTATCCTGTTATTTATAGCCTTAATGGAAAACAGGATCAGGAAACAGGATGGACTGAAAAAACTATTTACTACGATTCTGTCAATGCCAATCATCTGGGCGGCTATTATTTCTGGGATAACCGCAATCACAGCGGGAGCGAGGGAGGGACGTGGGGCAATAATAATTTCGATCTCTATCGCTACCGTAGAAATTCATCCTACCCGGCCTTTGCATTTTGTAGTTTGAACGAAGATTTTGGCGATGGAAACGGCAATACCGGAGCTGATCACGGAACTGTGAACGGAAGTTTAGATTGGAATGATAACATCCTTGACAATTCACAAACGTGGCAAGCGAAAGTTTTTATTCATGATCTTCAGACACAACAAAATACTACGGTTATATATCCTGATTCCGCCACGGTTGATATTACTCCGCGGCGACTACAGAATTTTTCACCTTCTCAGGGTGACCTGATTTCCTGGGTTGTAAAGCACAACGGACAAGCGATTCAATCAGGCACTTTCGTTTACGACGGAGGATTGATGGTGATTCCACAGGCAAAAATTTTTAAAGATACTTCCACTGTAAGGCTTGTCATTGCTCACGGACAAACGTATTACTCCGATAGTGATGGCGATAGCTTTGGCGATCCCGGTATTTCAACGCAAGCAACAGTTCAACCCGATGGCTATGTTTTAGACAGTACTGATTGCAATGATGCCAACGCAGCCATTCATCCCGGCGCTTCAGACCTCTGCAACGGCATAGATGATAACTGCAATAATGTGATAGATGAAAACGCAATCACGGCAACGGTGACTCCGGCGGGAACGGTAAGTATTTGTTCCGGCACCACCATCACGCTGACTGCCAACATTGGTACGGGAATTTCCTACCAGTGGAAAAAATCAGCCAACACAA
>DASRAJ010000166.1:0-63832 GCA_035638255.1 Chitinophagales bacterium
TGATGACTGCAACGCCGTTAATGCAAGCTCCAAGGAATGACTTAAGCGCATTCATTTGCTGAAGACTACTGTACCCCATAAGACTAAAGGTGGCGAGCATTAAGATTCCCATGCCACCACCGAAATATCCACCGTATGCCCCGATAATAAATTGGAGAGCCATCACCACCGGAATGTTTGATGGCGCTGCAGGCATCCACCGGTTCTTATCTATCCTGTTTTTAAAGATGAGCAAAAGTGTTGCAGAAAGCATGAGGTAGGGAACAAGCGACCTGAGCACATCAGGTGGCGTGAGCAGCAACAATGACGTACCGCCAATGCTGCCGGCGATACTGATCGCAGTGAATGAAATCAGCAATGATCTTTTCACCTGCAATTTCCTCCTATAGGTATATGCACTCGCTATAGAACCCGGCCACAAGGCAATAGTGCTTGTAGCATTTGCATTAAGGACGGGGACACCCGTGAAAATGAGGGCCGGAAATGTAAAGAAACTTCCTCCTCCCGCAACAGCGTTAAGCGCGCTTCCAAGAACCGCCGCTGCTGCCAGAAGAATAATTTGAAGGGTGGTCATTGATACGAGCGGAAATGATAAGTACGCCTGCAGAAGTGGAATGGACGACAAATGTAAGAATGAACCTTACACTTCAACCACAAGTCATCTATTCTTTGGCTTCGCTTCACACTTGCGCAAGGCAGGAGATTGAGATCGACTCCTTAAAAGTGAGTGGGGAAGGTTATAAAAGGACTACCCTAAAACTTACGAAGATTTAAAAAAAATCAAAATATGAAATTAAAGGCCTATCATTGCCTCTAAACTATAACCCAATGAAAAAAACAATTCTCTTTATTATCGCAATTTTCCTTGCAGGGATTACAGGAAAAGTTTCAGGCCAGACATTTGAACAAGGCAATGTTGTGATTGCTGCAGGTTACGGTTGGCCCAATCTTATCGGAACAGTATTCAAAATTTACGAAACAGAAGCGGGCTTCAAGGCATCGAGCGCAGGTCCGGTTTATATTAAAGGGGAATATTGCATCGCGGACCATCTTGGATTGGGGATAAATTTCGCCTGGTCATCTTCCAAAGCGACTTATATCTCTGAGGGGTTAGATTCCAATTTCAATAGTGTAGATTACGATTATGAAATCAAACGTTCCACTTATAGTATATTGGCAAGAATTAATTATCACTTTGGTGATTTCGAAAAGTTTGATCCTTATGTGGGCGGAGGGTTAGGCTATCGTAATGCGAATTGGACTTTTTCGGATAATGATCCTTCCAGCAGTGGCACGTCAGATATAATTCCTAACCTGTTCCCTTTCGGTTTTGAACTAACCATTGGCGGTCGTTATTATTTCTCCGATAACTTTGGTGTTTATGCTGAGCTGGGATTTGCTAAGTCACCCATTCAAGGTGGATTGGTTTTGAAAATATAGCGCTAAGGAAAAGACTTATATATGTAGTCGCCCTGCACTTGACAGGGCGACTTTTTTGTGCATATTATTGTTTGTTCAACGATGTAAGTCCACCGCTGAAATAGAACCAATGCAAACGATTCAGGAAGTCATTGATCGCTTAAACATCATAGTCAGTGATGAAATATCGGCGCAATCAGCTCTTGGTTATTTTGCTGCATTGTACAGGAGAATGACAATGGCGGTGAGGGACGGCATAGCAAGCGGAGCGTTTGAAGATGGAAAGAGAATGGAGCAGCTCGATATGATTTTTGCGCAACGATATCTTGATGCTTATGACTCGTGGAAGAAAAATTCACCGCTCTCATCGTCGTGGAAGGTTTCATTTACAGCAGCAGCAAAAAATAAATTGATTGTATTGCAGCATTTGCTTCTTGGCATTAATGCACACATCAATCTTGATTTGGGAATTGCCGCAGCCACTATTTGTCCGGGCGACCGGATTCATTCTCTGAAAAACGATTTTGTCAAAATCAATTCTGTCATCAAAGGATTGATGGAAGTAACGGAAGATGAACTTTCAAAAATCTGGTGGCCATTGCGATGGTTTGATATCATCCTTCATCGTGCAGATGAAAACATTGCCAACGTCGGAATTCTGCTTTCGCGAGGTGGTGCCTGGGAATTTGCAGTGGAGTTAGCATATTGCAATGAATCAGAAAGAGAAAATCACATTCACTTCAGAGATCAAATTATAGGAGCTATCGGAACCGACATCCTGAATCCGGGAATATGGGCCACAATAATTCTTGCCATCATCAAAAAGGGAGAAAGAGGAACGGTGGCTGAAAAAATTTCCCTGCTCTAAATACGATCTGTCCGGATCTTTAGTGAAATCCTACCTGTCCTGTCCCGATTCAATCGAGACAATCGGGAAATCAAACATCCATTCGCAGCTTCTTGCAGAAAATCCGGAATGCTATTTCCCATTCGGATCTGTTGAAGAAGGCGGCTTTGCACCGGAACTACGCAGGTTTGAAATTTTATTCAGCACATCAAACCAGAAAGGCGCGCCCATCATGATCGCCAGAACTGTCACAGCTAATCCGACGATCTTTAGTAAAACAGACACAGCGATTTGTATATAAGACATTTTGCCACCGGCAGGATTTGGTCTATTCCATCCTAACGGTATTGATTCATTCAGTGCTGCCTTTGCCTGGTTAATTTCTTCGAACTTTGATTTCATAGTCTCCTCCAATTGGGTGGCAGAAATGCTATCGGCGGCATTGTGTGAATGTTTCAGCATTTCCATTTTTGTGCGAATGCTGTCATCAGATCCTGTTTGATAAGCCTGGGCGGCCAATTTATTCCGCGCTTCCGGATTGGCGTAGAGGTATTTTGCAATCTCTATACTGTCAGCATTCAGGAAAAGGACAGTGACGATGCCTGCAATCATGGTATAGCGTCGTGTATATTTTTGTTTCAGCGTCCCACTGATTCGATCCATGTTGGTATCATACCAGTTTTCTATTTTGCCGCGGAACAGTTCCAATGCACCGGTAGTCTTTTGAGTTATTGACGCAAAAGTATCCTCAGCCTCCGTGGCATATGTAAGCAATGCACGTTGCAAATCCGTAGGCAGAACAGGACTGTCGGCTATTGCTTTTTTGAAATCATCAATCGTGTTTGGGATATTCAGAGTGGTGCCAATGGGTACGGCAGAATGTTTAGTCACTTTTTCCAGCAGGGCGCTCACAAAATTTCTTGCATCAATATACGATGGAGATTGACCTGCCTTGGACAATGCGGTTACAGCGCAATGATCTATGATCTCCTGCCCAAGTGATACCGCCGCACCGGGAGCGGTTTTGTTGAAAATTCCTTTAATCCAGGCGCCCAGCACCTTCCCTCTTGTTTTTTTCACAGTAAGAATTATTTCTACGATTGAACTGCAAATAATGCTGAGCAGGAAGAATAGAAAAATGATACCAGCTACCAGATCAAGGATGGGAAAGTTGCTCATGAGTTTTAAGGTGTTTAGGTGTGATCAAAGAGGGCACTAATGTAAAAAGTTATCTTAAAAAACCTCTTCATGATGGATATAAGTATTCGACAGGTTTATGGATAGCCGAATTATCTGCCGGGAAGAAATAGCCTGATGCAAAAGAATTATTTCTTTTCGAAAACATACAGCGTCGCATTAGGCGGCAAATAAGGGCAGTGTCCTTTGAAACCAAGCTTTCTCAATTCATGACGCAATGATTGCATGAAGAATCCGTGCGTGACCAGCAATACATTCTGTTCTGTTGTTTCTACGAGGTGGGCAAGAAACTTTTGCGCTCGCTGATTAGACTGCATTCTTGTTTCCGGCATTTTGTGATAGTTGAAGAACCAGGCGATTCTTCCTATAACGGATCGCAGCGCTGAAGGCAGGTGAATTTTAAGAAGGAAGAGGGCGGAATTCCGCACCTCAATAATTTCATCTGTAATCATGAATGTTCCGGGATATATAAGGTTTGCAGTGTCTATAGCTCTTTGTTTAGAGCTAACATAGCACACCGGAAAATCTTCAGCCATTATTTTTAATGTGGTCTTGGCTATGGCGGCAGCATCATAAGCTACTCTTCCCGCATCAAATGTTTTACCGGTCGAAAAAAACGGATCACGGTATAAAACATTTCCGTGCCTGATGATTCCGACCTTCATCGTTTTGTATGCTATCTTGAGAATACTTTCTCGCCGTTTATATAAGTGCTCAGCACATGCACTGAAAAAGTTTCTTCAATGGGAATGGTCATAATATCTTTTTCCAGCACTACAAAGTCTGCAAACTTTCCCGGTTCTATACTTCCTTTCTCATTCTCCTCAAAGTTGGCTTGCGCCGCCCAAATGGTCATCGCATGCAAGGCCTGATCACGGGTAAGCGCATTGTCGGGCTGAAATGCATCGGGCGGATTTCCCTGCTGATCTTTTCTTGCCACCGCGGCGTAAAATCCATAGAGCGGATTAATATCTTCCACCGGAAAGTCACTCCCATTTGCCAGCCATCCGTTTTCCTTCAGCAGATCTTTGTAGGCATAGGCTCCCTTGATGCGAAACACCCCGAGGCGGTTAATGGCCCATGCCATATCACTTGTTGCATGTGTTGTTTGCACTGAAGGTACAATGCTGAAGCGATGAAACAACTCAAAATCATTAGGCGCCACCACCTGGCAATGCTCAATGCGCCACCGCTTATCATTGGGGCCCCCGAGAATTTTTGCGTAGATGTTCAGCATCATTCTGTTTGCTGAATCGCCTATCGCATGGGTGCACATCTGAAAGCCATACTGGAGGCAAAGCTTTGCCTGGTCTTCGTAATACTGAGTGGGATGAAGCTGCAGTCCCTGCGAGTTCTTGTCATCACTATACGGCTTGAGCAATAAAGCGCCGCGCGAGCCAAGCGCACCATCTGCATAATATTTCACGCCCCGAACATTCAGCCGGTCCGTTTTGTAAGGACCATGACTGAAGAAATAATTTTTGGAAGAATCATCATCAGCTACCATGGCATAGATTCGCATCTTCAGTTTTCCATCCTTCTGCAAAAGATCAATCGCATCAATCTTGTACTTCTCAAGTCCGCAGTCATCAACGGTTGTCAATCCCACAGCAAAACAATTTTGCTGTGCGGTTAGCAAGGCATCTTCGAGCTGTGATTTTGTCGCCTGCGGAATTTTTTCCTTTACTAAATCCATCGCATTGTCGAGCAGCACGCCGGTGAGTTTTCCATTCTGAAGAAGAATTTCACCACCCGCAATTTTTGTGTTTGCTGTTATGTGAGCGAGGTCCAGCGCCTTTTGATTTGCGATGCAGGCGTGTCCGTCAATGCGGGTGAGATAAACGGGTTGATTCGGAAACAGTGCATTCAATTTTTCATTGGTGGGGAAATCTTTTTTCTCCCCTGAAGGAGTCTTGCCGGACCAGTCATTTTGATCCCATCCCCTGCCAACAATCCAGCCATCGGGCTTGGTTGCTGCATACGCTTTCACTTTATCAATCACATCATCCCATGATTTTGTTCCGGATAAAAGCGCCTGTGATTGGTTCAATCCATATCCTGCAAAATGACAATGGGCATCTATGAAACCCGGGTACACAAATTTCCCGGCTAAATCAATTTGAGTTTTAGGTATGTATTGCTCCTGTGCCTCTTCTTTCTTCCCGACAAAAATAATTTTGCCTTCATTGATCACCATCGCATCTGCAATGGTGTTGTCGGCATCTACGGTGTAGATTTTTGCATTGAAGAAAAGAGTATCAGCTTCCATTTTCTTTTCGCAAGAAACAAAAAGAAAAAGTAAAGAAATGACAGCGAGTAATGTTCGCATGTGTACGGTTGCAGGCGCAAGTTAGGAAGAAAAGTGTGTGTGGAGTTGTTTGAAGGCAGAAGACGGGTGAATGGTGAATGGTGAATGGTGAATAGTGAATCGAGTCGTGTTACGTGAATCGTTGTCGAGTGGTGTTACGTGAATTCCGATCAAATCGGGAGAACTCGTGTATTGTTTTTTTTGCCAACTGCAACTACCAGTTGCCAACCATCTTTTCCCAACTGCTATTGCGGCGGATTCTCCACCTTGTTATGAATGACGGGAATAGTTTGCAGGTAAGCAAATATCGCTTTCGCTTCTGAAACACTGAGCTGCGGATACGGAACCATTGGTAGTCGAATCGGTTTGCCATCCGGTTTTTGACCGAAGCGAATTGCCTTCACAAAATCTTCTTCCATCCAATTGCCAATGCCTGTTTCTTTGTCGGGAGTCAGGTTCGCTGAGTGCATGTGTTGTCCATCAGCATTATCGCCCACCTGGTTTCCACCTCCCATAAAGCCTGCAGACTTTTCAGGCTCGGCCATATTCATTGTTTTGAAATCGGCGCTATGGCATGGATAGCAATCCAACATTCCTGTTACAATATATTTTCCCCATTCAACTTTATTTGTAGTGTCAGGTTGTGGAACCGGATGATCAGGGTAAGGCAATGGCTTGAACACAAAATTGGCAAGAAACTTCGCGAGGAATGACGGCGTTGGCAACGTGTCCGCAACATTGCCGGGAGTAACCCACGGATCATTCGAGTGCAGAAAGGCAACCACACTTTTTATGTCGTAGTCACTCATGTGCGGGAGTTTCGGCATCCAGGGCGGAGCGTAACCGCCGTTGCGTTTCACACCGGTGCGAAGCAGGTAAAGAATTTGTCCATCGGTATAATCAGCTATTCCATATTGCTTGTCCTGTGTGATGTTGGCGGAATAAAGTGTTCCGAATTGAGCAAGGCCTGGATCGGAAATTTTCCTGCCCGTGAATTTATCGGTGGAAGGATCCCAGTGACAATTCTTACAAAGCATCTCCGCCAATCTTTTTCCGTTCTCAACTTTTGCAGAATCACTCTGCACAGTCGCACCCGGGTCTTGAGGTGTGTAATTAGGAATACCTTTGATGCTGATGTAAAGTGCAAACGCACCTGCACCGACACCAACAATCAGAATCAGGATGCCGAGTATTTTCAAGAATTTTTTCATGGTGAAAATTTGTTTTGAGGTTATTTGGTTCCCGAAAAAATCCACCGGTGAATCGGGGGGAGGCAGACAGGACAGGTGAAAAGTAAAAAGCGTTTTTTGATTTTCAGAAAAAAGATTTTCACTCCTTTATTTTGAACTGCTATGATAGTCGTGAATGAACAACGGGATGCGCAACGCAACCGCCAGCGGGTGAGTGTGCTGATTCCGTTATTGTTTGTGGTGATACTTTGGCTGATTCAGCTATTGCAATGGGGAACTAACTCTGATTTCGGTGTGCTCGGAATTTTTCCAAGATCATTTTCAGGATTGACAGGAATCCTGTTCTCACCGCTCATTCATGGCGGCTGGGACCATCTTGTATCCAACACCATTCCCTTGCTGGTGCTTGGGTTCCTGATGATTTATTTCTATCGCAATGTTGCGTACCGGGTGGTGCTCCTGATCTGGCTCATGGACGGAATAGGAGTGTGGCTTATCGGAAGAGATGCCTATCACATCGGTGCCAGCGGTATCGTGTATGGCATGGCGAGCTTTCTTTTCTTCAGCGGCATCCTCAGGAAAAGCCGTGAACTGCTGGCGCTCTCACTTGCTGTGGTTTTTATTTATGGAAGCATGATCTGGGGAATGTTTCCGTATGTGCTGAAGGTTTCGTGGGAAGCGCACCTCGTCGGTTTTCTCTCCGGAATTTTTTTCGCGGTCTATTACAGGCAGAAAGGGCCGCCGGATGATGTGTTGCCGGAATGGATGAATGAAGCTGAGGGCGAAAGTGAAGGTGAGAATGGAAGTGGAAATGAAAATAGTTCGAATGAACAAGTAAAAAAGATCAACATCAATTATATTTTCACTCCTAAAAATCCATCCGATGGCTCAAAGGCACCTGATAAATAATTGTTTTCAGATTCTCAATTACATGGTCATTATGGTCGGCCAACAACAATCTTGTACACGGATTTAAGCAAGGTGTAATCTGCACATTTCCACGCCCTGTGTCTTGGATATGCGCTACTGTTCCATGGAGTAGCGCATCCTTAAATGTTGTGCTACTTTAGGGACAACCCCGAAAGAATACTTTTTGCCAAATGACAAATTCTGTTTTGCAACCATTTGCCAATTTGCAGCCATGAAAGAACTAATAAATTATCTTCTTCAATTTGCACACCTAAATCAGCAGCAGATTGATTTGGTGAAAAGCAAAGGAGTATTCAGGGAAATCAAAAAAGATGAATACTTTCAGGAGGCAGGAAAAATTCCCCGTGACGTTGCTTTTTTAACAGAGGGCATTGTTAGAATTTGCTATTACAACAACAAAGGCGATGAAATTACCAAGTATTTTATTGACGAAAATAACCTGATAGTGGACATCAACAGCTACAATCAAAACATTCCTTCTTCAGGATATATACAAGCAATTGCTGATTGCAAATTCATAGTCTTTTCGAAAGAAGCGATGAAAGAGTTGTCCATGACTATTCTTATTTGGGACGACCTCATCAATAAAATATTAAACAAGGCGTTACTGGAAAAAGTGAATAAGATAAGCCCGATGCTGGCAGAAGACGCAACAGAACGTTACCTTAATTTCTTTACTCAATTTCCCACACTTGCCAACAGGATTCCTTTATCCTATTTAGCTTCCTATTTAGGCATCACACAATCTTCTTTGAGCAGGATCAGAAAAAACATTAGTCGCTAAATTGCTTCTTGCCAAATGGCAAATGATTTCATTTTTTAACGATCCACTTTTGCATCGTTAATCAAAAGAAAGAAAATGAAATCAATCATCATCACAGGGGCGAATAGCGGAATTGGTTTTGAATGTGCAATGCAAATGGCAAAACTTGCACCTGATCACCAAATTATTTTGGCCTGCAGAAATATCCAGGCAGGCAATGAAGCCGTTCAAAAAATAAAACGCAAGACAAACCATAAAAACCTGATCTGTCTGCCGCTGAATTTGGCTTCGTTGCAATCCGTCAGAGATTTTAAAGTAGCTTTTTTAAAATTACCGGGTACCCCTATCACAGCATTGGTAAACAATGCAGGGTTGCAGAACATCGGCAAGACAGCCTATACAAAAGACGGTTTTGAGATTACTTTCGGAACAAACCATTTAGGCGGATTTTATTTGACGTTACTATTGTTGCCCTGCATGGAGAAAAACGGAAGTATAACATTTACATCCAGCGACACTCACGACCCCGCAACCAAAACAGCCATTGAACCTCCCGTATTCACATCAATAAAAGAATTGGCTTTCGCGAAAGAAACTTCAGAAAAAGAAAAGAGGGTTGGACAAAGGCGATATTCAACTTCAAAACTATGCAACGTAATGACAACATATATTCTTCACGAAAGATTGGCGGACAAAAACATTCGGGTAAATGCATTTGATCCGGGATTAACCCCCGGCACGGGGCTTGCGAAAAGTTATCCTGCACCACTTCGTCTCGCGTGGAATTATATAATGCCGATGTTGAGCTATTTGCGCAAAAACATCAATTCACCTTCGACATCAGGAAGCAGATTGGCAAATCTTGCCTTCAGCAAAGAGCTAAATCAGCTAAACGGAATTTATTTTTCAAAAGGAAAAGTAGCCAAATCCTCTGCCGACTCCTACAAGAAAGCATATCAAGCCGAATTGTGGAAATCAAGTATTGAATTGACAGCCATACAGCAACAAGACACGACAGTTTCGTTGAGTTATTCAAACGACTGAAAGAAAAGCAGCACATAACATGGGACAGCATCAACGTTGTGCTGATTCACCAGGGCATGCGGCAAAGCGATCGTCCCGATCAATCGGGATCAACAGCATTGCTATTACTCAAATGAAATCATTGATGGGAAATAAAAATTTGAAGAAGTTGAAATAAATCATGAAATCACCCTCAGCCTCGCCAAAGAAATCGCAACCATGGTTATGCGCACCAATGCCGGGAACTTATATAACTTGGCACTGCAGTAACGTGGACGTTGATTGCTCAAATCTTGCCCCGCACTTAGTCAAATATTCATCAAATAACCAATGATCAATCCTTTAACTTAATGACATTGGACTTGCCATTAGGGGGAAGAAAAGTACCGATAATTAAATGTTATGCGTCATGCTTGGGCGACAGTGCTAACACGAACTGACTGCAAGAAACGAACAGGAGAATAAATATCTTTACAACTTGTATAATCAATTCCGCCTGAGGCAGGTTTCTCTCCCCGTAAGGCGAATCTTAAACTTTTCTTGCACAGTTCAAAAATTTGATTTTACTTTGCATTCCAAAGTACTTTCTAAATTAAATTAACTCGAAAACTGACTACAAGAAATGAACAGGTCTGACATACTAAGGAACATTGACAATCCCGGGGAGCTTGAAAAATTGTATCGGGACAATAAGACAGCTTTTAAGACTGCATTCAATTTACTTTACCCTGAACTAACGGACAATAAACTTGCAGACTATTGGAATGAAAGACTGAATTACGAAAGTTCCGAAATATCCTGGGGGAGCAGCAAAGAATTAACCTTTGTAATAATTGCTTCGTTAGTGGCGGGCGTTATTGCAAAGCTTCCCTTCTTACTTCATATCGATCCTGAATCTTTTTATCAGAGGAATATAGGATTTATCATTTTTCCAATATTGACAACCTACTTTATTTGGAGAAAGAGTCTTTCAATAAAGAAAATTGTATTTGCAGGAGTTGCATTTTTGATTGCTTTAATCTTCATAAATCTATATCCTGCAGACAATGAAAGCGACACCTTGATTTTATCCTGCATTCACTTGCCGCTTTTATTGTGGGCGGTTTTAGGGGTTACATATGTTGGTGACAATATAAGGGGCTACCATAATAGACTTGAGTTCCTGAGATACAATGGTGACTTAGTAATAATGACCGGTCTCATCCTGATTGCAGGAGGTGTTCTCACAGGAATTACCATTGGACTTTTTTCTGTCATTGGTTTTGAAATTGAGAAATTTTATTTTGACTATATTGGTATATTCGGACTTGCTGCAGCGCCAATAGTTGGCACTTATATAACACAAACAAATCCTCAATTGGTTAATAAGGTTTCTCCCGTTATTGCAAAAATATTTAGCCCTTTAGTTTTGATCACCCTGGTTGTTTATTTAGTAGCAATTATATTTTCCGGAAAAGACCCATACCAGGACAGAGAGTTTTTAATTATATTTAATTTTCTCCTGATCGGAGTTATGGCAATTATTTTATTTTCGGTTGCAGAAGCATTTAAGAAAAACGAAAACCAAACAGGCAGTTTTATTCTATTGGCTTTATCAATAGTAACCATTATTGTAAACGGGATTGCCCTTTCTGCAATCTTATTTAGAATTTCAGAGTGGGGAATTACTCCAAACCGGCTTGCGGTATTAGGAGGAAATATTCTTATGCTGACAAATCTGTTTATAGTAACCTTCCGCCTCTTTAAGAATGTTTCAAAAAAAGCGGACATCAGGGAAGTTGAAAATTCAATATCAATCTTTCTTCCAGTTTACATCCTATGGGCAATTATTGTGACCTTTATTTTTCCCTTAATATTTCATTTTAAATAGAACAGCTTAAGTATTGAAACAATGCGACTTCGGAAGAACAGTAGAGTATGCTGATAAGATATTGATATATTTGTCTTAGTGTTTCTTAAAAGAAATAGAATGAAAACAAGGCCTTCCCTGATGGTTATTTTTATTCTCACTTTTGGGAGTGCAAATATCTTTGCTCAGATTCCTGCATTTCCCGGGGCGGAAGGATGGGGAGCAGTATCTGTTGGCGGAAGAGGAGGACGTGTGATAGAAGTTACCAACCTCGATGATGCCGGCCCTGGAAGTTTTCGTGATGCTGTGAATGCTGCAGGAGCCCGGACTATTGTGTTCCGCACCGGGGGTATTATTCCACTCCTGAGTGAAGTGCAGGTTACAAACCCCTATATTTATATTGCAGGTCAGACGGCACCGGGTGATGGAATCGTGATAAAAAATTTTCCGCTCACTGTTTTCACTCACGATGTCACGATACGCGGCTTGCGCATTCGCCTCGGCAACGATTATGCTGCGCTGACTGCTGATAACGGAGATTGTATAGACATAGAATCAGGTTCATACAATGTAATAATTGACCACTGCTCGCTTAGCTGGGGCAGTGATGAAATACTCGACATCTTTGATCCGGGTGTAAATTCAGTAACGGTTCAATGGTGCATTCTCAGCGAAGGTCTTAATGCAAACGTGCATCCCAAAGGATTTCATAGCACTGGACTATTGATCGGCAATGATGCGAGCAAGACCAGCGTTCATCATAATCTCATTGCGCACTGCGGGTCAAGGACTCCGCTTATCATAAGCGAAACCGATCACGAGTTTATAAATAATCTTGTGTATGACTGGATATACGGATGCGAGTTGCTGGAAGAAGGCGCACAGTTGAAATGCGATTTTTCCGGGAACTATTATAAACCACACACCTATTCCCCGTATCCCGAACTCCCGATCCACCTCGATTTTGATTCGACTACTATATTGGGAACACAATTATATATGAGCAATAATTATTTCAGCCCGAATACTCCATTTATTACAGCGGCGCAGCTCAGCGCCATGGGTCCGGGTAATGCAGCGTTGTTTTCAACTACTTCGCTCTTATCTGTTCCAAGCACGGTTACACAGCAAACTGCTTTTGATGCATACAACTCCGTGCTCGCTTGTGCAGGAGCATTACTTCCTCAGCGTGACACAACAGACAACAGAGTATTGCAAAGTGTGATTGACAGCACAGGCGGTTTAATAGACTGCATTGGTACAGCTCCCATATTTCTTGATTCAGGAAACCTGATTGGCGCCACTGACTCAACTATTATTTATAGCATGCTCGGTCACCCGATTCAGTATTCCGCCAATTCAAGAAAGATAGTTATTACGTCAGGCACAGGAGTGGGACAGGTTCGTTACGGTTTAGAAGGCACTCCGATTATAATTGACTCCGTAAACCTGGTGATTGAAGTCAAGATCAACACACCATGGAACACGATACCCGATTCCACTTCCACTTATTATTTTTATGCCGGGTGTAATACCGTTATAAGCAGTTATCCTTCTTATGCCACCGGAACTCCACCGCCTGATTCCGATCATGATGGAATGCCCGATGCCTGGGAACTTGCCAATGGACTAAATCCGAATGATTCAACTGATCACAACGGAACCGGCCTGGACAGCACCGGTTACACGAACCTCGAAGTATATCTTAACGGACTCTATTTGCCTTGCAGTGCGATTAATTCGGTCAGTAATTTTATTTCTACGGATGATTTTAAGGTCAGCATCTATCCAAATCCTTTTTTATTTGTCACAACTATTATAGCAAACAAGAATTTACAGGATGCAACCTTAACAGTGTATAATGTATTCGGAGAGGAGACAAAAGCAATAAAAAATATTTCGGGAAGGGAAATTAAATTTTATCGCGACAATTTACCGGGCGGAATTTATTTTATTCGACTGATGCAAGGCAACACGTTAATTACGACAGGTAAATTAATAATCACGAATTTTCAATAAGAGGGTTCTTATGATAAACAGTGTAGTGTAAACGAACATGAGTGCATCTGCTCCCTTCTTTTTTTACTTCTTTAGATTCCTGATGCGTTAGCGGAAACCCATTTGGCGACAGCGCGAATTCCAAACTCATTGAAAGAATGAATAAATGCTAAAACGACTTGCAGAAAAGGACAAACTGGTGTATCTCGGGCTTCTCATTGGAGTTGTTTACGGACTTGTTACAAGATTTGTTTTTGGAAGGGAGGCAACACTTGTTTCGTTAGCTTATCTTTTTCTCGTGCCGGCAGTTTTGGGTATTATTCCTTTAGTCTTCGCTGACGACAAGCAAATAAAATCGTACCGGACAATAATTTTCGTTCCATGGCTGACAGTGGCGTCTGCTTTTCTGATGATGTATTTATTAGGCTGGGAAGAATCACTTTGTTTCTTAGTTCTTGGCGGACCATTTTTCATGGTGTCAACAATCGCAGCTTTGGTTTACCGGCTAATCAGAATTCACAAGGATAAGAAGCGAAACGCCTTGCTGACGGTAATCCTGATTCCATTTCTTTTTTCACCGATTGAAGAAGCATTTAAAAGTCCATCACAGATTTATACTGTGACAAGTGAAGTGGAGATTAACTCCACACCTGACTATGTTTGGAGCAACATTATCCGTGTTCCTAAAATCAAAGACAGCGAATATCAGGCAGGGTATTTCAATCATCTTGGAGTGCCACGACCCACTGAAGCAGTACTTGCAGAAGAAAAGTTAGGTGCATTACGTATCGGGCATTTTGAAGGAGGACTAACATTTATTGAACACATCACCGATTGGCAACCCAACAAAAGAGTTTCATTTGACATTATTGTTGACCCAAAGACAATCAGAAACAGAGTGTTTGATAAGCATGTTTTGGCAGGTGACTACTTCAACTTTGTAAATGCAACCTATGAAATTGAAACCATAAATCACAAGCAATTAAAGTTGCGTCTTGTTTCAAGTTATCGCCTTACATCAAAAATAAATTTCTACAACAAGTTTTGGGGTGACCTTTTCTTACATGACTTTCAAGACAGATTATTAGCAGTAATAAAACTTCGGTGTGATAAATAAAATAATCCATCCTCACATCCACAGCAGCACGCACGCATAGCAAATTAAAAATAAATTACTTCATTAATCCTTTCTTTGGTATCCGTAATGCCTCGAACTTAAACCGGCTGCAAGAAATTAACTTTGACAATTAAAACCGCCAATTAAATAGCAATGAGAAAATTAAAATTACAAATGCAGATGTCTGTTGACGGCTTCGTTCAATACGGGGAAAACGATGATCAAAAATGGGTTACGTGGGCTTGGGACGAAATCAAAAAATATGTGCTTGATCTTCTGGATACCACTGACACCATTCTAATCGGGAGAAAATTAGCCATGGACTATATACCTTACTGGCAGGATACATTTACAAAACCTGATGATCCAATGTACGAAGCGGCTAAACGAATTGTAAATGCAAAAAAAATTGTCTTCACAAAGACACTTGACAAACCGGAGTGGAATAATACTGAACTTGCAAAAGGAAATTTAGCAGACGAAATCAAAAATCTTAAGAACCAAAACGGCAAAGACATCATCGTTTATGGAGGCAGTTCATTTGTTTCTTCCTTAATTGGTAAGGGGCTGATTGACGAATTGCACCTCTTTGTCAATCCGGTTGCTTTAGGCAGGGGAGTTCCCATCTTTGACCAATTGGAAAATTTCAGGCAAATGAAACTAAACAGATCAATCACCTATAATTGTGGCATAGTAATGTTGAATTACGAATTTGGGTAGAAGAGGAATCGACAGGTAGCGAGTGGCATACGGCCGACTTTTATATTTGTTGACTCCGTGCTCATTCAATTCAGATCAACCGTTTCTTTTAACAAATTCCGGAGCTATATTGTCAGACTTGTATAATATTTACTGATTCGGAATGCTTATGAGTATCTTTGCGTTCTGGAGAACATCATTACATTTAGCGCGTAGCATTTTACATTTTAACCTTAGCAAAAGATGGAAACTATTCTCGACACCAATATATCAGATAACAAAGATCAGCTTGTTGTTTACGGAACATTCTGGAAACGCCTCGGTGCCCTCTTTATTGATGGACTAATACTTTTGCCGGTTACAGGTTTAGCTATATATAACCTGATCTCCTGGAAAAGCCCATCAATTCTCGCTATCACTTCCTTAATCAGTATTGCTTACAAGCCATTTCTTGAATACAGGTATGGAGCAACAATAGGCAAAATGGCCCTTAACTTAATCGTGGTTAATACAGCGTATCAAAAGGTGAATTTGACTGAGGCACTCACAAGAAATATATTTTCAATTGTGCTTGGAATATTTTCAATCCTCACCACTTTCTTACTCCTTAATGCCCCCGGCTTTGAGGATGCAACCACCTTAACGGCGTATTCAGAATTTTCAAGGAAATCAACGCTCAACACAGGCTTTAGCATTTTCGCTTTCGCTGTTTATTTACTGGATTGCATTTTTCTGTGGAGCGATGACCGAAAAAGATCACTGCATGACAGAATCGCAAACACCTATGTGATTGAAAAGCAAAAATAATTCTGCCTTCTCTTCAACTTTTCAACCTCGCCGCGTCTTCCGGACCTGGTTCTCCTCATATTCATACCCAGGTAATGCCTTAAATTATTCGATTAGAATTTTTATCCTAAAAGTCTCTTGATTCATTTTCACTTTCAGAAAATAAATTCCCGCGCTAAGGTGCTCACGGTTCAACTGAATTTGATGATCTCCTGCTTCTGCATTTTCATCGAGCAATGCCTTCATTTTTCTTCCGGCTAAATCGAAAATTCCGATCGTTATGGGGGTATTTTTATCGAGAGAGAATGAAATTGTGGTTGAACCGGTGAGGGGATTTGGAAAAACAGAAACGGAAAATTCGCTCGCAACATTTTCAACTCCTGTAACATCTGCGCTTGCATAATTGCTGCAGCCGTTTGAATCATACGCGAGCACTGTATACAATCCTGGTTGAGAGTAAGTGTAACTCTGTTGTGTTGCTCCTGAAATATCAATGCTGTTCAATTGCCACTGATATGCAGCGGCAGGAGAACACGTGAGAACGCTTCCATTTTGAGTGATGGTTGGAAATGGCGGCGTGGAATAGACCGTGATGTAATTTGAGAGTGTGAGTGTATCACTTCCCCCAGCATTGGTAGTGATGAGCGTTACATCATAAGTGCCGGAATTATTGTAACAGATGTTGGTTGGATTTTGATCTGTTGATGAAGAAGGCATGCCGCCGGGGAAACTCCATTGCCATGATGTCGGATTGTTCGTGGATTGATCGGTGAAATTGGTGCAGAATTTTTCGCAGAGAAAAGTACTAAGTGAATAAAAGTTTGGAGACATGGCAGTGTCACAGGAACCACAGGTGAATCTGCTGACAAAAATACTTTCGTCAGGAACAAACGGTAAAGTATCTGTTCCGACAATAAAAGGGTTCACCATATAATCTCCCCCTATGTACGCATTGCCAAAAAGATCAGCGGCAACGCCATCTCTATCATCTCCGCCGCTTGCTAATGCCGCTGCGCACAATACATTGCCACCTGAATCACATTTTGCTATATACATTGGGTCGCCGCCCGGTGGAAAAGAAAAGGTATAACTATCGATAGTTACAGTTGAATTAAAGCTTGCTGTAGAGTAAGTATTGCCATTAAGGTCTGTGGCTACATCATAGCCAATACCCCCCAGTATTTTTGTCCAAACTACACTTCCAAATGAATTGTATTTTATAAGTTCATTGTCCGTTCTTACATAAATATTTCCAAAGCCATCTGTTGACACGCCTTTACCTTCGTCATTATTTGCATTGTACTTTGCCCAAAGTACATTGCCTGTACTATCATAATTAGTAAGGAAAAATCCGGGACCATTGACTATATAGGAGTCGAAAGCGACGGTAGCGGCACCGAGATACCCCGTTATATAAATACCCCCGTCAGCATTAGAAGCAACACCATAACCATATTCCCCGGCTCCATCTGAGCTACCCGCACTTGTGGCCCAAAGCACATTGCCGGCAGCATCATATTTGGCAAGAAATAAATCATAGGGCGTATTTCCTCCCGCATTGATAAGGGTATAGGCGCCAAAGGTAATGGAGGGGCTATAAAAACTTCCTGTTAAATAAATAT
Source organism: Chitinophagales bacterium (assembly GCA_035638255.1). Classification (GTDB taxonomy): domain Bacteria; phylum Bacteroidota; class Bacteroidia; order Chitinophagales; family UBA10324; genus DASRAJ01. Next base: position 17,749 of record DASRAJ010000166.1, read on the forward strand.
TTCCTGACGCATCCGTAGCAGCATCATTGGCGCCATCATTAATCCCTCCTGCACTTTTTGCCCAAAGTACATTACCGTTTTCATCATATTTAACAAGGAAAACTCCACCATTGGTTAAAGTATATGGACCAAAAGCGATGCTACTGTTAAATGTTCCCGTCAAATAAATACTTCCTGAAGTATCGGTTGCAATACCATAACCATTTCCACCTGAACCTGACGAACTACTCGCCCAAAGTATATCACCTGCCAGGTTATATTTTACAAGAAATACCTGGTTGCCTGATGAGGTTGATAATGTGTAAGGACCGAAGGTAATTAGCTGGGAATTAAATGAACCTGTAACATAAACATTTCCTGAAGCATCAATAGCAACATTGCGACCTTCATCATGCCCTGTTCCTACGGAACCTCTTCCCCAGCACCATGCAGGCGTTTGAGCATTTGCAATTCCGCAAATTGCAAATGCGGCCCAGAGTAACGTTATTCTCATTTTGTTCTGCTCTATAAAGAGTGAGAGAAAAATTTCCATAGGGTTTTTGCAGAGTGAAACTACACTTTTTCTTTTTAAACTCACCCTGCCTGACTGCGTTTGGCATCCCTGCGACTGGTCTTTAGCTCAAGTGTTTGACATGTGCAACTTTTTGTTAGGTTTGTTACGAATAATAATTGTTGTGCGTCTTGTTTGGGCAACACTGCTAACTTAAGCCGGCGTAACAAAAAATAACTTTGACCAGTGATACGAACAACAATTTTAATCACCCTGACAGCTTTGACAATTTTAAGCTGCAACAATTCACGAGACACAAAAATCAATATGCCATCATCTGAAACCAAAGAAGTCATGTCAGACAGTGTTAGCAGCTATGCTCCTGTAAATGGACTCAGGATGTATTATGAGATCCATGGTACAGGCACGCCGTTGGTTTTAATTCATGGGGGCGGTTCTACCATCCAAACTACATTTGGACGAGTGCTGCACTCCTTTGCAGAAAAGCATAAAGTTATTGCCGTTGAAATGCAAGCTCACGGCCACACAGCCGATATAGACCGTCCGTTAAGCTTCGGGCAGGATGCAGACGATGTAGCGGAATTGCTGAAACAACTTCATATCAGCAAAGCCGACGTCTTCGGGTTCAGCAATGGCGCTAGTACCACGCTTGAAATGGCTATCCGCCACCCGGAGCTGGTCAATAAAATTATCGTGGCATCTACCTTCTTTAAAAAAGATGGCGCCCCGGCCTGGTTCTGGGAAATGATGGCTCATCCAACATTTGAAGGGATGCCGCAACCACTAAAAGACGCCTACCTGCAAATAAACCCCGATACCAACGCTCTATATACAATGTATAAAAGAGATGTCGCAAGGATGCAGTCTTTTAAAGACATACCTGAAAAAGATATAAAGGCCATCAATGCACCTGCCTTTATAATAATTGGCGATGCAGATGTCGTCCGCCCTGAGCATGCTGTCGAAATGTATCGCCTTATACCTCATGCAAGGCTTGCAATTCTTCCCGGCGCTCACGGAGAATATATAGGAGAGGTAACAACACCGCAGGATACTAATTTTATTAAAGCCACTGTTTCAGTGATTGAAAAATTTCTTAGTGAGCCAATGCCCAAAGTGAATTAACAATTACAAATGACGGACGAGCAATTAATGAACACAGTGTTTGTTCTGAAATTGAAACAAATATTTATAAATACGATTACTCTATGAAAAAGCCAAAAGACATTGATGAGTATATATCAGGTTTTCCAAATGAAATTCAAAAAGTCCTGGAACAAATTCGGACAACCATTAAAAAGGCTTCTCCACAGGCAGAAGAAGTAATCAGCTACGGAATTCCGGCGTTCAAATTGAACGGAATGGGATTGGTGTATTTTGCCGCTTTCAAAAAGCATATCGGGATATATCCTGCACCGAAAGGAAACGAAGCATTTAAAACAGCGCTCTCTGTTTACAAAGGAGGAAAAGGTACGGTTCAGTTTCCGCTTGACAAGCCCATGCCATTAGGACTTATTACCAAAATTGTAAAGTTCAGAGTAACTGAAAGCCTGCAAAAGGCAAAAGCAAAAAACAAATAATTGTAATTTATGAACCGCAGTTTTATTGATAATGAAATAAAACGACTGAAACGAAAGCCGAGTAATCGCTAATTCTTACTTAAAAATTCATACAATATGAACAACTACTGACAATTGTGATATTAATTTTAATCGCCACGATAAATTCACAACTTGAGCGAACACATTTTGCAAAATGGCTTCAGTATGGCGGTCTTTTTACCGACAAATCGAATCCGACGTCAAATCACATTTACAAAAAGATCGGTTACTTCTCAGCAACAGAGTTTACGGATATTGAATATGAATGACGCAAATAACGCAAAGACACACCGGATCTAATCAGGGTTTAAGGGAAGATGCAGGATACGGCAGATGCAAAGAAAAATTGAATGCATGTTTCAATCATACATCTTTTGAAAAACAACCCGGGAAAGACCTTTGTTAAAAATTTCCCATTCTCTTTCTTCACTCTTTGGAATCACATAATTTTATCCTCGACAAGTTCACAGGCACATGAATAAAACTTTTCCCATCGCGCTGCTTTTCATTTTTATTCTCAACTCTTCAATGATCAGCGGTGATCGTTATCAGAAAATCACAGCACAGGATTTTCCCTCCATCACCATCGGCAACCAAACGTGGATGACTACTAACTGGGAAGTACGCACCTCCAAGAGTTTTTACTTCGATAACGATTCCATCACCAACAAAAAATATGGCAGGCTCTATTATTTCAGCAACGCTCTTGCTGCTGCGCCTCCCGGCTGGCATCTTCCATCGCTCGATGAATGGCAAACGCTGATCAATCATTTCGGCGGTGATGAGAAAGCACTTACTGCATTGCTCGATGGCGGCTCTTCGGGATTGAATTTATTGTATGGAGGAAACAAAAGCGCTAACATCAGCCCCACTGATATTTACAACTTCAAAGATGAATGGGGGTTCTACTGGACTTCCACAACCGATGCTGATCAAACAGCTTACGCTATTCACTTTGAAAAAGGAAACAACAAAATCATCAAACAGACGTATCGCCGAGCGAATGGATTTTCAGTTCGCTATGTGAAGGATGCGCCGAAGGCGAAGTGAAACGTGAATCGTGAAACGAGAGGTGAAATGTGAAAAGTCAAACTCGAAACCTGTCCGGAGCATCCTTCGGAAAACCTGATCACTGAGCCTTGCAGAAAACCCAAATCCCAAATCCATTATACACCTCACGCTTCCCAAATGATAAAGAAAGAAAACCGGGCGGTTCTCTTCCTGCTTTTATTTTATTACATCGTGATGATGACTTTAGCATTCGTCGCGAAAGGAACCGGTGATGATGGTGACAGCGTCTTTCATTTCCTCTTTGCAAAATATGCTTTTCAGCATCCTGATAATTTTCTTAACCAATGGGCGAAACCACTGTATGTTTTGTTCGCCGCTCCCTTCGCACAATTTGGATTTACCGGAATAAAAATTTTTAACGTCACCGTAACTACGCTCACTATTTATTTCTCTTACAGAAGTGCGAAGCTGTTGCGATTAAGTAATGCGTGGTTTGTTGTGGTTGCCTTATGCAGCTCACCCATGTACATTCATCTTTCTCTATCGGGATTGACGGAACCTTTGTTTGCGCTTGCCCTGATCATCGTCATTTTTCTTGCGCTGAAAGAAAAGCATTTGGCCGCCGCATTGCTCGTTTCGTTCCTGCCATTTTTTCGTTCAGAAGGGTTGATCATTCTATGCGTCTATGTTCTGTACCTGATCTTCAAAAAAAACTGGAAGCTCATTCCGCTGCTTGCCATAGGACATCTCGTCCTCGGGCTTATCGCCTTTTTGTCCTTCAAAGATTGGCTGTGGTTGTTTGATGCAATGCCGTATGCCATGCTTCAAAGCGGATACGGCTCGGGCTCACCCCTGGTGTTTGTGAATAGAATGCCCGAGTACCTGGGATGGGGACTTGTGATTCTTTTTTGCATGGGTACGCTTTCCGGCATCTTACGATTTGTTCCGGATTTTTTCAGGAAGCAAAAAATTTTTTCGCAGGAGGAATTGTGGCTCGTGTACGGAAGCTTCTTCAGCGTGTGGATTGGGCACATGATCTTCTGGAATTTCGGCATCTTTCATTCGTACGGGCTAACCCGGGTTTTGATTGGTGTGGTTCCATGTGCAGGTATTATTTGCGCACGGGGATTGAATGGAATTTTAAACGCAATAAAAATTTTTTCCTCACAAAAAATACAACGAGTCTCTGTCGGTTTCATCGTGATGGCTGTGATGATTGCCTCGCTGTTTGAACTCGATTGGTGTCGTGATTTTGATTTGAATGGAAGTGAGAGCGCCCTTGAAAGGGCGGCAGCCAAATACAAAGATCAGTTCAGAGAAAGCAGGATGTATTACAGAGCCACGTACGTATCAGTGGCTTTCGGTACTGACATCTTTGATCCTGCACACCGCCGGTTAACAGAGCAGATTAATTCTGACAACCCGATTCCTCAAAACAGTGTGGTGATCTGGGATGATTATTACTCAAGCTTTGAATCCAAAGTTTCACTTAATAGTTTAATGGTTGATGAGCGTCTTTCTTTGCTTGATACATTCAAATCAAAAGATTGCTTCGGATCTGATCGCACGGTCGCTTTGTTTCGGTACAATGGACCGGCCACCATAAAATGGATGGTAAAAGACACTCTCTTCATTGAACATTTTGATGCAAAAAATTTTTACGGCCGTGATTCATCGCTTTCGTTCAGCGGAAAATATTGCTGCAGAGTAGACGATCATCAGCAATACTCTCCCGGACTTGATGCCCCGCTGAATCAATTGAATCTATCATTGCCTGCTACTTTACAACTTAGCATTAAGGGCCTTGTACATGATATCAAAGCTGATCAGTGGAAGCAGGGAGTAGTAGTAGTTTCACTCGATCACGAGGGCAAGATCTATTTCTGGCAGGGATTGGAGATGAATAATTCTCTTCCGAAAAAAAATACGTGGACATCAATTTCATTCAGGATCAAGCTGCCTGCTGCCACCGCCCCTGATGATCATTTGAAAATTTATATTTGGAATCCGCATCCTGTTTCCATTTACGTGGATGATTTGCTGGTTGAAGTTTTGCAGGGAGAAGGGAGAAATTAGAAGAGAGAAGGTAGAAGGTAGAAAATTGAAGTTAGAAAATTTGAAATTGGAAATTTGAACCTCGAGGTCCTAACTCGTTTGCAACGTCCTAAGGAAAGTCACAAACTCCAAACTCATCTAATAACTACCAGCTTCTTCACGGTTTCAAAATCGTCGCAGGCAATTTTACAATAGTACATTCCAGCGGGAAGAAGTGCTCCCTGATCATTAGTTCCATTCCAGGTTATGTTGATTAGTCCTGATGCATTTTTGAGTTGATGAGCTTTCACAATGTTTCCTGCTGCATCATAAAAACTTACATCGAGAGTTGACGGCTGCAGCAAGCGAATATGAAAAGTAGTGGAGGAAGAAAAAGGATTGGGGTAAGAAGAAAGAGTGAAGCCATTTGTTTGCGGAGTCATGACATTTGTTGAAACAGGAGTGCACAAGCAATTGCTCCGGTACTGATCGTGCTGAAACATGAGCCAATCGGGGCCGCTGCCAACACCTGCCTGGATCATGTATGCTCGACCATAATTGTTTTGAATGTTAGGATATTCTGCATGCCCGCCAACGACAAATACATCGAGCGTATCATCACCATCAAAGTCAGCTACAATGGGACTATGGTCCACTTCAAAGTTTGTCCCGTAGTCTGCTTCTAAATCTTCTTCCCAAATCGGAATGCCGTCGGATCCATTGAGTGCATCCACTTTTCCATTCGTAGTTCCAAAGATCACGTCGGGAAGATTATCGCCATTCACATCGGCAAGCGCGGCGCCGCGAAATGCGGTGCCTACGCCGGGGATGATGTAATCCCAAAGCAAATTGAATCCGGTATCGAGTACGCCCAGTTCGCTTCCGTCCACATAAACGGTTTCAAGAAGTCCGTCGCCGTTCACATCGCCAAGCGTTGCAGGCGCGCCAATGTAAAATGTGCCGGGGGGAGTGTATGAGCGATGAATGAAACCTGTTTCGCCATCGAGCATGTACAGTGTTCCGTCATAAGAGCCGATCACGAGTTCGGGCTTGCCATCCAAATCAATATCACCGAATGCAACTCCGTGATACATCACATCTTGCGGCGTGGGATTCTGCCACATCACGGTATGATCGGTGCCGTTGTATGCAACAATCTTGCTGCTGTCACCGTCGGCGGTGAAACTCCATGTTGCAACAACGATATCAAGTTGTCCGTCACCATTAAGATCAACGAGTGCGGGTGATGTTTGAATGGTGCAATTCGTTTGCACTACTACCTGCCACTGCAAATTTCCATTGCTGCCATTGTAGCAATTCAACCTTCCTTCAAAATCGCCGACGAGAATGTCGGGCACGCCATCGTCATTAATGTCTGCTATGGCAGGCGGTGAATCGGTGCCTCCAAAGCTTTTGGGCCACTCGAGATCGCCGTTACTTCCATTGAAGCAACGCAAGACGGGATCGCATGATGAACCGAGTATCACATCAAGCTGCCCATCGCCGGTGACGTCATAAATGATAGGAGCGGCATCATTGCAACCTCCGCAATTGTATTTCCACAGCAGTGAGCCATCTTCAGCATTCAGCACATAGAGAAAGCTGTCATTCCAATAGCAACTGAAAGCGATTTCTAATCGCCCATCGCCATCGAGATCAGCCGCAGCGGAATTGCCGAATGACATGTCGTGCGTATCGAAATGCCAGAGGAGGGATGGAGTTTGGGAAGAAGAAGTTTTTGTAAGTGAAGTGAAAAGCAGAAAAATGAACGGCAGAAATTGTTTCATGATTCGTCAAAGAAAATTTTGGAAGTAGAAAAGTAAGAAAGAAAATCAAATACCTTCAGTGGGTGATGTGCTCAAGTGTCACCCTACCATTCAAGCACATCTGTTAACTTTGGAAGACAAATAAAAAGCAATCCTTAAAATGACTGCTAAGGAGAAACTTGTTGAACTCGAGCGGAGAATCATCAACCTCGAAATGAAATTGCAATTCTTTCTGGGGAAACAGAAAGCCATTTCAATTAAGAAAGGAAAGAAGAAAGGAACGGAGGGCAGCGGGAGAATACCATTCTGATTTGGAACAGAATTAATCATCTTCACTTCTCCATCCTCTTTTCTCATGAAGAAGACGAAGCGTTTCTTTTGTAATTGATTTTATTTTATCCTGAAACTCTTCGCCCGGATCAAATTGTTCATAGCGTGCGTAATCCATCATTGCGCCTGATTGAAAGGCAAAGGATAACAGGGCTTCAATTCTCTCATTGGCAGATAATTTAGCAGATAGCTCTTTGTAATGCTTTAAAGGAGATAACGGATGAAGATTAAATTCATCGAGAAATTTTTCATGCAACTCTTCTGCCTTGCTTGCCAATTGGGCTATCTTCCAACGCAGATTTGGATCTTCGCAAGATATCTTGAGTTCATCGAGCAGCCAGCTTAGGTTAGCTAATTCCTGAGCTGTTGATTCTTTATTCATTACAGGAATCATCATGGGAGCAATCGCTTTTTGAAGTTGAAATCAATAATATTTTATTGCACTTTCTTACACAAAAATAATTTAACTCAGAAGAGAAAACTATTCGAGAGCGCTGCGGTTGCCAAGTTTGTATTCCCATGCTTCTTTGGGAATACCGGATGCTCCAATGATTTTGATCTGAATGAAATGGTCGCCGGGTTTGCACATGGTTCTTAAGCATTTTCTTTTTGGCTGTATCGTTATTTCCCAAATTTAGATATGCTAATCCAAGTGCATAGAATGCATACGCATATGTCGACTTGAGTTAGGAGATTATGAAAAAGCAGTTGAGTGTTATGACAGCATTTTTTATTTAAGAAAGCAAAAAAACAAGGGTCTTGTCTATAATCACAATTAAAATAGCTGCACCAATTGTCCACCAGGTTTTTTGAATTGGACAATACTTTTTTCTAAAAGGTTTCAATAGCAGAATGGAAAATGCTAATAGAAAAAGTAAAGCGAGTGGTACCCCAAAAAGAAAAAAGCTCTTATCTACATAGTACTCATGAAAATACTTTCCAGGGCGAGGGATCAAAAGTATCGTCGCATTTGAAAACAATACGATCAAAGCAATTAGCCAACCTAACCTCTTCCCAAAAAGCAGGAGTCCTCCAGAACATATGGATGCCAATCCTAAGAGAATTTGAAGATGAAAATTCTTAAAAATTTTAAGATAGGAAATTGTTTCCTTGTTTAATAAACCATAATTGTAACCAATGCTTATAATTTGGTGCAATGCATAGATGGACATGTAAAGCATGTAACTCCCCGAGGCAAGGAGGAGTAGAGCCATTATTTTTTCAATAACTATCCAAGTTTTTGTCACTCAAAATTGTTTGCTGGAAGAAAGATAGCAAGATTTGTGAGTGTTAAATGTTTTTCGAATGTCGCAAGTCTGAAATGGATTTCCCTTCCTTTCAGTTTTACATTTCCCCTTACTTTTGTGCCTCTTCTCAAGTAAATGAACCAACTCGCCGCGATACGGCGACGTGATTTCAGCCACTTCAAAATTTTTTTAGTAAACAATCAGCTTACTGAATTTCACCGGTGAGTCATCAACACTAAATCCAACAAGGTAACATCCGGCAGGCACATCAACAGTGGCGATCTGCTGCGAGTGAAATCCTTCGCTCAACCTTGCTGCATATTGTGAATGAATGATTCCCTGCAGGTCTTCAATCACCCAATGGACATCATGGGACTGAAGCAATGTGAAGGCAAGAGACAATTCTTTTCCCCGCGGACATGGATTCGAAAATAGCTGGAAGGCATTCGTCACTTCATCCATCACTTTGATGGCGACGGCATTTGAAAAGCTAAAGCTCCCGTTGTAATCCACTTGTCTCAGGCGGTAATAATTTGTTCCTGCATTCGGAGAAATATCAGAGAAGAAATATTTATTTTCAATCATTGATGTACCCGCACCCCCCACAACACCAATGGAATCAAAGTGAGTGGCATTGGAAGATCGCTCAATGAGGAAATAGGCGTTGTTGATTTCAGAATTGGTAAGCCATTGTAATTGCACCGCATTATTTACAACGGAGCCACTGAAATTCACAAGTTCTATCGGAAGCGCAAAGCTGCACGCTGAGTTGATGGTGCCATTAACCGAAAGCGAAATGTCATCCACACCGAATGATGGATCACTGCCGGCAGCATCGTTGTTGTTTACCCATTCAAAACCGATCTTCACATTCGCATTACCATCAGCGCTGGCAGGAAGCGTCGTTTGATAGCAGGCCCATACGCCACGGCTGCCTGAACAAGTTGATCCCAGGAAGCCGTGACGGAGCACTGACCATGTAGTGCCGCCATTAGAAGAATAGACCAGGTCGGTATAATCTTTATAAATACCACCGGAGAATTGCCCTTTACCGAGCCATATAAAACTTAAGGTGATATTACTTTTCCCTGAGCAATCAATCAGCGGCGATTCAACGCGCTTATCCGTTTTTGCATTGATGCCGAAACCGCCTGCATCATATTTGGCTGCGCAATCACCCGAAGGACACGGAAAGCACAAGCTGCAGGGAACGTTTGCGATATGAAGTGTAGCGTTTCCGCCGCTGCTTGTTCCGCAACTTCCTACGGAGTTTCCATCTTCAGCGTCACTTACAAACCATACATCCGCTTTGCTTCCCTGCACACCGATGGTAGTTTCTGTCCAGGGTCCATTCGGACTGGGATCATTTGCATTGAAGTATGACGTGGTGCATGTGGTGGAAAATCCTGCGCAGGTGGTGGTGAAGTTTTCAATCCAAAACACCTGGGCGAAAGAAGAACATCGCATCATCAGCAGGAGTGATGCTGTAAGCATAAACCGAAAAAGCGCGTGTGATCGCTTTGACGAATCCGGCTTCATGAGTGTAGTGTTTTGCCTTCTTCAAATTTAAAAACTTTTTTAGATTAAATGAACTCTCAATCTTACACCTCCTTGGCTCAACCCCGAGGTTGGTTCATTTGCAACGGGGGCGAACGATTTGACTAAAGAGTAAATCGAATTTCCCTGCTATTTTTGCGCCTCTTCCAAAAAAGTAAATGAACCAACTCGCCGCGCTTATCCCCTTCATTCCTTTTTTGGGATTTGTCATTAACGGTCTTGGTTTTCCGAAGCTCTCAAAAAACACAGCAGGCCTCGTCGGTTGCGGAAGCGTGCTGATTTCATTTCTAATCTCTGCAACACTCTTCATCCAATCACTCACAGGAAATTTTGACTCAGAAAAGATTTCGCTCTACAACTGGATTGTCGCCGGAAACATCAGCATTGATTTTTCTTTCTGGATTGATCATCTCACGCTCATCATGCTCATGATTGTCACCGGAGTTGGATTTCTCATTCACGTTTATTCCGTCGGGTACATGCACAGTGATGAAGGGTTCGGAAAATTTTTCGCGTACATGAATCTCTTCATCTTTTTCATGCTCATTCTCGTGATGGGTGCGAACTATGTGATGATGTTCATCGGTTGGGAAGGAGTGGGGTTGTGTTCGTACCTCCTCATTGGCTTCTGGTGGAAGAACAGAGAATATTCCGCCGCAGCAAACAAAGCTTTCATCATGAACCGTATTGGTGATCTGGGATTTATCCTCGGTGTGTTTCTGATGTTCATCACGTTCGGCTCGTCTGATTTTGACAAAGTTTTTTCTGCCTCATCATCATTCATTACGAATGATAAAGTAATTGTTGCGATCACACTGCTGCTCTTCATCGGAGCAATCGGTAAGAGTGCGCAGATTCCATTGTACACGTGGCTGCCTGATGCAATGGCGGGACCCACTCCTGTGAGCGCACTCATTCATGCAGCCACGATGGTGACCGCAGGTGTGTACATGGTAGCGCGCTCAAACATTCTTTATTGCATTGCACCAATCTCTCTTGAGGTAGTTACGGTTGTCGGATGCTGCACTGCCTTACTTGCCGCAATGATTGCGGTCACTCAGAGCGACATCAAAAAAGTTTTGGCCTACTCGACCGTAAGCCAGCTCGGTTACATGTTTGTTGCGGAAGGATCGTCAGCGTATGACAGCGGAATCTTTCATTTGATGACACATGCATTCTTCAAGGCGCTTTTATTTCTCGGAGCAGGGAGCGTGATTCATGCCATGAGTGGTGAGCAGAACATGCGCAGGATGGGTGGCTTGAAAAAATTTCTCCCGGCTACATTCTGGACCATGGGAGTTGCAACACTTGCCATCACAGGCTTTCCTCCCTTCGCAGGTTTCTTTTCCAAGGATGAAATTCTCCTTGACGCTTATGGAAATTCTCCTGTTGTGTTTTGGGTTCTTGCCGTCACATCTGTACTCACGGCTGTTTACATGTTTCGGTTGCTGTTCATGACCTTCTATGGCGAGTTTCGCGGCACCCATCACGAGCAGGAGCATTTGCATGAGTCACCGAAAGTGATGACGATTCCATTGATGATCCTCGCTGTGCTCGCTGCCATCGCAGGATTCCTCGAACTGCCTTCCCTGTTAGGAGCGCATCAGTGGGTGAGGGAATATCTGTCTCCGGTATTTGAACAAAATGCACGGCTTACAAAACCATTCGAATCGAACGCATTGGAAATTGAAGTGATCATTGCAACGCTTGTCACGCTCGCAATTGTCATTCGACTCGCATACCAGCGCTATGCGCAGAAGAAAGTGTCGGCCACGATCAATGAAGAATCACTTCCTCTCTGGTACAAGCTTTCTTACAACAAGTTTTACGTGGATGAATTTTATGACCGCGTAATCGTGAAGCTATTGGAATGGCTTGGTGATTTCTTCTATGAAAAAATGGAGAAGAATGTGATTGACGGCACAGTGAATGGTTTGGGCGCTTCAACCATTTGGTTGAGTACGCAATTAAGAAAATTACAAACCGGCAACATCGGCTTTTATGTTTTGGCGATGGTTGTTGGAATTGTGTTGCTCTTGGTATTTGGATTGAGTAAAATGAATTTGTTCTGAATGAAATTGAAATCGTCATTGCGAGGAAAACAGGGTAGCAATTTGTGCGCGAGCTTTCCGAAGCAATCCCCACGAGTTTTGCAAATGGATCCGGGAGATTGCTTCGTCACCCTTTCGCTCAGGCTTACCCTTCGTTCCTCGCAATGACGACAAATCATCTCTGATGTACGCAGCAATCTTTCTTATCATTCCTCTTCTCGCTCTACTATCCATTTTAATAGTGGATGGAAAAAACAGCAGGCAGATTGCCCTCTTCGCATCATTAGCTGTACTCGCATACACAATTTATACTCTCGTATTTGAACAAACAGGCAGAGTTTACCTGGATCAGGATTGGGTTCCTGATCTCGGCATTCGCTTCCATCTTGAAATGGATGGTATCTCAACCATTCTCGTCTTGCTCACTACGTTACTCTATCCGTTCATCATCGCAGCAAGTCTTAAGTCTTCCATCTTAAATCCTAAATCTTTCTACGCGTTGATGATGCTGATGCAATTCGGTTTACTCGGCGTATTTATGGCGAAAGATGCTTTTCTTTTTTATGTTTTTTATGAACTCACATTAGTTCCTGTCTATTTCATCTGTGCATTCTGGGGTGGCGAAAGAAGCATTCCCATCACGCTGAAGTTTTTCATTTACACATTGGCAGGAAGTTTATTCATGCTCATAGCGATTCTGTATTTGTATTTCAGAACTCCTGCACCTCACACATTCGACATAGAATCATTCTATCATCTTCAACTCACAAGTACACAACAAGCGTGGATCTTCTGGGCATTTTTTCTCGCCTTCGCTGTGAAGATTCCAATCTTTCCATTTCATACGTGGCAACCGGATACCTATACTGTTTCTCCGGTGGCCGGAACGATGCTACTCGCCGGCATCATGCTGAAGATGGGCATCTACGGCTTAATTCGCTTTGTGCTGCCGATTGTTCCTGAAGGTGTTGCTGCATGGGGAAACACTGCCATGATTCTTTGCATCATCGGCATCGTGTACGCATCTGCAATTGCATTGCGGCAAAATGATTTGAAGCGATTGATTGCTTACTCATCCATCGCGCACGTGGGATTGATTGCGGCAGGGACACTCGCCGGTACTTCATCGGGAGTGCAGGGCGCTGTGATTCAAATGTTCAATCACGGTGTAAATGTGGTCGCGTTGTTTTTCATCATTGATATTTTGGAAAGGAGATATGGCACGCGATGGATGCAGGACTTGAGCGGTGTGGCAGGACAAATGAAACGATTCAGTTGGTTGGTGATTATTGTTTTGCTGGGAAGTGTAGGATTGCCTCTTACCAATGGTTTCGTAGGAGAATTTTTATTGCTGAATGGATTGTATAATCACAATGCATGGTTCGCTGCCGTTGCCGGATTAACATTGATTCTCGGTGCGGCATACATGCTGCGTTTGTACAGAAATGTTTTTCTGGGTGAAGCGAATTCCGTAGTACTGCGGAATTCGATTGAAGGCGGAGATGTTTCAGGAAATGAAAATTGGATTTTGATTCCGCTGTGCATCCTGGTGATTGCGATTGGTGTGTATCCTAATGTGCTGTTGAATATTTCCCAGGCATCGGTTGATTCTATTCTGCAGGTCTTTCATCAAACAACGATAACGGCAGCCGCGCAATGAACGTTTTGATTTCACTCACAGCACTCGGAATGCTCGCCATGTTCGGCGGGGTGTTCAACCTGCGAAAGATTCTCATGCCGCTCACCGTGCTTGGCTTGATGGCTGTGATGGTTCTGAATTACTATGCGTGGAATTTAAACGCACATCTCTTCAACGACATGATGGCGTATGACAATTTCGCCGTTGCATTTTCATCAGTGTGTTTGATCGGTGCTTTGTTTACGCTTCTTTTTTATTACATGATTTACGGAGCGCAGGATGAATATTTCCCTGAAGTTTTTTCTATCATCATCTTTTCACTGATTGGCGCAGTAGTGATGGTGTCATTCAACAATGTCCTCATGTTGTTTTTGGGACTGGAAATTCTTTCACTCAGCTTGTATGTGCTTGCAGGCATTCGAAAAAAGGATTTGCTGAGCAATGAAGCCGCGATGAAATATTTTTTGATGGGCGCTTTCTCCACCGGGTTTTTATTGTTCGGGATCGCGATGCTCTATGGCGCTTCGGGTTCGTTTTATCTCACTGCCATCGGCGAGCATATCAAATTACAAGCAGCCCATCCGGATGTATTCATCATCACCGGCATCATCATGATGCTAATCGGTTTGCTTTTCAAAGTTGCTGTGTTTCCATTTCAGTTCTGGACACCTGATGTGTACCAGGGATCACCGACGATCATTACCGGATATATGGCAACCGTAGGAAAAGTTGCTGCCTTCGCCGCGTTTCTTCGCCTGCTTGAAAACACGTTCATCTCTGCACAAGCCTCCTATCAGGATTTGCTTTGGATCATTGCCGTGGTTACCATGCTGGCGGGGAACATCATTGCTATTTACCAGCGCAGCGTGAAGCGCATGCTGGCGTACTCAAGTATTGCACATGCGGGTTACATGCTCATCGCTCTGATGACGGGAAATAATTTTTCAAACAGCGCTGTGTTGTTTTATGCTGCAGCGTATACGTTCGCTTCACTCGGGGCATTCATTATTGTATTGATGGTACAGGAATCAACAGGCGATGATCAGCAAACTTCTTTCAGTGGCTTGGCCAAATCACAACCCTGGCTTGCTTTTGTGCTTGCCGTTTCGATGCTGTCACTCTCGGGCATTCCGCCTACAGCAGGGTTCTTCGCGAAGTTTTACATTTTCTCCTCTGCAGTTTCAAGCGGATGGATTTGGTTGGTTGTGTTTGGCGTGGTCAGTTCGTTTATCAGCATTTTCTATTACTTCCGGCCGGTGATTGCAGCTTACACGCATAAAGGTCATTCTGAAAATGTAAATGTGCCGGGCGGGGTTTTGATGCTGCTCATTATTCTTTCACTGCTTACTTTGCTGTTGGGAATATTACCTGGCTGGATAGCCGGATTGATTTGAAAATTTTTCTTCGCCCGGCATTCTTTCCCTCAGAAAAAGCCCGGATGCTCTGGAGGAATAATTTTCCAATTAAAAGTTAGGTTGCATGGTTTAATTTGATAACTTCGTGCAGAAGATTTTCATCTGGCATAGACTGCATGAAATAATGAACAACATTGTATTCTGCTTTTTAATCCCGGGAGGTTTGCTGTCAGTGAGTGCAGGGATGGATTACTGATCACACTAAAAAAAATTCGATGAGAAACACATTTACAAATTTTTTTCTCCCACACTCAAATATTCGAACGCATGTGAACGGGCAAACTTATCGGAGTTCTGCCCGTGATCTTAATATCTCAACACTGACTCATCGCCAAACGAAGCTGAAGCTGTTAACGATTATTGTTTGCGTTTTGATGATGATCGCAATCTCTGTAAAAGCTCAACCAGCTGGTCCAATGGTCACAGGAACTTACACCATTACTACCTCTTTCACTTGGTACGATCCGGGTGGATCGGGAGGTGGAGCGTGCCCAAGCGCTGTTTCAGGAAACTATGCAAACAACCTTGACATTACGGAAACGTTCATTGCAAATCCCGGACAACAAATAATAGTTGCCTTTACCGCCGGACAGTTTGGACTTTCTACAGGTGATGTATTAACTGTATATGACGGACCCACGACTGCATCTCCAGTTTTATATTCTTATACAAATACCGTGAACCCAATTCCTATAACTATAGGTCCAATCGGGAGCGCTAGTAGCATGACTTTTCGCTTTACCTCTGACGCAACTAATGCTTGCAAAGGATGGCAAGCGACCGTATCCGCGTATTACTTCATGCACCCCGGAAGCTTTACCTTTTCCTGTCCTGGGACTTACACATTTATTGATCCCCAGCAGCCCAATTCAGGAGGCCCGGGAGGAGATGGATCATGTACGGCAGCTGGTAGTACGAAAAATTACCAGGATAATATCTTGAACCCCATCGAAACTTTCTCCACCAGCAATGGGCAATGTATTCAAGTTGATGCCACATTCCCGAGCAACTTCGGTCTTTGCGTTGGTGATACATTGAAAGTCTATGATGGACCTTCAATCGCCTCGCCAATTGCCAATAGCGGCAATGCGGTTTATACCAACACCTTTACTAACCCGACCATATTCTCGACGCTCGGCAGCTCTGCTACATTTCAATTCTACGCCGACGGCGCCAATCATGCAAGGGGTTGGCAGATAAGTATGAGTTGTGTAGCCTGCCCCAGTGCTTCAATCAATAATGATTGCGCGAATGCAATACAGCTATCGCCCACAAATACGTGCAGTTATCTTCCCGGCTCAGTTAGTTCAGGCAACTCTTCACAGGGAGGTGTGCCGGCATGTGTCGGCAATGCTAATGATGATGTCTGGTATAAATTTGTCGCTAATAATTCTACCATGTCTATGACTGTTGCAGCGACCGATGGCACTATGGACCCTGTTATTCAGCTATTGAATGGAAGCTGTATTACGTTTACTTCTCTGTATTGTGTGAATGCTACCGGAGTAGGGGGCACTGAAACCATCAATGCAACCGGATTAACTATTGGCACTACCTACTACATAAGAGTGTATGACTTTTCTGCCAATGCAATTTCACATACTTTCAATATCTGTGTTGTTGGTGCTGCGCCTACTGATTGTGTTGGAGCCGTTCATATCTGCTCATCGAGTCCGGTCAATGGAACATTCTCATGGAACAGTTACGGAACGCAGGAATTTACATCCGGTACGTTTGGCTGTATCTTATTTGGCGAGACTACATCATTGTGGCAGTATTGGCAATGTCAAACTTCCGGTACATTAAGCTTTAATATTGCAAGCTCCAATGGAACATTTCAAGATGTTGATTGGGCGCTGTGGCAAATGAATGCATTGGCTTGCCCCATGAGCTCTGCACCCATCCGGTGTACCTATGCTACCGGATTCGCCACTAATACGTACGGCATGCCGGCATATTCCACCGGTTTGCAGGCAGCAGAAACAGATGTGACTGAATGTGCAGGCACCTGCGGAGGAACGGCGAATGCTTTTGTGGATACCGTTCACATGATAGCAGGAAGGTATTATATGCTGATGATGAATCTGTTTACCGGCAATCTCAATTATCAACTCACGTTTAATTTGACCGATGGCGCTACATTTAACAACTGTGTGCTGCCCATTGAATTGCTTTCATTCAATGGTGAGAATTTAGGATCAGTGAATCGGATTTATTGGAATACAGAATCTGAAATAAACAACGATCACTTTATTCTGGAACATTCGGCTGATGCAATAGAATTTAGTGATTTGGCGTCAATCAATGCTGCGGGTACAAGCGCTTCACCATCAAACTATGATTATTACGATCAGCATCCATTCAACGGAATTAATTATTACCGCTTGAAACAGGTTGATGCGGACGGGAGCTTTTCGTATTCAC
Organism: Chitinophagales bacterium; assembly: GCA_035638255.1. GTDB lineage: Bacteria > Bacteroidota > Bacteroidia > Chitinophagales > UBA10324 > DASRAJ01. The sequence continues at coordinate 35,335 of DASRAJ010000166.1, forward strand.
GAATTATTTCCCTCGAAAAGTATTCTGACCTTGATGCAGTGCCTACGATAAATCCAAATCCAACTTCGGGCATTTTCAATATAGGTTTAGTATCCTCAGAAAATTGCAAGGTTGAGATCGAGGTATTCAATGGAGTGGGACAAAGAGTTCAAACCATGGAAGTAGAAATGCATCCAGGAGAAAACAATTTTCCGGTTGACTTAATAGCGTTCGATCGTGGAATTTACACTGTGAAGATCCGCGCTTGTGATATTGGAAAAGTGTTTACAAAGAAGATCGTGAAGATATGATTCGTTTACGAAGACCTTTATTCCTCAGGTTACAGAGAAGAAAATCTTTCTTAACTTTTCTTGACAAATATTTTCCGTCTGTAAAATTCCGGTTTAAGCTCAGACTTTGCAGTTGATTTTTGTGTAGCATGACGCTTTTAGAAAAAGGGATTTTTAGCAATTTCCCAATTGTAGAAATCCTTACCGTTGAAAAGTCTGGACATCACGCGCTTCAAAATTCCGGTTCAAAGGCAGAAACCATTGCTGAATAAGGATTCTGTAATTTCTCCTGCAAAGCAGTCGGAATTCACACTGAAATAATTAACATCAAATTTCCGTTGCAAAATCCAGATTAGAGTTTGGCTGCTTGGTTTAATTTGATAACTTCGTAGCAGAAAATTTTCATCTGGCATTGACCGCAGGAAATACAGGACCAACATTGTATTCTGATTTTTTCTCCCGGCAGGTTAATTGTCAGTGAATGCAGAGATGGATTAATGATCACACTAAAAAAATTTCCGATGAGAAACACATTTACAAATTTTTTCCTCCCTCTCTCAAATACTGAAGTGCCCGTGAACGGGCAAACCTATCAGAGTTCCGCTCGTGGTCCTAAAATCTCAACGCTCACTCATCGCCAATCGAAGCTGAAGCTGTTAACGATTATTGTTTGTGCATTGATAATGATCGAAGTCTCGGTAAAAGCGCAAACCCATACTATGGCCGCCGGAAATTACGCCCTGACCGGTTCAGTTACTTATTATGACCCGGGTGGAGTAGGAGGAGGAGCTTGCCCGAGCGCTGTTTCAGGAAATTACGCAAGCAACCTGAACATTACAGAAACAATAAACGCCAATGCCGGACAAAGAATAGTGGTTACCTTTACAGGTGGACTGTTTGGCCTTGCTACAGGAGATTTCTTACGTGTATATGATGGACCAACGACGGCATCTCCGCTTTTAGCTACTTATACAAATACGACAAACCCAATACCGAACATTATTGGCGCCAGCACTAGCAATAGTCTTACATTTCTATTCACTTCCGACGCTACTAATACCTGTAAAGGATGGCAGGCGACAGTAGCTGCTTATTACTATATGCAACCCGGAAGCTTTACTTTTTCCTGTCCGGGGACATACACATTTCTTGATCCGCAGCAGCCGAATTCAGGAGGTCCGGGAGGAGATGCATCATGTATGGCAGCAGGTAGTACGAAAGACTACCAGGATAATATATTGTATCCTGTCGAGACTTTCACTACAAGTAACGGACAATGTATTCAGATTGATCCAACATTCCCGAGCAACTTCGGTCTTTGCACTAATGACACATTAAAGGTATATGATGGACCTAACATTCTTTCGCCTATCGCGAACAGTGGTGCTGCAATTTACACCAATACGTTTACGAATCCGACCATATTCTCAACGCTCGGTAGCTCTGCTACTTTTCAGTTCTATTCAGACGGCGGGACTCATGCGAGGGGTTGGCAGATCGCCATGAGTTGTGTGAATTGCCCAAGCGCTTCAATCAATAACGATTGCGTGAATGCAATACAGTTATCACCAACAAATTCGTGCAACTATCTCGCTAGCTCGACGAGTGCGGGAAATAGTAATAATCCGTTCCTTGCTCCATGCACTGGTGATGCCACTGATGATGTTTGGTACAAATTTGTCGCGAACAATTCGACGATGTCGATGACCGCAGCGGCGACAGATGGAACTATGAACCCGGTAATGCAATTACTTAGCGGAACATGTGGCTCGTTCACATCACTTTATTGCCAGAATGCTACAGGAGTTGGCGGCACTGAAATCATCAATGCAACCGGCTTAACCGTTGGCAATACCTACTTCCTGAGAGTGTATGACTTTACTGCCAATGCAGTCTCTCACACTTTCAATATCTGTGTGGTGGGTGCTGCTCCTACTGATTGTGTTGGAGCGGTTCACTTATGCTCATCAAATGCGTACAATGGGCAATTCTCATGGAACGCTTACGGGACTCAGGAATGGACATCTGGTTCGTGGGGCTGCATATTATTTGGTGAGACTACATCACAATGGCAGTATTGGCAATGTCAGACTTCCGGGACAATGGAGTTCTCTATTTCGAGCTCCAATGGCACCTTTCAGGATGTGGATTGGGCGCTCTGGCAGATGAATTCATTCACATGCCCAATGAGTGGTCAACCGGTTCGTTGTAGTTATGCTTACGGATTTGCTTCCAATGGCTTTGGAGATCCGCCGTATACCACTGGCTGCCATATTGGTGCAACGGATACAACTGAAACAGCAGGTAGTTGTTGCGGCCCGTCGACTGAGTGGGCCATTGTTAAAGAGGTAAACGTGGTAGCAGGAAGGTATTATGTGCTGATGACGAATCTCTTTCAGGGGAATCTCAATTACCAGCTCACGTTCCATTTGACAAATGGGGCCACATTCAATGACTGCGTGCTGCCGATTGAATTGCTTTCGTTCGATGGTGAAAGTTTAGGAGCAGTGAATAGGATCTACTGGACCACATTGTCGGAATTAAACAACGATCACTTTATTCTTGAACATTCTGCCGATGCAATAAACTTTAGCGAATTGGCGTCCGTTCCTGCTGCCGGAACTACTGCTTCACCATCGAGTTATAATTATTATGATCAGCATCCTTTCAACGGAATTAATTATTACCGGTTGAAACAGGTTGATGTGGATGAGAGCTATACATACTCATCAATTATTTCCCTGGAAAAGTATTCTGACGCTGAGGTAGTGCCCACGATTAATCCAAATCCAACTTCAGGTATTTTCAATATAGGTTTGGTAGCCTCTGAAAACTGCAAGGTTGAGATTGAGGTATTCAATGGAGTGGGGCAAAGAGTTCAAGCCATGCAAGTAGAAATGCATCCCGGAGAAAACAATTTCCCGGTTGACTTATTAGCATTCGAACGTGGAATTTATACTGTGAAGATTCGCGCTTGTGATATTGGAAAAGTATTTACGAGGAAGATCGTGAAGATCTGATTCGCTTTCGAAGACCTTAATACCTCACGTCACTCTGCTCAGAAATCGGATTCCGATTTCAGCAGGAAGAAAACCTCACTTAACTTTCATTGACAAATATTTTTCGGCTGTAAAATTCCGGTTAAGCTCAGACTTTGCACTTGATTTTTGTGCAGTATTTACGTGTAAGGATTTTAGCAATTTCCTAATTGTAGAAATCCTTACTGTGGAAAAGTCAGGACATCACATACTTCAAAAATTCCGGTTCAAAGGCAGAAACCATTGATGAATAAGGATTCTGTAATTTCTCTTGCTGCAAAGCAGATGGAATTCAACATTGGAATAATTAACATCAAATTTTCATTGCAAAATCCGGATTAGAGTTTGGCTGCTTGGTTTAATTTGATAACTTCGTATCAGAAAACTTTCATCTGGCATTGACTGCAGGACAAGCCCAACATTGTATTCTGATTTTTTCGCCCGGCAGGTTAATTGTCAGTGAATGCACAGATTGATTACCGATCACGTAAAAAAATTTTCCGATGAGAAACACATTTACAAATTTTTTTCTCCCACTTTCAAATACTGAAGTGCATGTGAACGGAAAAACTTATCAGAGTTCCGCTCATCATACTACCTCATCAATACTTACTCATCGCCAATCGAAGTTAAAGCGGCTGACAGTTTTGGTTTGTGCTATGATCATGATCGCGTCTTCCTCGGCAAAAGCGCAACCGGCGGGAGCGATGGTAGCCGGAACTTACACGCTCACGGGTTCTGTTACCTGGTATGATCCGGGAGGAGCAGGAGGAGGAGCTTGCCCAAGCGCTGTATCAGGAAATTACGCAAATAATCTGAACATCACTGAAACAATGACTGCAAATTCAGGACAAAGAATAGTTGTTACCTGGACGGGCGGGCTGTTCGGACTTTCTACAGGTGATGTCTTAACGATATATGACGGACCAACGACTGCATCTCCTGTTTTAGCTACTTATACAAATACAATTAATCCAATTCCTGCATTAATCGGTGCGACCAGTAGTAACAGCATTACCTTCCTCTTCACTTCTGATGCTACCAATACTTGTAAGGGATGGCAAGCGAGCGTTGCAGCCTATTACTATTTTCAACCCGGGAGTTTTACTTTTTCCTGTCCCGGTACCTATACATTTCTTGACCCTCAAAATGCATCTTCAGGTGGCCCGGGAGGAGATGCAACATGTCAGTTCAGTGGAGGAAATTCAAAAGACTACCAGGATATAGTGATCTCATCAGAAACTTTCTCCACCAGTAACGGTCAATGTATTCAAATTGATCCAACGTTCCCGAACAACTTTGGCATTTGTGCAGGTGATACATTGAGAATATATGATGGACCTTCACTCGCTTCGCCCATCGCAAATGGTGGCACCGCAGTTTATACCAATACTTTCACTAACCCTTCTGTATTCTCAACACTCGGTAGTTCTGCTACCTATCAATTCTATTCCGACGGCAGCAATCACGCACGGGGCTGGCAGATAAATATGAGTTGTGTAGCTTGCCCCAGCGCTTCAATTAATAATGATTGCGCGAATGCTATACAGTTAACTCCGGGAGCAACCTGCAGCTATATTCCCAGTTCAGTTAGTTCGGGCAATAATTCACAAGGAGGTGTGCCTGCCTGCGTAGGCAATGCTAATGATGATGTGTGGTACAGATTTGTCGCTAATAATTCTACTATGTCTATGACCGTAGCAGCGACTGATGGCACCATGGATCCTGTAATTCAGCTATTGAATGGAACCTGTATCACATTTACGTCTTTGTATTGTGTGAATGCTACAGGAGCAGGGGGAACTGAAACGATCAATGCTACCGGTTTAAATGTGGGTACCACGTACTACCTCAGAGTCTATGACTTTAGTGCAAATGCGATTAGTCACACATTCAACATTTGCGTAGTAGGCACTGCTCCTACTGATTGTGCCGGTGCGGTTCATATCTGTTCATCGAGTCAAATTAACGGGACCTTCTCCTGGAACAATTATGGGGTTCAGGAATATAACTCAAATACATTTGGCTGCATTACATTTGGTGAGAGCACCTCATTATGGCAGTACTGGCAATGTCAAACTTCCGGAACATTGAGCTTTAATATTGCAAGCTCAAATGGAACATTTCAGGATGTTGACTGGGCGCTCTGGTCAATGAACTCATTGGCATGTCCCATGATCTCTCAACCCATCCGGTGTACGTATGCTACAGGGTATGCTACTAATTCCTACGGGATGCCAGCTTATTCAACCGGCTTGCAGGCAGCAGAAACTGATGTAAGTGAATGCGCAGGTTACTGCGGAAATGCCTTTGTGGATACGGTCCACATGGTGGCAGGAAGGTATTATATGCTGATGATGAATCTCTGGACCGGTAATCTCAATTATCAACTTACTTTTAATTTGACAGATGGTGCTACATTTAACAACTGTGTGCTGCCCATTGAATTGCTTTCATTCAATGGTGAGAATTTAGGATCAGTGAATCGGATTTATTGGAATACAGAATCTGAAATAAACAACGATCACTTTATTCTGGAACATTCGGCTGATGGAATAAACTTTAGCGATTTGGCGTCTATCACGGCTGCCGGTACCAGTGCTTCACCCTCAAGCTATGATTATTACGATCAGCATCCATTCAGCGGAATCAATTATTACCGGTTGAAACAGTTTGATAAGGACGGTAGCTTTTCGTACTCAGAAATTATTTCCCTTGAAAAGTATTCTGACGTTGATGCTGTGCCTACGATAAATCCAAATCCAACTTCGGGCATTTTCAATGTAGGTTTGGTAGCCTCTGAAAACTGCAAAGTTGAGATTGAGGTATTCAATGCTGTGGGACAAAGAGTTCAAACCATGCAAGTGGAAATGCATCCCGGAGAAAACAATTTCCCGGTTGACTTAATAGCGTTCGATCGTGGAATTTACACCGTGAAGATTCGCGCTTGTGGTATTGGAAAAGTGTTTACGAAGAAGATCGTGAAAATTTGATTCGCTTTGAGAAGAACCTAATTCAGCAAACCACTCTGATTAGAAATCCGATCCCGACGCATCAGGATCGGATTTCTCTTTAACGAGGTTTACTTTCATCCAAAAAATGATTTATCAAAGAAAAAAAACAAATCCACTTTTTAAAAGTGATTCATTCCATCGGGGCAAGTCTCCTTATCATACCTTGTATGCTTATACGATGAATTGGAATTATTTCCTGATTTCTCACCAACGGAATTTGAAATCGTTCCACAGCGAATTTCATTTTAAGATGTATGTTCACCGCCTTGAACAAGTCCGTAATCTAAAATCCGAATGCGGAAATCAAATTATTCCTATTTTGCCCGCTCTTGATAATTAATCCCTCTACTCATGGCGAATCTACTCTTCATTAGAAAATCTATTGACAAAATTATGGGTCAGTCAGAAGAGACCGGCGAACATCAGTTCAAAAGAACTCTTGGCGTTGGTCATCTCGTGCTGCTCGGTATTGGTGCGATCATAGGCGCAGGTTTGTTTGTTCGAACTGCAGCAGCGGCTGCTGAACATGCGGGTCCTTCTGTAACTTATTCTTACATTATTGCTGCAGTCGGTTGCATGTTCGCAGGATTGTGCTACGCTGAATTTGCTTCAACCATTCCGATTGCAGGAAGTGCGTATACATATTCTTATGCAACGCTCGGCGAGTTTGTGGCTTGGGTGATCGGCTGGGAATTGATTTTGGAATATGGATTGGGCGCTGCAACAGTTTCCATCGCATGGTCACAATATTTGAATAAACTTCTTGCAAATTTTCACTGGCATGGTGAAGTAATGAAGATTCCATATCAATGGTGCCACTCCCCTCTTCTTGTTTCTAATATGAAGGCAGATGGGATTGAGGGGGTTCATGGCATTGCTAATCTTCCTGCGCTCTTAATTTTGCTATTGCTCACGATGCTGCTCATTCGCGGAACTCATGGTTCTGCCATCGTGAATGCGTTGATTGTAATTCTCAAGGTTTCTATTGTATGTCTTTTCATTGTGTTTGGATGGCAATTCATTAATCCGGCGAATCACACCCCATTTATTCCACCTGCCGGAACTTACACAGATCCAATGGGTACAACAGGTGCGTTCGGAGGCCTGATGGGAATTTTAGCCGGAGCAGGAACAGTATTCTTTGCCTTCATTGGTTTTGATGCCGTCTCCACTGCAGCACAGGAAGCGAAGAATCCCAAGAAGGATATGCCGATGGGAATTTTGTTATCACTTGGCATTTGTACCATTCTTTATATTCTGTTTTCTTATGTGCTCACGGGAATTGCTTCTACAGATGATTTTAGAACTGCGGGTAAAGAAGCTTCTGTAACATTTGCAATTCAGAAATACATGGGCCCGGCTTATGGATGGCTTGCAAACTTTGTCACGGTTGCAATCCTTGCAGGATTTTCTTCTGTGATTCTCGTGATGTTGCTCGGACAATCGAGAGTTTTCTATTCAATGTCGAGAGATGGATTAGTGCCGAAAATTTTTTCTGATGTGCATCCGAAATACAAAACACCCTACAAATCAAATTGGATATTTCTGCTCTTCTGCGGATTGTTTGCTGCATTCCTTCCGGATTCTCTCACCGGCGATCTCACCAGCATCGGAACACTTTCAGCATTTCTTCTTGTAAGTGCCGGTGTATGGATCATGCGCGTAAGACAACCTGAATTGAAAAGGGCATTCACCACACCACTCGTTCCTTTCGTTCCCATCATGGGAATCCTCGTTTGTGCTGCAATGATGTATGGTCTCAACAAACAAACCTGGGAAGGTTTTCTTGTATGGACTGCGGTGGGATTAATAGTCTATTTTCTCTATAGCCGTCATCATAGCGTAGCGAGAAAAGATGCTATGTTGAAACCGTAAACATTTTCAGTCACACTAATGTCGAACTTCCTTCCCATCACAATTTTATCACGGTGAAATGGTTTTGTTCGGTACAAGGAAAGTTTAACTTTGCAAGCGCTAAAAATCAAACAAAAAAAATCCTTCCACCCAAAAATTATTTACAATGAACAAAAAGAGCAACACAGCAGGGCTGTTTCCGATCTTAGTCATTATCGCGTGTTTGATAGTCGCCGAGATTATTTATTATGTAGTCCTGGGAAACCCATCACACTTTGTTGATCCGGAAAAGAAGACACCGAAAGTTGGTGATCTGCTCGGTATCATGTACAAGGGAGGATTCCTGGTTCCCATTATTCTCACCATGTTGATGATGGTACTCGTATTCTCCATTGAGCGATTGCTAACCCTGGCAAAAGCAAAGGGCAATGGAAACATTGCCAACTTCGTGAGAAAGGTACAGTATGATTTAACGCAGAATAATATTGAAGATGCAGAGAGGGAATGTGATCGCCAAAAAGGTTCTATTGCAAATGTGATCAAGAGCGGATTGAAAAAATATGAAGAGATGGCGGCCAACACTGAATTAACAAAGGAGCAAAAACTTCTTGCTATTCAAAAGGAGATTGAAGAAGCAACATCTCTTGAACTACCCATGCTGCAACGCAATCTTCCGTTCATCGCAACCATTGCACCGCTCGGTACACTTGGAGGTTTGATAGGAACAGTGCTCGGAATGATTCGCGCATTCGCGGCCATGGGTCAATCGGGCGCAGCGGATTCTGTTGCACTGTCCATTGGTATTTCTGAAGCGCTGGTAAATACTGCAACAGGTATTATCACTTCTGCTATCGCAATTATTGCTTACAATTATTTCTCGAACAGAATTGATGCACTCACTTACAACATTGATGAAGCGGGTTACAGCATTACAAACACCTTTGCATCACGTTACAACTAATTGAAGATGGCAAAAATTAAAGTTCCGAAAAGCAGTATTGCCATGGACATGACACCCATGGTTGATATGGCATTTCTTCTTGTGACATTCTTCATTCTTACGACCAAATTCAGACCCGATGAGCCGGTACAGGTGGTCACACCATCTTCTACTTCTACCATTACTATTGATTCAGGAAAAATTATAACCATAACTGTAGCAAATGATGGAAGAATCTTTTTTGATCTCAATAATCAAAACGCAAGAAAGGATCTGATTGAAAGAATGGGGGTGACGTATGGAATTAGTTTTTCGGATGATGAAAAGGCCGCATTTGCCACCGGAGCAAGTATTGGAATGCACATGGATAAATTGAAAAGCTTTCTTGATTTGTCACCTGAAGACAGAAAGAACTTTACACAACCCGGGATTGCTGTTGATACTACTATGGGTCTTTCGAACGAACTCGGTTACTGGTACATGAATGCACATGCGGCTGCACCGCGCGCTCCCATCGTGATTAAAGGGGATGCGACAACAAATTATTTGCCTGTAAAAAATGTAATAAGAACCTTACAGGATAGAAAACAACTTCGTTTTGGTCTCATCACTTCTGACGAAGCTGAACCTACTGCATCTAAACTAACTCAATAAATGCCCATGGCAGAATTAGGCGAAAGTGGTGATGTCCACAGTGGTCGCGGAAAAAAACGGGGAGGCGTTCGTGCCAGGAAATTGTCAACACGCATTGACATGACGCCGATGGTTGACCTTGGATTTTTACTTGTAACGTTTTTCATTCTTACATCAACAATGCAAAAACCGAAAGCTATGCAGGTAACAATGCCTCAAAAACCGGATAGCACTGTAGAGGTTTGGGGAGCTTTAGAATCCATGACAATAGTATTGGGACCAAATGACCGAATCTATTATTATGCTGGTATGAATGACAATTCTGAAATTCAGGAAATAAATTTTAGCAGCGTGCGAAAATTTTTGATTGATAAAAATCATGCTGTGCTGGAGTTGCAAAAGGAACATGGATGGAAACAACATGGGGTAAACATTTTAATCAAGCCAATGGAGGATTCGAAATATCAGGATGTTGTAAATCTGCTGGATGAAATGAATATAACTCACATTAAGAGTTATGCAATTGAAGATGTTGGGCCAAGCGAATTAAGATTGATTCAAAGTAAAACATCAACTCAAATTATTTAGTAGCACTTAAATTAAATAATACTAATGGCAGAATTAGGCGAAAGTGGTGATGTCCATAGTGGTCGCGGAAAAAAACGGGGCGGCGTTCGCGCCAAGAAATTGTCAACACGTATTGACATGACGCCGATGGTTGACCTTGGCTTCCTCCTGGTAACGTTTTTTATTCTTACCACTACCATGCAAAAACCGAAAGCAATGCAGGTAGGCATGCCTGATAAAAAAGACACCACGAAAAAGGAAAATAAAATTCGGGCATCTGAGGCAATGAGCCTGATTTTGGGAGCCGAGGATAAGATATACTACTACTTTGGAGAGGACAGTGCAAGTAAGGGAGGGCCTCAGATGTTGGTAGCGAACTACAAAGACATACGAAAAATTTTAATTGACAGAAACCAATTTGTTCTTGATTTACAGCATCAAAATGGATGGAAGAATCCCAAGGGTGAATATATGGGTGTTTATGTGCTTATCAAACCAACAAATGATTCAAAATACAAAAACACGGTAGACATTTTGGATGAAATGAAGATAACTCAAATTAAGTCTTATGCAATTTTGGATGTTACTCAGGAAGAACTTGCTGAAATACCGAAGTAATTTTATGGAATGAAGCATGGTTTTGCATCTTGAAATTGAAAATTAAAAAACATGGATGCTCAAAAAATTTTAACTGCTGATCTGGATGATCTGGTTTTTGAAGGAAGAAATAAGTCCTACGGGGCCTACTTTCTTCGTAAGAATTATAGCAAGCACTTGATGTGGGCATTGCTCATTTCTCTTGGTATTTATCTCATGGGTTTTGGAGGGCCATACATCTATGCATTGATGAATCCACCGGCCCCTCCCGCGCCTAAAAAGAAAATTACAGTGACAGATTTATCACCCGCCCCGCCAATTGATGAATCGAAACCGCCCCCCCCTCCACCCCCCAATGTGCCACCTCCGAAACAACTCGTATTTACACCCCCGGTAATTAAACCTGATGAGGAGATAAAGCCGGAAGAAATCCCGCCTACTCAGGAAGAAGCGCAACATGTTGAAGTAAGCACAGCGGATGTGAATTCTGACGTGGAATATGCACCGCCCCCGGCTCCCATTGAAGAAGTAAAGCCGCAAATCTTCACGTATGTTGAACAGATGCCTGATTTTCCGGGAGGACAAACAGAACTGATGAAATTCCTGCAGAAGAATTTACGCTATCCTCCCGCAGCACGTGAGAATGGAATTGAAGGAAGAGTGGTGTTGCAATTTGTGGTGGATGAAACAGGAAATATCTCTGACATACAGGTACTCCGTGACATCGGAGGCGGGTGTGCTGAAGAAGCTATTCGCGTAGTGAAAAGTATGCCTCCGTGGAAAGCAGGAAAGCAAAATGGAAATCCTGTGAAAGTATATTTCAAATTGCCCGTCACTTTCAAATTGGGATCAGAATAATTCGTCGAAACATCTTTCTGTTGAAGCCGGTTTTGATTGCCTTCCATCTGTTCATGGTACTTGTTTACCTTGCGATGGGAGGCATTTTCGTTTTCACTGATGTCTGTGCAAATATTTTATCGGGTGATCCGCGTCTGTTTCTTGGAATTCTATTAATGGCGTATGGTAGCTACAGGGGGTATTATGTCTATCGCAATTTTATTCGTGAAGAGAATTAGCATGAATGTGTATTCATTAAGAGGAAGAAAAAGATTGGCAATAGAAATGTCAGGAAATTTTTTGAACACTACTTTCTGTCCCGAAAAACCGCGAAGCCTTTCGGGACGCTATTCATTTTATTTCTTAGTGGCGCTCAATTTTCTGATTTCTGTTTTCTTTATTCTATCCTCCTGCAAAAGCAAATCACACCAACCTCCTGTAGAAACTGATACTCCCACCACAGGTGAACTCACCATCAGCGCCGACGAATCATTTGCGCCCGTAGTGAGTGATGAGGTAAATAATTTTGAGAACATTTACGCGCAGGCAAAAATTCATGTCAACTTCAAACCGGAGCCGGATGCAGTTTCTGATTTAATCAACAACCGTGTAAGAGAAATCGTGATCGCCCGCAAGCTTACCAATGATGAGTTAAGTTATCTGCGGAAAGATTATCCTCCCCGGCAAATCATGATGGGCATAGATGCAGTAGTATTTATCGTGAACAAACAGAATGCTGATACGAGCTTTCGCTATGATCAGGTGGTGGACATCCTGAGCGGAAAAATTTTGGACTGGAAAGAAATCAGCAATCAATCCTCCCTTGGAAAGCTTTCCATCATTTTCGACAATAAACGTTCGAGCATGTTTCGTTATTTGAAAGAAGATGTTCTGAAAGGAAAACCAATTTCACCCCAGGCATTTGCAGTGGATTCGAATGAGGCGGTCATCAGTTATGTTGAAAAGGATCCTGCCGCGATTGGTGTGATCGGCGCAAGCCGGATTATCACCTTAGGCGATACAGCTGCAAAAATTATTTTAACCAAGGTTAAAGTGGCAGGGATTTCAAATCAGGATACAGCAGGCAAAGAAATTTTTTATCATCCCTTTCATGAAGAACTGATGAGAAAACAATATCCTTTTCTTCGGGGATTGTATATCATTAGCCGTGAGGAATATGCGGGGCTGGGCACGGGCTTTGCAACCTATGTTGCTTCAGATGAAGGACAAACAATTGTAGAGAGATCAGGATTAGTTCCGGCGAAGCAGCCGTTGAGAATTATTGAGTTAAAAAATGAATTCTAATTTTAGAGTCATCTTAAACAAAGAAAAAAATGAGACGCAGAAAATTGTTGGTGCTCCTGTTCATGAGTTTCATTGTTTCCGTGAAAGCTCAAACCACTGCTGACGGAATCAAAGCGCTTGATTATGAAAACTACGCAACAGCACGGCGTATCTTTTCGCAGTTGGTAAAGTCACAGCCCGACAACGCGCTGAATTATTATTATCTCGGCATTGTGTATTGCAATTTGGGAAAGATTGATTCTGCACGGATGGTTTTCACCGCCGGCACCCAAGCCGATCCAAAATCAATTTACAATTACGTGGGATTGGGAAGAACCTTCCTTGAGCAAAACAATGCGCAACAAGCCAACCAGTATTTTGACAAAGCAAAATCACTGACCACGCAGAAAGATATCACACAGTACAAATTGATTGCTGACGCATACTCAAGTGCTGCGCATCCGAATTATGACATGGCAGTTACCCTGCTGAAAAAGGCTATTGAGTACAACAATAAAGATGCGGAAGTGTATTGGATTTTGGGAAAGACCTATGAAGCAATGAACAAAAGTGGTGATGCAGTTTCAGCGTATGAACGCGCAACTGAATTGAACCCCTCTTACGCAAACTCATTTACGCATATCGGCGTGATCTGGCGCAATGCACGTAATCTGAATTTATCGAAAGAAAGTTTTGATAAAGCGCTTCAGGCAGATCCTAATTTTCCCCCTGCCTACAGGGAACTTGCCGAATTTTACTTCTACACCGGCAAGTATGATCTGGCAACTCAAACCTACCAGAAGTATCTGGAAATCGCTGACAAAGATGATGAGACTCAATTTCGCTACGCAAAATTTCTTTTCGTCATAAAAAAATACCAGGACGCTATAAATATTTTGAATAAACTCAGAGGAAAAATTTCATCGCCAATCCTGTATCGTCTGCTCGGTTACTCCTATTATGAAATCGGCAATTACCAGGAAGGAATATCACACCTGGATACTTTTTTTCAGAAAACAGATTCATCGAAAATTATTCCTTCCGATTATGAGTACCTCGGTAAATTACAGATTAAGACAGGGATGGATTCAATCGGGTTTCTTACCATACAAAAGGCCATTCTTTTGGATTCAACGAAATATGAATTGTACGACACTATTGCCACCTATCTTTATAAGCAAAAGAAATTTGACAAAGCCGGAGAATTTTATGAGAAGAAGCTGAGAGCAATGCCTTCAAACGTTCCTTTTCAGCAAAAAGCCAACAGCCTGTTTCAGGAAGGCAAAACATTTTATTACGCTCATAATTATTTGAAATGCGATAGCATTTTTATGATACTGGCGAAACTCTCACCGCAATGGCCGTACAGTTACTTGTTTCGTGCACGTTGCCAATTGTTCATTGATTCGTTAGATACGGTGCGAAGCAAGGCCTTTCCATTTTACAACCTGTTTCTCAGCAAAGCGTATGCTGATACCATTCATTTCAAAGCTGAATTGGCTGAAACGTATCAGTACCTGGGAAATTACAACACCCATTACAAGAATTACGGTGTGGGATTATATTACTTCAATAAAGTAATCGAGATGAATGGCGGTAATGCTGATGTGATTGCAACCGTGAAATGGATCAAAGAAAATTACAAGACGCAACCAGGAAATCCAATTCCGGCCACTAAAGACACCACCGGATTTTTGATCCCTGCAATCATTAATGGACATTCACTTACGCCTTTGTATGATCCCGGCCTCATGGGAATAGGCGTAACTCAGGAAGGGTCTTCTCAATTAATTGTTACAGGAAGCGATGGTGAAAATACCAAGGGTGTAATCGTGAAAGTAGGTGATCACTCGCTAAAAAATGTAGCGGTAACAATTGTTCCAGACCAAAAACAACCTGTGGCCATCGGTCCTGATGTTTTGAACAAAATGAATATTGTATTCGATTATCCCAGCAGTTCCCTTTTGCAGCGATGATGAAGGAATCATGAAACAAAACGTCCCGGAAAATTTTTCGGGACGTTTTGTTTTTGCATGAACCCAGTTCCGATTTTTATCGCCATGAGTTGTGAGCTTAGCCTTATTGAAAGTTGAGAACAGTTTTTCGAATAATGTCAACGCATTCCATCATTTGATCTTCCGTGATCACCAATGGTGGTGCAAACCGGATTTTATCACCGTGAGTTGGTTTTGCAAGCAAGCCGTTTTCTTTAAGAGCAAGACACAGGTCCCATGCTTCTTTTCCATCCTTCAGTTTTACTACTATCGCATTCAGCAATCCTTTGCCCCGAATGGTTGTGATGATGTCTGAATCAATTTTGTGAAGCTCTTCTCTGAAAATATTTCCGAGATAAAAAGCATTGTCAGCCAAGTGCTCATCAATGATGACCTGGAGTGATGTCATTGCAACTTTGCATGCGAGAAGATTACCTCCATAGGTAGAACCATGTTCGCCCGGTTTAATCGTTAGCATTATCTCATCATCAGCAAGCACCGCAGAAACGGGAAGCGTTCCTCCTGAAAGAGCTTTTCCCAAAATCAGGATATCGGGATGAACATTTTCATAATCGCAGCACAGCATTTTCCCGGTACGTCCCAACCCTGTTTGAATTTCATCGGCAATGAAGAGTACATTTTTTTCTTCGCACATTTTTTTTGCCGAAGAAAGAAAACCATCATCGGGCACATTCACGCCTGCTTCGCCTTGAATCGGCTCCACAAGAAATCCTGCGACATTAGAATCATCCAATGCCTGCTTCAATGCACTCAAATCATTGTATGGAATTGAAATAAATCCCGGTGTGAGTGGACCGAAATTGATTGATGAGGACGGATCAGTAGAGAATGAAATAATGGTCGTGGTTCTCCCGTGAAAATTCCCCATACATGTAATGATCTTCGCCTGGTCAGCAGCAATTCCTTTTACCTCGTAGGCCCACTTGCGGCAAAGCTTGATTGCTGTCTCCACTGCTTCAGCACCGCTGTTCATCGGCAGCACCTTATGATAGCCGAAAAGTTGCGTAATGTACTGTTCGAACTCGCCAAGAAGGTTGTTGTAAAATGCGCGTGAGGTGAGTGTAAGAATTTGTGATTGCTCGATCAATGATTCAATGATGCGCGGATGACAGTGACCTTGATTCACTGCAGAGTACGCTGAAAGAAAATCGTAGTAGCGTTTTCCATCCGTATCCCAAACAAAAACTCCTTTCCCTTTTTCAAGCACCACCGGCAGCGGATGATAATTGTGCGCGCCGTATTTTTCTTCGAGGGCGATGTGATCAATTTTGGTTTCAACCATAAAATTCATTTAAGATAATTTACTAATCAAATTCTCAACGATACACCTCTCTTCTGTTGCCAACTTCCACAATCAGCACTACTAGTTTCTCGCTATAAATTTCATAGATGATTCGATAGTCGCCTACTCTCACTCTGAAAGCAGATCTTCCTTTTAACTGAATATAACCGTGAGGGCGCGGATCCGATGCAAGGTTTGCTATGGCTTGCATAATTTTTCCGCAAACCGTTTTTCGATCTTTTCAATTTGTTTTTTGGGCCGAACGCTCAATGAGGCCTTTAAAAATTACTTTCTTCTTTTCTTCCACGACTCTTGGATTTCACGAAATGCCCGCTCAATGGGAATTGGATCGCTCTTCTTTTTTTAACTTGATCATAGGCTTTGATATCAGCGAGTTCTTCCGCGGCATCGTGCAGTCGCTGATATTCCCTCACCGGCACCATTACGGCTACTTTTTTACCTTTTCGATCCACAACATAATTTTCAGAAGCGAGCATGCGAGAACTGTTTTTTCAAAAATAAACTTTTTTAAAATGTTATGATGAACTTAAAATGCAATTGCTATTTCAAATTATCCATGCTGAAATTTAATGGCAGTAATTCTTTCACTGAACTAATCCGAAAAACTTTCCCTGCCTCTGCCTGCAAAATAATTTCAATGTCGTGATCAAAACGTTGTTCATACTCTAAGATCGTTTGACGACAAATTCCACACGGTGCCACCGGTTCGATCAACACCTGATCATTTGCTTTTGCTGAAATAGCCAATGCAACAACGGCAACATTCGGATGCAGCGCTGATGCCGCAGACAGCGTAACTCTTTCCGCACAGATTCCTGCCGGGGAAGAAGCATTCTCCTGGTTGCTTCCGGAAACAATTACTCCGTTTTCAAGCAATGCGGCCGCTCCAACTTTGAAGTTCGAGTAGGGTGCATAAGCAGTCGCAATTGCAATCTTCGCCTGCACCAGCAATTCTGCAAGTTCAGTCGGTAATTCATCAGTGCTATCAAGTTCTTTGTATGAAAAGTTCTGAGTGATTTCTTTCATGCTCTTCGATTTTTTTAATTTTCCCGGTACTTCTAACCAGACCTCCGGGGTTTGAAAAAAAAACCTCGGAGGTCTGACTTCCGACTTCACTGCTACATTTGCAAGTTAAATTTTTTCAGGGATGAAGAAAATTTTGGTACTCGGCGCAGGTCGTTCCTCTTCTGTGCTGATCAGCTATTTACTGAAGCATGCAGCAGAGTGGGATGTAATGATCACGGTAGCGGATCACACAGCCGAACTTGCACAATCGAAAGTAGCTCAGGGAACTCCTCATGGAGGAAATCATGAACGCGCAGTTGCGATGGCTTTTGATGCAATGAATGAACAGCAGCGGAAAGAAATAATCTCACAGCATGACATTGTTGTTTCCCTGCTTCCGCCACACTTGCACATTTTGGTTGCAAAGGACTGCATCAAATTCAAAAAGCATCTTGTCACTGCATCGTATGTGACAAACGAGATGCAGCAATTGAGTGATGACGTGAAGAAAGCAGGATTGCTTTTCATGTGTGAGATGGGATTAGATCCCGGCATTGATCACATGAGTGCAATGAAGATTATCAGAAACCTTCAGCAGCAAGGCGGTGTGATCTCTTCATTCAAATCGGGAACAGGGGGGCTAGTAGCTCCTGAAAGTGATGACAATCCATGGCATTATAAAGTGACGTGGAATCCACGCAACATTGTTCTGGCGGGGCAAGGCACTGCGCAGTACTTGGAAAACGGTGTGAAGAAATTTATTCCTTACCACCGCTTGTTTACTACTACGGAAAAATTTAAGATCGGCGGCTACGGCAAATTTGAATCATATCCCAATCGTGATTCGCTGTTATACATTTCAAAGTACGGATTGGACGGCGTGAAAACAATTCTTCGCTCTACCCTGCGCAAGGAAGGTTACTGTGAAGCATGGAATGCGTTGATTCAGCTTGGACTCACTGATGATACATACACCATTGAAAGCGCAGATGCACTTACGTATGCGGCATGGCTTTCTTCATATTTACCGGTCCGCAGGACCCCTCACGGAGAAAAGAAAAAGCATCACGACAAATCCATTAAAGAACGTGTTGCCAGATTTTTTGATCGCCGGAAGAAAGATGAAATGATCACCCGATTGGAATGGCTCGGATTATTCAGCGACGAAAAAATTTTATTAGCAAATGGTACTCCTGCACAAATTCTTCAGAACCTCATTGAAACAAAATGGATGATGCAGCCGCGCGATAATGATCTCGTTGTGATGCGGCATGAATTCGAATATAGTGGAGTTGCTAACGAGGACACAGTTGTGGGTGATGGTATAAACAATAATCAGCAACAGAAGCACATTAGCACTTTGGTTTTGAAAGGAGAAGATGCAGTGAATACAGCAATGGCCAAGTCTGTTGGGTTGCCCCTGGGAATCATGGTCCGCTTGCTGCTGCAACATGATTTATTTCTCACCGGTGTTCACATTCCCGTGATGTCGCAGGTGTATGAGCCCGTGCTGAAGGAGTTGGAAGACCTTGGAATTGTTTTTCAGCAGGAAGAAACCGCGCGAGCGTTTAACATTTAGCGCCATAATGCTTCATCACAGATTGAAGTCGTAAATTTGTTTTCAGTTATTTAGCAATGCATAGAAACAGAAAACCAAAGAGTTACTTACCTCCCGAACAGGAATAATTTGCGTATGCGTTCTTAAGAACGCTTATTTTATTCTGCACACAGGTGTTTATTACAATCAGTTCACGAAAATTTCATTGATAAAGATGGATTGAATGAGGTAAAGGAATTACCAGGATGCTGAACTGAATACCCGTTCTTCCTTCGCTGAACAAATTTTTGTTATTCCCACTCATTCATATTTCTTTGCACCCGCTCAAAAACAGAGATCGTAACAGCATCCAAAATTTTTCTCCGCAAGGAGTCCTACGGAAATGGCAAAAAAGAAAGCAAGCGAAGCGATTAAGAACCTGATGATCGTTGAGAGCCCGGCGAAAGCTAAGACGCTGGAAAAGTTTTTGGACAAGCAATTCATTGTTAAATCATCCTATGGCCACATCCGTGATCTCCCGAAATCGAACGATGCAATTGATGTGAAGAACCGGTATAAGCCCACCTATGAAATAAGCGCAGATAAAAAGCAGGTTGTAACGGAGTTGAAAAAATTAGCGAAGCAGGCCACTGATGTTTGGTTAGCCACTGACGAGGACCGTGAAGGTGAAGCCATAAGCTGGCATTTGTGTGAAGCATTGGGTTTGGATGTAAAAAAAGCAAAGCGGATCGTATTTCATGAGATCACGAAGGGCGCCATCCTGGATGCAGTGAAAAATCCGCGCAAGATCGATATCAACCTGGTGAATGCTCAGCAAGCGAGAAGAATCCTTGATCGTCTCGTGGGTTTTGAATTGTCGCCGATTCTCTGGAGAAAAATAAAAGGATCACTTTCAGCAGGAAGAGTGCAGTCTGTTGCTGTTCGCCTGATCGTTGATCGGGAAAGAGAGATCAGTCAGTTCAATGGTACGTCCTCATTCAAAATTGTTGCGCAGTTCAGAGCCAATGATAAGTTTGGCAATGAAGTAGTGTTCAAAGCAGAGCTTGCGAAAAATAAAAGTGAGGAGAAGGATGCATTATCATTTCTCAAAAAATGCATTGGTGCTGAATACAAAGTGAATGATGTACAAGTGAAGCCCGCTAAAAAATCACCTTCAGCGCCATTCACCACATCAACATTGCAGCAGGAGGCCAGTCGCAAATTAAGTTTCTCAGTTGCGAAAACCATGCTGATCGCACAAAGACTGTATGAGAGCGGAAAGATCACGTACATGCGTACTGACTCCACCAATCTTTCTGAGACGGCGCTTCAATTGATTCACCAGGAGATTGAAAAAAGTTATGGTGCTAAATATGCGCAGGAAAGGAAGTATGCTACCAAGACTGCGAATGCACAGGAAGCGCACGAAGCCATTCGCCCTTCTTACATTGAGGACAAAGAAATCGATGGCGAAAATGATGCGCAGCGGTTATACAGTTTAATTTGGAAACGGACAATTGCTTCACAAATGAGTGATGCGCAATTGGAAAAGACGACAGCCAAAATCGGGATCTCAACTGTAAAGGAGGAAGAACTTGTTGCAAGCGGTGAAGTATTATTGTTTGATGGCTTTTTGAAAGTGTATATGGAGTCTGTTGATGATGAAGTTATCGCTGAGGATTCTTCAGGGATGCTTCCTCCGCTAAAAGCCGGGCAAAAGCTAAAGTTTGTTGAGATGGATGCTACGGAAAGATTCACCCGGCCTTCCGCGCGATATACTGAAGCCGCGCTTGTTAAAAAATTAGAAGAGCTTGGAATCGGAAGGCCATCTACCTATGCGCCAACGATCAGCACGGTGCAGAAGCGTGGCTATGTGGAAAAGAAAGACAGGGAAGGTGTGAAGCGCGAATATCGCGTTCTCATGCTGAAAAATGATGACATTAAAAAAGTAATGGAGAGCGAGAATACAGGGGCGGAAAAATCAAAATTATTTCCTACTGACATTGGAATGATCGTGAATGATTTTCTTCTCCTGCATTTCCCCACAGTTATGGATTTTGGTTTCACTGCAGAAATTGAAAAAGAGTTTGATGACATATCAAATGGAATGAAAAAGTGGGATGAAATGATTGATGATTTCTACAAACCGTTTCATAAAAATGTTGAATCAACTATGGACAAAGCTGAACGTGCCTCCGGTGAACGCGAATTAGGAATTGATCCTAAGACCGGTAAAAAAGTAAGTGCACGCATGGGCCGGTATGGACCGATGGTGCAGATAGGAGCACAGGACGATGAAGAGAAACCACGCTATGCAAAATTGCGCGGTAATGTAAATCTTGAATCCATCACACTCGAGGAAGCACTTGAGTTATTTAAGCTGCCAAGAACAATTGGTCAGCACGAAGGCACCGATGTGATTGTGAATGACGGAAGATTCGGTCCCTATGTTCTTCACAATAAAAAATTTCATTCGCTGAAGAAAGAACAGGACCCGATGACGATTACGCTTGATGAGGCATTGGTTTTGATTGGAGAAAAACAGAACAACGTGATCAGGGAATTTAAGGAAGGGGGAGTTTCTATTTTGAACGGGAAGTGGGGACCTTACGTGAAGAGCGGACGGTTGAATGCAAAGATTCCAAAGGAAAAAGACCCGGCAAAATTATCGTTGGAAGAATGCATGGAGTTACTGGAGAAAGCGAAGGATGCCCCGAAAAGAGGATTCACAAGATTCAAGAAAAAAGGAGTGTAGAAACTACGATGCACGATTTACGTAACACTACTCAAAATTCACGACTCACGACTCACGATTCACGACTCACGATTTAATGTGAAAGAAAAAATTCCAAAAACAGAATTAAGCGCGCTGATTCATCTGCTCGATGATCCGGATGAAGAGGTGTTTCGCCATGTCACCGATCGCTTGATTTCATTGGGGACAACAGTAATTCCTTCACTGGAAGATGCATGGGAAAAAACATTTGATCCTAACCTGCACTATCGTTTGGAAGAGTTGATTCACCTCATTCAGTTTGAAAATCTTCTCAAAGATTTATCCCGATGGGCGAACAAGAGAACGGATGATTTGTTTGAAGGTGCTTTGCTCATTTCGCGGTATCAATATCCTGACCTTGATGAGTTCGCCATCAAGGAGCAAATTGATCGGATGTCGCGGGAGATTTGGCAGGAGATGAATTATTCGCTCACGCCGCTCGAGCAGGTGAACGTGTTCAACCATGTGCTCTTTACACTGAACGGATTTTCAGGCAACACGCAAAACATTCACGATCCCCAAAATCATTATCTCAAGTATGTATTGGAATCGAAAAAAGGAAACCCGGTTTCACTCTCGATTCTATATTTAATTCTTGCCGAGAAAATCAGGATGCCGGTGTATGGTGTCGTTCTTCCCCAGCATTGTGTCCTTTCATTTCACAAAGATTATGTGTTGGAAGGAGATGCAGAGCAGCGG
Source organism: Chitinophagales bacterium (assembly GCA_035638255.1). Taxonomy (GTDB): domain Bacteria; phylum Bacteroidota; class Bacteroidia; order Chitinophagales; family UBA10324; genus DASRAJ01. The sequence goes on from DASRAJ010000166.1 coordinate 57,703, forward strand.
ATCAGGAATAGTATTTTGTTTTATATCAATCCTTTCAACAAAGGCATCATCTTCAACCGGGATGATATCACGATGTTCCTTAAAAAACTGAACGTCACAGCAAAGCCATCACATTATCTTCCCTGTACTAACAAAGAAATTATTACAGCGCTTATTAACTCGCTGATGGTTTCTTATGAACTCGCCGGTGTTCCTGAAAAAGTGAAAGAGTTGATTCGGTTGAAGGAAGTGATTACAGAGGCGTAAGTTGCCGTACTGCAGATTTTCCGATTCGCGATTCTCGTATCCCGATTCGCGAGACGCCCATCAAGGATACGTTTTCTCGGTGTACCAACTGCAAAATTTTTTTCCGTTGTCAGTGAAAGTGAAATACATACTGTCTTCTGCAGATGGAACAAAAGGAAGATATTTTATTTGTTGTGAATCGGTCCTTCTGAGCACCGGTTCGATAATGCATATCACTCCTGCCTTCGCTTTCACTTTACTTGAATAGACTGTTGCACTGTCGCTGTTATAAGTTAAGGTGTAAAATTTTATGGAGAAGTAATTCTGCGGAATTCTTGTCTTCTTCATCAGGGCAAGTAATTCAGTTTTACTCTCAAGCCAATGTGATTGTTTTGCCTTTGTTCGTAAATCAGGCAACGAGTCTTTGCTATCGTAAAAATCTTCCCACAATACCGGTATGTTAAGATTGATGTGATAAGCTTCAGAAGGATTGGATGGGTACTGCCGCCGGATTGCTCTGATCCAGTCAACGCTGTCATTCGGGTATCTTGTTTTTAATTGTTCGGCTAAAGCAGCTTCGCCGGGAAATGAATCAACTTTATAATATGCATACCATACTCGTGCATAATAATGCCTTATCATCTGCGGGTTTTTATTTTGCGATAGGTACGCATAGTATTCAAACATCTTTGACGCTTTCACTCTTGCCGGATTCTTGTTTCCTCCGAATGCTATTCCGAGGACTCGCAATAACCCCTTGTTATGCCCCACGGCACATCCATGTAAATTGAACAGTGTTTTTTTATCTATGGTGAGTGAATCAAGTGGTTTGAAGATCGTATCAGCGATTGCTTCCTGCAAACTTTCCTCTGAAACCCGGGAGCCGGTAGGGGAGACATACACACTCAGGTCAATAAATTCGTTGCCATGTGTTACCAGGTTTATCAGTCCCCACGGATGACCATTTTCAGGACGATGTGCTGCAAGATAGTTGCGAACTTCCAGCAAGGAAATTAAAGTGTCAATGACGATTTCGGTTTTCTCTGAATCACCGAGGCGATAGTATTGGTCAGCCAGTGAATAATACGGGTTCCTGCTGCTTTCATCTTTGCCAAGAATAAAGGTGATGCTCTTGCGTGGAACGGTATCAGTATCCACACTATCAATTCTATTAAGAGTTGCTTCGGTGGATTTTTCTTTCAGCTTATTGTGATGACATGAGCTAAGCATCACGCAAATAATAAGTCCTGAAAAGAAATACCGGTTCACCACTGCTGTTACTGGAATTATTTATTCCAGTACAAACTTAACAGGAAGTGTCATCCGAACTCTTTCAGCATTTCCGTTTTGTATTCCCGGAATCCAATTTGGCATCATGCTGATAACACGCAGCGCTTCTGCATTCAGTTCATCGTTGACACCGCTCAGCACTTTCATTTCCGAAATGCTTCCATCTTTTTCAATCACAAATGAGATGTAAACAGTTCCGAAAATTCCTTTTGCTTTGGATGCAGCAGGGTAGAGTATGTTCTTATGAATGAAAGCCATGAGAGAATCTCCTCCTCCGGGGAAAGAAGGCATTGATTCGACCATCTGAAAGACGGAGTCTTCTTTTATTTCTTCTTCTGCTACTGTAAAGTTTTCGCCTGATGAATCTGGTACGACCATGTTCGGGCTATAATTTTTAGAACCTTTTGTACCACCCCACTTCATGCATTTTAGTTCTGACTTTCTTGAAACTTTTGAATGACCAGCTTGAATTTTACCAGCTTCATAACCCACTGCATAATTTGAAACTCCTTCAGGCAGAGGGTTCGCTTGTTGCACTCTCACCAATTTTCCATCCTTATCAGCAATGATTTGTTCATCTACTGCAATGAAAGAAGTGTAATTGGTCATCAGGTTATATTTCAAACCCAAATCAGTAATGTCCTTTTCGTAATTATCTGACTTGCCTGAATATCCATCAGTAGAATAATAATCGAGTAGTTTTATTTTTTCTCTCGCCCACAAATAGCGAATTGCTGAATTTGTTTTCAGCGGTGTAATCTTCGAAAGGTCGAAGGATTGTTCGTATGTTGTCCGTCCGGCTTTTCCTTTTACAGTGACTGTGCCTGTTGCCTTGCCTTTATATTTTCCGAAAATAATTATGGGGCGTTCTGCAAGCATGTCGGGTGAAGAAGCAGGTTCCACATCATAAGCTTGGAAAGAACCAAAGTTGGTTTTGATGTGAGTTAATACGGGAGTGTTGATGTAGTTCCTGAACTTCTCTGCCTGCTCGCTGGCGAGCTCCGGCTTAGTGACGATCATCGGTTCGCCGCCGCCCATAAACGCCATGCCTTCCATCAGGTAGCGATTGACAGAGTTGCCAATACCGAAACTGAAGAAGTTTGTGTTGCCGCTGTTGTTGCGAATGAACTCGAAAGTTTCTTTTTCAATATCCACATATCCGTCTGTCACAATCACAAATGATCGCGATAGATCCGGATCGGGTCGCGGAAGACTATATGCTACACGCATGGCAGGAAGCAATTCTGTTCCGCCTCCGCCGCCCTGCGCATCAATAAATTTCACAGCCTTCTCAAAATTCTCCTGGGTCGCATTAAGTGATGTTTGACTTAGCGTAGCAGAATATCCTGAGAAAAGCAGCACGTTAAATTTATCGTCGGGCTTCAGGTTGAGAATAAGATTCCTGAGTAATTTCTTGGAAATATCAATCGGAAATCCGTGCATGGAGCCTGACACATCAACGATGAAAATGTATTCCCTTGGAGGAATTTCTTCCTTCAAAACTTTCTTCGGAGGCTGAATCATCATCAGGAAAAAGTTTTCATCACCATTTTCATACAGCATCACCCCGGATTCAATTTTATTTCCCTGCAGAGAATAGTTGACGATGACATCCCTGTTTCCGCCGTATGATTCACTGGGATCAAGAACCACATTTGCTGTATTCAAATCAGGCTGAGTAATAATTGTTTTATGAGTCGAACAAACAATATTCTGAATTGGAATCCCGGAATTAATCATCACTTCGATTCCATATTTATAAGTGGGCATGACTCCTTCTTTTGTGTAAGGCGTGCTCACGAAATTATCATCAGTACTTGCAGTTTCTTTCGACTTGTTGGAATATCTTGGTCCAACGACAGTCGGATAAACAAAAGAATATTGTCCGCTTTCCGGAACAAGCAGTTCAGTATATTTTAATTCTACTGTGATGGTGTCATTCACCGCAATGTTGCCGACATTCATCGTGAACACATTGGGCCGGCTTTGCTCGAGAAGAGAAGTCCGTTTGCCTTCTTTCTTTGCCTCTTCATATTCTTTTTTTGCTTTTTGTTTTTCTTCAATCTTAGCAGTAACCACTCGCGAGCCGATGGTCATTTGCATGGCATATACCGCAGCTTTAGTGGAAAGAGGAAAAGTGTAAATAGCTTCAAGGGTGTTTTTTCCCGAATTAATGTACACTTGTTTTACAGTCACATCAGCTATCACACCTACGATATTCACTTTCGCTGAAGTTTCTTTCAACGGCAGGTTGTCTGTTTCGGGATGCTCGCTGATCACCACGAAGTAAGGTGAAAGTGTTTTGTCATCGGTTTCTTCTGTTTGAGCTTTAAGGGTATTGGAATTTAAAAGGAAGAAAAACAAAAAGAAGGAGGAAGTAGCTCTCCTGTTGAGGAAGGAAGGAGTTGGTTTCATAATTTTTTGGTGAGTTTTGGAATGACCTACTGAAAACGTAGAGCCATGCAATTATTACATCTTCCCAGAATTTATTTTATTAAGGTGAAAGAGGAGAGGTTTTAAAGTAAGAACAAAATTAAAGTAAGGTCTCTTCTAAACGTGCGCGAATTATGGATTGCAAAATGCGCCGCATTCGTCTGTGCAGAGTATATTACCTTATCGAATGTGACCGCCGGGCGTAGATTTTAAACTGTATTCGCGAGAGGCTTATGGTTGGAATATTTTTCTTCTTCGTTGCAATCCGTTGATTCCCTATATTCGTTTGCCCCAAAGAACCATCGGATGAAAAAAATTATCTTCTGCTGCATGATCACATTTCTCATGATTGGATGTACAGAACCGCCTGAGAAAAGAGATTCTTCTGCGCAAAATAATTGCTGTGAATATTTCAACGTGCCGGATTCTGTGAAGAAGGCAGGTGGCATAAAGATGATCACCATTGACGGTAAGTATCGTGTGTGGACAAAACGATTCGGCAATGGAGCAATCAAGGTATTGCTGCTTCATGGCGGACCGGCAATTACGCATGAATACATGGAATGCTTCGAACAATTTTTTCCGCAGGAAGGAATTGAATTTTATGAGTACGATCAGCTTGGCTCATTTTATTCTGATCAGCCGGATGACAGTAGTTTGTGGACTGTTGATCGCTTCGTGGAAGAAGTCGAGCAAGTTAGAAAAGGGCTTGGATTGGACAGCACAAATTTTTACCTGCTCGGAAATTCATGGGGAGGTTTGCTCGCAATGGAATATGCATTGAAGTATCAGAAGAATTTGAAAGCGTTGATTGTGTCAAATATGATTGCAAGCATTTCGCGATATGAAAAATACAATGAACACTTGCGTAGTGAGATGAGAAAATCGCTGGTGGATTCGCTGGAAGTTTTTGAGAAGAAAGGTGACTACGGCAATCCCGTTTATGTTGACCTTGTTCAGAAGGAATATTACAATCAGCACATCTGCCGGTTGAATCCATGGCCCGAGCCCCTGACAAGAAGTTTCAATCACATCAACCCAACCATCTACGTAATGATGCAAGGTCCGAGTGAATTTAAAACAGGCGGACGATTGCTTCACTGGGATCGCTGGAATGATCTCCACAACATCACGGTGCCGACGTTAATGATCGGTGCCAGGTACGACACCATGAACCCTGAAGATATGGACGCGATGAGCAAACTTGTTCAGCGGGGAAAATATTTATATTGCCCTAACGGAAGTCACTTAGCCATGTGGGATGATCAGGAACATTATTATCCAGGCGTGATAAAATTTTTGAAGGATGTGCAGGGTGGGAACTTCCGATAAAGAGGTCGCCTCCGGGTAGTTTTTATGTCACCGCTACGTAAAGGACCTTCAAATACTAAACCCATTGGGAATCACTGCATCCTTCTTCACCACCACAATTCCCTCCTTCACTGTGAGCAGCTTGTCGTCAGCATCGGCCAAGTGAATTCCGCCGTTGATGCGCACCTCGTTTCCGATGCGACAATTTTTATCAATGATGGCATTGCGGATGTAGCAGCGGTTACCAATGCCCATCAGTGGCTTCCCATCATTCATTGCCTTGGTGATCTCTTCAATGGTTTCAAAATAATCGTTGCCCATTATGTAGCTATTCACGATAGTGGAATCTTTTCCGATTCTGCTTCTGTTGCCAATCACGGCCCGCTCAATGGTGGAAGCGTGTATGATGCACCCTTCTGCAATCATTGTTTCTTTCATCGTGCTTCCTGAAATTTTTGAAGGCGGAAGCATGCGGGCGTGGGTATAGATGAATCGCCGGTTATCAAAAAGATTGAATCGCGGTACCTCATCAGTAAGAGCAAGATTGGCCTCGAAAAACGAAGTGATGTTCCCGATGTCAGTCCAGTACCCTTCATATTGATACGCTGCCACGCGGCGTGCATCAATGGATTGCGGAATTATTTCTCTTCCGAAATCAGTAGCGTCTGCTTTTTCTTTCTGCAACAGATCAAACAAAAGCTTGCGATTGAAAATGTAAATGCCCATGGAAGCGAGATATACCCGTTGTTCTTTTTTCATCTCATCACTCACTTCCGAAATCCATTGCGGCAATAACTCCCGGTTGGGCTTTTCAATGAAGGAAGAAATAAAGCCATTATCATTTGTTTTCATGATACCGAAATCAGTTGCT
>DASRAJ010000167.1:0-12835 GCA_035638255.1 Chitinophagales bacterium
TTCGGGACTTCATCCCGGATATGATTACGACTATGGTTATTCTTATCCGTCAACGGATTACTGGATTGTAAAAATGGATCCATCAGGAAATATTGAATGGCAAAAATGTTTGGGAGGCAGCTTTGATGAGGGAGCGTCTTCTATGCAACAAACTTCTGACGGCGGATATGTTATTGCCGGAGGATCTATTTCTAATGACGGTGATGTCTCAGGAAATCATTTTAATTATGATTACTACTACGGTGATACGATTTTTACAGAAGACTATTGGATTGTAAAGCTGAATTCAAACGGAGATCTTGAATGGCAAAAGTCTTTAGGTGGAGCGGGTTATGATGAAGCATCTTCCATTCAGCAAACTACTGATGGCGGATTCATTGTTGCAGGAATATCCAATTCAAATGATGGTGACGTTTCAGGAAATCATGGTCTCGGGGATTATTGGATTGTGAAATTAAGCCCGGCCGGAAATATTGTTTGGCAAAAATCCTTAGGAGGCACTGGTGATGACTGGGCATTATCAATTAAACAGACTGCCGGTGGCGGTTATATTGTTGCAGGGTCTTCTTCCTCTAATGATGGTGATGTTACAGGACACCATGGAGGCGGCAATTACTCAGACGATTGGATTGTTAAATTAGATTCACTTGGAAATTTAGTTTGGCAGAAATCACTCGGAGGTAGTAATATAGAAGATGCCAGGTCTATTCAGCCGACAATTGACGGCGGATATATCGTTGCAGGTTATTCCAATTCCACCGATGGTGATGTTACCGGCAATCACCCTCACACTTATGGTTCTCCTTCCTTTGATTACTGGATTGTAAAATTAGATACGTCCGGAAATATAGATTGGGAAAAATCTTTGGGAGGCAGTGATGAAGATTTTGGTCATTCAGTTCAACAAACTAGTGATAGCGGATTCGCCGCTCTTGGCTTTTCCTCATCTGATGACGGCGATGTGGCAGGGTTTCACGGATCCCGGGATTATTGGATAACGAAATTAGATATAGATGGAAATATCTTTTGGCAAAAATGTTTAGGAGGAAGTAATGTCGAATTTGGATGGGCCATTCAACAAAGTACAAACGGTGGATTTATAGTTGCCGGAAGCTCGTCTTCTAATGACGGTGATGTATCAGGGAATCATCCCGATTCATTTAATATTACTACGTCTGATTACTGGATCGTAAAATTATCGGGTGATATACCCACAGGAATTCCTTCTTCGTCAAATAATTTTATTTCCATTTATCCTGACCCTGCCACCACCCAACTCAATCTTTCCATTGGGATCCCTATGGAGCAGCTTACCCAGCCACTCGCAGCGTTCGGCAGACAAACCGGAGAAGCTATCGTACTCAATATCTTAGGGGAGCAAATGATGAAACAAACTATTTCTTTTCAGCCTTATAGTACCGTGCTCGATATTTCTGCTTTGCCTGCCGGCACTTATATAATTCAGCTTTCAACGGTGCAGGAAGTCACTATAGCGAAGTTTGTGAAGGAATAAACTTCCTTCTGATTCACAAAGTATAATCGCAGCAAAGTGTATCGTGAATCGTGATACGGCTCGTATAGACCTTGTCGAAGGCTGAATCGTGTATCGTCCTTTTCTCTTAATTTTATTCCGGAAAAATTCTCAGAATAAATCTTTACGACCATGGCAAGCAAACACTCAGATGCCCGCAAGTCCACACCAAAAGTGGACGACCATACCGGATTCAGTTCAGGAGTTCAGTCACCCAACCAGCGGCTGCTGAAGCCCGACGGCTCTTTTAATGTGGAGGTACGGGGCCTTCCCTGGTTCCGCCCTTCAGATGCCTTCGAGCACCTGATTAAAATGTCGTGGCTTCGGTTCATCTTTATTGTAGTAACCACGTACATTGCTGTCAACACTTTTTTTGCCTGCATCTATTATTTCATAATCGGAACAGAAAATCTGACTAACAGCATCGGTGATAACAAATGGAGTAAATTTCTTGATGCTTTCTTCTTCAGTTCTCAATCACTCACTACCGTCGGTTACGGAAGAGTAGCGCCGGTGGGAACTGCCGCCAGCAGCGTTGCAGCACTTGAATCCATGATCGGCTTGTTAGGGTTTGCACTTGCCACAGGATTGCTATATGGAAGATTTTCCCGCCCGAATGCCAAAATTCTTCATAGTAAAAATATTTTGATATCGCCCTATAAGGAAGGAAAGGCATTGATATTTCGTATAGCAAACAAGCGGGAGTCGCAGTTAGTGGAGGTGGAAGTGAGGGTTACCTTAAAAAGAAATGCAATAGAAAATGGTAAGGAAATACGTGAGTTCATTCCGCTTCCCCTCGAAAATCCGCGACTCAACATGTTTCCTCTTTCGTGGGCCATTATTCATTATATAAACGAGAGCAGTCCGTTATGGGGGAAATCAATTGAAGACCTTATTCATGACGATGTGGAATTCCTGATCTACTTTAAGGGGTTCGATGAAACATTTTCCAACAACGTTCATTACCGGATTTCTTATAAAGCAGATGAGCTTATTTGGGGCGCGCAGTTTATTCTCAACTTTGAAGAGATGCCCGGTGGACCAACTGTTCATTATCTGAAGAAGATCAATGATTATGAAAATGTGGAATTACCGAAGGTGGCTTCGTGAGTACAGATTTGTTACTTCATCACTATAATCTTTTGCGATTTCATTTGATTGCCTGCATGTATCTGCAAGAGATAAACTCCATTAGCAAGTTTGCTTGCATCGAATGAGGCATTGTGTTCACCCGCATCGTCTTCAGCATTTATAAGTTGCTTCAATTTATTTCCGAGCAGATCATACAATTCAATTCTTACAGCAGCTCGCGTTGAAAGTGAATAGTTGATAAAAGATTTTCCTGAAGCAGGATTTGGAAATACTGACCATGATTGAAGCACATCTGTATGTTGGACGTCGGTGGAGGCACCATAAAATAACTTTACTATCCAGTAGTCCCCTCCGAAGTTCGAACAAGAACCACCAGGATGTAATCCTGAAACGTCCCCGTCATTTGATGCTCCCATTCCGGCAACTATAAATTCGCCACCGGTTGTTTGTTGAATCTCTGTTGCGTGTTCTAAAAAACTTCCTCCTAAACATTTTTGCCATTGAAGGTTTCCCGATGAATCCAGTTTTACAATCCAGTAATCGCCGGAGGGATAACCATAAGCGCCTAGGTGATTTCCTGAAACATCTCCATCCATAGACTCGGTACACCCTGTCATAATAAATCCGCCATCAGCAATTTGTTGAATTGAGGATGACTGTTCAAGTTCGCCAAAGCTTTCGTGTCCATCTTCATCGCTTCCTCCTAAACTCTTCTGCCATTGAATGTTCCCAGATGAATCTAATTTTACAACCCAAAAATCAGTGTTTCCATGGTTTCCTGAGACATCGCCATCATCGGAGAAAGAATATCCAAGAACAATAAATCCGTGGTCAAATGTTTGTTGAATAGAATTAGACTTGTCAAGCCCGCTTCCTCCCAAACACTTCTGCCATTGAATGTTTCCGCCTGAATCGAGTTTTACAATCCAATAATCAATGTTCCCATGATAGCCTGAAACATCTCCATCGTTGGAAGTAGTATATCCGGCAACAATAAATCCCCCATCAGTACTTTGATCGACACCAAAAGCTTCGTCGCTCCCGGTTCCTCCCAATGATCTTTGCCATTGAATGTTGCCCGATGAATCGAGTTTTACAATCCAATAATCAGGATACTGACCAGAAGGACCATGATGCCCCGACACATCTCCATCGTCTGATCTTGAGGAGCCGGCAAGAATAAATCCATGATCAATGGTTTGCTTAATTGAATAAGCATACTCATAATTAGTTCCACCCAGGCATTTCTGCCACTGAATGTTTCCGGATGAATTGAGTTTTACAATCCAGTAATCTGCAGCATATGTAGAATCATAATAAGTATACCCATAAGTAGAATCATAATAATAATAATAAACACCATGATTGCCTGAAACATCTCCATCTCCTGAATTGGTAGTTCCGGCAACAATAAACCCACTGTCAATTGTTTGTTGGATAGACCAAGCTATGTCTACTATGGTTCCTCCCAAACAGTTCTGCCATTCAATGTTTCCTGATGAATCCAGTTTCACAATCCAATAATCTGGTACGCAGTCATAAATGTTAGAAGTGTGTAAGCCGGAAACATCTCCATCGTTGGAATAAGTTCCTCCGGCAACAATAAATCCACCATCGAAGGTTTCCTTAACAGACGTAGCGTAATCCCCGCCACTTCCTCCCAAACATTTCTGCCATTCAATCGAAGGTGCATTTTGCGCATGCAATCTCGCAGCCCAAACGAGAAGGAGAAAGGAACTGAGTAGTAGTTTATTCATAGAAGCATTTTGAGATTTCGAAGTTGAATTGTTTGGCGCAATGTAAAGTTAAACAAACCCCAGTGTAGTTTTGCTCGGGAATTTTAAAATGCGATAAGCATATAGAGCGTCCAACGCCAGAATGATTATTACCAGAACAATGTTCGCTGAAGCAGAATGGGGGAGATGGGTAATTAATAAATCAACAGGTCACTGCTTTACCATTTTCACACTCACGCTATGTGAGCCATTGCTGAGTGTGAGAACATAATTTCCGGCAGGTAAATTTTCATTGATCTTCAAATGCTCTTTGTGCCCACCGCTTGTTCTTTTTTCATTGGTGATAAATGATTGAACCAACTTGCCGCCGACATCATACAATTCGATGCTAAGAATCTCATCCCAGGTTAGAGTGTATTCCAGTTCTTCAGCAGATTGAATTGGATTGGGAAAAATGAAAACAGAATTTTCGCCGGAAGAAAAGCTGAGAACATCAAGAGACAAATCTGTGAGGTAACGGGCAACAGCAAAGTCATCGTTACCCTGGTTGTTGGTATACCCGCAGGCAACGATTTTTCCGTCTTGCTGTAGAGTCATTCCCCGATATTCATCATCCGAAAAGCCGAATGCAGTCGTCACTTTACCACCGGACCCAAAAGTATTATCGAGAGAGCCATCAGCATTGTACCTCACCACTGCAGCCAACCGTTGAGTAAGCCCAATGGATCCGTGGCCGGCCGCTAAAATTTTTCCATCCGGCTGGAGGTAAACGGCATAGCATTCATCATCACTTCCCGCAATATCCGTTATTACAATTCCATTAATACCAAAAGTAGAATCTATTGATCCATCTTTATTGTAGCGCACCAGCGCAAAATCCCCATTGGGAAGATCACCTGTATGCCCGGCAACCACAACTTTTCCATCCTCCTGCAAAGCGATCGAATAAGCATAGGCGTTACTGTCGAGTGCCGTGGTTACTTTGCCGGTATTGTTCCAGGAGACATCGAGAGTGCCGTCTTCAGCATAGCGCGTCACAGCGAAATCAGAATGGCCGGCGACGCTGATCTCACCTGCAACAATTATTTTTCCATTGCTTTGTATTTCTACATCATGAGCACTTTCTGTGGTGCTGTCATAATCTGTGGTGACTATTCCATTTATGCCAAATGAATTATCGAGAGCGCCGGTGGTATCATAGCGAACAACTGCAAAATCTTTATCGAACCCCTGTGGTGGATCAATGTAAGCGTAACCGGCTACAACAATTTTTCCGTCGCTCTGCAATGCCATACCATATCCTTCGTCGCTTCCAGTTCCTATAGGAGTGGTAACCATCCCATTGGTTCCAAAATTCGGATCGAGGGTGCCATCAGGATTATATTGTGCTACTGCGAAATCGTACTCCGGCCCTACACCCATGTATGCATTTCCTGCTGCTACTATTTTTCCGTTTGGTTTTACAGCGCCGTACAGTGCGTGATCCTGGGAGCCTGTGATATCCGTGATTGCTATACCATTGATTCCAAATGAAGCGTCAAGGGAGCCATCGGAGTTATAGCGGGTTAAAGCAAAATCATAGTCGCCGCTTTTCGTATTTCCCACCACGACAATTTTTCCGTCAGGTTGCTGGAAGACAGAAAAAGCCACGTCATGATTGTTTCCGATCGGAGTAATCACCTTTCCATTCCCATTGAAAGTGCTGTCTAAATTTCCCGCCTGACCGAATAGCTGGTGAGAATAAATTGCTGCGAAGAAAAAAAGAGTAGTGGCGAGTGATTTCATTTTAGTGAAATTTTTGTTCCGGCCAAATGTAATGAAATACTTCCCCCGCAAACAACATTCGATACTCACATTTCAAAATTCTTTCCCAAAAATCCAATCCCCATCTTTTTCCGTTCTTTACTCCTGGAAAACGAAACACACCATGAACTTTATTAAGAAAAATTTCTACCTGATCTCCTTTGCGATACTGCTACTCTTTGTTTCAACCATCGTCATCTTCCGCCCGGAGGAACCCGCCGTACCGCCATTAAAAGATCGCGTAGGGGGAACTGCATTGGGCGCGGAATGGATGAATACCAAGCAAGCGATAGACGGATTGATTGAAACAGTTCGTAAAAACCCCAAAGATTTAAAATCAAAAGTTCAGCTCGCCCAGGGGTACATTCAGGAAGGCAGAATCACCGGCGACTATAATTATTACGATGTGGCGGCTCTTAAACTGCTTGATGATGTTCTGGAGAATGATCCCAACAACTTTGAAGCGTTGTGCTCGAAGGCAACGGTGCTGCTCAATCAGCATCACTTTCAGCAAGGGCTTGATGTGGGGTTGAAAGCGCAGCAGCTTAATCCGCATGCTTCTTTTGTCTATGGTATTCTCACCGATGCCAATGTTGAATTAGGAAGGTATGATGATGCCGTAAAAATGGGTGACAGCATGTGCGCCATACGCCCTGACCTGCGTTCGTATTCGCGCATCAGTTACCTGCGCGAAATCTATGGTGATTATCCCGGTGCAAAAGATGGGATGAAGATGGCAGTAAAAGCCGGAGTGACGGGCATGGAGCAAACGGAATGGTGTCGCGTGTATCTTGGTAAATTATATGAACAGACGGGAAATATTGATACCGCTGAAATGATTTACCAGGCAGCATCCATGGCACGCCCGAACTACGCGTATGCATTGGCCGGATTGGGACGTATTGCGCGCGCGAAAAAAAATTATGCTGAAGCCATGAAATATTTTGAACAAGCACAGTCGCTGATCAAGGATTATGCTTTCGGGGATGAGCTTATTGATCTCTATCGCTTGCAGGGTGATGAGAAGAAATCAGATTCTATGGCAAAGGCTGTGATCAATACACTCATTGTAAATTCAAACACCAACGATCAAAACCCGGAGGCGGGGCATTACTCCGATAAAGAGCTTGCATATCTATATCTCAAGCTGAATGATAAAGACAATGCACTCAAGCATGCGAAACTCGAATACGATCGCCGCCCGAATAACATTGACGTGAATGAGATGATGGCGTGGGTTCATTACAAGCGTGGTGAATATGCTGATGCTGTTCCGTTCATAGAAAAATCATTGATAACAGGGTCAAGGAATTCTGAATTGCTTTGCCGTGCAGGAATAATTTACTGCAAGGCCAACAAGGCTGAAAAAGGGTCTGCTCTCATTGGAGAAGCACTCAAAGAAAATCCTTTTCTGCAGGAAGACTTGCTAGCGGAAGCGCGCCCATTCATGCCCGCTATACAGGCGCGGCTTGCATCGAATTAGTGAACGGTCAACGGTCATTGGTCAATCCCAGGAATGTGGCATTTCTGATTAGTGAATGGTGAATGGTCAATAGTTCATCTCGCAAAACATCAATAAGCCATTAGACAATTTAGCTATTAAGCAATGAAGCTATTTAACCATTCTTCGTTTCAATTGAAATTTATTTTTCTTTCAGCGATCATCTTGCTGGCAGGAGTGGCTTCATGTTTCGCTCACACCCTGAACTATGATTTCAGCAAGATGTCGAGAACAGATATCGGTTGGGTGTATTTGAAACTTGGATATCAGCACATCATTCCTCTCGGTATAGATCACATTCTTTTTATCACAAGTATTTTTCTCCTCAGTCCGAGTTTGAAGAAAGTGATTTGGCAGGCGACTGCCTTTACGCTTGCACATTCGATCACGCTTGCATTGGCGATGTATGGTGTCATCAAACCGGTGTCGGCTATTATAGAGCCGGTGATTGCTTTATCCATTGTGTTGGTAGCAATGGAAAATTTGATCACGCAGAAACTTCATCCGTGGCGGGTGCTCATCATCTTCTGTTTCGGTCTTGTGCACGGAATGGGTTTCGCCAGCGCGTTAGTGGGTTTAGGTCTTCCCGAAAATCAATTTCTCGTTGCCATCATCACTTTTAATCTCGGGGTGGAATTAGGACAGATCAGTGTGATTCTTCTTGCATTCATGCTGGTAGGAATTTGGTTTGGAAAAAAGCCATGGTATCACGCTCGCATCGTTGTTCCCGCTTCAGCAATCATTGCCATGATTGCTTTGTATTGGACCATTGAGCGGACGGCGGCTTCTTTGCATGCACTGAATTAAATAGGAAAAAATATTGTGCTTAGTAAGCCTGAAGCAGAACAGGGCGGAGGTATAACATTGTTAGTAAATAGTAATAAGGATGGTGCTTAGCAGATTTTTAATCATTGTTTTATTAACGATAGTTCTAATGGCTAATCGATGCTACACGGCAGAAGACATTGCTGCCAGAATTACTGTAGAAAATAAGACCTCAAACTATTTATATTGTGTCCCCTCATATTCATATCCAGATACATCATTAGATTTCACAAACAAAGACCAAATCTTTAGGAACTCTACGGTGTATGATATTGCACCTAATACATCAGATAAAATTGACTATATATCTCTGTGTCGAGCCAGTGAATGGCAAAGGGTGGTTATTTCAGATACTTTAATTTTATTTATATTTAAAAAGGATATAGTTGATAACACTGACTGGAGCGCAATTGAATCTCAAATTTGATTTATAAAAAATATTACTTAACCTATCAGGATTTGACTGATAACAATTGTACGGTTGTTGTGAATTGAAGGATGAAACTTATCGTGATTCCTTTTAATTTCCTTCAACCAATTTTTTTATCTCAACCAATATAGGATTCCATCCTTCCCCACCATTATATGTTTCGTTATATCTTCTTTCACCATCAGCCACCGTCGAATAATCGCCCTGGGTAACAGTTAAAACAGTCTGCCCGTTGTCTTCTGATAAATCATAAGTTACTGTAAGATAATTTTCAGGAATGTCTTCAATTGTTGAATTAGGATCAATGGTGGTATAAGCTAAAAATTCTCCGGGTTCAATGCTGACAATATCCCCTTTTACGAAAACCATTTCCTTCCCTTCATAATTACCTTTCCATAACAGAGGGCTTCCCTCTTTCCAGTCAGAAACCGTTTCGCACCCGAACATATATTTTTTTGTCTGTTCCGGATTTGTCAAAGCGTCCCAGACTTTTGAAGCCGGTGCATTGATTGTGATGCTATTTTTTACAATTAGTTGTTTATCCATTTTGTGTATTGTTTAGTTTACTCATTGTCTCGAGAACCGAGCTACGAGAGTCGAGAATTACTTCTTATCGAACATAGAATTCTCCCACGCATCAACCATTGTCTTTTTGTCTTCCTCATTGTTATAGTTGATGTTTACGCCAAAGTCGAACCCGTTAATTAGCCTGCTATGCAATATTTGATGCAGAATTACTTTTCCATCCGGAGCATAGATAGTTGTGTAAAATGTATGGAACTCAAGTCCTTGTATGGTCTCCTTACCGGATGAAGAGTCAGTTCTTATTCCCTGATTAATATAGGCCTCATAAATCAATTCATTTAAAGCTCTATTGTTTTGCTCGTATTCGCCGGGAAAGTCTTCTGTAAATGGTTCAGAAGTAGACGCAAAAATATTGAATTGATTTTTCTGAAAACTAATTAAATGCTTCAATGTTTTTGTGTCAATTTCAGTTTTAGAAACCTTTTCAATTGCATCTTTTCCTTTTTGATCATTTGCTTCGGCTTTATCTTTAGAAATGATTGTCCATCCCTTTGGAATTTCAATGGTCCAACCAATCTCGTTGCTTTGATAAATTTCTCCTGTTACGTTCCCCTCATCAATTTGTTTGTTGGGGTCCACTTGACCGCAAGAAAAGATGGCCAATGGAATCAAAATCAAAAACAGAGTCTTTAATTGCATGATGTGCTTTTAGGTACGTGTCATAATTGGAGGGTAAATAAGTCTTTAGAAAAGTGTCTATCCCCGGTATTCTGTACACAGAACTTTGTCAATTACTGATGCTATGTGCGATCCAACAATGAAATGAAGAATTGTCAGAGCATAAAAGCTAAAATGTTTTCGATGCCATACCGTTTTTCAATTCCTTTTACTTCTCAAAGCTAAGTTCCTCTCAGGCATTCAGCCATTTCCTCAAAGGTAACCCGATAAACCGTACACTTCAGGAGTTGTTCTTCTTTCTTCATAGTGGCTTTACACCGCAACATAAAGAGGAAAATTTTCCCCGCTTCAATTTTGCTTTCAATCAAGGAAGTGATTTGTATGGTGACTGATAATAAGACAAGCGAATACTTTTCATAGAGGAAAGTAATCAGGCTTTCATATATTGCAGGAGGGCAAAAGTGAAAGGATTCTTGGATAAAAATTTGAAGATTTTTTTCCTTCGTTTTCCTGTTTCACCTTTGCGTACACCAATTTCTTAACACACAAAATCATCACACGATGGCTGCAAAAAAAGTAAACTCTAACGGGTCCGGAAACGGGACCGCCACGGCTGATCTTGTTTCTTCTGAACCCAAAGTTTCCAGGAAAAACAAAATCACTACTCCGGCTAAAGAAGTTGCTGATTCTGAAATTCCTGAAACAACCGATGCCATAGATCCTAAAGAATTGCTTCAGGTCCTCATGGAAGTGAAGAACGGAAACTTCGCTGTGCGTATGCCAATTGACCAGGTGGGAGTGAGCGGAAAAATCTATGATACCCTCAATGAAATTATCTCTCTTAACGAAAAGATGATGGCGGAGTTTACCAAAGCCGGTAACACCATCGGCAAACAGGGCAAGCTTACGCAGCGTATTGAAGTTCCCGATGCAAAAGGCGCATGGAGCACCGGCGTTGAGTCGCTCAACTCATTGATCTCTGATCTCGTGCATCCTACGATTGAAATCGCGCACGTGATAAGTTCTGTTGCAAAAGGAAATCTTTCTCAACAAATGCCACAGGAAATCGGCGGTCATGCATTGCAGGGTGAGTTCGCGAGAATTGCGAAGGAAGTCAATGATATGGTGAAGCAGTTGAATCTTTTCTCCATGGAAGTAACACGCGTGGCGCGTGAAGTAGGTTCTGAAGGAAAATTAGGAGGACAGGCAAAAGTAAAAGGCGTAGCAGGTGTATGGAAAGATTTGACCGACTCTGTAAACCAGATGGGAAGTAACCTCACCGCCCAGGTGAGAAACATTGCAGAGGTAACAACAGCCGTTGCAAAAGGAGACTTATCACGTAAGATCACGGTGGACGTGAAGGGAGAAATTCTCGAATTGAAAAACACTATCAACACGATGGTGGATCAGTTGAATTCATTTTCATCTGAAGTAACCCGTGTTGCACTCGAAGTAGGTACAGAAGGAAAGCTCGGTGGTCAGGCGCATGTGAAAGGTGTGGCAGGAACATGGAAAGACCTGACTGACTCTGTGAACCAAATGGCAAGTAATCTCACAGGGCAGGTAAGAAATATTGCAGAAGTAACAACCGCAGTTGCCAAAGGTGACCTGTCGCGGCAAATTACCGTGGATGTGAAAGGAGAAATTCTCGAGTTGAAAAACACAATCAACACGATGGTGGATCAGCTCAATTCATTTTCTGCTGAGGTAACTCGTGTTGCGCGTGAAGTAGGATCAGAAGGAAAACTCGGTGGTCAAGCAAGAGTGAAGGGGGTCGGTGGTGTTTGGAAAGATTTGACTGACTCGGTGAATTACATGGGAAGTAATCTCACAGCACAAGTTCGAAACATTGCAGAAGTAACTACGGCTGTTGCCAAAGGTGACTTGTCAAAGAAGATCACGGTGGACGTGAAGGGAGAAATTCTCGAATTGAAAAACACGATCAACACGATGGTGGATCAGTTGAATTCATTTGGTTCGGAAGTAACCCGTGTTGCGCGTGAAGTAGGTTCGGAAGGGAAGTTGGGAGGCCAGGCAACCGTGCAGGGCGTTGGTGGTGTATGGAAAGATTTGACGGACTCCGTAAATCAGATGGCAAGTAATCTCACAGGCCAGGTGAGAAATATTGCAGAGGTAACAACCGGCCTTGCGAAAGGTGATCTCTCCCGCAAAATTACTGTGGACGTACGCGGAGAAATTCTCGAATTGAAAAACACGATCAACACGATGGTGGATCAGTTGAATTCATTCGCATCAGAAGTAACGCGGGTTGCCCGTGAAGTGGGATCGGAAGGGAAACTCGGCGGACAAGCAACTGTTGTTGGAGTAGGAGGGGTTTGGAAAGATTTGACCGACTCGGTAAACCAGATGGCAAGCAATCTCACAGGTCAGGTGCGAAACATTGCAGAAGTAACAACAGCCGTTGCGCGCGGTGACTTGTCAAGAAAAATTACGGTGGACGTGAAAGGAGAAATTCTTGAGCTGAAGAAAACCATCAACACGATGGTGGATCAGTTGAACTCCTTCGCATCGGAAGTTACACGTGTTGCACTTGAAGTGGGTACGGAAGGAAAACTGGGTGGACAGGCGAACGTGCCAGGTGTTGCCGGAACATGGAAGGATTTGACAGACAGTGTGAACATCATGGCCAGTAACCTGACATCGCAGGTGCGAAATATTGCGGAGGTCACAACTGCAGTTGCAAATGGGGACTT
>DASRAJ010000168.1:0-15061 GCA_035638255.1 Chitinophagales bacterium
GGCAACTATGATTTGTACACGCAGTGGTTAGACGGGCAGGAAATTGACTTCGGCAACATTTGTAACGGCGAGTACTATATTATTTCCATCACCAATCCCAACCACGTGATTCATGAAATCAATTACAACAACAACTGGTCGGCAACTCCGGTAACTCTGACTCAGCAAATGGGCAACTGCTGTACAGCAAATTTTTTCGCTGACGCAACGTATGGTCTTGCTCCTTTTCAGGTGCAGTTTGTTGACAGCACAATTCCCATTGCCAATTCATGGCTGTGGGATTTCGGTGATGGTAATACATCCGCCGATCAGTTTCCGCAGCACGTGTACACGCAGGCAGGAACCTATACTGTAAAACTCACTACGAATAATAACACCGGTTGCAGTGATACCGTATCGCGATTGGGTTATATAATCGTTGACTTCGGTACTTCTGTTTCTGAATGGCAGAATCCTGAATTTAATTTACTCGCCTATCCCAATCCGTTCAGCGGTGCTACGTCCATTAAGTATCATTTGGGCGCACCTGCGTATTTGCAGTTGAGTGTTGTGGATGTTGTTGGCAACATCGTGAAGTCCCTTGTTAATGGATACACGCATTCCGGCGATCACGAAATTATTTTTGATGCGAAGAAAGAAGGACTGTCGGATGGATTTTATTTCGTGAGGGCTGTGGCCGGATCGAAAGAATGTTTTGTGAAGATGGTGAAAGTGGATTAACATCATCATGAAGTTATCTGAAGAAGAACTTTGGCATGAAATAAAATAGACCATAACAATTGGAACCAACATGGTGAACAATAATAAAATTTGATTTACGAATGATAAGAAGTACGTGCGGGCTGATGTAACTTTATTAAAAATTGCCTGCGATGAAAAAAGTTTTCTTGCTAATCCCGCTTTCTATTCTGCTCTCTGCCGGGAACAACTTATTTTCTCAACCAACTCTTTCATTTAACAAAACATTTGGAAGCAGCGGCTACGAGGGAATTAATGATATTGCAGAAGGCGGCGATGGCAAGATTGTTCTCTTATGTTATGCGACCAAAGATAGCGGTGACGTAAACTGTAATTTTAAAGGTGGAAGTGATGTGTGGCTCGTATGCATTGATGCGACAGGTAACATTTTATGGCAGCAATGTTATGGAGGAAGTGATGATGAAATACCGCACAGAATTGTAAGAACAAACGATTATGGATTTCTTTTCACCGCCTCAACCTTTTCAAACGATGGAGATGTATCCGGTAATCACGGTGCCAGCGATGTATGGGTAGTTAAATTGGATTCAATGGGTCTTCTGCAATGGCAACGATGTATTGGAAGCACTGCTGGTGAGGATCCGGAATTTTCTATGGAGTTAGCAAATGGAAAATATTTGATCACGTGCATTACGTTAGGAAACAATGGAGATTTTCCGGTTCATTATGGCGGATACTTTAATGATGATGCATGGGTAGTAATACTGAATATGGACGGCAGTTTAGACTCATCATACCATTATGGTGGCAGCCAAGATGATTTCATTAAACATGTAATTGAGTTACCCAATGGCGACCGAATGATGTTTGGCTACACTGCATCCTCTGATTACGACTTGTCTTCAACGGTAGCGTATGGAAACAATGATGGTTGGATATTCAAGACCGATTCAATCGGAAATATGCTGTGGCAAAACAGATGGGGAGGAACAAATTCCGATGGATATATAAGTGCTGTTCAAATGAACGATGGGGGGTATCTCATAGGAGGAACATCATCTTCCACTGGTGGAGACTTCACAAGTAATCATGGCGCTGCAGACTTATGGCTTGTAAAAGTAAATTCCCTTGGAGATAAACAATGGCAAAAATTATACGGAGGTTCTGGTTCTGAATCGGGCGATTTTGAACAACGTTTAGCGAAAGTGAACTCTAATTTATTTACCATGGGTGGTTGGACAGATTCGAACGATGGGGATGTTGGTATAAATCTCGGTCAGGAAGATTACTGGTTCATTTCTGTCGATTCTTTAGGTAATATTATTAGCAAAAGAGTTTCTGGCGGAACTGATAATGATTATATGCTTGTCAATGCTGTGTTCGAAGATAATCCGTATCAGGGAGGAGTAACCGAATCTAATGATTATGATATTCTTTATCAGCATGGTTTAGACGATGCGTGGTTTATTCAATTTACGAATTTTGAATTAGTAGGTGAACTGAATGTTGAAGAATCCTGTGTAAAGATATATCCTAATCCACTTCACGCGCAATTTTACATTGATGCCTGTTCATCACTTCTTGCGAAGAAAGCAATTCTTGAAATTTATTCGGTAACCGGTGACGAAATAATGCACAAGAAAATTTATAAGAATCATGAGGAGATATTAATTCCTGAATTGGCTATTGGTACTTATGTGTATGAATTAACTAATGAACATGGAGATAAGGTGATGTCAGGAAAACTGATTGTAAAATAATTTCACCTCACTATAAACCTAATCTAATGAAAACAAGAAAACTTCACGTCATTTTATTTTTTTTGATCGTCAACCAGGCCTCATCACAATCATTGCCGCTACAAAATCAATTTTGTACATCGAGTGGCACATTTCAAGGTAATTGGTCTTTAATTGGACCAAAGCAAAATACGACGCAAATGATGGGGCGCATTGATGCTCTATGGGTTGATCCGGAGAATGAAAATCATGTTCTTGCAGGCAGCATCAGCGGCGGACTCTTCGAGTCAACTGACAATGGTCAACACTGGCTCCCAAAAACTAATAATCTGCCTGGAGTCGGAGTCGTAAATATTGCCGTTCATGGAAGTGGACCTAATGACATTATTGTTCTTGCTACCTCTACTCTTGTTTTGGGTTTCCGTGGGTTTGGTTTGGGAATTGTTTATTCTACTGATGGTGGAAATACATGGGCTGTGGATCAATCGCTGCTTACCGTATTGAATGATCCGCTGGCTTTGGTCAGTAATATCAAGTTCGTTCCTCAGAGCGATGCGCTAATTGTACTTACGGCAGCGAAGGATGCATTTGGAAATAAGATTCAAAAGGTTTTGAGAAAAAGCAGCATCTATGCAACTGTTTGGAACGACATTACACCATCGAATACAAACAATACCAATTTTTTTGATCTTGAATTTAGTCAAGATGATCCAAATGTATTTTGGGTGACAGGTAATAATATAGGGACCGGCGCAGAATGTTTTTACACAACCGATGGGGGCATCAACTGGACTAATATTTCTTCCACTCTAACTTTTGATGGAAATAGCTTAGAAGACGGAGCGTTTGATAATACCTCATTTTTTAACCTTGCTCCTGCCGATCCCTTGATTGGCCAATGGTATAGCACATCTCAAATATTTGACCCAAATAGATGGACATTATATAATAACGCGGGAGATAATGAAGCCCGGGTAAATCCACCATTCTCAGGTAGCGAGTATCTTTTTAACAGGAGGTATTTTGGTGTAGTTACATTTGCTCCGGGTAATTCATATTCTTTTTCATTTTCTTACTCTATACATCAAGAGTGTAAACTGAGTTTGTATTTAGGAGGTTCTACTATCCCGCAAGCTGGCGATCAGTGGGTTTGGAGTGGCGGTAGTAACTTTAATGCTGAGAGCGGGTCCACCGGAGTTATCACCGTAGTAATAAATCAAAATACGTATCCTGACAGATTCTATTTCAAAGCTGAATATACGGGAATTGCATATGATTATAGTTCTAATGATATTATTTCGGTTGATGATGTTACATGGAATGAATCAACGCCTCAATTGTTTGATGTTTCTTTTCCGAATGCTGACGAAGCTTATGTTTATTACAGAGGAAGTGTTGATTACATTAATCATTATTTATACACTGGTTCAGATTTCACCTTTGATACTCACAAAATTCCTACCGGTGAGGCAATAAGCGGAGGCTTTGTGGTTTCACCGATGGATACTCGGGTGATGTATGCGGGTGGGTATGGACCGAATGGCGCTCCCGTATATTCCGTGGATAACGGAACCTCGTTTTCATCAACTGGATATACAGGCCATGCTGATATACGTCAGTTTCAGCTCTATAAAAGTTATTTGAACCTGTTTCATCCCGGGACGAATGATAAACTTATCGCCGGTAATGATGGTGGAATAAGTAAAACTTCAATGACTACAACAGGAGCAAATCCGTGGCAAAATATTAACGGTTCAGGGTTAGCTGTAAATCAATTTTATGGATTCAGCGGAATAGAAGAAGATCCTTCTGTATTGTATGGAGGTTGCCAGGATAATGGAACATTTAAGCTTGCTTCTGTGAATCCATTGTCCATTAATGACGGTGATGGATACGGAACAGAGTGTTATCAGGAAAGCCCTGGAACTGTAAAAGTGTTTTCTCAAAGTGGCGGCGGCATAACAGGACCACCACTAATTCAATCAAAAGAAAATCCCGTCGCCCTCGGCGGATGGACAAACATTACTCCTTCACAAATTACAGGACAAATATATAACCATCCCATGTTGAAACACCCGGGAGGAAAATTTTTTGTAGGGGGAGGGAATGATTTGTATTATACTCAAAGTGGTGATCCTACAGGAACAGGAAGCTATACGTCTGCAGGTTTGAACGGAGTTAGTTATAATAATAACCAAGGCGCAGTGGTTGCATTTGATGCCTACGAACAAGATGATGGATGGATATATGCCGGTTTTAATAATGGAGACCATCGCTTCTTTGTGAAGAAAGGTTCTGGTGCTCTTTTTTGGGATGATCAAACAACTGGTTTGCCTTATAATACCACAGATCCCAACAATCAAATTGTAATCTCTGATATAGTAGTTGACCCCGGTAATCATGATCGCGCGTGGGTGACATTTACAGGTTTTGAAAAAGAAACGAATGGTGCATTGAAGCAAGTGCCTTCTGATAGGGTATATTTTACTGAGGATGCTGGTGATAATTGGCATGCAATGAGTACGGGCTTACCCAATTTCCCGGTTGAATGTATAGTATACCAAAAAGGGACTGGAGGTATTCTTCATGATGATATACTTTATATTGGAACTGATGCCGGGATTTTTAGATGGGCGCATACTCCTGGTCAAAATTCTTGGACGGGTCAATGGGAATGTTTTAGCAGCGGATTACCCGCTTGTATAATCCCGGGCCTTGAAATAAATTATTGCGCAGGGAAACTTCGCGCTTGTTCCTTTGGCAGAGGAATTTGGGAATCCGATTTATATCCTCAAACTCTTGTTACTCCTGGCATTCAGAATTCTGATATATGGAATACAGATCGCATAGTATCTAAATCATTTGAGATTCCTAATGGTCAAACACTAACTATTAATAGTGGTGCAACAATTAGCATGGCTGCCAACACATACATTAAAGTTATGCCCGGTGGCAAAATTGACTTAGGAGATTGCCATCTTACAAATACTTGTGGTTACCTCTGGAGCGGCATCCAGGTTCTTGGCAATCCAGCTCAAAGTCAAACCGCAATAAATCAAGGCACGCTCGTAATGCATGACGGAGCGACCATTGAAAATGCCTATGTTGGAGTTATGGCAGATGAAGCGGTCTATACTGCCAATGACTATACTTTTCCAAATGGCTGTTCTGGTTTGTGGTGGTTATGTCCCGGAAAAGGCGGTGGAATTCTTCAAATTGATAAAGCTAATTTTATAAATTGTCGCATGGCAATTACCATGAATTCTTATCATGCTCCGCCGCCAATGCCCGGTCAGCCGGAGCCTGCAAATGTGAGCTACATCACACGCTCTAATTTTGTTTGCAATGCACATCTTAATCCGCCTGATGATCATTTATACACGATGGCATATATCTCGTTATTGAATGTTCATGGAGTGAGGATACAAGGGAATATTTTTACCGGCAATCCCACGAGCGATTGGTGGGATCAGGGAATAGGAATCATAAGCGGCGATGCAGATTATATTGTCACCCCCTACTGTCTGTTTCCCGGCAATTGCCCTACTAAGAATGAATTTAATTTTCTGTATCGGGGTATTGATGCCTCGGTTTATGATCCATCTGAAATTACCCGAACGTTGCTAATTGATCAAAATGTATTTAGCGGCACCAACAGGGCAATATACCTTTCGGGCTACAATAATGCTGTGGTTACCCGCAACACGTTTAATATTGATGAGGATCATGATGCCGGCTATGGATTATATACTTCCGCCTGCACGGGATTTACAATTGAAGAGAATCGCTTTTTAGGACCTGATATTAATAGACCTTGGCAGTTTGGAATGATCATTAATTCTTGTTTTTCCGATCCAGGTTTAGCACAGGATAATGTGGTATATAAAAATTATTTTTTTGATATCTGGGCTGGAGCTTTTTCTGTGGGAATCAATGCCGGCTCCACCTTTGGCAACCTAACTCCTGGTCTGGTATTTAGCTGTAACGAGTTCACGCGAGTAAAATATAATATTGCAGTAACCTCTCCATTATCGCCTCCATTTGCCGGCTCCATTAAGCGGGAACAGGGTTCTTGTCTTTTAGCGCCCGCAGGTAATAAGTTTTACCCAAATCAATATGTAGTTTGGGAGCTTTACAAAGATATTGATGACCACATTCCTATTACCTATCATCATCATAATAATTATCCCTATGTCCCCAATCCACTACTGGTCACCATGCCTCAAATCAAATTAGATGATTGTCACTACGCGGGAGATGAAAAGACCTGCCCAAGTCATTTCACAGATGAAAGGTATGAAGCGAAATCACCGGATGAGCGTAAATCCAATGTTACTTATTACCAGTCAAAAGCAGATTCTCTATCAGCATTTATTGACGGCGGAAATACCGGAGCGTTAATCGAACAGATAAATGACCCCAATAATACTTCAGCCGATCTCAGAAACAATTTGATTGAGCAAGGTCCCTATTTATCCGACACCGTTCTTAGTACTGCCATTAAGCGCCCGGAGCCAATGACAAATAATGATTTGAAGGCGGTGGTTTTAAACAATTCTCCTGTTCAGGATACTGTTTATAACACTCTTGAAATTGAAAGACCACCGATAGCAAACAGTTCAGTAGTGGCAAACGCTCAAGAGGGCACATCGGCAATGGAGGAATTACAGGCAAATATAGGTGATGCAAGTTCGGTGAGAGCTTATGAACTTGATCAATTAACTACATATTATCTCGATAGCAGCAAGGTGGATAGCGCTAAAGCTTATTTATTGTCTATAGGAGAGAATCTGCGGGCTTTGCCTTATGCTGTTCGAACGGGTGATTATGATGCTGCTCAGGCCACAATTGATGCGCTTCCAACTCAAAATACAGGAGCATCTGACTTTAAGAATTACTATTCTCTTATTCTTTCGCAAGCGCAGAACGGACAATCACTATTGAATTTAGATTCGACGCAAATAGCATTGATTGAGGGTATAGCAAATCAGGATAATGCTGCAGGCTATCTTGCTCTGAATTTTCTCGCTCAAGTTAAAGGACAACCTTATAGTGAGATAATTCCAGTAATTGATACTACTGTGCAGAGTCTAAAGCAATCAAATCATCAGAATCCACCTGAATTATTTCCGGATTTCTTTTCACTTATTCCCAATCCTGCTTCCACTGAAGTTACCATAGATTTGAACACCGATTTGGAAGATGATGTGCTACTTGAGGTTTATGATGTGTTTGGAAAAATGATTGAAAAGATTTCACTCAGTTCCATCTCATCTTCATTTGTCATCAATACTTCAAAGTATAAACCAGGCATTTATTTCTGCGAATTAAAAACGGGTGAACAAACTCTTGGAGTAGAAAAACTGGTGGTGATAAGATAACTATATGAATTCATTTTTGAAATCGGCAAAGAATATTAAGAATATTCTTCGCCGGTTTTTTTTCATAAACTTGCATTGAGATCTTTCTTTAATCCACTATCTTTATCTCAACAATGCAACTATGAGAAAACTCTCTTTGTTAGTCTTCATTTTAGATTCTTTACTCTTAGTTACCAATTCCTGTGCTCAAACCACCTTTCAAAAAATCTTCACCTCAGCTCTTGATGCCTATTGTTTCGGTGCCTACCAAACCACGGACCAGGGATACATCATCACCGGCATTGCAAACACAAGTGGTACTACACAAAAAGTTTTTCTCACCCGAACGGATTGCCACGGAGAAATTCTCTGGAACAAAGTGTACAGCACCAGTTCAACCATCGGCAACATTTCACAGCGCGTAATTGAAACTCACGACCAGGGATTTCTGCTCGCCGCGAGCAGCGGCTCGTATGGTGCATACAATATCATGCTCGTTCGCACGAATGGCGCCGGAGTTACACTCTGGAAAAAAACAATGAACGGACCTTACGATGATCTTGCCAACAGCGTGATTGAAACGCCCCATCACGACTATGTAATTGTGGGAAGCACCAACAGCTACGGCAGCGATGCAGGCACACCTTACAAAGATGTTTACATGATGAAGATTGATGACAATGGAAATTTTCTCTGGGGAAAAACTTATGGTAATCCGCAGACTTATGATGAAGCTTATGATATCGTCAGCACAGGAAATGGCTATGCCCTCACGGGAAGATACATTGCTTCGGGTGCATTTCATTGCCTGTTGATGAAGACGGATACCGCAGGAAATTTGCAATGGATAAAATGTTTCGGTGACACGAATCAATATGCTTCCGGCTACGCGATTGCAAATACTTTCGATGGCGGTTTCATCATCACCGGCAGCAGTACGCTCAACAAATCGAGCTTCCAGGATTTCGGGGATGCGTTTATTATTCGGTCCAATGGAAGCGGTGACACGCTGTGGTCTAAAAATTATTACGGTGACAATCCTGATTATGATGACATCGGATCGAGCATCATCGTAAATCCTGACAACACATTTGCGATTGCGAATGCAACCATGAGTTATCCTACTACAGGCTATGTGCCCAATAAGCATTGTGTGATGGTGGTTGATGACGATGGAAGTTTGGTGCTCGCGAAAATTTATGAGAACGGGGGCTCTCACTATCCCTATTTGTCGAGCGGTAAAAGTGACAGGACGTTTGTGCTCTCCGGCTTCTCCAACTATTTCACCTCACATTTCAACGTCATGCTCATGCGGCTCGACAGTGATTACTCTGCCGGGTGCAACACTACTGATGTTACCAATCACACCGTAACGGAGCACCTGAGAGCGAAAGTAAAAACGCCTTCTTACGCAGTGGGTAGTGGGGGGAATTTAATCAGCGCAACAAGCGAATCCGATTACACGCTCGGTGATTCCGCACTTTGTTTCCATTCTTCTGATACATGTTATGTGTTTTTCTCAGTGAATGATTTACTCAATGAAAATGCGGCGGTGTTCATCTTTCCCAATCCGGCATCAGATCAGTTGGCGGTGCGGATTTCTTCCCAATCAAATCAAATGATTGTGCTGCAGCTTTTCAATTCACTTGGTGAAGCAGTACAAAAGAAAATAGTAGACGCGCACAACGGTGAAAATTATTTTTTCATCACCACTTCTGAATTTACTGAGGGAAGTTATTTACTGTTTGCTTCAGGAAATGAATTTTATGAAACCGGGAAAGTGATCATTCAGCATTGAAGCACAAGATCAAACCGTAAGGAAGATACCTCCGTACTTTATTCTTTATTTCATAACTTTCCAGAGAGAAAATATCAGATCATGGCTGAGATAACAGGCACAACACAACCCGCCCTACTATTTATTCCTGACATCAGCGGCTTCACCCAATTTGTGAACCAGGTGGAGGTCAATCATGGACAAGCAATCATACAGGAATTGCTTGAAGCATTAATTGAATCGAACCAGATCGGGATGAAGGTTTCCGAAATTGAAGGAGACGCAATTCTATTTTACAAGCTTGGAAAGGAGTTGAAGCCGGAAGAGATCGCTGCTCAATGCAGAAGTATGTTCATCGCCTTTCATCAGCAGCTCCGGAAGTACGATATGTCACGCATCTGCGATTGCGGCGCCTGCACTGCTGCAGGTAATATGACACTAAAAATTATTGCACACCAGGGCAACGTTTCTTTTTTCAAAGTGAAAGAGCATGAAAAACTATTTGGATCAGATGTGATTCTGGTACACCGCCTGCTGAAAAATGATATACCGGAGCATGAATACATGATGGTAACTGAAAACATTCCGCTCGAGCAATTGACTTCTTCAGGAAAAAAAGATTTTGACTGGATTAAAATCATGAAGGGAAGCAGCACTTATGATCTCGGCACAGTGGAATATTCTTATTCGCATTTCAAGTCACTCTACAACTCAATTCCCGAACCTGCGAAGCCGGAAGTAAAATTGTACCGGGTAAAAAATCCGATCCGGTACGAAATTGAAATCAACGCTCCGATTGGAATAGTGTACGACGCACTCATTGATCTTCCGCAACGGATGAATTACATGGTCGGCATCAAGGAAGTGAAAGTGCACGATGAGGCACATAATAAAATAAACCGTGTGGGAACCCGGCACGAGTGCGTGAGAGAAGTTAACTCAAGTGATGTGATCACCAGCAAAGTTGAACGGAGTGAGGGAATGGTTTCGTTTTCGGAAACAGCGGCAGACCAACCGATGAGTTGTGATTATATTCTCGAAAAGAAAAATGGCAAAACAAAAGTTACCATCCTCATTCATATTGCTATTCCATTTATCAAGATGATGATGTTTAATCTTTTTATGAAAAAGAAATTGTCGGCAAACATGGTAGGGACAATGGAGAGCATGAAAAAATATTGCGAAGAGAAGTTTGCAAAGGTGAAGCCGGAACCGACCGCCAAGGAACCTGTTCCGCTTATGGCGTCTTAAATCAATTCCGATTCAATCCCATGCGATGACGGAACCTCATGCATCGGCTATACAAAAAGCGCTGCTTTTCTTTCCCGACATAAGCGGCTTCACACAGTTTGTAGGAGATCGGGATCTGCAGCATGGTCATCACATAATCGCCGAGCTTCTCGAAATTTTAATTGAAGCCAATGAACTCAATCTCAAAGTGAGCGAAGTAGAAGGTGATGCTATTTTTTTCTATCGAACCGGTGATGCTCCGGACGTGAATGATCTTGTTGCACAATGCGAAAAAATGTATATCGCATTTCATCATCACCTGAAAAAGTATGGAGTATCACGACTTTGCAATTGCACGACTTGCCGCAGTGTTTCGCGACTGACTTTAAAATTTGTGGCGCACTATGGAGATGTTTCGTTTCATTCTGTAAAAAAACATCAGAAGCTTTTAGGGACTGATGTGATTGTCGCTCACCGTTTGCTGAAGAATAATATTCCTGATCATGAATATTTGCTTGTCACTAACAGCATTGCAGATAATTCCTCACAACTTTCTGCCGGAAGTAATTTGCAATGGCAGCCCGGAAGCAATAGCTATGATCTCGGCGAAGTGAAATATGAGTATTGTTCTCTTTCAAATTTGTATGAAAAGGTTCCCGAGCCGGAAATCCCGGAAGTAACTATTCACCGTTCGAAAAATCCGATGGTACATTCGATTGAAATCGCCGCGCCAATTGATATGGTGTATGATTCGCTGATTGATCTGAGCCAGAGAAAAAATTATATGGTTGGTTTGAAGCATATCGAGATAAGAGAAGAACAGTTGAATCGCCTGAACAGAATCTGCACCACCTTCAAATGCGCGATGGAGCATGAGCATTGCACGTTTGAAACGAGTGGGGTTGAATTCGGAGACAATAAGGTGACCTTTTTTGAAACCTTCAAAGAGTATCCAATGACTTTCGATTATGTTCTCGAACAGAAGAATGGCAAAACATCGGTTTCAATCATCGTCCATCCTGCATTGAAATTCCCCATGAGATGGATGTTTAATCTTGTGATGAAGAGAAAATTTTCTTCGGAGCTGATTCAAACATTAGCACAATTGAAAAAATATTGCGAGGAAAGATTTACCAGACAAAAATAGTTGGTAAAATCTCCGACAACCTAAAGCAAATAACAAGACATTTCAGTCATTCTCTTTGCGGAAGGAATTTTTTACACAATTAAGATTCAAAAGCACTCTCGCGAAAATTTGGAATGCACCCAAATCCCTCCACTGAATTTTTCATCGAAGATTTAAAGAGGTGTTGAAGGGATTACTTTGCCAAAACCATACTCCATACACATCTTTCACCATCCATTCCTGAAATGGATCCTGGAAAATTCTCCGGGAAAAAAATCAACATCGTCTTAATTTTTTTTTAGCTTTCACAAAATTCATTCGCAATGAAAAAAATTTCTCCGCTTGTATTGGTTGTCATTGGCTCATGGCTAAATGTTTCTTCTCAAATTAATACGTGGACTCAGGTGTCATCACTTCCATCGGATACCCGCCAGTGGGCTTCCTGTTTTTCCATGGGTGATAAAATATATGTTGGTATCGGTGGTTCGCTTTTGCTCTCCCCGAAATACTATGATTTTTGGGTGTATAATGTGAGCAGCGATGCATGGACTCAGAAAGCAGATTTTCCGGTTGACCTCGCTCAGGCAGCATCATTTTCCATTAATGGCAAAGGATATATCGCATGCGGCTACACTGCAGCGAATAAGCTTTATGAATATGATCCGGTTGCAGATACATGGACGGAGCGGGATACTTTACCGGCAAGTATGAGCAGAGATGAAGCAGTTGGCTTCAGCATCGGCAGCTTCGGATATGTATGTTGCGGTGATAATTACGGAGCATCATATCATGATCTGTGGCGCTACGATCCGGCAACGGATTCATGGCTGCAGATGGCAGATTTTCCCGGTGAGCAGCGAAACGGCTTAGTCGCATTTAGCATCGGGGGAAAGGCTTATGCGGGTACCGGCTGGGCCGACTCAGGATTTAAAAGAGATTTTTATGAGTACGATCCTGCTACTGACATCTGGACTTCGGTTGCGGATTTCCCGGGCACTAAACGCCATGCTGCTGTTGCATTCTCTATTATGTGCAATGAGCTGGAAGGGCGGGGCTATGTAGGACTTGGCATTGACAGTTCAGGGTTCACCCAGGATTTTTACGAATACAATCCATATACAGATACCTGGTGGCAGGTTGCTGACTTTGCGGGATTACCGCGCGCGCGATTGGTGGGAGCAAGTGCAGGAACGGCGGGATACATAGGAACCGGTTATGTTTCAGGAGGAGTAGTTGACAATGATTTTTGGAAGTATGTCCCTGAATTCTGTAATGTGGGAACAGTAATAGATGATGCGACAAAAACAGCCAACGGTATAAGAGTTATTAATGATGCTGAGCACGGAGAGTTGAAAATCGTAACGGATCAACCTTCTGCTTCAGTGGAATTGTTTGATGTGGCGGGAAGAAAAATTTTTTCAGAATTCTTTGTAACGCCGCGGAAAGAATTCACAGTGAGTACTTCCTCTTTCACTGAAGAAATTTACTTCATTCAAATTGACAGAAAGTTTGTATCGAAAGTTTTTATCAGCAGACAATAGCGTTCTCATTTTTCTAACACGAGGATTCAACATACATCTTCAGGATTAATTTTGTCAGCAAGCCTGAATGTGATGTTGTTCTATTCGATCGTCACTTTTTTCCTTGCATACATTGAATCATATTCCACTTCAAGCATATAAATTCCGGCCGGAAGATGATCACGCTGAAGTATAAATTCAGAGGAAGAAATTCGTCCGTGCTTTGCAACATGCCCGAACATATCTATAAGTTTGAAATGAGCCTCTCCTTTTAAGATCTGCTGCGGCAAGTAAATTTTCATGGCGTCGCTGAACGGATTAGGTGCGACTTCGAAATTGAAAGAATTAATTGCGGAAACTGCCGCACAAACATCCACTATAATCACAATGGAATCACTCGAGTTACAGGTGTCAGAATACGTGTAGTAAATCACGTGAATGCCGATGTCCGCCTGGTCAGGTAGAAATAAATTTCCATTTATCCCGGAGCCTGTAAATGTGCCGCCGGCCGGAGTTGCATTGAGCGCTAATGGTCCGCTATTCAAACAAACCGTTGTATCATTTGGTGAAGAAATGGCCACGGCAGGCAGTGAAGCAACCATCAATGACAGGCTATCACTGAGAACGCAACCATACGTATAGATGTAGAACACATTGTGGATACCACTACCCGCATAAGATGGATAAAAATAATTTCCGTAAACACCTTCCCCTATATACAGTCCGCCTGCAGGTGTGCCTGTTAATTCCACCGGTGCATCATACGGACAAAGAACATTTGATCCAATAACTGTCAGTGAGGCAATGCCTGAATCAATCACGCTCACATGGATGGTGTCAGAAACTACGCTATCCAAATCGTTATAAATATTGCACCAGTATTTCCCTGAATCTGCATAGTTGACAGAAGTGAGCGGCAGACTTTGGGCATCTCCTCCAACCATAATTCCCTCATGATACCATTGGTAATGCAGGTAACCGCCTGTCGCAACAGCAAACAGAGTTAGATCACTTCCAAAGCAGGCAACAGTATCGGACATGGTGTAAATCACGGAAGCGGGTCCGTGATATTCCATTAAGTTTCCATAGGGTAATGCGCCGTTTTCATTTGCTGAAAAGTTTTCGATCACTTCATACAACACCAGATCAGGATCGAATTTAAAGATGACACCTTTGCCATTCAGCCCGCCCAGCAAGGTCATGCCATATAGCTGACCGTCGGAAGCCTGCAACAAACTTCCCTGCGGATTTCCTCCTGCAAGCGCGCCATCAAAATCCCATAGCTTGCTGAACTGGTTATTGACCTTATTGAAACGGAAGATAACTCCGTGACCAAAGCTGCCGCCTTGTGATGTCATTCCATAGAGATAACCGTCAGTTCCTTCAATCAAATTACCAAGCGGATATTTTCCATTCAGCGTATCGATGAAATCATATAATATCTTAAAGGTGTCTGCTACGATGTCGTACCGGAAAATGGTGCCTGCATCATTACTGCCGGGTCCAAGATCCTTAGTCATTCCATAAAGCAATCCGTCGGAGGCTTGCAGCAACGCGCCGTGCGGCTCATTACCGCTTACATTTTGTTCAAAATAAAAAATGCTGGTAAA
>DASRAJ010000169.1:0-37263 GCA_035638255.1 Chitinophagales bacterium
AAGGGAATTTTGATATGGACTGAAAATAATTTGTGAGTGATGCCTGCCTTACCGGTCCGCCCTGCATGAAGATGATGCCTCCGATGTGATAGTTGTTAATGATTTCAGGAAGGCGAACCATTTCGCTGTCAGTATTTTTCGACCAACAGGGAACCATGAAGAGCTGCCCGATCTTTTCATCGAGGGTCATTGAAGTCAGAAGTGAATCTACCCACTTTGCTTTTACATAGAGGTACGGAGGAAGAATTTCTGTTTTAGAAGGAAGAGTTTGGGCATTTGCAATTAGCCCATAGCATCCGATGCAACTCAGCAGAAAAATTCTTTTCATGATACAGTGGTGGTAAAATTATGTATCGCTTCAGCATCAGTCTGCTTTTGTGAATTTCTTTTCAACGAAAAGTTTTCACTTAAAGTCGCTATACCAGGTTTTGACAACTCCGCAATTCTGCGGAGTTATCAAAAACTCCTCCCTGTTCGATTCACATCCGGCTTGCATTGCGATCTTTGTTATTAAATATTTTCCGTGCGCCCAAAAGATTTATCTATAGCTGACTTCGCATACGTTCTTCCTCCGGAGCGCATCGCTCAATTTCCATTGGAAGAACGTGATCAATCAAAACTCCTGATATATGACGATGGAAAAATTTCAGAAGACATATTCTCAAACATTACTGAACACCTTCCTGAAAATTCTCTTCTTGTTTTTAATGACACTAAAGTCATTCATGCAAGAATCGTTTTCAAAAATGCTAATGATGCCAGTGTCGAAATTTTTCTTCTTGACCCAATAGAACCGACAAGAAACATGCAGCTTGCTATTTTCACTCATGAAACATGTGTGTGGAGATGCTTTATTGGAAATGTGAAAAAGTGGAGAGAAGAATTCCTCTTTAAAAAAATAAAAATCGGTGAAGAGAAAGTTCTTCTCGAAGTGTGGTTAAAAGGAAAAATTGATGATGACTTCCTCGTGGAGTTCAAATGGGATCACGGGGAATTTTCCTTTGCACAAATTCTTGCCGCAGGAGGATTTGTTCCTTTGCCCCCATACATTAAGAGAAAATCTGAGGAAGAAGATGAATCACGATACCAAACGGTTTATGCTGTTCAGGATGGATCAGTGGCTGCGCCAACTGCCGGCCTTCATTTTACTGAATCGCTGTTTAAAAAACTGAAAGAAAAAAAAATTCAATCAGAGTTTGTAACGCTGCATGTAAGCGCAGGCACATTCTTGCCTGTGAAATCGCAACACATTGGAGAGCATCACATGCATGCGGAGCAAATTGTTGTTCGGAAAGAAACGATTCAGAAATTGCTCGACACCTGCGCTTCCTCCCCGCTGGTTTGTGTCGGCACCACTTCACTCCGCACCATTGAAAGTTTGCATTGGTTCGCAAAAAAAATTTCGGAACGCAATGAATCACTTAGCGTTTCCCAATGGGGACCTTATGATAATAATGATTCATCATTCACCATTCACCATTCACTATTCACCATTCTCGATTTCATGGAAAAGAAGAAATTGAATCAACTAACGGCTGAAACAAAACTCCTGATTGCACCGGGCTACGATTTCAAATTCGCTGATGGATTGATAACCAATTTCCACCTTCCGAACAGTACGTTATTACTACTGATTGCAGCATTCATTGGTGATGATTGGAGAAAAGTTTACGATTATGCTCTTCAAAATGATTTCCGTTTCTTGAGTTATGGAGATGGAAGCTTGCTATGGAAGAAGACCTCCGAGGTTTTTTTTCAAACCTCGGAGGTCTTTGGTGGGGGCTAATCAAAAAATTCCCCCGTCATCTTCAAATCAATTTGCTGCTGATGAACACGTATAAACTCATCCCTTCCACCAAACCACTCAAGCACCTGGCTTCTTTGAAGATGCGTTTTACCCTGTGAAAGAATCCCATGGTAAGAGATGTATTTCCAATCTTCGATTCGTTTTACAAATCCATGATGAACGGGATTCGCATGGATGTAATGAATCAGCTTAATCAAGTAATCGTTATCCTCCACTTCTTTTCTCTTGAATTTGTGATTGAACAAGCTTCCTCTTCGGTTGAAGACCTTATTATAGGATTTTGAATACGAATTGAAGAGGTTGCTGAAACAATGTGAAATAATGTCTGAGGGATTAAAATCTTTTTCTTTAAAACCTGCGGAGCCTTTAAAGATTTCGAAGAGCTCTGTCTCGCTTTTAATTTGAATGAGCAAATGAAAATGATTCGGCATCAGACTGTAAGCGAACGTATCAGCAACTGCATTGATGTAGTAACCATATTGTTTCACGAAGAAAAGATAGTTCTCATCTTCTCTAAAAAGATTTTCGTTGCCATTTGCGTGATTGTAGACGTGATAGTATTTATTAGGGAGTAGTTGAATCATTGCATAAAAATATAAAGCAATTTAAAAAGCCCCCTCCAAGACCTCCGAGGTTTGGAAAAAAACCTCGGAGGTCTTGGAGCGATTCGAGTAATTTCGCCATCATATTTAATCCCAAATTTTTAACTCATCCGTGCCTGACATCATCCACCTCCTTCCCGATTCCATCGCCAATCAAATCGCTGCCGGTGAGGTGATTCAGCGGCCGGCATCTGCTGTGAAAGAGTTGATGGAAAATTCTCTCGATGCCGGGGCCACTCACATCAAGCTCATCGTGAAAGATGCAGGCAAGCAATTGATCCAGGTGATTGACAATGGCTGCGGTATGAGCGATACTGATGCCCGAATGAGTTTCGAGCGGCACGCTACTTCGAAGATTTCTACCATTGATGATCTTTTCGCCATTCGCACGATGGGTTTTCGCGGTGAGGCGCTTGCCTCGATTGCTGCTATTGCACAGGTAGAACTAAAATCAAAACGAAGAGAGGAAACACTCGGATGTATTCTTGAAATCGAAGGAAGCGAAGTGAAGAAGCAGGAAGCAGCACAGGTGGCGGAAGGCACTTCCATCTCTGTAAAAAATTTATTCTTCAATGTTCCTGCGAGAAGAACTTTTCTGAAAGCAAATCCTGTAGAGATGCGCCACATCATTGATGAATTTCAGCGCATCGCACTTGCCAATCCTGAAATTCATTTTGAGCTGCATCACAATGGCCTGATGGTTTTTGGCTTACCTCCCGCGAATCTGCGGCAGCGTATCGTGAACATCCTCGGCAATCATTACAATGAGCGATTGGTGCCGGTGGAAGAACAAACGAGCATCGTCAATATTTTCGGATTCATCGGCAAGCCGGAGTCGGCGAAGAAGACACGCGGTGATCAATTCTTCTTTGTGAACAGAAGATTCATCAGGAGTGCTTATCTCAATCACGCCGTAACAAGCGCGTATGATCAGTTGCTGCAAAAAGATTCGTTCCCGCTCTACGTGATCTTCATGGACATTGATCCGTCGAAGATTGACATCAACGTTCATCCGACCAAGCAGGAAATCAAGTTTGATGATGAGAAGATCGTGTATGCATTTGTGAACTCAGCAGTGAAAAGAGCGCTCGCAAAATTTTCCATCACTCCAACCCTTGACTTCGATCGTGAAACAGCGTTTGATCGTCTTGAAGCTTTTTCGAATTTCGTTTTACCCCCCGAAACCTCCGGGGTTTCAAAAAACCCCGGAGGTTTGAGGGGATCGGAGGTGATTGAAAAAAAATCTCCTCCTGTTGAATTGAATTTTTTTAAACGACCGCCGGTAAGAAACTGGGAGCAGTTGTATGAGATTACGAAAAACAAAGAAGCAACAACCGTAACGCTGCCCAGTGAAATTTCACAGCATGAAAAAGAGGAAACTGCCGGAGTGATTGAAGATTTTTCGGAAAAGCAACTCACACCATTTCAGATTCATCACCGCTACATCGTTACACAAATAAAATCAGGTTTCATTCTCATTGACCAGCAGGCAGCGCATGAAAGAATTCTTTTCGAAAAATACCTCGATGGTTTGCAGAACAACAATCTTTCCTCCCAGCAACAGCTTTTTCCAGAGACGATTCACATCAACGCCTCCGACATCGAGTTGCTCAAAGAATTGCTGCCGGAATTGCGGGTACTTGGTTTCGACATCCAGGAATTCGGCGGAAATTCTTTCGTCGCCCACGGACTTCCTTCCGACATTAAAAACGGCGGCGTGAAAGAAATTATCGAAAGCATGCTCGATGAATACAAGCAGAGCGCTTCGCAAACAAAATTTAACAAGCGCGACCAGCTTGCTTACTCGATGGCAAAGCGCGCCTCAGTGAAATCAGGTGATGTGCTGAGCGAAAAAGAAATGCGCCACCTCATTGATCAGCTCTTCGCATGCAAAACTCCTTACGTTGCGCCCAATGGAAAACTCACGATACTCACGTTTGATCTTGATGAAGTGGGGAAGTTGTTTGAGAAGGGAAAGTGAAAAAGGGGGATTGGGAAATTAGGGGATTAGGTTATTGGTAGAGTTATGAAAATATGATTGGGTCTAAGAAACTGTTTGAAATTGGATGAGAAGACTTGCTAACCCAATGTTTCCCGAAAAGATCGGGACAGGTCGACGGGCTCAACGGGACCACTCGCGTCGGTCATCCTAAGCTCGTGGAAGGATTGCGTGGAGTGAGCAGGATTTCTGAATTACTTTAAACAGCTTCTAATAAATGTGAAAAGAATTCGCGACACTAATTTGCCAATATCCCAATATCCTAATTCCCCAATAACCCAATAACTTCACCGCCCTCATGGATCAATTCCGCCCGCAAGGATTCAATATTTTGCCAATGGTGGTGAAGAATCTGCTCATCATTAACGGGATGATGTTTCTTGCTACTCTCATTTTTGAGTCGAGAGGTGTTGATTTGACTGACATCCTGGGCCTTCATTTTTTTTCTTCTGAAAAATTCAGACCCTATCAACTCATAACGCACATGTTCATGCACGGAAGTTTCCTGCACATCTTCTCGAACATGTTTGCGCTGTGGATGTTTGGCAGCATGCTGGAAAGTGTATGGGGACCAAAACGATTTCTTTATTTCTATTTCTCTTGCGGGCTTGGCGGTGCACTGGCGCACCTCGGGGTAACGTGGTGGCAGATTCACGGAATTCAGAATTCCATTTCGATCTATCAAAACAATCCCGGAATTCCGCAATTCGCTACTCTCACGGAGAAGTATGATTATCTGTTGAACATGGATAGGGTGCAGGGATTTATCGAATTCTGGAAAAAGAATCCGGGCGATACGGGTATCATGCAACAATCAGTACAATTAGCAGGAGAAATCCCCGGTTTGCTTGCTGATATTCCTGTAGTGGGAGCATCTGGCGCCGTGTTCGGTGTACTGGTTGCTTTCGGAGTTTTGTTTCCAAACACTTATCTCTATTTATATTTTTTCCTTCCTGTAAAAGCAAAATACTTCGTTGTCTTTTATGCAGGTTTCGAATTGTATGCTGGCATCATAGGCTCGCAGGATGGTATTGCTCATTTCGCACATCTTGGAGGTGCACTTGTGGGGTTTTTGATGGTAAAATATTGGAACCGGAATTTGCGGAAAGATTTCTTCTGAAAATTTTTTCTGCATTAAAGATTTTCATTTCAAAAATTTTTTGCTTGTCCCGATTTTTCGGGGGAATTTGGAGTTTAATTTGATCATTGTGATTCGATGAGCAACGTTATCTGGAAAGAACTCCGGCAAACCTTTCAGCGCAATGATCGCATGGTGTATCAACTCATCGCGATCAATGTGGTGGTGTTTCTTGGCCTTAACCTCATTCAGCTTCCTTATTTATTCACAGGACAAAAGATAAATATCGAATCATTCAGCTCTTATTTGGGCCTGCCTGCCAGCCTGAACGCCATCGTTCATCAACCCTGGACGATCATCACCTTTATGTTCACACATTTTGATTGGAAGCACATACTCTGGAATATGCTCTTGCTTTACTGGTTTGGAAAAATTTTATCAGAATTTGCAGGAAACAAAAAAATTCTTCCGGTGTATTTGCTGGGTGGACTTTGTGGCGGGCTGTTCTATGTAGCCGCTTTCAATCTTCTTCCTGCCTTCTCTAAGTCATTGAATGATGCAACAGCATGGGGTGCATCAGCGAGCGTGATGGCGGTCGTGTTTGCTGCAGTAACACTTGTTCCGGATTATACCATGTTTCTCCTGCTCTTCGGGGCCGTTCGCATCAAGTGGATCGCCGTAGTGATTGTGATCATTGATGTAATCAGTATTCCAAATTCGAATCCCGGCGGCCATATCGGGCATCTCGGCGGAGCGCTCTTCGGATTTTTTTACGTAAAACAATTGCAAAGCGGAAGGGACTTGGGTGCAGGAATGAATCGCGTAGGGGATCGTCTTGCAAACCTTATGAAGAAAAAATCCGATCTGAAAGTTTCTTACCGGGGTAAAGAACGCAGTACGGTTTCATCATTCTTCAGCAATAAGCAATCGGTTCAATCTTCAAAGGAAGAACGGCTTGATTCAATTCTCGATAAAATTTCTCAGTCCGGATATGATTCGCTTTCGAAAGAGGAGAAAGACTTTTTGTTCACTATCAGTAAGGAGGATTGAAGAGTCATTACCATCCTGATCAATCGGGACAATCACCTCTCAGACTCCTATGAACAATTCACCAAGTAATTTCCTAATGATGCAGTGCTCAATTCCGCGATGAGCATTTGAAAATTAAACCTTCATCATTATTTGTCCCGATCAATAGGGATATAATTTGTAATTGATAATTTTCGACCTGCAAAGTATGATATAACGATTCGTCACTCCATTGTCATTCTTCAAAAAAATTGTCCTGTTCTTCAACGTTCTTGCTGCGCTCAGTTTGATCGCAGGGGGAATGAGCATTTATGTGAATCCACAGGAAATGTGGATGATAGCATTCTTCGGGTTATTATTTCCCTACCTGATGCTCATCAATATTTTCTTTCTTTTCTTATGGATGATCGTGCGGTTTAAGTATACAATGGTTTCTGCGACGGCGATACTGATTACCCTGCCGGTGATGAGAACCTATTTTGCATTTCATTTCTCAACACCAGCAAAGACCTCATCATCTCCATCAATAAAAGTGATGAGTTACAACGTGCGCAATTTCGATTTGTATAATTGGAGTGATGAGGCGAAGACTCTGGATAAAATGATGGAGCTGATTAAAGATGAGCAACCGGACATCGCATGCTTCCAGGAGTTTTTCAATGCTGATACAGGCAGGTATCAAACGGTCAGGAGACTGTTAGAGAGGGCCGGATTCAGGTTTTTTTTCTTTGAGAAAAATGTGTCGAGAAAGAATTTTGGTGCGTGGGGCGTGGCAACATTCAGCCGCTACCCGATCATTAATCACGGTGAGATCAGGATTAAAGATTCACCGCTGAACTCTTCCCTGTTCACTGATGTGCAAATTGATTCGACCATTGTAAGAGTATTTAACGTGCATCTTCAGTCAGTTTATCTATCAAAACAAGACTATGAATATCTTGACCAGGTCTCCAATGAGCAGGGGGTGCAGGTGAAACCAACGCGGCAGATCGTTTCGAAGCTCAAACATGCATTTCTTATTCGCGCCCCCCAGGCGATAAAAATAAAAGGAGAAATCGCAAAGAGCACGTATCCTGTGATTACGTGCGGCGATTTCAATGATACACCGGCATCATTTTGTTATCACACGATCACGTATGATATGCAGGATGCGTTTCTATCAGCAGGCCGGGGAATCGCTCCCACTTATGCCGGACTTTTTTCTGCTTATCGCATTGACTACATTCTTTGTAACAAAAAGTTTTCAGTGACTAACTACAAAACGCACTGCGAAAAGTATTCTGATCATTATGCAGTAACGTGTGAGATCTCGCTTCAATGAATGGTTGAATGACTTAATGCTGTTCGGAACGCGTCAGCAAAACAATTTAACCATTAAGCCATTTAGCCATCACCCTCTCGCCTTCTCTAAACTTTCATTCGTACATTTAGCGCCCATCATTTATCTATGAAAGCAATTATTCCTGTTGCAGGAACGGGAACCAAGCTTCGCCCTCATACCTACACGCAGCCCAAGGCATTGATTCCAATTGGCGGTAAACCCATTCTCGCTTTTATTATTGACGAGATGGTGCAGGCAGGAGTGACGGAGTTTGTGTTCATCGTCGGGTATCTGGGTGAGAAGATCCGGGATTTTGTCGAGAAGAAATACCCGGACATCACTGCGAATTATGCCGACCAGGTGATTCGCGAAGGCATTGGTCATGCAATATACCAGGCGAAGAAATTTGTGAGTGATGGTGAGCCGGTGTTCATCGCCCTTGGCGATAGCGTGTTTGATTTAAAC
Organism: Chitinophagales bacterium; assembly: GCA_035638255.1. Taxonomy (GTDB): domain Bacteria; phylum Bacteroidota; class Bacteroidia; order Chitinophagales; family UBA10324; genus DASRAJ01. The sequence goes on from DASRAJ010000169.1 coordinate 8,302, forward strand.
ATGAAAGAGATTGTGAGCGCCCCTACGAGCTTGTTGTGTGTAAAAAAAGTGGATGACCCCCGTGAGTTCGGCGTGGTAGAGATGGAAGAGAAAAATGGTTTAATAAGAAGATTGATCGAGAAGCCCGTGATTCCGAAATCGAATTTGGCGCTGGTGGGCTTGTATAAGATTAATGAGTCGGAAGCATTGTTTGATGCACTGGAATACAACATCGAAAATAATGTGAAGACCCGCGGGGAGATTCAGCTTACTGATGCATTGATGCGCATGATTGACAAAGGCATCGTGTTCAAGGGTTACAAGGTGACAAGCTGGTTTGATTGCGGAAGAAAGGAATCGCTGCTTGAGACGAATGCAATCCTGTTGAGGAAGAACGGCGCCCACCAAAGCGAGAACCTGCAATCAGAAAACTCGGTGATCATTGACCCTGTCAGCATCGCTGACAACTGTAAACTCAGCAACTGCATCGTAGGTCCCAACGTAACCATTGGTGAAAACACTACCATCACTGCTTCCATCATCAGGGAATCCATCATCGGCAGCAACTCTACACTCGATAATGTATTACTTCATCACTCACTCGTGGGCAGCGATGCGATGATTCGCGGAACAAGCCAGACTTTGAATCTTGGAGATGATACGGAAATTGATATGCGCTGATTAATGGTTCAATGGTTATATGGTTAAATGGTTTTGTCCTTCACCCTCGGTCATTAATTGTTCAGAGTTTAATTCAGCCATTTAACCATTCAACCATTTTACTTTCATGACATGACCAACCGCATCACCCAACTCTTCGGAATAAAATACCCCATCAATCAAGCAGGCATGGTTTGGTGCTCGGGATGGGAACTGGCTTCGGCTGTGAGCAATGCCGGTGCACTTGGAATTATTGGCTCTGCTTCGATGTATCCTGAAATTCTTCAGCACCACATTCGTAAATGCAAGGCAGTCACTGACAGGCCTTTTGCTGTGAATGTTGCACTCATGTATCCTGACATTGATAAGCACATGAAGATCATCATGGATGAAGGAGTGAAAATTGTTTTTACTTCAGCAGGAAATCCGAAGACGTGGACGTCAACACTCAAGCAAAATGGGATTACGGTAGTACACGTAGTTCCAAGTTCGAAGTTTGCGAAGAAATCGGAAGATGCCGGATGTGACGCTGTGGTGGCAGAAGGATTTGAAGCAGGAGGTCACAACGGAAGAGAAGAAACGACAACGATGGTGTTAGTTCCGCTTGTAAAAGCTGCAGTGAAAATTCCTGTGATAGCTGCAGGAGGAATTGCAACAGGAAAAGCGATGCTTGCTGCCTTTGCCTTGGGAGCAGAAGGTGTGCAGATTGGAACGCGGTTCGCAGCAAGCGTGGAGGCAAGCATTCATGAAAATTTCAAGAAGAAAATTATTGAGAGCGAGGAAGGCGATACCATTCTTGCGATGAAAAAAATTATTCCGGTGAGGATGATCAAGAATAAATTTTATCAGCAGGTGCAGGAAGCGGAAGACCGGGGGGCATCGGCAGAAGAATTAAAACAGATTCTCGGAAGAGCACGCGCAAAACGTGGAATGTTTGAAGGTGATTTGGAAGAAGGAGAATTGGAGATTGGTGAGGTGAGTGCACAGATACATGAGATCAGGCCGGCGGCAGAAATTGTTGAGGAGATTTGGACTGAATTTCTTCTGGCAAAAAAAGAAATAGCCTCATTGAGCGCTGAATGAATCGGTCTGAGTTTATCGAACTCGTCGCAAATTGCGACGAGTTCATTCAGCGTCACACTTCAACAATTAAAATGAACTTTTATCTTAGGCGAGCACAACAACTCGTCGCATTTTGCGACGAGTTCAAAACACCTTCTATGAAAGCTTTAGTTCCTGCGAGAAATATTCAAAACCTGATTTTCGAATTCAGAGGAATGAAAGTTATGATTGACGTTGATCTGGCTGCCCTCTATGAAACTTCTACCAGACGATTGCGCGAGCAGGTAAGAAGAAACAAAATACGCTTCCGAAAGACTTCATGTTTGTGCTCACCAACGAAGAAAAGACACAATTGATATTGAACAACAGAAGATTTGAAAATCTCAAACATTCGCGAACTAAGCCCATGGTATTTACCGGGCAAGGTATTGCCATGTTATCAAGTGTTTTGAATTCCAGGAGAGCCATAATGATGAATATTGAGATCATGAGAGCTTTTGCTCACTACAGGGCACTACTGCTCGAAAACCAGGGACTTCGCATTGAAATCAAGGCACTTGATCAAAAACTAAATAGTGCCTTTAAGTACCTTCTTGAAAAGATTGATGCTCTTGCGCCGAAAATTACTGAACGAAAAAGAATCGGATTTAGAACAAGCAGAGATGCTGAATAACTACAATCTTGAGACTAATAATGCTCAAAAATTTTTGCAATGAAATCGTTATGCATTGTAATAATAATCATACTCAGTTTTAATATTGCAGCTGCTCAATCTTCTTCACGACAATTTATCTACTGGGAGAATCTTTCAGCAGAACAACAGTCTGTAATTCTGAATAGCAAAAAATTCCCTTCTTCTTTCATCACATTTTATAATAGCCCTGAAGAAGTCGGCACTCTTGATGATAATGAAGTTCTTTCAATTCTCGACAGCATTGTTTCAAACATCAATCCTGTGCTTCAGCCTTTTTATTACAACCTCTTTAGAAAAATGTGTGAGGTCGCTGATGGCTACATTGGCGAAGTGATGGGAGAATGCTCTATCAATCTTTTATTCGCAGATCCTGAATACATAATAAATCATGTCAGAAAAAACGGATTGGCAAATAAGGATAGTGCTGAGTTTAACTGTATTGTCAGGTATATTTCATTTGAATATCAATCCGAATTAAATCAGGATTTTAAAGATCGTCCAAGTTGGCCAAGATTTACTTCACAACTGAAGACGAAAATGGTCAATGCCTCAGAAGAAAACAAGAAGGCTCTTGATGAATTACTGAATAGAATAAAACACGATGCTGAAGAACTAATTAAGGACGATGAGGAAGATCACAACTAAAATGGCTCTCAACTTATAATACCCGTAATTTTTTTCATTTCATTTATCGCTTCTGAATTATCATGAAGCACTTTATATGTCGCTTCCGCAATCGGCATCTTCACCCCAAATTTTTTGTTCACTTCATAAACACACTTCGCAGCATTGAATCCCTCAGCCACCATATTCATTTCGAGCAATGCATTTTTTACTGAATAACCCTTGCCGATCATTGTGCCCAACGTTCTGTTGCGGCTGAATTGCGAATAAGCAGTCACGAGCAAATCACCGAGGTAAGCAGAATCTTTGATGTCGCGTGTGATGGGATGAACAGCTTTGAGAAAGCGTTCCATCTCCTCAATGCAATTTGAAATTAACACTGCATGGAAATTGTCGCCGTAACCGAGTCCGTGGAAAATTCCTGCGGTGATGGCGTAAATGTTTTTCAGCACAGCGCTATACTCAGTTCCGTAAACATCATCGCTGGAGGTGCAACGCATATATGTGCAGGCGAGCGATCCGCAGGCGCGCTTTGCATTCGTCTCATTCACACAGGCGAGGGTGAGGTATGAAAGTTTTTCGAGTGCAACTTCTTCAGCATGACAAGGGCCGCTGATGTTTACGATGTTTTTTTCTTCTACTCCAAAATATTTCTGAAGATATTCAGCGATCAAAAGATTTTCTTCAGGAATCATTCCTTTGATAGCTGATATGATGAGTTTGTCTTTGAAATGATCAGAAGAAAGTTTCGCTAAAACATTTTTTAAATATGCTGAAGGAACAGCGAGCACTACCATTTCATTTCCTGAAAAAACTTTCTCTAAGTCATTTGACGGGTGAATTAATTCGGGAGAAAAATTTACCGATGAGATGTAATTAGGATTGTGATGTTGCGTTTTCAGTTGCTCAATGATCTTTTCACTCCTGATCCACCAATCAACAGGATGGTTGTTTTCATTCAGCACTTTCACAAGCGCAGTCGCCCAGCTTCCGCCGCCGATCATACTTACAGAATATCGTAGGCTCATAAAATTTAGAGGAAAGGGTTAACAATGGTTAACCGATTCCCGATGATCTGATTGTGTTGTAAATCTCAGAATAAAAAATATCGCAGTCACTTTCTATTGCTGTGGCAACAATTAAGCTATCCCACCAACTGAATCGGTATCGTATTGAAATATCACAAGCAAGCTCTATTGTGGAGGGGTAGATAATTTGTACGTCGTGGCTCTTTAATAACTTCTTGCCAAAAGCAAATGCATCTTCCTTTGATAGCTTTAATTTTTTCAGACAATAGTTTACACTCTCAGCTACTATTTGTGTACTGATAAAGTGAGGAGATAAAAGCAATTTTTGAGCTGCTTGTCTTTTTACAAGATCGTCACTTAACAGGTAGATAAAAATATTGGAGTCAACGAAAGCTTTAGGGGCGGTCATAAAGCTCATCTCGATTGAAAGGGTGCTTGCTTAAATCAATAGAAAACTGCTCACAATACCTGATCAAATCATTTCTCCACTCTGTAACTTCTGCCTCAGATAGTTGTTTATTGTTTGCAGATTCATCAGAAGGCATAACAATTACATCTACTTCCTCACCCGGAAAATTTTCTGGCAACTCCACTGTTACGGAGTTTCCTTTTTTTCTGATTCTATTTTTTCTGATGGAAATCATAAGCAATCTCAAAACTAAGAAATTTGACTCTGCAATCTTAAAAAAACCAAAATCAATTACTTCTTCTCCGTCTCCGCCTTAAACAGTTTCGATTTATCAACCACCTTAATTGCATCCCCGTCTTTCAGCATTCGAGAAATAACGGTGAACGGACCACTGACCGCCTCCTCATCACCTTTCAATCCGGTTTTGATTTCGATGTACTCATCATCCTGGATGCCGGTGGTCACTTTCACAGCCTTTGCTTTTCCCTTGTTATTGATGAATACAGTTTCATTCTGTGTCGCGTCGCTTTTCTTTTTCTCTTCTGCAGTGAGATTCTTTGACTTCCCCGAATGGGCTCCTCCGGAGGAAGTATCCTCGCGGGTGGTGACAGATTGAATGGGAACGGAGAGAACATTCGTTGCTTCCTTCGTCATGATGTCAACGGATGCAGACATGCCGGGCAAGAACGGGAATTTTTGCTTGAGCGAATCGAAGAGGGACTTGTAAGAATTCTGCAGGAGCAAAATTTTCACCTGGAAGTTAGTGACTTGTTCGCTCTGCCCCAGCGCTGCTTCTTTCGCTGACTTCCCTATTTGCGTTACAATGCCTTTGAACTTCTGATCCGGATAGGCATCGAGTTTAATTTCAGTAGTGTCACCCACTTTCACGCGCAGCACATCACTCTCACTCACATCCACCCACGATTCAATGGCATTGAGATCACTGATGTGCATCATGTCTGTTCCTTCCATCTGTGTTGTTCCCAGCACCCGCTCCCCTTTCTCAATATTCAGCCGCGTGAGAATTCCATTGATGGGAGCATAGATGGTAGTCTTGCGAAGGTCTTCCTGCGCTTCCCTCACACTGGCCTGTGCGCTCTGCACATTGTACTGCGCGGCATCCACATTCATCTGTCCACCCTCATAAGCGGCCTTCGCAGTCTTATATGCTGATTCAATCGTTTCCCAATCGGCATCGCTGATCACTTTTTGATCGTGCAGTGTTTTGTTGCGATTGTATGTTTTTTCTGCGCGATCAAATTCGGCCTGCCCTTGCGTAACTGCTGCTTTCGCCTGAAGGTAATTTGCCTGTGAAGTATTCTGCGCAGCAACGGCCCGCTCATACATCGCCTGGTAAATGTCGGGTTTGATTTTCGCGAGCACTTGTCCTGCTTTTACTGAATCCCCCTCCTCAACATACAGTTCAACTATTTCTCCCGAAACATCGGGGCTGATCTTTACATCGAGATGCGGGTAAATTTTTCCGCTCGCAGAAACACGCTCGGTAATATTTCTCTTAGAAACTTTTTCGACGCTTACTTCCGTCACAGTGCCGCCACCGATCCATCCTCTTTTCTTTCCTACAATCAATACAATCACGAGCACAACGGCAACGATGATCAAAATGATGACAAGACGATTTCGAAACATGCTGATTAAAGTGTGATGGGTTTGCCTTGATAAAAATCGAGCACTTTCAGTTTGAAGATGTACTGGTACTTTGCCTGGAGTAAATCTGATTGTGCCTTGTTGAAATTGGTTTTGATGGTGGTGAAATCGAGCGAGGTGATCAACCCTACATCAAACTTCTTCTGCGCATCATCAAATGATTTTTGCAATGAGGTCACCGCTTTTAATGAAGCTTCATAGCTATTCTTCGCTGCAACAGCATCGGCATAAGCACTCTGGACATCTTTGAGCAATTGCTGCTTTGCCGATTCAAGATTGTATTGCGCATCGAGAACATTAATTTTTGAGCGGCTCACATTGTTTCTGTTCTGCCAGTTGTTGAAGATGGGAATGTCGAGCGAGAAGCCGAATGCCTGACCGAAGTTGTCGTTGTATTGCCGGCCAAGAGGAACATCATTAGTAATGAATCCAAACTGAGTGGTGTACACGGGGGTGAGATCAGTAGATAAAAATCCAATGGGAAAGGTGGTGATATCCGATGAATCAAGAGAATAATTTTTATAGAGATTGGAATAGTTGGTAGTAAGACTTCCGAACATCGAGAGCGACGGATACAATCTTCCCCTCGCAATGTCCACTCCCTTCTGTGCACTTTTCAATTGATAGTCTGCGCCGCGAATGGAGGGCTGGGTGGTGAGTGCAATGCTGTAGATGCCTTCCATCGTTTGATTCATCTGGCTCAATTCCGTAGTCATATTTATCGGAGCCACTGCAACGTCAACCGGTTCATTCAGATTCAAAAGCTGAGCAAGATTCAGCTTCGCTATATCGAGATTGTTTTGTGCCGTCACTTTGGCAACTTCACTAAGCGCTTCCTGCGCTTCAATATCATATTGTGACCCTTGTGTGAGAGCTCCTGCATCCACCAGTTTTTTTGTTCGTCCCAATTGATCCTGTGCCAGCTGCAGCTGATCTTGCGTGATCTGCAGATTTTCTTTTGCGTAAACAATATTTAAAAATCCACCCACAACAAAAAGCAAAACATTATTAACGGTGTTCTCAGTATTCGCCTGGCTGGCAAGCAAATCAAACTGGCTTTGCTTCAGGGTATTCCATCGCTGCAATCCGTTAAACAATCCTACACTGGCACTGAGGGAGAGCGTATTCGTCTGAGTGTTTTGAGTAACAAAGAGGTTGCTCGTCGGGTCAATCGTTTTTCCGTAATTGAAATAATATCCTGTGCTTGCATTCACACTCGGAAAGAAATTCATTTTCGATTGCAGTACTGAATATTCTGACAATTGCTGCGTCAGTTGTGCCTTTTTTACAGAGATGTTATTTTCCTTTGCATACGAAATGCACTCTTCCAGCGTCCATGTTTTTTGTGCGAAGGAAAGGGTGGCTGTAAGGATAAGAGATAGGAATAGAAAACTGCGAAGCAACTTTTTATAAATTTTGGCGCGGTGAAGATAGAAAAGCATTTTCAGTTTCGATTTTGAAGGTTCCTGTTTGGGGTTTATGAACGATTGAAGGAGAAATACATTTGCCATGATCTGAGGTTAGAGTTTGGAGCTTAGAATTTTGTCTTTAGTCTTACGTCCATGAGTCTTACGTCCATAAGTCTTATGTCTTTTTAATGAAGCCACTTCCCCACGAATATTATATGAGTATCGCCTTGAAGGAAGCGAAGTATGCACTTGCTGAAGATGAAGTTCCAATCGGAGCCATCATCGTTGCACAGAATCAAATTGTGGGAAAGGGATACAATCAAACAGAGAAGCTGAAAGATATAACAGCACATGCTGAGATTCTTGCCATCACTGCCGCTTCCAATTATTTTCAGAGCAAGTATTTGAAAGGGTGCACGATCTATGTTACCATCGAGCCGTGCATGATGTGTGCTGCTGCTATCGGCTGGGCTCAGTTTGAGTGCCTGGTCTATGGTGCTCCTGACCCTAAAAAAGGATTCACACTTTTTGAGCCATCACCTCTTCATCCCAAAACAATTATTGAGTCAGGAATTTTGGAGGAAGAATGTAGTGAACTGATGAAAGAATTTTTCAGGAAGAAAAGAGGGTAGAAGAGTTTTGGGTCAGCGGGGTCTCCAATTGCGTTGGAAAAAAATTTTGTCTCGCAGATTTTGCAGATCACCGCAGATTTTTTTCCTTATTTATCTGCTTTATCTGCGAAATCTGCGAGACCCTTTTTTCTCCTTGAACTTTCAGCTCCTGTCAAAAGTTATATTTGCGTTCCCAATTCAAAAATCTAAAATCAAAAACCATGGCATTCGAACTACCACCACTCACTTACGGCTTTGACGCACTCGAGCCACACATTGATGCACAAACAATGCAAATCCATCACGATAAGCATCACGCTGCTTATGTCACCAACCTCAACAAGGCGCTTGAAGGGAATGAGGCAGCAAATCTTACCATTGAGCAATTGCTGAAAAGCATTTCAAAGTATCCTGCTCCGGTCCGCAACAATGGTGGAGGGCATTACAACCACACAATGTTCTGGTTACTGATGACACCTAAAGGTGGCGGCTCTGCTAATGGCCCCGTTGGAGCAGCCATTGACCGCGACTTGGGCGGCTTCGACAAATTCAAAGAGCAGTTCGCCAACGCAGGAGTCACGCGCTTCGGCAGCGGCTGGGCCTGGCTGATCGTTAATGCAGAAAGAAAACTCCAGGTGACTTCAACACCCAATCAGGATAATCCTCTCATGGATGTTGCAGAAGTAAAGGGAACTCCAATTCTCGCAATGGATGTGTGGGAACATGCCTACTATCTAAAGTATCAGAATCGCCGGCCCGATTACATTTCAGCATTCTGGAACGTGATCAATTGGGATGAGGTCAATCGCCGACTTGCAGAAGCGTCGAAATAGGACATGAGACTCGTGGACTTGGGACTTGTGGACTTGGATTCCAAGACCAAGGTATCTTATGAGATTTTCTGCCGCAATTGATTCTCTTGAAATTTGATAGTCATGTTTTGCCAACTTTCAATCCTCATTTGAAGTTCTTTCGATTCCGTTTGTGAAAGATATTCAAGTTTCACGCAAACAATGAGGTCAGAAATCAATTCATTGGAGGAGCCAAGTGAAATATCAATGAAGTTGCTGAAATCTTTTTCAGTTCTTTTTCCTGATCCTTCAGCAATATTTGAAGGCATTGCATTTGCCGCTCTTCGCATTTGAGAAGTCATTCCATATCTTTCTTCTCTTGGAAGTTTCTTTGTTGACTTGTAAACTTCGACTACGATATCAACCGCTTCTTCCCAAATTTTTAGTTTGCGAAAATTGTGCTTCATGATGTTGGATTTTTAGAAATCAAATCCAACAATCACTTGATATTGCTCCAGGAATCTTCTGTCGGCAAGTCCCAAGTCCGCGAGTCCTAAGTCCACAAGTCTTAAGTCCGCAAGTCTCACGTCTGTCTTTTAAAATCTGGTTTCCAAATAGTACGGCAACATCGCTCGCCATGTTGACCAATCATGTGGCATATCATTACCCCAGATGTCGAGCTCGTAATAAATCCCCTTGGCGTAAAGAACATCTGCAAGGCGACGAGAGCCGCTGGGATCTTCATACGATCCACTACCGGTAAGAATGTGTAGGTGTTGACTTTTTCTGATTTGATCCAATGCACTGTGATCACTTAAGTTAGGTAAGTAGTGACACGGACTGTTGAAATATACATCCATATCGAAATAACCTTTGGTGTATTCGGTGAGATCATACACACCGCTCATGGCGATAAACCCATTGATCAGATCAGGGCGCTTGAAAAAAAGATTGGCGGCATGCAGCGCACCAAATGATGCGCCTGAGACAATGATCTGTGTATCCTGACTCGTGTTAGTCCTGATGAAAGGAACTACTTCATTAAACACATACTCATTGAACTGCTGATGGCGAATTGCTTTTTGCTTCGGAGCCATTTCATAATTCAGCCAGCTTTCATTGTTGATGCTGTTGATGGAAAACACTTTCACTTTTCCCGCATCAATTAAGGGGGCGAGCTCATCCATCATTTGAAAGCGCTCGTATTCGAGGTAATCGGCTGCCGCAGTGGGAACAAGAAGCAGTGCAAATCCATAGTGACCGTAAACGGCAATTGGCATTTCTTTTTGAAGTGAGGGACTTGACCAGGAAACGAGGTGACGTTGCATGGTGCGAAAATAGTTTGCAGTTTGCAGTTTGCAGTTTGCAAAATGAAACTGTAGTATCGTTACAGTGACAACATGCAAAATCTTCTCATGAATTTCAGTTAGCTTCGGTGAATAATAAATTGGGAGAGATGAAAAACATAGTACCAACTTTTCTTTTTGTTACTGCACTTATGACTGCGTACACGCTTCATGGGCAAGTGGCGCCTTCGATTGAGTGGGCGAAATGCTTTGGAGGAAGTATAGATGATATTGCAAAATCAGTTAAGCAAACTAATGATGGGGGATATATTGTATCAGGGTATTCTGAATCCGATAATGGTGATGTTACAGGACATCATGGTTTCACTTATAGCTCTGATTATTGGATTGTAAAATTAAACACGAGTGGGAATATTGTTTGGCAAAAATCTTTTGGAGGAAGTAATGATGATGAAGCCGGTACGATTCAGCAAACAACTGACGGAGGGTTTATTGTTGCAGGAACTTCCCGGTCAAATGATGGTAATGTTTCAGGAAATCATGGTTATGAAGATTACTGGATTCTGAAATTAGATACGAGTGGAGACATACTTTGGAAAAAATCCTATGGTGGTAGTAATCCGGATCGGGGAGGTTCAGTCCGACAAACAATTGATGGAGGATTTATTGTCGCTGGTGATTCTTACTCAAGTGATGAGGATGTTTCAGGAAATCACGGGTCAGCTGATTACTGGATCATGAAACTTGATACCAATGGAAATATAATTTGGCAAAAATCATTTGGAGGCAGCGGGCTCGACCAGGCTTCATCAATTGAACAAACCGAAGACGGAGGATTTATCGTTGGAGGAAATTCAGGGTCAAATGATGGTGATGTTTCCGGAAATCACGGAAGTTATGATTACTGGATCTTGAAATTAGATTCGGATGGAAATTTAGAATGGCAAAAATCTTTGGGAGGAAGTGGTGTTGAACTTGCGGGGGCAGTAGTACCAACTTCTAATGGTAGGTTTATTGTCGCTGGATGGACCGATTCAAACGATGGAGATGTTTCAGGAAATCATGGTGGTCGGGATTATTGGGTGGTAAAATTAGACTCAGTTGGAGGTATCATTTGGCAAAGATCTTTAGGCGGTGATGGTTGGGATGATGCTTTTTCTGTTCAACAAACTACTGACAGTGGATTTATTGTGATTGGATATGCAGATTCCCACAATGGAGATGTTTCAGAAAATCGTGGAATGAATGATTGGTGGATTGTAAAACTCGATATTGACGGAAACATTAAATGGCAAGAATCCTTAGGTGGGGATGGCCAGGATTCTGGTTCGTCGATTCAGCAAACCACCGACGGAGGATTTATTACTGCAGGGTATTCAGATTCCAACAATGGCGATGTATCGGGAAATCACGGCAGCAGGGATTATTGGGTAGTAAAACTATCAAATGATCAGACGGGGATTGAATCTCCATCCAATCCTCTCATTTCCCTTCACCCCAATCCCGTAAGAAATCTTCTCACCATTGATTTAGCAACACAAGCTGCAAATGCAATCATTCGTGTGTATGATTTACAAGGAAGAATCATTGCGCTTCCAATAACTTTCTCCACCACACAAGCGCAACTCAACACCACAACTTTGGTTGATGGATTTTATACGCTTCAAATCACCAACATCAAAACGGGAGAGAGCGAAGTAGGAAAGTTTGTGAAGCAACAATAGCTACACATTCAGCAGCGAATAAATGATAGAATCTAAAAACTTTCCATTCCAGTAATAGTTCTCTTTAAAATATGCTTCGCGCACGAAACGATTTTTCTCCAGAAATTTTATGGATGCTGTGTTGGCAGGATTAACGTTTGCCTCAACAGAATGCAGCTTCATAGTATTGAAGCCATAATCAAGCACAATCGCAATAGCTTCCTGCATAATTCCTTTTCTCTGAAATTGCGGAAGCAACGCGTATCCAATTTCGGCGCGGTAGTGCTCCTTCATAATTCTCCAAAAGCCAATGGTGCCAATCAGCTTCCTTTGATCTTTCAGAGTAATCCCCCAGTTTATTCCATCATTATTGGTTAATGAGTTTTCTATTTTTTGAATGAACTCCAGGGCATCCTGCACCGAGGCTGCGATTGGGCGATCAATATATTGCATCACGCGGGGATCAGAACGGAGTTGAAACATTTCTTCAGCATCTTCCGTGCTAACCTGCCGGAGTAGTAACCGCTCTGTGGCTAAGAGCGGGAATGGATTGAATGATACTGATAGCATACGATGCAATGTCCGGATGTGTAATCGCCGATAAAGATTGAGATAAATTTATGAAAGCGAAAGGGAAGGTGAAAGGGAAGTGGTCACAGTCAATGGAGATTCATGATGACTTCATCAACCGTTTTCACTATTCCAAAATGTATATCGGTGACTTTTCTCATCCCAGCTTAACTATACCCAGCTTATACTTCTGCTTCTTATATAAAAAAAGCAATACCTCATCATCATCCTGATAATAATGGAGCTTAGGCAGCAGCAGCACCCCGGTTTCTTCAGTATTGAACAGTGTGTGCTGCTTCATTTCACCGTTCAGATCAATTGTATTCATGAATGCATTGCCCACACCATTCAGTTGAGGATCACCCTGCGAATTTTTCGCGCTCTCATTATATAACACATACATCACATCGTTATACATCACGCTCGCATATGATGCTTCTACACCGCTTCCTGATATCGCTTTCTTATCTATGGCATCAATCCACTGAATGTTGGCCTCTTTATCTATCTGCATGACTACCACGTCACCGTAACTCAGCACACAGTTCTTCAGGTTTTGGTAGGGATAATTTCCGCGTTTGTCATACTTGAGCGGGAAATTGGTTTCAAATTTCTGAAGCCCGTAATATTCCGCCACAATAGTTTGTGTTCCGTTCTTGTTCATATAAAAATTGCGGAAGTGCAATCCCGCAAAATTTTTATCACCGGATTTATCATCATCTTCAGAAGTAAAATCATGAGTATTGAAATCACCAATATCCTGGTCATTGGTGCTGAATTTTGCAGTAAAAACTCCGAGAGGCGTTTCATACGAGCCATGGCTATAAAAACCGGTGAGCAGTATATTGCCTTCCTCATCAAACTGCATGTCCATCCCGGTGATCACCTGTGCGTTTAAAATAGGGATGTAAAGCATTTTGTTTTCATCATTCCCCCGTCCTACTACATAAATGGCATAGGCATAAGGATCACTGTATTTCTTTTTCACCTTCGCGAGGAAAAATGCCTTGTTATCATTGATGAGCACCTTGCTGAAGCTGTAATAGTTGCCGGGGAAATCAAAATCAATTTGTCTTTTCCAGAGTTGCTTCATCTCCTTATTAAACATGGTGACGTTGTACACGCCGGCTTTATAATGTCCATCAGGTAAAAGGTTGTATGTAACGATGCGGGAATAATCATCATTTGCAGAAACTTTAAACGAGCCTTCTTCCCAATTTTTGTTCTTCAGCTTAATGGTATCAATCTGAATATACTTCGAGCTTAAGCTGCTGCGGGTTTTCAGGTAGGTATAGTAAAGCGCAGATGCTTTCTTGTTCTTATTCCACGTCTTGAAGAAGAAATACATTTTATCATCAGTGGGAATAATGTTCACGAGATAATAATCTGTGCGGTAGCTCACCTCCTTCTTCCACAAAAATTTCATGGACGTATCAAACTTAATGAGATAAAGCTTCTGCTTTGCAATTTCACGCGGCTTCAGGTTGCTGAAAATTTCATCTAATTGAACTGATTCCGATTCTCCGAAAATGTATTTCTTCGAGAAGAGCTTATTGTGCAGCTTGTGAGCCACTATATAATCCGTATTGGCGGAGGCCTGGTACACTTCGAAGGTGTCGCACGTAAGTGCATAGTAGCCGGTTGAATCCCCATGAACGGGAATGAAAAACCCTTTTCCATTTTTGATCTGGAAGTACTCACTCAACCTCATTTGGGCATTCTGCGCAATTGCAGCAGAAGCGATGAGGAAAAGTAGAATGAAAGTATATAGCGCGCGCATGTGGTGTGTGTTTCCAGCGAAGATAGATGCCCTGTTAATAGATCAACATGGATAGTAAGGAAGTGAAAAGAAATGGTAGATATGGAGAAAATCGGGAGTTTGCAATTCTCAGTTTACAGTTTGCAATTTGCAATCAGAACACCTCCAATATCTTCTTATTGAAATAAGTTAGCTTCGTCAGATAATAAATTGGGTGAAATGAAAAAGATGCTATCGGTTTTTGTCCGCAGGACTCTGGGAGTTTTTGTTGCAGCATTCATGGCTGCATACACGCTTCATGCACAACAAGCGCCTTCGATTGAATGGGCAAAATGTTTTGGAGGAAGTGGAGATGATAAAGCGTATTCCATTCAACAAACTTCTGACGGAGGATTTATTGTTGCAGGAAGTTCATGTTCTTATGATGATGACGTTACAGGAAATCATCCGAATTACGATTCTACCGCTTCAGATTACTGGATTGTTAGATTAGATTCTTCCGGAAACTTAATGTGGCAAAAATGTTTAGGAGGAAGTTGTATGGAGATTGCTAACTCGATTCAACAAACCGCTGATGGAGGATTTATTGTTGTAGGAACGTCGTGCTCCGATGATGGCGATGTTTCAGGAATTCATATTTGGTCTGGTGATTACTGGGTCGTAAAATTAGATTCTGCGGGAGACTTATTATGGCAAAGATGTTTAGGAGGTGGTGGTAGTGATCTTGCTTATTCAATACAGCAGACCACGGACGGAGGATTTATTATTGCAGGAACTTCCAACTCCTATGATGGAGATGTTTCAGGAAATCATTGTGATTTTTATGGCAACAATACTTACGATGTCTGGATCGTGAAATTAGACAACGCAGGAAACTTAGTTTGGCAGAAATGTTTGGGATGGGGTAGTATTGAAAAGGCCTATTCTATTCAGCAAACATCAGATAAGGGATTTATTGTTGCTGGAACTTCCTATTGGGACTTCTACGATTATAGTAATTATAATTTCCTTGTTATGAAATTAGACTCGGTTGGAAATCTGTTGTGGTCTAAGATTTTGGGTGGAAGCAAGGATGACAATGCATTTTCAGTAAAACAAACTTTTGATGGCGGGTTTATAATTGCAGGCGGTACTTCTTCTGATGACGGTTATGTTTCCGGAAATCATGGCGGATCTTTTCCGGATGATTTTTGGATTGTGAAATTAGATTCTGCTGGAAATTTTGAATGGCAAAAGTGTTTGGGAGGAAGCAGTGTGGAAACAGCCAGGTGTTTGCAACAAACGACTGACCACGGATTTATTATTGCCGGTGAGTCTGGTTCAAATGACGGAGATGTTTCAGGACATTATGGATCGTTCGACTATTGGATTGTGAAGCTTGATAGTATTGGAAATTTAGTTTGGCAGAAGTCCTTGGGAGGAACTTACGATGATTATGCACAAAACATTCAGCAAACAACGGAGGGCGGATTTATTATTGCAGGAACTGCATCATCGAATGACGGGAACGTTTCAGGAAATCACAGCATTAGCTTAAGCTATGGAGATTACTGGATCGTGAAATTATCACCCGAAATTCTCTCCGCTATTCCTCCCGCACCAAGCACTACTATTTCTCTTCACCCCAACCCCGTCCAAAATCTTCTTACCATTGATTTAGCAACGCAAGCTGCAAACGCAACAATTCGTGTGTATGATTTACAAGGGAAAATGATTGCGCTACCAACCACTTGCACAAACACACAAGCGCAACTCAACACCGCTGCTTTACCCGCTGGTTTTTACACGCTTCAAATCACCAATACTAAAACCGGATTAACTGAAGTTGGAAAGTTTGTTAAGGAAGATTGAAATATCTTTTGAGGAAATCCTGCCTGGTCCGCAAGTCTCAGGACCACAAGTTTTAGGTCAGAAATTATTCTACTGTAACACTCTTGGCAAGATTCCGCGGTTGATCAACATTGCATCCGCGCATAACAGCGATATGATAAGCTAAGAGTTGAAGAGGAACTACAGATAGAAGCGGTGTCAATGATTCTTCTGTTTCAGGAATTTCAATCACGAACTCAGCGAGATCGCGGATAACCTTATCGCCCTTGGTGACCACGGCAATAATTCTTCCTTTGCGCGCTTTCACTTCCTGGATGTTGCTGAGAATTTTATCATACGGTCCTCCTTTAGTGGCGAGAACCACTACAGGCATTTGCTCATCAATCAAAGCAATAGGTCCGTGCTTCATTTCAGCACCGGGATATCCTTCCGCGTGGATGTAAGAAATTTCCTTCATCTTCAGGGCACCTTCCAATGCAACCGGAAAATTGTAGCCACGGCCGAGGTACAAAAAGTTACGCGCATCTTTAAAGAAGTCGCTGATGTATTTGACCTGGTCATTCGTCTTCAGCACCTCTTTTATTTTTTCAGGAATGGAATCAAGTTCATTGATGAGCTGATGGTAGCGCGACTGCGTAATGGTACCTCGCTTGTGCGCCGTAAGCAGGGCGAGCATGCTCAGCACTGCCACCTGCGCCGTAAATGATTTGGTGGAAGCCACACCGATCTCAGGTCCCGCATGCGTGTACGATCCTGCATGGGTAGCGCGTGCAATGGAGGAGCCCACTACGTTGCAGATGCCGAATACTTTCGCGCCTTTTGTTTTTGCCAATTGAATCGCGGCAAGCGTATCTGCAGTTTCTCCGGATTGAGAAATAGCGATCACCGTGTCATCAGCAGAAATGATGGGATTGCGATAGCGAAACTCAGATGCATATTCCACTTCCACCGGCATGCGCGCGAGATCTTCAAACAGGTATTCACCCACGATGGAGGCATGCCATGACGTTCCGCAGGCTATCATCGTCAATGATTTTGCATTCATCAGCCGCTGATCGTATTCTGAGAAGCCACCGAGTTTTATTTTTCCGATGTAAGTATTCAACCGCCCCCGCAAGCTGTCACGAATCGAGTTGGGCTGCTCATAAATTTCCTTGAGCATGAAGTGATTGTAGCCTCCTTTCTCGAGCATTTCCAATTTCAGCTCCAGCTCCTGTATGTAGGGCGTCTGCACTATGTTGCCGATGGTTTTGATGGTCAGCTCACCGTCGCGATTCATCACGGCGATTTCTTCGTCATTCAGATAGACCACATTTTTTGTGTGCTCCACAATCGGCGTTGCATCGGAAGCAACAAAAAATTCTTTCTCACCGACACCAATCACCAGCGGACTTCCTTTGCGCGCGCCGATGAGCATGTCCGGATTGTCTTTGGAAAGAATCACGATAGCGTAAGCGCCCACCACTTCATTCAATGCAATGCGAACCGCTTCGGGTAAATCCACCACTTCATTATCCCGAATGTCTTCGATGAGATGAATGAGCACTTCGGTATCGGTTTCCGATTGGAAGTGATGACCCCGCTGCAGCAACTCTTCTTTCAGTGCCGCATAATTTTCAATGATGCCATTGTGAATGATGGCAAGGCGATGTGTTTCTGAAAAATGCGGATGGGCATTTACATCGTTGGGTACGCCATGAGTTGCCCATCGTGTATGACCGATGCCGGTAGCTCCTTCCACATCTTTCCCTGCGCAATATTCTTCAAGGCCGCTCACCTTGCCCGCTTTCTTGTAAATTTTTATTTCTCCGTTAAGCAATGCAACACCGGCGCTGTCATAACCGCGATATTCAAGACGATGCAATCCTTTGATGAGTATGGGAAACGCTTGTTTCTTTCCAATGTAACCGACGATGCCGCACATTTCAGTTTGAGTTTAGAGTTTGGGGTTTGGAGTTTGGAGTTTGGAGTTTGGAGTTTGGAAACCAGAAACTAATGACTAATGACTATTGACCATTCACTTATTCACTTATTCACCAAAGTTAATGAATCGGTGTATAAATGAGGTTAAGCTTCATCCTGAGATTATCAACCCGTAGCGCACCGCCTGCCATCAAGCGATCTGCTGTTTCTCCGCGACGGTATGGAATTAAAAAGAGTCCGCGGTCCGTAATTTTTCCATCAATGATTTGCTGCACCTGGTCGGCAATACTGAAGTGATATTCCACGTACGTGTGACGGTCTAAGGTTACTTTCGTAATTCGCGCCCCACCGAAAAAGGGGAAGAGGTTGAAATTATCGGGTATGGTCACATCTTTTCCTGAAGTATCCTGCGTGACACAAACAATCTGTGATGGTGCTGTGAAAATACTGTCGGTCTTTAACGGGTCAAGTTCCTGCGTAATCACCAATTCCGCTTTATTGACAAGCACATTACTCAATGCTGGTAAAGCAGGAATAGAAATCCGTGTTTTTAACCCTGCTGTTCCCTGGACAAAAATTACACTGTCACTTTGCTGCGCACTATTCTGCAAGTGTTGCGGAATAATTGTTCCGGAATAATTGTGCTTGAAATAATTGAGGCGTACTTCTGAGGTCGTAATAGGAAAATCGTAAGCCACGGCTGCGACATTCGGGGAATGCCAGTACAAACGCAGACCACTCACGGGAGATGTCAAACTAAAATAGAGAATGCTTGCCCCGTAAGGAGTAGCGATGGTATCCGGAGCTATACAAATTCCTTTAAAGTAATTTTTGAAGGCGGAATCATTGGTGAGATTGGCGGTGCCGGATTGATTCAGCAGTTCCTGCCCCAGACGGTCAGAAAGGCGGATGCGCAGATGCGGTGGCGATAACACACCTGAGACATTAATGGAATCCACGAAATCAGGAACGAAGTTTAGTTTTCTCCCGATAGGTTCAGGATCTACAGCAAAAGATTTGTTTGAATAATATCCACCGCTCGGCAATGGATTCATCGCCTCTGTTACACGAAACACATTTATGGTTTGCGGAACATTGTTGTATCCATAAAATCCGTTGTAAGCGAGCGTGAAGACCAGCGAGTCAATGAAGAGCGTATCCGGCGACCCGAAATCAACATCGTTTGTGGGCTGAAGAAATTCAGTGAAAAATGCCGCATACGTTTTTCCAAACACGGGATCATACAGGGTGCCCGTAATATTATTGATGGTAGAACTTGATAAAACAGAATCATCGCGAATAGTATTGGTAACGAGCGAAAACGTATCGGTAAACACAGCACCGACTTCATCCGTTGATGGTATAATGTCCAGGCCTAAAAAAGAATTCTTATTGCAGGAAGAAAATACAATCAGCAAAAAGACAGCGATAACAGATAACCTTCCAAACTTCATGCAGCGGGCGATATGATTTTTCTTCCGTTCAAAAATAAAGTGATGAAACGAATCGCGTGAGGCAATAGTATGATGCAGGATCACTGATTTGCGCTCTCACTTTTTTTGCATAAGTGTTTTGTAGAAATCAGTATAGACACCGAGATACTGATCACCGTTCACGTAATCAAGCACCGGCTTTTTTGTACCCTTCATAAAAGTTTTTATTCCCTTATCAACCAATTGATCCCCGACAATCACCGCGTCAGAATGAGTGATGCCTCCTTTGGTAAGCCCGGCGAAGTCGGCTTTCTTGAAAAATTCAAAATCGCTGTCCTTAATGTCGCGGTGAATGAGCGCCTTCTTCAAAAAATTCTTTGCCAGTGTACCTTCAAACGGATTATTATAGACACTAAAGATCACTTTTGCATTGTGAAATACCGGCTCTTTCTTGTACACTGTTTTGATGTACATGGGAATCAAACTTGTCATCCAGCCATGGCAGTGAATGATATCAGGCGGCCAACCCCATTTCTTCACCGTTTCCAACGCTCCTTTGCAGAAGAAGATCATGCGCTCGCCGTTGTCTTCAAAGGGCTTCTTATGTTCATCGGTGAAATCGTATTTGCGCTTGAAAAAATCTTCATTGTCGAGAAAATAAACCTGCAGACGTGCGCCCGGCAATGAAGCCACTTTGATAATCAGGGGATAATCGTCATCGTCAATTATGATGTTCATGCCTGAAAGACGAACCACCTCGTGTAAACGGTGCCGGCGCTCATTGATGCTCCCGAAACGCGGCATGAGCACCCTGATTTCATTTCCTGAATTGAGCAGGTGTACAGGTAATTGGTTGGTGATGCGCGCCATTTCACTTTGCATGAGGTAGGGCTTCATCTCCTGTGTGATGATCAGAATTCTTTTTTTATTAATCATTTTTAAGATTAGGTGTCGTGAAAATTTAGAACTTTCGAGGGGAGCCCTCTTTAAACCTGTCAGATTCTGCCTGCAAAGATAATATAAAAGAAGTTGAAAGTTTGCAAATCAGTAGACAATAGGCAGTAGGCAGTAGGCGGTAACTCAAAAAATGAGGCGCCCGATGAACAAGTGAGTTTACCGTTTCACCTATCTTGCCGCCAAAGTTTTCCATGATACTTTTTAAGCGGCAAGCCCAACTTCATGATTTCCTGGTAAGGAAAAAAATGAATGGCAACTCTGTCGGCTTTGTGCCGACCATGGGTGCATTGCATGAAGGACATCTTTCGCTAATCAGAAAATCGAAAACGGAAAATGATATTACGCTTTGCAGCATTTATGTGAATCCAACCCAGTTCAATGATCCCCGGGATTTGGAAAAATACCCGCGACCCATTGACAAGGATATTGAAATTCTTAGTTCCGTTGAGTGCGATATTCTCTTTCTTCCTTCCACTGAAGAAATTTATCCGGATGGTATGGGGAAGCTGAAGGACTATGACTTAGGTCCCCTTGAAAATTTTTTGGAAGGTGCTTCACGTCCCGGACATTTCAGGGGTGTAGCCAATGTGGTTGATCGCTTCTTACAAATTGTTCAGCCGGATCGTTTGTATTTGGGGCAGAAGGATTTTCAGCAGGTGAAAGTGATTGAAAAAATAGTTGGCAGTCCCGATGAATCGGGAGCAGTAGGCAAAATGAAAACCGAAATTAGAATGTGTGAAATTGTGAGAGAGAAAGATGGGTTGGCGATGAGTTCGAGGAATGTCCGGTTAAGTTCTTCTCAGAGAAAAAATGCTGCAGGAATTTCCCGTGAGTTATTTTTCATTCGTGATCATTGGCATGAATTTGATCTGGAAACGTTGAAACAGCAGGCAATTCATCGCCTTAATTCTATTCCCGAAGCACAAGTTGATTACCTTGAATTCTGTGATGCAGCTTCATTTCAGCTTGTTCACGGTTGGAAGGATGCGGAACATATCGTGTGCGTGACGGCAGTGAAAATGGGAGAAGTGCGACTGTTGGATAATGTTCTATTAAAATGAACTGAAAAATGAAATTCAGTTTACCCGGCGAAAGCTCAAGAACAAAATCCATCTGCTTGTGGATCGTGCTGGTTCTTGCAAGCTTCCTCTCCTTTTGGAAACTTGGCGATCATCCCCTGTTCGAATGGGATGAATCGAGATATGCCGTGTATGCCTATGAAATGATTCAGCATCATGATTACGTGAACTACTATTTCTATGATAAGATTGACCCCACCGTTTCAAAACCCCCCTTGTACTTATGGGCAATCACTGTTGGCTACCGGATATTCGGTTATAATGAATTTGCGATTCGCTTTTTTTCCGCGCTGGCGGCAGTACTTTTCTTTTTCATTTTCTTTCAATGGGTTTCCCTCTATAAAAATTATAAGATCGCATTCTTCTCCTGCATGGTGTTGATGAGTTGCAAAGCAGTTATTGGATATCATCAGGCACGCACGGGAGATATGGATAGCTTTCTTATGTTGTTCTCATATCTTTCGCTGTACTATTTTTCACATTACGTTGATTTTGAAAAGAAGCGATCAATTATTTGGAGCGGAATTTTTCTTGGGTTTGCCTTTTTATCAAAAGGAACTGTTGCATTCCTGCTTGCTCCTTCTCTTCTTGTTTACATGCTGCTGCGAAAAAAATTGCTCGCTGCTTTAATAGATTTTCATTTCTGGCTGGGAGCAGCTCTTTTTATTCTCGTGGCAGGCAGTTGGTACGTGCTTGTCATGATATTTGGAATTCCGTTTCATGATCCGGTTTCGGAGGCCAACAATAATTGGCAACAGCTTCTTCATTACAATATAGTTTACAGACTCACTCATCCCGGGGTTGGCGGCGAGATGAGTTCTGCTCACAATTATTTCTTCTATGCAGAAACGCTCGACAGCAGATTCAATCTTTGGAATTATCTGTTCTATACCACTACAATCCTTTTTATCGTAGTGAACTTTAAGCGGTTGAAATCCTATTTCAAGAATCCTTTTTACTTGCTGCTCTTCATTTGCATTACGGTCACTACACTTATACTCACAGTATCGCTAACAAAACTCGACTGGTGGTACACATCCGGAATTCCGATGATTGCGGTTTTACTCATAATGCTCATTGAATCTGTCTCAAAAAAATTTCCATTCGTGAAATTTATTTCAGTTGGTTTGTTTGCCTTTACACTGGTTCGTCAATTCATTTTCTTCAATCAAAGTTCTGACGGAAGAGGAAAGTTATTTCGTGACAATAAAAATCTTTTTCAAGATGCTTCGACTGCATATTGGTATCGCACTCAGAACGAACAGGATTTGTTTACCTATTTCGATTGGTATTCAAAAAAAATCGGATGGTTAGATGATGAGAATTTGCAAGCGTTTACTTCAGACTCATCTTCTGTTCTTTTTGGTAGAGCCGATGAATATCTTACCAATTATCTCACTTTACATCATGAACTAAAATTTCAGAAGAAAGAAAATTACTACTTGGTTTATCATTAACCCGAAGTGCTTCATAATATAATACAAAAGACTTTGTCATGGAATCTAATCTTACACATTATACCTTTGCCGCCCCATGATGATTGAAATTGTCAAATCAAAAATCCACCGTGTAAAAATTACCGAAGCCAATATTGATTACATCGGCAGCATTACCATTGATGAAGATTTGATGAATGCAGCAAACCTGATCGAGAATGAAAAAGTGCAGGTGGTGAATGTGAACAATGGCGAGCGCATTGAAACGTATGTGATCAAAGGCAAGCGGGGCAGCGGTATTATTTGTCTGAACGGACCCGCTGCACGCAAAGGCATGGTAGGTGACATTGTGATCATCATTTCGTATGCAAGCATGGATTTTGAAGAAGCAAAAACGTTCAAGCCCTCCATTATTTTTCCTGATACAAATAACCGCTAACCAACTAAGCGTGAAAGAAAAAATATTTTCCGTTTTACGAATCCTGCTCTTCCTGGCCATTGGCATATTGCTGTTTTGGCTGGCGATCAAAGATCAAAACATTGGCCTGATCAAAAAGAACCTGGAACAGGCAGACTGGAAGTGGGCTGCTCTCGCCCTCGTGTTCGGATTTATCAGCAACATCTTCCGCGCTGCGCGATGGAACATGCTCATTCATCCGCTCGGCTATCGTCCCAAACTCATTAACAGCTTTGGCGCGGTATTCATCGGTTACATGGCGAATCTGGCACTTCCGCGGCTCGGAGAAGTTACACGATGCGCCGTTTTAAGCCGCTATGAAAAAACTCCCATCAACAAGCTCTTTGGCACTGTAGTGACAGAAAGAATCATTGATGTACTCACCATTTTCCTGTTGCTGTTAGTGGTAGTGCTTTTGGAATTTGATAAGATGAGCGCCTTCAGTGTTCAATATGTTTTTGCTCCGCTGGGCGAAAAATTTAATGCGCTCTTTTCACATGGCGTAATGTTTTACATCATTGCAGTGGGCGCCTTTGCCGCATTTTTCTTCTTGTCGTGGTTTGTCTTTCTGCGTATTCGCAGAACACGCTCATATGTGAAGCTTCGCTATATCATTCGGGGCTTTGTAGTGGGAATAAAAACAGTGAGTAAACTTCAGAGCAGAAATCTTTTTCTTCTCTACACCGTTCTTATCTGGGGCATGTACCTCATCATGTCTTACTCCTGTTTCTGGTGTTTTCATGCTACGAGTAATTTAGGATTCGTGGCTGCATTGGCAGTGATGGTCTTCGGTGGATTCGGATGGGCGGCGCCCGTGCAGGGCGGTTTCGGAACCTACCACATCATCATCAAGAAATCGCTCGTGCTCTTCGGTGTGATGGAGGATGACGGCCTGGCGTATGCAATTCTTTCCCACGCCACACAGGTGTTCGGCATGTTAACTTTCGGTCTTCTTTTTCTCGTGGTGTTGCCGGTCATCAATCGAAAAGCAGCAGTGAAAATGGAAAAGACAGAATCATGAATTCGCTTTGCCAAAGAGCTTTGCTTAAGATTACTCTGATTCACACGAAAACTTTTTTTCAATCTGAGTAATCTGTGAACTATCTCTTTGACACCATTAAAATAAATTTGATCGTCAAAAAATCTGTGGCGACATTTTTTTATCTCAATCAAAAAAAGCAATGAATTTTAATGAGGTGATTCAGAAAAAAATCATGAATACGGAATCATTGCGGAAAATGATTTCAGTGTGGCGCTTCTTCGGAAAAAAAATTGTGTTCACCAACGGCTGTTTTGATCTGCTTCATCATGGTCACCTTCACCTGCTCAATACTGCACGTTCCTTCGGTGATGTTTTGATCGTAGGTTTAAACAGTGACAGTTCCGTGAGTAAACTAAAGCCCGGCAGGCCGGTGCAGGATGAGCAATCGCGTACTGATTTGATGGCAAGCCTGGAAGTGGTAGATGCCGTGATTTTATTTGAAGAGGAAACACCGGAAAAACTCATCGAAAAAATTCTTCCTGATGTTTTGGTGAAAGGCGGTGATTACAAACCGGAAGATGTCGTGGGGAGAAAAATTATTGAGCAATACGGAGGCAGGATTGAAATCGTTCCGTTGCTGAAAGGGTTTTCTACAAGCAATCTGATCGAAAAGGTGAGAGGTGAGAGGTGAGAAGTGAGAAATGAAATGGTAATGGTGAATCGTGTATTGTTTTTTTGCAAACTGCAAACTGCTTACTGCTGGGTGAATGGTGAATTGAGAAGTGAAACATGAAAAGCGAAATAGTCTTACATCCTACGTCTTGCCTCCAAAGTCTCATTTCCCCGGGCTACTTCCCTCATAAAATACGATCTCACATTTTTCGCAAAGCAACCTTCCTGGTTTGGCAATCGCTCCGGATGCCACTGCACCAGGAGCAACACTGATTTGTTTTGCGCATCAACTCGCTCCAGGCCCTCTACAATTCCATCCTCTGAAAAAGCATTCGCACGCAACCCCTCCCCTATTTTATCTGCTGACTGATGATGAGAAGAATTCACTTCACCACTTTTTGTTTCCACGATTCTGTGCAACACGGTTTGCTCTTCAACAAAAACAGGATGCAATGAATCGCTTTCATCTTCATTGTTATGCACGTCAACCTGGAGGTGCGTGAATATGTCAGGAATTAAAGTTCCTCCGAAATA
The DNA here is from genome assembly GCA_035638255.1 of Chitinophagales bacterium. GTDB lineage: Bacteria > Bacteroidota > Bacteroidia > Chitinophagales > UBA10324 > DASRAJ01. The sequence goes on from DASRAJ010000169.1 coordinate 33,879, forward strand.
AACGTTAGCGATTTGCAACCCCCGGCAAATTCCCAATAAGGGTTTTTGCTTGCGCTGTGAATAGTCAATCACTTTCAGCTCAAACTCATCACGGCGCTGATCAACTTCTTTCGGATCAATCAGCTCAACATATTCCGGCTTCTTGTAAAATTTCGGATGAACATCCTGACCGCCGCTCAATACAAAGCCGTCACACTTTTCTGCATCAGAAAAATTATTGAGGTTGTAGGAGAGTTTGATCACCTCCGCACGATTGTCAAACCTTTGTATCCAATTCTCATACTGGGAAAATTTCCTTCCGCAATCTGTTATGCCAATGGTAATTTTTTGTCGTTCCATAAATGGTTTGTTGTAAGTAGCCGGCTATTGAACTGAAGAAGAGAATGAATTTGACATTGGTGCCGGATTCAAATTTTTCTTTCTGCTGCCTTTGAACCAGGCTACCGTGGTTTTCTTCTCCGGAGCTGCATTAGTTTTTTTAGGATGCTCCTTTTTCAGGGTTCCGAATGAGACATAGAACAGTGAACTTTTCTTTCCGTAATCAGGAAATGTGGCGCCATCAATCAGCGTGATCCCTTTGTAATTCAGAAAGTCGAGGAGGTAATATTTGAATCGTACATACTGTCCCTTTGCAAATTTTATTTCTACGAACAGCGAGGGGTTGAAAAGAGTAGTACGATCATCAAACCATCCGGGGTTTTTTCTCTTCGTATCCCCGTCAATTATTTTTCTCTTGTAAGCAAACATTAACTCTGCTTCACCGCCTATGGCGAAATAGATACTCTTATCAAGGTCTCCGAGTTTGAGCGCAACAGGCAAACCCAAACTGTAAGATCGCTCCTTGATGGTGACTTCCTTATTGATCGTGTTCCCATTGCCGGAATCAAAGACATCATAATTAACATGACTGATCAAACCTACGTTGCGGATACCAAGCCCGATGTAGCATCCAATGCGATTTGAAAAATCGTAATGGTGTTGCTGCTGCAAATTGAAGACGGGCGAAAAACGAAGGACCGGTTTGATGTCCGTGCTGTCCGCATCCACTTGCCCATAGGAGAAAATGGTTTCTCCCGATGCAACCCAATATGATTTCTGCGCGAACACGGAGCAGGAAAAAATCAGTAAGCACAATAAAAAAACAACACCTCCTCTCAGCACAACGAAGAAAAATTTTCCCGAAGGTAAATCAAAGCCGAGCAGGATTGAGAATGAAGAATCAACATCATCATTTATTTTTTCGCAGCCATGCCGGTTTCTTCTTCAGCACTTTCTTGTATACCGAACAACTTTCAATGTGCGCTCCGGGCAAATATCCGGAGCTCATCAAAAATTCATTCACGATTTCACCACCGGTGAACTTGAAATGTTGCTTGAAAAGCTGAACCCACTCATCTTTTGATTTGGGATGATGATGATCGAGCCACTTGCGGAATGACCCGAATTCTTTTTGAATCGCCCTGATGCGCTTTGCATTTTCAATGGTGGCTGCAATCTTCAGCCGGTTGCGGATGATCCCTTCATCTTTCAGCAAGCGCTGAATTTGTTTGGTGCTGTATCGCGAGACTTTTTCAATGCTGAAGCCATCAAAAGCCCTTTGAAAATTTTCTTTCTTTTTTAAAATCGTGAGCCAGCTTAATCCGGCCTGATTGATTTCAAGAATCAGCCGCTCAAACAAAGCATCATCGCTCTCAATAGGAAAACCATATTCCTCATCGTGATATTTTTTATGCAACGGATCAATGTTGCTTCGCTCCACTGCTTCGCAATATGAATTGATTGGTTGTTCCATGATAGAAATTTTCGTAGGGGCAACCTTTACGGTTGCCCGGGCACGGGTGAACCGTGCCCCTACGATTTAACAAAATGCAAATTGAAATTAGGATTGCCTGCCGGCCCCATCATCATTCTAACCCATAGAATTACATACATCTCCATCGATCGTGCACCGGTAATATCGCCAAGGTCGAGGACATTCTTCCAGCCAAACCAATTGATGAGAATGTCTTTCACTTTTGCTTTTGCATCAGCATCATTTCCCGAAACAAAAACATCATGCTCGCCGGGAACAAGAGTTGGATCCACCATCACGTTACAGTTGATGGTGTTCAGCGTCTTCACCACTTTTGACTTCGGAAATGTTCTTTGAATTTGCTCACCAAGTGAATCCGTATTTGCAACCAGCAATGTCGGAGGCATGCCCCTGCTGAAGTCAAGTGGATTGGAAATGTCAATGAGGATTTTGTCGTCTAAGTTTTCTGCTCCTGCAGCCATTAGTGCAGCCAATGCTCCTGCTCCATTTGTACAATTGAAAATAATCTCGCCGAATTTGGCTGCATCAGCAAAGGTGCCTTGCGAGGCATTGGCCCCTAGTTGCTGAACCCATGCTGTAGCTTTCTCATTGTTCGATGTTCGTGAGCCCTTCATCACCTGATGACCGAGTTGAACCAGTTTTGTTCCGATGGCTTTTCCGACCATGCCGGTGCCGAGTACTGCAATCTTCATAGAGTGTGTTTTTTTGAGTGAAAGAATGAAAATGATTACCGAAGAAAATTAGTTCCCGGTGATGATGTACTCAATGGCGCGCTCAATAATCGAATCATACCCTTCATCTTGCAGCACCGGGTCAAGATCAATGAGAACGTCAGCAGGAATTCCGTTCTCCCAATTGTCACCGTTAGGAGAAAGTGTGCGGGTAACAGAGAAGCGATACGTCCATCCATTTGGCAACTCCCCATACGTTGGCGCACCCAATCCCCCGCCGGTAGAATCACCGATCATTTTTACATAGGGAAACTGCTTCATCGCAAGACAGAAAAGTGAAGTGGCGCTGAAGCAACTGCGATTGGTGAGCACAGCAATGCGACCTGTGAAACGATATGATGCTGCCGGTTCGGCGTAAACATATTCGTCATCAGTGAAATCTCCGGCGCCGGGAGCGGCTTTGATTTGTGAAAAGTAAGCGAGTCGTTTTTCGTCGGCAAAATGATTTACCAATGTGAAAACATTTCCAACATCACCACCACCATTGTTGCGCACATCCATAATTACACCATCAACACTGTCGGCGAGAAAGCGCTTGATCACATAAGAAATGTCGTAAGAAGAAACCGGGTTTAAGAATGACGAATACCGGATGTAACCCACTCTCACACCGAGTGTATCAATGATGGTGTTCTGCAAGCTTCCGGTGATGTAATACTGGGCAGAATCGCGAAGCAGATAGTGCTCCAGCACCAATCTTCCATCATAATTCTGAGGACTGTTTAAAAAAATGGGATAGTAATTGGAGATGTTGAATGGCGAGGTGAGGTTGACGTGACCATCGCGAAGAATGTTCATCATTGTTCCAAGGATGCTGAACAAATCTTCATTCAGCATCCCA
>DASRAJ010000170.1:0-36386 GCA_035638255.1 Chitinophagales bacterium
CAGTGGAAGATGAAGGATTGCCGCCCGGGAATAGCCATTGCCAGGACGTAGGGTTGTTCGTTGAAGAATCATAAAAGCTGATGCAGAATTTTTCGCACACTGCAGTATCTGAAGCCGCAAAAGAATTTGATGAAGATGATCCGCTGCAAGCCGGAACAGAAGGCGACAATTCAGCGAGTGTGTATAACCGGACGTTATCCAAAACCAGTTCTGTACAACTGCCACATATATGACCCCAGTTTGTAAACTTAATGGTGTGAGAAGGAGAAGTAGCATTAAATTGAATGATGTAGGTTATTCCTACATCTCCGGGTCCGGTAGATCTGCATCTCAACAAAGTATCTCCAAACCCTATATCTAAAGCAAAGAGGCCCTTAAACGGATAAGATTCTTCTCCACCTGCCCAGAATTCCAATACATAAGTATTGCCGGGTATCAAACCATTTACAGTTTGTTCTAAGCTAACGCCGGTAGCTCCTCCATAACCCGCGTTCATATTTAAAGGATATCCGGTTGGAATGCCCGTGACAGTACAATCCAGGGTAGTGAGACAAGATGTATCATCGAAAATGGGCGAGCAGGGGTTACAAAGATAATTGCCGAAGTAAACTGCATTCGTTCCCTGCACAATGATTGATTTATTAATAGAATCATTGTAGAGACAAGCGTACGTATTGCTGCCTCCGCCGGTGCATGTCCAATTTACAAAATCACATACATAGCCGTTTGAGTTCGGACAAATGGAAGTAGGACTTCCAATTACACCGGTACTTGGAGGACACGGCGTATTCTCAAAGCCCCCATTCTGCAAAAGATTATTTACTCCTGTACTTATTGAATCATTCTGGTCGTAGCAGAGGATACAAAGTATTTGTGCAGTTGAGTATTTGCAGAAAGTAAAGCTCAGCGCCGTAAGAAGTCCTGCTATTCTGAAAGTTCGTTGGATAAATCTAATGACGCTGAAGATTTGTAGGATGGATAAAATTATTTTCATTGCCTGGTTTTTGAAATGTTAAGGTAGTGTGTGAATGGCATCTTCCAAAATCGGGTTAATGAAAGTAAGGCTTGCAATTCAAGGCTAATCTGCAATCAATATTTTCTTTCTCACAAACTCATGCTCTGTTTTTATCCCGACGAAATAAATGCCGCGGGCGACAACGCTTAAATCAATTTGCTTTTTCCAATGAGTGGTCCCGATAGATCGGGATTCTTCCGATGAAAAAATAATTTGTCCCAGGTCATTTGATACTTCGACAAATATTTTTTCAGCCATTAAGCCATTCAGCAATTCAACCATAAAATTTCCATCAGAAGGATTCGGCGTAATCAAAACATTCGCATCACCACCCACATCATCCACTCCGGAAATAAGCACATACACAGAAGTGTAATTGATGCATCCATGAGAATCCGTAACCACCACGGTGTAATATCCTGATTGCGTTACAGTGTACGATTGGTAGATCGCACCCGGAATATCGACCGAGTTGAATTGCCATTGATAGCTTGTGGCGAAACTCGAAAAGAGCGTATATCCTGATTGGTTGATTACAGGAGCAGGTGGTGTTGCATACACGGTAATGTAATTTGGAAATGTTTGTGTGAGAGAGCCAAATGCATTGGAAGCAGTAAGCGTTACATCATACATGCCCGGCAAATTGTAACAGATCTGAGTTGGGTTTTGCAAAGTGGAAGTGGAAGGATTTCCACCGTCAAAAATCCAGAGCCAGGCTGTTGGATTGTTGGTAGATTGATCAGTGAAATCCAAACAAAACTTTTCGCAAATAGTGGGATCGGGAACAGACACACCGGGCTGCGGAAGCGCCGAGCAGTCAATAAAGCTGACGTTGACGCTGTCCGTATTTTTGCAACCGCCATTACTCACAACCACTGAATAAGTTGCTGAATCGGTGACCGCAATGGTTTGAGTGTTGCTGCCGTTCGACCATGAATAACCGGCCCCGGGATTGCCAGCATCGAGCGTGAGCGTGTCACCAATACATACAGTGGTATCATTTCCCAATTCAATCACCGGCATGCCTGAGATCAATACATTCAGGTAAGTCGTATCTACAGTGCCACCGTTTAAGTATTCGATGATGGTTATCTGGAAAGTATCGGTAGTCGTGAACACATGATAAACATTCGACCCCGTATCCGCATTCGCAGCACCCGAAGCAGGATCACCAAAATCCCATGCCACTATGGAGTCACCACCGGCATTGCTGATGAGAAAGTGTGTGGAGTCACCGAAGCATGTGTTCTCAACTTTGATAAGAGAAAAAAAGCTCTCCGGGAAATTCGGCAATCCATAACTGGAGGAACCTCCATTCAAATAAAATCCATCGTCAACAAAGTTGCACGCGACGCCGAGTGAATCGGGAGCATTTACCACAGCAAGGTAAGCTCCGCCATTTCTTGCTACATACATTTTCCCATCGGGAGCAACCTGCATGGTTTGCATGGCATACGAGGCTGTTGTGCCTACAACAGTTTTTGAAGCATTGATGGCAGCCTGATTCCCTGCTGTTAAATCATATTGATAAAGGTTGTTGTCATTTTCTTCCGTCACATACAATCGCGTTGCATCCGGTGACATGCACACACCATAAGTGTAGGGCCACGTTTGCGCCACAGGCCCCACAGTGATTGGATTTGTTACTGCACCGGTAGTATCGTTGAAGTCAAACACTTCTGCTTCATTTGATCCGCCGAGCGATAGGCAAATTCTTTTTCCGTCGGCACTGAACTTCATGCAGCCATCAGGATTTACACCACTAAACACTGTTCCCACCGAGGAAGTAACCGGCAATGATAAACCGGAAGAGGTGAGTTTGTAGATCTGAAAATTGTTTGTGTAATATTCATGCGTGGCCACCCAGTAGCCATCACCATCAGCAGTGACTATCGCGCATAATTTTTCACTCGCAGGCGAATAGAGCAGCACATTCTTGGTGACAGCTACAGCGCCAAGTCCGCCGTCCAGCGTCATGTCAATAATGTTGTAGCGATACCCATCAGTGCCGGCGCTGTAATATTCTCCCGATGTAAAGAGGTAATATTTATTCGTATCACCCGGATCCGGAACAATCAATCCCTGCTGACCTGCGGCATACGTACTCTGCAATCCACTACCGTTTTGCATCACTGTATGATTTGCGTTCCACACGCTCATGCCATCGGTGTACATCAAAATATGTCCTGTTGTTGCGCTGCTGATGGCTGAGCAACCTTCATACTCACTCATGCTGCTGGTGGTGAGTAGGACCGCCGTACCACTATTGAAATCAATTCCTCTGCTGGTAGAGAAGTACCAGGTGTTTGGATATTTCAGTTGCGCGAAAGTGACACTGAATGTGAGGGCGAAAGTTAAGGTGATAGTGAAAGTGCGGAGAGATTTCTTCATAGCATTAGTTTGTAATGATGATTTTCTTTGTCACCCCGAAAAAATCGGGGCAGGTAAAAATATTTTGAGTATTTCCCGAAGGGATCCATTCGGATATTTCGAGGAAGTAAACACCTGAGGCAATGCAATTCATGGCATCGCTGCACAAATCAATTTCCTTCCTCCAATCACTATTGGTAATTGTTTCTTCTGAAGAAAAAATTTCCTGCCCTAAAGTATTGATCACAGAGATCGAAATCACACGAGCCATTTGTCCATTCAGCAATTCAACCATAAAGCTTCCATTCGAAGGGTTCGGATAAATGTTCACTGAAAAATTTTCTCCCACACTTTCAATTCCCACAAGCGAAGCGTCAACACTTGATTGGGCATTACAACCATTTGCATCACCAATCACTACGGTGTACAAGCCTGACTGAGTAATGACGTATGATTGATTGGTAGCTCCGGGAATATCCACGGAGTTCAACTGCCATTGATAGGAAGTGGCGAAAGATGACGTGAGCGTGTTTCCGTTTTGAGTGATCACCGGTGCAAAGGGATTTGTGTATACTGTAATGTAATTCGTAAGTGTCAGTGTGTCACTGATCCCGTTTGCATCTGTGGTAATGAGCGTGACGTCAAATACTCCGGGATTTTGATAACATACATTTGAAGGATTCTGAACAGTAGAACTTGCAGGATCGCCACCGGGAAAAATCCACTGCCACGACACCGGATTGTTATTGGATTCATCCGTGAAGCTGATACAGAATTTTTCGCAAAGGGTTGTATCACTCACTGAAAAGTTGGAGGAGGGGATATTGCTCACGTTAATGATTGCTGAGGAAGAGCAACCATTCGAATCAATCACTTCGACAGTATAGGTTCCTGTTTGAGTGACGATCAGTGTTTGTGATGTTGCGCCGGGTATCTGGTTTCCGTTTAGCCACCATTGATAAGAGCTTGCCGCAGGATTACACGTGAGTATATTTCCATTCTGAGAAATGGAAACTACGATGGGAGTGAAGATGGTGATGTAACCGCTCTGCAACAACGTGTCAGAAGAAAAATTTGACGAAGCAATCAGCATCACATCAAACACACCCGGATTTGCATAACAGATGTTCGACGGGTCTTGCAATGAAGAAGTGGAAGGATTTCCTCCTGTGAAAAACCATTGGTAAGTGATTGCATTCAATGAAGCATTTATGAAATCAAAGCAAGAGTTCGGACAACCACTTATTGCATTTGAACTGAAATCGCCATGCGGAAGCAACAACACCGCAGCAATACTATCAGTGGCAGGGCATCCCACCGAATCAGAAATGGTTACAGAATAATCGCCTGATTGAGTAATAATGAGTTGTTGATCGGTAGCGCCGGGAATGATGCTTCCATTCAGGAACCATTGATAGCCAGAGGCAGCAGAACTCATAAGCGTGTCATTGCTTTGAGAAATAACCGGCGGAGGTGGTAAAGCATTCACGGTTATGTAAGCTGGCAGTGTGAGGGTGTCAACGCCATTCGCATTCGTGGTGATCAGTACTACATCATAAGTGCCGGGTACGCTGTAACAAATGTTTGTCGGGTTTTGAAGTGACGATGTATCCGGTGAACCGCCATTGAAAATCCACTGCCACGAAGTAGGGTTGTTGTTGGATTGGTCGGTAAAGTTGATGCAGTAATTTTCACAAAAGAAAGTATCACTCGCAGATAAATTGATAAAAGATTGCTGTGCGCATGCACCACATCCCGGAATGTATTTCCACAGTGTATTCACTTTCTCAGAAGACCATGTATGCACTCCGCCAAACAACCAGAGACTGCACGAATCATCAGTCCATGCGATGGAGCCAAAATAGGCCGGCGGATGATTGTTTGTGCTTGCAATTCCTTTGGTACCATAGATGCCTGAAGCATTCTGCCCGCTGCTGCCGCTTGCCCACGTCCATTCATTGGTGGAGGGTTTGTAATACCATAAATCGTTGAAGGTATTAGCACCCACGCTGCTGTTCGTTCCTCCGAACAACCAGAATTTTCCTTCCAGATCGGTCCAGCAGGCACGGTTTTCAAATCTGGATTTCGGAAAATTCGTAGTGGTTGAATCACAAATGGAGCTGTACGTTCCCGGATCATTATCCAAATTGGTTCCGCTCATCCATGTCCATTCATTTGTTGAAGGATTATACCTCCACAAATCATTGTATACGGTGATGGAATAATTAAATCCCCCGAACATCCAAAAATTATTTTGTGCATCCCGCCATTTGCAATACGTCTGCCGGGCTCCGGGTACATTATTAATTGATGCGACCCCAAGAGTTCCATAAACTCCTGCTTGTCCGGTGGAATTTGAACCTTTCATCCACGTCCATTCATTGGTACTAATATTAAATCTCCACAAGTCATTCCAGCTTCCTCCATAGTAACCCCCAAAAAGCCAAAGAGCATTACTGTCATCTACCCATGATGCATTGTTTTCATAGCGACAGCCAGGCGTGTTGTTTACATCAGGAACTCCCTGCGTTCCATAAACGCCACTCTGCCCGGTACCATTCGAACCTGATATCCATGTCCATTCCTGAGTTGAAATAGTATATCTCCACAGGTCATTGAGAACGCCATAGCTTCCATTATCATCATAACCATAGCCACCAAATAGCCAGAGGTTGCCATCAAGGTCTACCCATGTAGGTGCTCCCCATGCACGGGCGCCGGGGCAATTTGCGGCGCTCGGAATCCCTTTAATTCCATAAGTGCCGGGTTGACTGGTTACATTTGAACCACCTTCCCACGTCCATGAATTGGTTTGCTTTTCATACATCCACAGCGCATTGTTTTCAGCACTTGACAAACCACCAAAAAACCAAAACCTTCCCTGCGAATCTTTCCACTCCGCAGGTTCATATAGCCCAAGAGGAGTATTGTTGGTATCCGGTATTCCCATCGTGCCATATACTGCACTGCCATTGTAACCATTCAATCCTTTCATCCAGGCCCATTCGCCTGGCTGGGCAATAGCGTTAGAAGTTAGAAAGCAGAGAAAAAGAGTTAGTAAAATGAAGATTGCCACTACATCAAGACCTTCCCGTGCAAAGAGATATTTTTTCATCAGGTTAATTTGTAATGATGATTTTCTTTTTCAGAAAAATATTTTGAGATTTTATTTCGAAGAAGTAAACACCACTGGTTGCATACAGATTAATTTCTTGTCTCCAAGCAGCAGATGTCCCGATGGATCGGGATTCAATGGAAGAAAAAATTTTTTGCCCGACCATATTCACCACACTGATTGAAATCTCATCAGCCATAAAAGCACTCACCAATTCAACCATGAAACTTCCATCCGAAGGGTTCGGATAAATATTCACTGAAAAGTTTTCTCCCACACTTTCAATTCCTACAAATGAAGCGTCAACACTTGATTGCGCCTTGCAACTATTTTCATCACCAATCACTACAGTGTACAATCCTGACTGCGTGATGGTGTATGACTGATTGGTCGCCCCGGGAATATCTACGGAGTTCAACTGCCATTGATAGGATGAAGCGGAAGATGACGTGAGCGTATTTCCGTTTTGAGTGATCACGGGTGCAAAGGGGTTCGTGTAAACAGTGATGTAATTTGTAAGCGTGAGTGTATCGCTGATCCCATTCGAATCTGTGGTAATGAGTGTGACGTCAAATATTCCGGGATTTTGATAACATACATTCGATGGATTCTGAAGAGTAGAGTTTGCAGGATCACCACCAGGAAAAATCCATTGCCACGAAGTTGGATTGTTGGTGGATTCATCATTGAAATTGATACAGAATTTTTCACAGAGTGTTGTATCACTCACGGAAAAGTTGGAGGATGGGAGATTGGTCACGTTAATGATTGCTGAAGAAGAGCAACCATTCGAATCAATCACTTCGACAGTATAGGTTCCTGGTTGAGTGACGATCAGTGTTTGTGATGTTGCGCCGGGTACCTGGTTTCCGTTTAGCCACCATTGATAAGAGCTTGCCGCAGGATTGCACGTGAGTGAATTTCCGTTCTGTGAAATAGAAACTACAATGGGAGTGAAGATGGTGATATAGCCGCTCTGCAATAATGTGTCAGAAGCAAAATTTGAAGAAGCAATCAGCATCACATCAAACACACCCGGATTTGCATAGCAGATGTTCGACGGGTCCTGCTGTGTAGAAGTGGAAGGATTTCCCCCGATGAAAAACCATTGGTAAGTGATAGCATTCAATGAAGCATTTATGAAATCAAAGCAGGAATTCGGGCAACCGCTCACTTCATTTGAAGTGAAATCACCTTGCGGAAGGAATAGCACTGCAGCAATACTATCACTCGCCGGGCAGCCCACCGAATCGGAAATGGTTACAGAATAATCGCCCGATTGGGTAATAATGAGTTGTTGATTTGTTGCACCGGGAATAATGCTGCCATTCATGAACCATTGATAGCCCGAAGCAACAGAGCTCATGAGCGTATCATTACTTTGAGAAATAACCGGAGGGGATGGTAATGCGTTCACGGTAATATAAGCAGGTAGTATGAGCGTGTCAACGCCATTCGCATTCGTGGTGATGAGTACTACATCATAAGTGCCGGGTACGCTGTAACAAATATTTGTTGGGTTTTGAATCGAAGATGTATCCGGTGAACCGCCATTGAAAATCCACTGCCACGAAGAAGGGTTGTTGCTGGACTGGTCGGTGAAGTTGATGCAGTAATTTTCACAAAGGAAAGTATCACTTGCTGAAAGATTGATAATAGATAGCAGCTTACATGCCCCACATCCAGGAATGTATTTCCAAAGCGTGTTCGATTTATAAGCGTACCATATATGCACACCACCAAATAACCAGAGATTGCATGAATCATCTATCCATGCAATCGAGCCCATGTATGCAGGCGGGGAATTGTTTGTGCTTGCAATCCCCTTGGTGCCATAAGCTCCTGAACCATTTTGTCCACTGCTGCCACTTGCCCACGTCCATTCATTTGTGGAGGGTTTGTAATACCACAAGTCATCAAGGATATTTGCTGCGGAACCATCACTTGTTCCTCCAAACAACCAGAATTTCCCTTCCAGATCAGTCCCGCATGCACGATTCTCAAGTCTTGATTTAGGACAATTGGCAGATGTGGAATCACAAATGGAGCTGTAAGTTCCCTGATTATTAGGCAAGTTAGTTCCGCTCATCCATGTCCATTCATTTGTTGAAGGATCATACTTCCATAAATCATTGAATAAAGTAGTGGAAAAGTTATATCCGCCGAACATCCAAAAATTATTTTGTGTGTCCCGCCACTTGCAATACACTGCCCGGGCCCCTGGTATATTACTGCTTGATGGAACTCCAAGAGTGCCATATACTCCTGTTTGTCCTGAGTAATTTGCGCCCTTCATCCACGTCCATTCATTGGTGCTGATGTTGAATCTCCACAAGTCATTCCAGCATGAGCCATTGTAACCACCCAAAAACCAAAGAGCATTACTATCATCTACCCATGATGCATTGCATTCGTGGCGACTTCCGGGCCTGTTGTTTATATCCGGCACTCCCTGGGTCCCGTAAATGCCGCTCTGTCCATGAAGATTCGAGCCCGAGATCCAGGTCCATTCCTGTGTTGAAATATTATATCGCCAGAGGTCATTAAGCTCACCATAATTTCCATTGCTATCATAACCAAGGCCACCAAAGAGCCATAGGTTTCCATCATGGTCTACCCACGTAGGTGCTCCCCATGCACGTGCACCCGGACAATTTGATATGCTGGGAATTCCTTGGGTTCCATACGTGCCGGGTTGGTCTATTACAATTGAACCTCCTTCCCACGTCCATGAATTGATTTGCTTATCATACATCCATAGTGCATTGTTTTCTCCATTTGCTGATCTGCCACCAAAGAACCAAAACCTTTCCTGTGAATCCTTCCACTCCGCCGGTTCATATACCGCAGGCGGAGTATTGCTGGTATCAGGTACTCCCAGGGTTCCATATACTTCAGCACCATTATTACCATTGAATCCTTTCATCCATGCCCATTCTCCTTGCTGCGAGTAAGCAGGAAAAGACAAAAGACCTAAGACATAAGACGTAAGACAAGTCAGTCCTGCTATGTTAAACCTTCCAACAATGCTGAAGCTTCGTTGGATACGTCGACGGATGAATAAAATATTTTTCATGAAAGTGATGTTCTGAATTTACATTACCTGATCCTTCAGTGAACTACTACAATTTTTTTATTCACCCTGAAAAAATCCCCCCGATGAATTGGGGGACATGCGGGGGTTGTGCCAATATCTTTCAATTTTATTTCGATGAAGTAAACACCGGATGGTGCATTGCGTAAATCAATTTCTTTCTTCCAGTCAGCAGTCCCGATGAATCGGAATTCCTGTGTAGAAAAAATCTCTTGTCCCAATGTATTCACAATTGTAAGCGTGATTTCATCTCCTGCAAAGCCATTTAACCATTCAACCATTAAACCATCTGTTGCAGGATTGGGATAGATGGAAATGTTAGCATCCGTCATCACCTCATTGATGCCGCTGATCAGCACGTACACGGTGAAAGAATTTTTGCAGCTATTTGAATCACCAACAACCACTGTGTAATAGCCGGTTTGCAAAATGGTATATTCCTGATTCGTTGCTCCCGGAATATCAACTGAATTGAATTGCCATTGATACGAAGCTGCAGAACTTGATGTGAGTGTATACCCGGCTTGCGTGATGGTTGGAAACGGAGGAGTAGGATAGACGGTAATGTAATTATGCAGTGTAAGTGTATCACTTCCATTTGCACCTGTGGTAATGAGTGTTACATCATAAGTGCCGGGTGTGTCATAGCAGATATTCGTTGGATTTTGATCAGTGGAAGAAGCAGGAGCACCGCCGGGAAAAATCCAAAGCCATGCCGTTGGATTGTTAGCAGAAGAATCAAAGTAATTGATACAGAATTTTTCGCAAAGGGTGGTATCACTCGCTGAAAAACCTGACAGGCTGACGCTGCAGGGGTTATCAGGAGAGTATTCCCAAAAATCATTTGTATTTACAGTTCCCGAAAGCTGTCCTAATCCAAAATAACCTTTCGTGCCTATAGCAAAAGAAGCTCCGTCATCACGCCCTCCACCGGGAACAGTTGCTTTTTGAACCCATTGATTTAATACAGGATCATATTGCCAGAGGTCATCATAATAGGGGAATTCTCCACCTGTCATTACATACCCCATATCGCAAATCACAAATCCGCAGGCATCTGTGCGGCCAGCAGCAGGCATGTCTGCTTTCTGTGTCCAGGTATTTGCAGCAGGATCATATTCCCAGATGTCATTCAAATTACTGAAGTTGCCATCGAAGCCGGTGGTCATGTAACCTTTGCCTGAAATTGAGAATCCTACACAGTGCGATCTGACAAATGGCAAACTGCTTTTTTGTGTCCATAAATTGGTGGCAGGATCGTACTCCCAGAAATCACTCAATAAAGTGGGCGTCTGTCCGCAACCAATATATCCTTTCGTTCCAATAGAGAATCCCGTAGCAAATGAGCGGCCTGTGCTTATACTGGCTTTTGCTGTCCATGTATTTGTAACCGGATCATACTCATAAAAGTCATTCAGCGGTCCTTCTCCGGTTCCCGCATATCCTTTATTGCCGATTGAGAATCCCACGCCGGCACGCCTGGCCGGTCCCGGAACATTTGCTTTCTGTGTCCACGTATCGTTTGCAGGATCATATTCCCAAAAATCATTTGCATTCGTGCCGCAGCCCGCATACCCTTTATCACCTATGGAAAATGATATCGGGAGTTCTTGTCCGGCTCCGGGGTATGCTGTCTTCTGTGTCCAGTTATCTGCTTTCGCATTAAGACATAAGCAGACAACAAATAGCGGTAGTATTTTTTTCATTGTTAATGTAATTTATTACAAAAATCCTTGAGAGAATGGTTCCGTAGTACTGCTGCATTGCATAGTGAAATCATCGCAATCAAAACTTTCTGCCCCTACATTGCAATCAAAATTTTCTTTCTCACAAATTCATTTTCAGTTTTTATATCGATGAAATAAGTGCCGCAGGCAACATTGCTTAAATCAATTTGCTTCTTCCAATGAGCATTCCTGACGGAGCGGGATTCAGTGGAAGAAAAAACTTTTTGCCCGAGTGTGTTGACAACATCGATTGAGATTTCATCAGCAATAAAACCATTGGGCAATTCAACAATGAAATGCCCATCAGAAGGATTAGGATAGATTAAGATGTTTGCATCGCCCATCACATCATTGATGCCACTGATCAAGACATACACTGTGAAAGAATTCTTGCAGCTATTTGAATCACCAACCACCACTGTGTAATATCCGGTTTGCAAAATGGTATATGACTGATTGGTTGCACCCGGAATATCAACTGCATTGAATTGCCATTGATACGAATTTGCAGGGCTTGAGGTGAGCGTGTAACCAACTTGCGTGATAGAAGGAAATGGCGGAGTAGGATAGACGGTTATATAATCAGGCAGCATGAGTGTGTCAGTCCCATTGGCATTGGTGGTGATTAGTGTTACATCAAAGAGCCCGGATGTGTTGTAGCAAATATTGGTTGGATTTTGATCAGTAGAAAATGATGGAGAGCCGCCGGGGAAAATCCAGTACCACGCTGTTGGATTGTTAGCAGAAGAATCAAAGTAGCTGATGCAAAATTTTTCGCAAAGAGTAGTGTCGCTCGCAGAAAAATTTGTTGCACTTGTGTTGCAATTGACATCAGGAGTGTACTCCCAGAAATCATTTGTGTAGTTGTATCCTAATAGCTGTCCCAATCCAAAATATCCTTTATTGCCAATGGTAAAAGAAGCTCCATCATCACGCCCTCCACCCGGAACATCTGTTTTTTGAATCCATTGATTTAATACAGGATCAAATTGCCACAGGTCGTCATAGTAGGGCGATTCTCCGCCGGTCATCACATATCCTTTATCGCAAATCACAAAGCCGCGGGCATCCGAACGGGCAGCAGCAGGAAGGTCTGCTTTCTGTGTCCAGTTATTTAAAGCAGGATCATATTCCCACATGTCATTCAAATCATTTGCGCCATCATAACCGGTGGTAATGTAACCTTTGCCGGCAATTGAGAAACTTACGCACTGCATTCTTCCAAACGGCATACTGCTTTTTTGGGTCCACGAATTTGTGGAAGGATCATACTCCCAGAAATCATCAAGACAAATACCGGTGTATCCGCAACCAATATATCCCTTATTTCCAATCGAGAATCCTGCGGCAAACCCGCGACCTGTGTTTAAGCTGGCTTTTGTTGTCCATGTATTTGTAGCAGGATCGTACTCATAAAAGTCGTTCAATGATCCTTCTCCTGTGCCGGCATATCCTTTATCACCAATTGAAAATCCCAAGCCGCCACGCCGGAAGATGGCTCCCGGAATATTTGCTTTCTGTGTCCATGAATTGTTCACTGGATCATATTCCCAGAAATCATTTGCATACGCGCCACAGCCTGCATATCCTTTATCACCTATGGAAAACGATATTGGAAGTTCTTGCCCTAGTCCCGGATAGGATGTCTTTTGTGTCCAGGAATCTGCTTTAGCACTAAGGCCGAAGTAAAGAAAAAAGAGTGGTAGTATTTTTTTCATTGTCTACTTTGTAATAAGGATTTTCTTTTTCAGAGTGATATTTTGAGTTTTTATTTCGATGAAATAAATCCCGCTTGCTGCATCATGAAGATCAATTTCTTTTTTCCAATTAGCAGCAGTCGTGAATGATGGGGATTGATGGGAAGAAAAAACTTTTTTCCCGATCATATTGACAACATCAATTGAAATTTCATCAGCAATCCCGACTAAATCGGGACCATTGGGCAATTCAACAATGAAATGCCCATCAGAAGGATTGGGAGAGATTAAAATGTTTTCTTCAGTCATCTCGTCTGTAATGCCACTAATCAGGATAAACAGTGTGGACGAATTTTTGCAACCATTTGAATCACCGACCACCACTGTGTAATATCCTGACTGGAAAATGGTGTATGATTGATTGGTTGCTCCGGAAATATCTGCTGAATTGAGCTGCCATTGATATGACGTTGCGGAACTTGACGTGAGCGTATAACCCGCTTGACTGATCGTTGGAAATGGCGGAGTAGCATGCACAGTTACATAATTCAATAAGGTTAGCGTATCAGTGCCGTTAGCGTTTGTGGTAATGAGCGTCACGTCATAAGTTCCCGGTACATCATAACAAATGTTGGAAGGATTTTGAGCAGTAGAAGTGGAAGGATTTCCGCCCGGAAAAATCCAGAGCCATGAAGTCGGGTTATTAAGCGATTGGTCGAAAAAGCCGATGCAGAATTTCTCACACAGTGAAGTATCAGTTGCATTAAACGCAAGGAAGGAAAATAAAAAATCTGAGCTGGCACTGCATCCGCTTCCATTTGTCACCACCACAGTATACAAGCCGCTTTGTGAAGCCACATAAGTCTGATCAGTGGCGCCGCTGATGATGGATCCATTAAAATACCACTGGTAGGTGCCGGCTGCCGAAGAAGTCAACGTGTCATTCGATGCGCTGATCACCGGTGCTGCAGGATTTGAAGACACGTTGATGTAGGATGGAAATGTCAGCGTATCATTTCCGCCCGGACCGGTCGTGATGAGCGTCACGTCATACGCACCGGGTATGCTGTAGCAAATTCCTGTTGGATTTTGCAAAGAAGAAGTTGCGGGATTACCACCAGGAAAAGACCATTGCCAGGCTGTAGCATTGTTGTTCGATTGATCGGCGAAGTCAATGCATGTGCTTTCGCAGAAACTGGTATCAGAAGCGATGAAATTTATTTGCGGAAGCGAGTCAAGATGAACATCAATATCATCAATGAAGTAATAGGCGCCGGGAAAAAGTGTAGGAACAAAAGTTTGTGCATTGGTACCGGCATCATTCACAAAATTGCCAAAGGCGATGTGATCATAAGCGTCTGCTGCCGTAATCTGAAAAGTAATTTGAACCCAGCCGGTATCGTACTGAATAATTGGCGTTGTCCATTGTGGAATTGCAGAGGTGATGGGAGATGTGCCTGACTGCGTGAGTGATCCCACCGTCAAAGCAACAGAAAGCTTGTCAATGCCTTGCCCGCAGTAACTTCCTGTATTGATTCCACTGGTTTCATAAAATGAAATAGCATAGGTCGTTCCCGGCACCATAGCGCTTGTGAATGCTGTAGAAACGTATTCTCTGTAATCAACGGTCTGACTATTGTAGTATGGACAAAATCCCATAACAGCATTACCGCTGTGCGGAAAAACGGTTCCGACAAAAGAGTTAGGAAGCTGCACGTTAAAACCGCCATTGACGTGAAAATAATCGGGACTTCCGCCACCGTTGCAATTACTCCATCCAATAGCATTAGCCCATTGTCCCACTCCGGTAGGGACTCCTGAATTTGTTTCAAAGTCACTATTGCTTACGAGGTTTTGAGCAACTACACAATGCCCGCAAAGCATAAGAACTATGGCAAGAAAAATTTTCATGTGCAGAAATGGGTTTCGTTAAGAAGTTGCTATGCATCAGAAAAGAATTACCGAAGATAATTATTATGCCGTTCGCTTCAGAAATTTTATCACCGCTTTCTTACGATGATAATTTTCTTGCACACAAAAATTTCTCCCGGTTTTATTTCAATGAAGTAATTCCGGCAGTAGCAACATTCAATTGTAAATCCATTTCCATACTATACGGTTTATCTTTGCCCGACTTTAATAATCATGTACAAAATTCATTTCAAGTTTGAAGAGAAAGAGAAGCAACCCCTTACTGTCACAGGCGATGTGGATGATACCATTCTTGAAGTGGCTCTGAAAAATAACATTGAACTTCATCACAACTGCGGCGGTGTGTGTGCCTGCAGCACGTGTCATATTTACCTCGAAAAAGGAGAGGAGTTTGTAGATGAGATGACTGACAAGGAAGAAGATTTTGTTGACCGCGCCCGCGTTCCAAAACTTTCTTCACGGTTATCATGTCAGTGTTTACTCCACGATGATGAAGGAGAATTAGAAGTAACGATTCCCGATCAATCCGGCATTCTCGGAGAGTGATTTTTGATCGCGAGTCGCGATACGCGTATCGCGATTCGCGATCTTCGACAATTTCCGAAAGAAGAATTTTTTTTACCGCGATTCGAGATACGCGTATCGCGAATCGAAATCTTTAACGCGAGGTAACAAACGCCGAAAATCATGAGTAACGATTTTCACAAAGAGCTTTACGATCTTATTGATCAATTTGTCCATAAGGTTTATGAGGTCACCAGAAAGTTTCCGAAAGAAGAATTATATGGCTCGGTTTCGCAATTCCGGCGAGCTGCGCTTTCCATCATGCTTAACTATAAGGAAGGATTTGCAAGAAGAAAAAAATTAGTGAAGATCAATTTCTATGAAATATCCTACGGCTCTGATCAGGAGTGCATCTGTCTGATAGATTTTTCCCTCAGGGAAAAATGGATCACACAATCTGATGCGGATGAATTGAATTCCAGTGCCGCTAGAATTGGCGGAATGCTTTGGAAAACAATTGAAGGATTAGAAAAGGAGTGAATCGCGATTCGCGATACGCGTACCGCGATTCGCGATTTCAATACGGCTTATTCTGATACGTTGTCGTCTGCTTGAAATCAGCCGGCTGAACATCACTCTTGTGACCCAAATATGTCCATACAATTGCGTTCGTGTTTTGGTCTACTACGCGATTGAGATCTTTTAGTGTTACTGCATTCACTTTATTGGTGAATTCATCGTACATCTTTGCATTACCCCGCACCGCCCATCTTCCGAGCGCGAGTGATTGTGACGCAGAGGTTTCCAAACCCATCAAATACTGTGTGAGAAAGTATTCCTTTTTATTCGTGAGTTCATCCGGAGTAAATCCATTTTTCTTGATGTCATCCAGTTCATTCACAATTACCTCAATCACTTTCTTCGGAGAATCTGTTGAAGCGTACACTTCCGTAAACGGAGAAGTGACTGCGCTGGTTGAATAGTATGCAGCGGGTGCATAAGACAATCCGCGCTTGGTGCGTACCTGAATGAAAAGGCGATCATAAAGGATGTTCATTGCAAGCAGCATGGGAATGCCATCGTTAGAATTCAAAAGCGGACTACTCATTAAGCCGATAAGATAATTAGTGGCAATGTCACGGTCAACAATGTTTTGCTGAGACTGAGTGATTTGTACGCGGGGGTTCGTCACAGGCGTTGTGCCGGCAGGAAGTTTTGATAACGTTGCTTTTACTTTCGCAGTCACTTCATCCTGGGTAAGATTTCCTACCACCACTAAAATGCAATGCGACTTGTTGACGGTATTTTTATAAAACTTTTTAGTGTCTTCAACAGAAAGTTTTTGCAGGGAGGAAGAAGTTCCGTCAGGATTTTTTTCATAGCCACGCCCTCTGAAAACAAAACTCATTGCGGTGTCTGTTAAAAATTGATCAGGATTTGCTTCATTTTGTTTTGCATTTGAAATCATTTGATCTCTGATCAAACCAAACTCATCAGCATTGAAAGCTGGATTCAAAATGGCATCGGCAAACAGCGCCCACGATTTTCCCCACTGGGGCTTCACGCACGTCATGTTCATTTCACTGTAATCAAGATCAGATGAGTAATCGAATAAAGTCCCGATTTTTTCCGCTGCTGTTTTAAATGTGGTTTTATCCAGGGAAACGGTGCCGCCATTCATCGCCGTGTTGAACGCAAGCGCTTCAATTCCCTGCTGGGCAAGAGTATAATTGGCTGTGCCACCGATGACGAACAATCTTGCGCTGATCACATTCTTTGGATTCTGGCGGAGCAATATGCGAACTCCATCAACTGTGAAATCCTTTGTGATTCCCTGAGCGTTTGCCGGGTGAGAGGTAAGATACAAGACACAAGATGTAAGGCAAAAAAGCAAATACGATGGATGACGCATGGCGTTAGACATAAGACGAGAGGTTGAGTTGATTTTATCATGTGACGAATTACAATTCTAATTTTCTTTTGGTAAAGATTTCTATTACTGCATGAGTTGACTGAAGTCGTTCACTCCGAGTTGCTGTTGCATGGGTTGTGACAGAAGAATGCCGGCCACCATCGGCTTGCCTTTAATGTATTTATCAACGAAGGCAACTATATCCTGCCGGGTCACTTTTTTCATATTGTCATTATAGGTGGTATAGTAATCAATACTTGCTGAAGCCCACCAGAAAGAAACCGTGTGAACAAACTGTGAGGTCTTTTCAGAGTTATAAGTGTCCTGAATGATGAGTTGATCCTTTGCAGTTTGCAACTGCTCATCAGAGAAGAAATTGTTACTATCAAATTCACCAACAAGTTCATTCAGCTTTTTCAGACACTCCTTTAACTTCATCTGGTTGGGAACAATGAAGATTTGGATTGGCCCCACATACTTGGCAGTCTGATAAAAGAATTGAGCCTGGTAAGCAAGCCCGCTGTCAATTAATTCCTGCTGAAATTTGGAAGACGACTGTGAGATTATGAATGAGAAAACGTCAGCTACATACGTTGACTTCACATCGTTGCGGGTGTCAGGTCCCATCCATCCCATCGTTACCATGGGCACCTTGGCATTAGGGCTGATGGTGATAAAAGTTTTGTTCTCTGTAAGTGGCTTGAATTCAGGTATGGGATACCTCTGAAAAATATCAAAATCGGAGGCCTTCCAGTCACCCATTGCTTTTTTTACTTTTTCAAAAATCTCATCATGCTTCACATCGCCGGCAATCGTAAGCAATGAATTGTTAGGGTAGTAATATTTGTTCTGAATCGCGTGCATCTTTTCAGGAGTGGCACTCAATATCACCTCATGAATTCCGATGCCATTTTTTCTTGTCACCAGATCACCCCACATGTTCTTATTAAAATCCTGGAACAATCCGAACGCAGGGTTCGATTCATTGCGCTGAAACTCGCCGTCAACTACGGGGTCTTCCTTCTTCATTTCTTCCGCAAGAAAAAGCGGGTAGCGAATGGCGCTGTTCATAAATGATAAGCCGGCATCGAGATTTCCTGTGGGCAGGGTAAAAAAATAATTCACGCGCTCATTACCTGTTGTTCCGTTAAACACGATTCCGAGTTCATGCACGCGCTGGAGATACGCTTCCTGCGAGGGAATATCTTTATTGGCCTTAAAGAACATGTGCTCATACAAATGCGACAAGCCATTGTACTGTGAATCTTCAGTGAATGCTCCGTTGTGCACAGCGATTTCGATGGTAGCGAGCGGAACGCTGTTATCTTCAATCACGAGCACCTGCAACCCATTGTCGAGGGTTTTCATGAAAAAGTTTGAAGGCAAATGATTTTGAGCTGATCCTATGGTGGCGATAAGAAGAAAAATAGAAAATGCTGACAGAAAATTTTTCATTCGTGAGATAATTTTAGGAGCGGCAAATCTACCACCAAAAGTTTTTCAGGGAAGAGATGGAGGTCGAAGGAAAGTTCATCTTGGTCGAAAAGAAGAAAAGTTTGCATTTGCAAAGAAGACCGAAGCAAGACATACTTAAAGTTATTAGTTCCGGGAAAATCTTTAGTGTGAGAGATTTGCCTTGCTAACAGTATTCAACTTTGATTTTAAAAAGCGGATATGGATTTGTTAAGAATGAAATTGAATTTCTTTGAGGAAAATTTTTGAGTTCATATTTCTTTTGCTAAGATTGAGTTGACATTAAAGTAAACAAGTAATAATCGTTAACAGAAAGCCAAACATCATGAAAGAATTCATGTTACTCATCCGCAATGACATTGATCATCAGGCAACATGGTCCCCGGAGCGACATCAGCAGTTCCTGAAAAGCTGCGAAAATTATATTGATGCCTTAAAGAAAGAAGGACAGCTAAAAATTGCACAGCCGCTTATACGGGAAGGTAAAATGATTTCCGGCTCAAAGGGAGCATGGAAAGATGACTCTTTCAATGAAACCAAAGAAGTTATTGTCGGCTATTACCACGTCTTCGCCAAAGACCTTGACGAGGCCATTGCAATTGCAAAAGGAAATCCCGAATTCGAGTACAGTACCACAGCAAGAATTGAAGTTCGTCCAATAAAAGTGAAAGAGGAAAGTACAGGATTTGTTTATCCTGAGAAATAAACTGATACTGTTTACAGAAAAAGAAGCTACCTGAAACGAGAAGATGACTCTATTTTGAAACAGAGGTGACATTTGCCCTTAAATTTTTAACGAGGGTAATTTCTTCCTATTCTTGCCCTCGTTCGAAATAAGGAGGTAAAACTTGCCTTCGTTCAAAAAAAGTAAACCAGATGAAATATAATCCATTCAAACCTTTCAACCATTTACCTGATCTGCCACCCCAAGCAGATTTCTAAAAAGTGAAATTGTCGGTAAAGAAAAACTCTACCTGAACTTTAAACTGATGGAGATTTTGAAAAAACAGTAGCGTATGAAAACTAAATAGAATTCAAGTGAAAAATATTTCCTTCTATCCCCTCACTAAAAACCGCTGGAAAGATTTCGAAATCTTATTCGGCGACAAAGGCGCCTGCGGCGGATGCTGGTGCATGCACTGGAGAATAAAAAAAAGCGACTTTGAAAAGACAAAAGGAGATGGGAACAAAAAGAAGATGAAGCAACTCGTTGACAAAGATGATGTACCCGGATTATTGATGTATGCTGATAAAAAAGTTGTCGGCTGGTGCTCTGTTGGTCCGCGTGAAAAATTTTTGGTGCTTGAAAATTCAAGAGTACTCAAGCGTGTGGATGATAAGCCCGTGTGGTCTATCGTTTGTTTTTTCATTGAGAAAAATTATCGGCGCCTCGGATTGTCGCAGCCATTTTTGAAATATGCAATTGATTATTGCAGGAAGAAGGGCGCAAAGATCATTGAAGCGTACCCGCTCGATGTGAAGGCAAAGGATTACCCGGCTGTGTTTGCCTTCACCGGATTCTATCCAACATTTGTGAAAGCAGGCTTTGTTGAAACCGAACGAAGATCAGATACAAGACCGATCATGCGTAAAATTCTTTAGAGAAATTCTGCGAAAGAGAGAAATGACATTTCTTCAGGGAATGTCATTTCTGAAACGAGAGATTGCTAAAGACTTTGCAGCGCAATCATAACATTCCCCTCAATTCTCTCCATCACATTCTCATCAGCCGGTCTTTCAAATTTTTTTCCGGTGACTTTTTCATACAATTCAATGTAACGGGCAGAGATGGTATTGAGCCATTCATCACTCATCTCCGGAACAGGTTGTCCTTCCTTCCCCATAAAATTATTTTCAATCAACCACTCGCGCACAAATTCTTTTGAGAGTTGCTTCTGCGGTTCACCTTTGCGCTGCCGCTCTTCATAGCCATCAAGATAAAAATAACGGGATGAATCAGGAGTGTGAATTTCATCAATGAGGTAAATGGTGGAAGCACGTTCTCTCAGGTTTTCATCCGCTTCCCCGAATTCATATTTTGTATCCACCAAAATCAATCCGCGCGAGTTGGCGAATTTGCTTCCGAAGTCAAAAAGTTTTCGCGTGTAATTTTCAAGCTGCTCGTATTTTTCTTTCTCCACCAATCCCTGTGAGATAATTTCTTCTTTCGACAAATCAAGATCGTGACCTTCTTCTGCTTTTGATGTGGGTGTAATAATTGGCTCAGGAAATTTATCGTTTTCTTTCATTCCTTCCGGCATCGGCACACCGCAGATCATTCTCTTTCCACTCTTGTATTCGCGCCACGCGTGACCACTTAAATAGCCCCGAATCACCATCTCGACTTTAAACGGGGTGCACATTTTTCCAATCGTCACATTTGGATCGGGAACTGCTGTTACCCAATTGGGAACAATATCTTTTGTTGCTTCAAGAAATTGTGCCGCTACCTGGTTCAGCACCTGGCCTTTGAATGGAATCGCTTTGGGGAGAATGACATCGAATGCAGAGATGCGATCAGTCACCACCATCACCAGATGTTTATCCGCGATGGTGTACACGTCGCGCACTTTGCCGTGATAAATTTTAGTTTGATTGGGGAAATGAAAATCGGTTTTGTAGATTGAGTTGCTTGCGGTGTTCATTAGAAATTTTTTCGCGAAGATAGATGGCTCGCGATAATATCTCTCTTCGAAGTTCTGATTGTTTCGGAATTCCCATTCAAAAATATGAGCTAATGAATTATCTTTGAAGAAGAAACCGGCACCCATGAAATTAGTTGGTAAAAGGAAACCTATAGCAAGAAAGCGAAAAACAATTTCAAAGAATGGTCACACAATTCGACGCAAGAGGATTCTTGGTCTCACGAAAGGCGTAAGAGTTGATTGGTCTGCATTTGATCAGGATCTGAATTCGTGAAATATCTTCTCGACACCTATGTCTTGCTTGGCGTTACTTCCATGCCCGGGCGCATCCGAAAATCACGGGCAGCGATTTCAGCAATAGAAAATTCCAACAATGAATTATACATCAACTCTCTTGTGATCCTTGAAATCTCAGGATTGCTTTTGAAAGGAGCGGTTGAGTTTACTTTTTCTCTTGATGACTATGTGAGTAAGGAATTGCCAAAGTATCGCATCGAAATTTTGCCTGTGGAGATTGACCAAATACTCTACACTTCTTTGCTCCCAAATATTCATGGCGATCCCTTCGATCGTGCTTATATTGCTCATAGCATTTTGAGTGGATATCCAATCATTTCTAATGATCGAATAATTCCTGAGTACCCTTTGGTGAAAGTGATTTGGTAGCGTTGGGAATAAGCACTCACTGAGCGTACTACGGGAGAATAACAATATTGCCGCTGGTAATTCCATTGCTCCAATTCCCAGCACGATCTTTCAACTTCACGGTGAATGTTGCAGTTTCTGATGAAGCACTTTGATCTTTGAGAATAATGTGATCGAGAATGATATTCAAGGTTCCCGAGATTGCAATCGTAGTTCCCTGCGGAGCAAGAGGAGGAATGTGAAATTTTTCTGTGAGGGGAAAACGATTATCAGTAACCCATAGTGAAAGTGTGTCAGCATCATAATCGCCAAGGTCGCCATCGCCATCCGTGTAGTTGATTTCGAAGCGGAGTGAATCGGAGAGCTGATGAATGGTACCCGGTGAAATACTTTTCAATTCAATAGCCGGAATGGGGCTTATCGGAGGATTGGGATCTGTGCTTTCATCTTTTGTGCAGGAAGAAATAAGAATGAAAATAAGGAATGAAAGAAGTAACCCTTTAGCCTGTTCACAGCGTCCGGCAGACAACAGGCTTACAGCATCTTGCGGACAACCAGATCGCAGCGTCGTGCGGACAACCTGAAACATGATTTTTGTTTTCACTGAATAATGAATGAGCAATACATCTGAAGATAAATCTGCGAACCCCCATCGGGCAATTCTGTTGGCGTTGAATGATCACTGTCCTGAACATACACGCGCATGTACACAATGTCATTTATGTTCCACTGTGCGGTACTTACTGTGCAATAATTGAAGAACGGAACATTGGTACCAAAAAGATAAGCATAAATAGGAGTGAATACCTGGTGCAGCGGCACCTCAACGGCATTATCGAAGTTGAAAGGATCAGTCGAGAACTTCACTTTATTGTATGTGAATGAAAACGGATAGGTAATATCGTCATACAAACCCCACCAGATTTTCACACTATCACCCTGTAGCACAGCAAACGGATTGGTGATAATTCCCCCGCGAATGGTGTCAACACGAAAATTATTTTGCTGAGGAAGATATGCGACCAACCCATAGAATGACGGAGTGTAAGTTGGTTGTACAGGTGAATTACCAAAGAGATCACGAGCGCCACTCATGATCCAGTTTCTAATTTTCTCACGCTGTGCGGGATACAATGTATCGTACAGCGGCATTCTGCCGATGGTTTGATCGGTTGTTGTCAACCGGAACCAGAGCCATGAGTGCGCAGTATCATTTGGCACTACCCGAAAGGTGTAAAAAGAATCAGAGGTGTTCTTCACCACCGGCGCATACACGAGTGTGGTATATGCGCTTTGCACCGTTCTGTAATCAGGCTCAAAGCTTCCGTCGTGACAGCCATTCACAGCGCACTTCACAGAGAGAATGTATTTGTGAATGCCAAGAATCGTGTTCGAATCAATCGGTACATCGGGTACTGCATTGCTGTTGTAATGAATGGTATCATAAGGGTTGAAAGGAAGTATGCCCTGTTCTATCGTAATTTTTTTGCAGGAAGAAATTGCAGTAAGCAGTAGGCAGTAAGCAATAAGCAATAGGCAATGAGTAGTTGGTAGTTGGCAGTTGGCAGTTGGCAAATGCCAAATCCGAAATTTGTTCTGATTGAATCGAGATAAAATTTGCATTTGAGTTTTCATAAATCCGAAATCGTAAATCCGAAATCCGAAATCACACGAAGGCTTCATCCAGCACTCTTCCCGGCAACATTCCTCCCGGCACTTCATCTTTAAATCCAAGAATGTGCGCAATGGTAGGGATAATGTCAATCGTTTCTCCGACAGGATTAAATGCGTTGCCCACCACAAGGTTTTGGTTCACCTTTCCTGCGGGACCAACAATGAGCGCAAACAATCTTCTTGAATTATCATCACTCGTATGATCATAAGCACGCAATCCATTCGCATCGTAAACAGTGTTCGGCAATTCATTTCTTCCATGGTCGGGCATGCAGATCATGATGGTGTCATTTGCCAGCACCGGATCACTTTGAATTTTATTCCACAACCAGCCCACACCATAATCTGCTTTGTGCATGTAACGGACGTACGATGTGAAATCGAAATGGCAGGCATCCAGATCAAAGCTGTTGATCACCATCAGTTCCGGATGAAAGTTTTTCAGCACTTCCCATGCATACGCCACGTTGACCAGATCTCCTGTCAATTCTGAAGGATTCGTTCCATTGGGCATCGGTAATTCGATTTGACCCTGCGAAGTTTTGGTGAGGGTGGCATAGATGAATTGCTTTATGGCATCGCGATCGGCAGGTGTATTGATGATGCCCGGGTAGTCTGAAGCAGTCTTAGCGAAGTTGGCGTCGAGAAAAGTTTTCATCGCATCCATTTTCGTCACGTCGTCAGGTTGAAACGTAACGGCGTTGTTGAGATACTCAGTCCCGTAAGGACCAAACGTAGATGCAGGTCGTAAATAGTTTGCGCCATAAGCGGCTCCATAGGTAGGATAGCGGCTGTAGTTCAACAAAGGATATGGTCCAAGACCTTCACTCAGCCACCAGCTATTAATCGCACTACGAGCCGGGTCAGTATGCTTGCGATAATATTCGAACAGGGTGGGGTTATCAGGGTTAACATTCAGGCTCGTGCTTTCAGTAGTGTAATTGCCAGTCATGGCGGCGGTGTGCCCGTTAAAATGCCCTGTAGGTCCGGAAGCATAGCTCAGCTCTTTGAACAACGTGCCTTTCGTAACAAGCGGAGAGGACAGTATTGGGTCCCAGCGATTATAAATGATGTTCGTTGAAGGAGGTGCGCCGCTCAAAATATTTTCCATCAGATTGCCTGACGAAGGAAGCCCCTGCGCAGTCAGGTAACCCATGTCAACCGATTCCTGGTGCCGAACTCCCCCTGCGAAGAGAACAAACACTACATGATTCACCACACGATCTCCGATGCCGGCGAATAATCTTCCGGTGGGGAGGATGTAGGGGACAGTGAGCATGCCTGCCGTGGCGAGCGTTGCTTTCTTGATGAAGGTCCTGCGTTTCATTTTATAAAAAGAAGTTAGAAAATAGAGGGTAGAAGTTAGATGCTGAATTGAAAATCTTTTTTGGATTTGAAATTTCCTTCTTAAAATTTATTTGTGATTTGGAATTTGTGATTTGGAATTTAATAGAAGAGATACTCATTCGATTGCGCAAACGCTGCATATACCATTTCGGGTGTAATCGCCGTATCATCCTCAATCATGCTCGTGAAAAAATATTTCTCGTACTCGCTTGGTTTGCGGAGGTAAAATTTCAAGTAGGTATTGGAAACAAATGTGCTTATGTCGCTCCGCATTTCCTGCATGGAGGGAATTTCAATTTGCGGGGCGTTGAGAAAATTTTCAAGCAGCATCGTGTTCACCAAACCTTTGTCACCTAAGGAGTAGGTTACCTCAGAAATATGATTCAAGTCATCTGCAGGAATAGTTTGGTTCGTGAGGTTGGAATAAAGGATTGAAACGAACTGATCCGATGATTTCTGTTTTGTTTTATCAGCATTGCTTAAATAGAGATTGACGGGAGTTACGCCGTAGATCGTGTTATCGTAAATAACTTTTTGAAGCACTTCTTTTTTGCAGGAGCAAAGAAAAAGTGAAAGTAAAAGCGAAAAGGCGAGGATGCGTTTCATCTCTTTTGTTTTATTGTTTTTCATATATCCGGAATCGTGTTACGTGAGTCGCGAATCGTGAGTCGTGAATCGTGTTGCGTGAATCATGAATCCCGATTAAATCGGGAGAACTCGTATTACTTGAATCGTAAATCGTATTTTTAAAACCCCGCATACTCACTCGTCTTCATCAACGTCTTTTCAAACTCCTGGTAATTCAATGTGCTCTTCAATTGAGTAGTGTATGTTCCCTCTTCTGCCGAGGTGGGTTCCCGTAACAAGAGCTGCTCAAATGTTTTCTTCACCAATCCTTCATAAAATGCGTCACATGTGGTTACGATTTTGATGTAGTCTCCTTTGCTGTCGCCGTTTTGCAAAAACAAAATACCCGCACCATTGTTTACAATATTCACACCCTGCATCAACTCATCAACAGTGGGTGCTCTCCGAAATAAATCATCGAATGATCCCTTCACAAAGTTTTCTGATCCCATATTTACTTCATCATAGAAGTAATTGTTGATGAAAACAGCATAGTACTCATTCATGGTGATGCTGCCGCTCATGTAGTTAGCGGTGAGATTTTGCAACTCGTACAGTCGATTGAGCTCATAGGTATAATAGATGAGATTGTAAGTGTTGCCGGCAGCCGAATCAATATCGTAGAAATATTGAAGGAGCAGTATCTGATATTCCACAGTTAGTGAGTCAGTACCGTTGAGAAATTCATTTGCGTTGATCGAAAAAAGGCGGGTATAGTATGGTTTGGAAATAATGAGTTGCTGAATGACAAAGTCGCGTGATGCGTCGCTCAACCCATTTTCATCGAGGTACTGAAGGTCGTCAGTGATTTCATTTGAAGTAGGTGCCCTTCCCAGCAAATCAATGTAAAGCTTATTGATGTAAGCTGTGATTTTATCATCGCTTACACCAGTGTATGGCGGAGGATTGTTGTTGCCGAGCGTAGTGTCTTTGTGAATCTCTTCAATCACCGGATCCTTCGTGCAACTGAATAAGAAGCAGGAGGAGATGATTGTTGCAAAAAGCAGCAACGCTGAAATACGCATGCGGAAAGTTATGACTTTTATGAGACACAGAATTTTGGAAAAGGTTACTTATACTATGATAACACCGATTTTTCGACAATTTAAAAGCGATTACACCGATTTGGAAAAAGCATCGCAAGCAATATGAAAAAGATCATCGCGTTTGCTCACTGAATTTATAGACTTGAATCAGAAATACCACTTCCGCCTTCCTTTCTCATTCTTCACGCTCTTTGTTTACGCCGTCACCCTCAGTGGCATTGCATTTATAAAACTTTGGCTGATTCCTGCAGGCAGCAGCGATCTGCAATGGCTGCTTAAACCTACCGTATTTCTCATTCACCTCTTCACCGGAATTACATTTCTCTTTGATCCTGCGCAGGGTTTTGTGAGTGACTCTCCCATTGTGATCAGTAGCGACTGCTCCGGCATTAACTTCTTTTTAACGGTGAGCTTTATATCAGTGTTCGCGTTTCAGCGGTTATATCCTTCTGTTAAAAAGGGAAGCATCATGTTCATCACCCTGGTCGTTGCAGCGTACTTCACCACGATTCTTACCAACACATTTAGAATTGTTTTTGCAATGCGGCTCAATGAATCATTTCCTCAACTGAGTACAGGTCGCTGGCATGAAGCCGAGGGGGTGCTGATCTATTTTTCTTTCCTTCTCGCTTATTTCTTCCTCACCAAAATGATTTTAAAAAAAATCTCACCTGAAAATGAAAAGACTTCAACATCCGCTCTGGATTCTGCTCCTGATTAGTTTACCGCAGCTTTTAGTCATCTTTTTATTTATCTCCACCTATCAGATCATTGGCACCATGCTCGATGAGAAAAATATTCTCGCATGGAAAATCTACGGCAGCTTTCTAAGTGTGATGATGATCACCTCTTCCATTTATGCGGTGACGTGCTTGCTCATGCGAAAAAAAGTTTCCCTCTATTTTGCCATACCGGCAATGATCGGCTACATCGCATTTCTTTATGCATATCTTCTGCACGCTGATTTAATAATTCCATGGACTATACCCAACTGGATGTTGCTGAAAGGCGATGTTCAGATGCTGCTGTTTGCGCTTTTGATACCTGCTGTTCTTTATTGCCTGGTACTTATCGTGATTTGGTTTGTTGAGAATCGAAGAAAACAAAATCCGGGTATCAGCTTTTTGATTGCTGTGACAATTCCATTTTGCGGATACGGGTTATTTGTGTTGCCCATCACTCGCGGCTATTCATTCTGGGGCAACGAGCATACATTTTTTGTGCTCGTGATTTCAGCCACAGTCTTATTCATGTTTTTCCTCCTGCGGGGAATGATCACCCTCGCGCTAAACAAGCATGAGAAACTGAAGAAGTTTAGCTTCATCTGGAAAATTTTGATCGCCATTATTTTCCCGGTTGCGGGATTGCTGCTCAATGAAGGAAAATTTTTCGATGTGCCTGATCACATCTTTGGCAGCTTCGACAGTATCTGGTTCTACATGCTGGCATTGTTAAATGGTGTATTAGTTTGCCTTCCCTCCGGCCATGACAAAAGAATTCAGCTTGCGCTATTTTTTCTGCGGAGTGTTACGTTCGTATTCACTCTGTATTTCTTCCTTGTTTTCATTCCATACCTGCCATTCTCATTTCTTGCGGTTATAGCTTTTGGTTTCGGTTTTCTCATGCTCACGCCTGTACTGCTGATGATCATCCATGTACAGGTGCTATCTGATAACTGGCAATCGCTTCGAAATTACTTCAGCACACGAAGGCTTGTGATTGTTTTTCTTGCCGGGGTAATCGTGATTCCGGCGGTGATCACGGTGAATTTTATTTATCAGAAAAGAAATTTGTTTTCATTGCTTAACTACGTTTACAAGCCTGATTACAATGCTGCGAAAGATATTCACATCAACGTGGCAGCAGGAATGAGCGCATTGAAGTACCTGAATGAATTTAAACACAGGAATGGAGATTTATTTTTTGATAATAACAATGTGCCCTTCATCTCCGCCTATTACCAATGGCTTGTGCTCGACAATCAAACCATCTCGAATAAAAAGATCAACGACATAGCGAGAATTTTTTCCGGTGAGGGACTGTACGATGAATATGTTGATGATCGTGATGATCAGGAAGCGAACACTTTCAGTGACAGCGTTGTGGCTTCTACCACGTATGATGAACAGGAGAAAATTTTCAGGAGTAAAATAATTCTTGAAGTTCATAATACTGCCCCGGAGCAAAAGGAGTTCACCACCACATTCGATGTGCCCGCAGGCGCATGGGTCAGCGATTACTATTTGTGGATGGATAGCGGAAAGAAAAGGGGAGTGATGGCTGAAAAAAAAGCAGCACTGTGGGTCTATCATGAGATCATGACCTATCGCAAAGATCCGGGGATACTTTACTACACTTCAGGAAATGAAGTAGCGTTGCGCATCTTTCCGGTAGTGGGGCTTTCAACGCGCAAAACAGAAATTGACTTGATTCACCGTGAACCCATCCACTTCGATCTTGTCGGTGAGCATCTTTTTTTGAATGACACATCTGTACAAATTACTCCTGAAATTTTTCACGGTAATAAGCTCACTTACATACCTGCCGAGACGAAAAGGAAATTACCGCTCATTCACCGGGTGCCGGAATATGATTTTATCATTGACTGTTCAAAACAGAGCGATGGTGCATTGAATAATTATCTGAAAAGGACCAATGCTTTTGTCTATGCGCGTAACAGTCCTTTCAAATCATTCACGATTACAGCAGCCAACTTCAGGACACAAAACATTCCGCAATCTTTAGAGCAGCAAAAAGAGAGTTTACCACGGGCAGAAGGTGGATTTTTTCTTGAGCGCTCGCTGAATGAAATTTTTGTGAATAGCTACTTATCAGGTGATGCGCATTCCCACATCCCTATCGTGGTAAGCGATCATCTTGACAGTGCTATTTTCCTCAAAGATCTTCGTGACCTCCAATTCACCTTTCCTGATTCTGAATTATTCTATGTGCTCACTCGTGACTTTAAACTTGAAGCCCACTCCATGACTGATCATCCTTTGCAGGCAATCAGTAATAGTAATGTGGTGATACCGCAAACTGATTCAGTGCGGGTGTATACTGAAAAAAATAATAAGGCCTACTTAAAGGATGATGAGCAATGTTCGATTATAGTCACGAATAATGATTGGAACCCGGATGATTTTAAGACAGGGGATAATACTCTTGAAACTGCTATTCTCATGAGTGTGGCATCGCAGCAAATGAATCTTCATCCTGAACAAGTTGATGACTACCGGTTACCGTTGATCAAGTCCTCTTTTGTTTCCGGCTTGCTTACTCCGCTCACATCATATATAGTGGTAGAAAGTGAGGCGCAGGAAAAAGCACTGCTGGAAAAACAGCGTCAACTTCTTAATGCTAACTCGGTGTTCGATGCCGGCGAGGCGGAGGTGATGGCGGAGCCGCCGCTTTACCTGCTGCTCCTGATTGGAATGCTAATTATTGGGGCTTCTACACTGCGCAAACGGCTGAAATATTCGCCGGAAGCAAAATCATGACAGACCATTCATCATTATGTGTGAATGAAAGGAACCGATGCCGGGTTATCTTTCAAACTCCAGTCGCATTCCGTTCACACTTTCATCAAACAATCCATCGCTATAAACTAATCTTCCGTTAACGAAAGTCTGTGTGACTTGGCCATGAAAGGATTGTGCCTGCAGCGGTGACCACCCGCATTTGTATAAAATATTTTCTTTCGAAACTTTCCATTCAGGGTTCAAATCCAAAAGAATGAGATCAGCAAAATATCCTTCGCGAATGAAGCCACGATCTTTAACCTGGTAACAAACAGCAGGAGCGTGGCTCATCTTCTCCACAATTTTTTCCAGGGAGATTTTTTTCTGAAAATAAAACTCCAGCATCATGTTCAGCGAATGTTGCACCAGGGGCAAACCACTCGGTGTTTTGAAGTAATTGATTTTTCCCTCCGGCGTCAGTGTATGTTTCTCTTCCCACGTGTGCGGTGCATGATCAGTGGCAATGATGTCAAGACGATCATCGAGCAATGCTTCCAGAAGTTTTTGTTTGTGGCGCGCATCTTTTATCGCGGGATTGCATTTGATGAGTGTCCCCAACGGGGCATAATCCTCAGCATCAAACCACAGGTGATGCACACATGCTTCAGCAGTTATTTTCTTTTTGTCAAGAGGAATTGAATTAGTGAACAGCAACAATTCTTCTTCGGTAGAAACGTGAAGGATGTGCAAACGTGATTCAAAATTTTTTGCCAGTGTGATTGCCAGCGAAGAAGATTGATAGCACTGCGCCTCATTTCGAATCACAGGATGCAACTCAACCGGAATTGCATCACCATATTCCTTCCTGAATTTTTCTTCATTCGCTTTGATAACAGAATCGGTTTCGCAATGTGTGGCAATCAGGGTGGGAGCGTAGTGAAAGATATTTTCCAAAGCCCGCGGATCATCCACCACTAATTTACCCGTGGACGAGCCCATGAAAATTTTCACGCCGCAGATTTTTTTCGGATCTGCTTTCTTCACTTCTTCAATGTTATCATTCGAAGTTCCCAGGAAGAAGGAATAGTTAGCGAGAGAGGTAATCTGTGCAATACGATATTTCGCCTCAAGCAACTCAATGGTGGTTGCAGGAGGAATGGTGTTCGGCATTTCCATGAACGACGTTATGCCGCCTGCCACTGCAGCTTTCGATTCGGAGTAGATGGTCGCTTTATGTGTAAGCCCCGGCTCG
Source organism: Chitinophagales bacterium (assembly GCA_035638255.1). Classification (GTDB taxonomy): domain Bacteria; phylum Bacteroidota; class Bacteroidia; order Chitinophagales; family UBA10324; genus DASRAJ01. The sequence continues at coordinate 31,537 of DASRAJ010000170.1, forward strand.
CGGAAGTGAACCTGGTCATCAATAATTCCCGGGAAGAGAAATTTTCCTTCCCCGTTTATTTCTTCGGCAAAACTTTTTTCTGAGATCTGAGGGGCGAGCTTTTCAATTCTTCCATTGGTAATCAGTATATCTGCGGGAAAAATTTTTCCTTCGTTGATGATAGTAGCGTTTCGTATAATCTTTTTCATTCCTTCAGTCCGATTCAAAAATAATTATCCTCGCTATCCTGTTTCGAAATATTGTTATTGAATTCAACAAACTGAAATCCTGAATTGAAAACGGAAATGGGTTGAGAAGAATAGCGTGTTTACATGAGATGAATACCAAAGGCTGCCGGCAACCGCCGTCCCGATTTTATCGGGACGGGGTTTATACTCACGTCGAAAGAATTTCCATCAACTTTGTCAGATACGGACTCACTTCAAGATTGTGCTTTGTCGCCAGCAAGAAAGGAGTGTATTCAACCTCGCGATGCATCACGCCCACCATCACGTTTTTTTTCTCTTCCAATAACGCCTCTACTGCAGCCACACCAAGGCGGCTGGCAAGCACCCGGTCACCGCAGGTGGGACTTCCGCCGCGCTGTATGTGTCCGATCACAGCCACTCGCGTATCGTAATGATCGAAACGCTGCCTCACCTTTTCTGCGAGGAGAAACGCATCTCCTTCGGCATCACCTTCAGCGACAACCACAATGCAGGAAGTTTTTTGTCGCTGCCATCCTGTTTCAAGTTTTTCTATCAACTGATCAATGCTCAGCTTGCTTTCCGGAACAAGAATCGCTTCTGCGCCGGTGGCGATGCCGCTGCGCATGGCGATGAAGCCGGCATCTCTTCCCATCACTTCCACAAAAAATAAGCGATTGTGAGCGGCAGCAGTGTCACGGATTTTATCAATTGCTTCCATTGCCGTGTTGATCGCTGTATCATATCCTATTGTGAAATCAGTACCATACAAATCGTTGTCAATAGTACAGGGAACCCCAATGCATGGAATGTTGTGATCGGTGTCCAACTCGAGCGCCCCCTTAAATGTACCATCACCGCCAAGGGCGACCATCGCATCAATGTTGTGCTTCTTCAGTTGTTGAAATGCCGTTGTCATTCCTTCCTTGGTCATAAAGCGCGGAGAACGCGCAGTTTTTAAAATGGTGCCTCCACGATGGATGATGTTGCTCACGGAATAAGATTTCATCTCTTCGATTTCGCCATCAATCAGACCTTCATAGCCGCGATGAATGCCAAACACTTTCAAGTCATAATAGAGTGCTGTACGCACTACCGCGCGAATGGCTGCATTCATGCCGGGCGCGTCCCCACCGCTGGTGAAAACTCCGATGCTTTTGATTTTGGATTCCATCCTGAAATAAAATTGCGCGTCGAAAATAGCAGGAAATGATACATCGCGGCATTGTTAGATTGTTCCATGACAATTAAACAATCCCGATCAGGCAGGACCATTTTACCATTAAACAACTGACTATTTCTGCACCACCTGATAGCGATATCTTGTCCGCACCAAATCAGGCGTTTGATATTCAATGGTGAGATCAATTGCTGAAATATTCTTGAGATTATAATTCAGAGATTTCTTTGTTTTCGAATCGGTGAACACGATGATCTTCGCAGCTTCATTTAGCTTCCAGGTGCCTGAGGAAGTTTCCCCGTTTCGCATCCATTCATACGTGCCATCGCTATTCATCGAAAGCCAATCATTTTTCTGAGTTGAATCCGGCGGATGCAGCACGCCAAATTCTTCCACACCGAGGTACTTCCATTTTTGTGTGAGCAACTCTTTTTGTGAAGTTTGAGAAAAGGTTTTCAGAGGCAGAATAAGGAGAAGTAAAATGATGACTTTAGGAAAAATTTTAGACATAGCTGAGAATTTTCTGCAATGAAATTAAAAATTATTTCACATAAACACGCATTACTTGCGGGATAGTCTGAGTTTTCGGGCTGAGCGTACTGTTTTTATTAGACGATACAAAACCGGCACCGTGATCACCACCACCATAGCAATCACAATGAAATGGAGGTTTTTTCTCACCCAGGTAAAATTGCCGAGGAAATATCCGAGTGACACCAAAGATCCAATCCATGCAGATGATCCGAGCAGCACATAAAGAAAAAATTTTGCGAACCGAAGCTGAAGCACACCCGCAATAATGGGAGCAAAAGTTCTGATGATCGGCAGAAACATCCCGGCGGTTATGGCCCACCCATCGTAGCGATCGTAAAATTCTTTGGCTGTTTCGAGGTACTCGTGCTTGAAGAAGAAGGAATCTTTTCGCCGTAATAGTAAAGGTCCGGTTTTTCTGCCGAACCAATATCCGGTGATGTTACCCAGGACCGCAGCACTGATGAGAAAAAAAAGAATCACATAAAGCTGATGATGAAAGGTACCGGATGCGAAGAGCACTCCTGAGGAAAAAATCAGCGCATCCCCGGGGAAAAAGAAGCAAAAGAATAACCCGGTTTGCGCATATACTATCAAAAATAAAACCGCTAAGCCACCATATCTCACGAGCTCCTCCGGCTCGAAGAATTTCGACGGATGATGAAAGAGGTGATTAAAGAAATCGGCGATGTTGAGGAGCAGAAGCATAAAATGTTATAGTGTAAATATAAAATTCAATGTGTTAGACTGTGTGCTTTCCTGCTGCCTGCACAAAGTGGTGACTTCTGAATAATCCAGAACTAAAAACAACAGGTGTAAAAATTCAATTGTTACATTTGTTCAACACCAAAGCCTCTCATCATGAAAACACTTGCCATTGCTACAATAGTCGGCGCAATCATCCTTTACATTTACCTGGCCATCGTTCACACGGTTCTCTCACCGCTTATTCACGAAAGCGATTTCAAATACACATCAGATCAGGACAATATTCTAAATAGTTTGTCTTCTTTAAATCTTGAAGATGGAGTGTATCACCTTCCTTATCCTCCTCCGGGTACGCCAATGAGCGAACACGGGAAAATGATGATGGACAGAATGGGTAAGCCCTGGGCAATATTGATGTATCATAATGAGATGACGTATGGAATAAGTGCATATATCATGAGCTTAATTTACAACATCATCGCCGTGCTTATCATTTGCATTGCACTTGCCGCGGCCAGTAACCGCCTCACCAGTTTTGGACAGCGGCTATGGTTTGTGATGCTGTTTCCACTCTTCATTCTCTTTGCAAGCATCATGATGGGCTATAACTGGGATGGGTTCCCGATGCATTTTATCAGGGGGCAGATCATTGATATTTTCGCAGGATATTTTCTGGTCGGACTTTGGCTGGCTTGGTATTACGGAAGATTAGAGTCGAAAAAAGTTTCCGCATGATTAGTTTTACATCCTATGCGGAGTTTTTATCAAGTTGATTTTTCAACGAAGAAAGAAACTCCCTGATTTCCTTAAGTGACTTTATCAGTTTCATTTTTTCAAACTGCTTCTCCGGATTTTGTTGGAGTTGTTTCCTGGCGCCTTCAATCGTGTATCCTTTTTCTTTCAGCAAATGATATATCAACCTGAGGTACTCGATATCCTGTTTGGTGAAAAAGCGATCACCCTTTTTATTTTTCTTCGGGCGAAGCACATCAAACTCGATTTCCCAAAAACGAATCTTTGAAACAGTGGTGTTTAACATCTTCGCCACTTCGCCGATCGCATAATATTGTTTTTCAGGAAAAGATTCTTCGTACTGTAGTTTCATAAATTCAAGTCGTGTAAAATTAACGGAAGATGAAGATAATTTACTGTTTGTGATAAGAAGAAATGAACATTTCATTGCCATTCGCGATGCGCGTATCGCATATCGTGACTGGTTGACTTCAAAGTTGTACTTTGGTTCAAATGTTTTCCAATGAGAATTAAACTTTACTGTTTCTTTTTTTTCCTCTTCTCCTTTTCGGTTTCGTTTGCTCAGGTGAGCGCTGATTATGCTGTGCAACTTACTGCGACTACTATAGAAAATCCTCCTTCCATTACATTGCACTGGAATCAATACCCGGGCGCTACTTCCTACCTGGTCTATCGAAAATCCGAGGGGAGTTCTTCATGGGGCACATACCTCGCAAACCTTTCGGGCGATACTTTGGAATATAAAGATTCTAATGTTCAGTGGGATTCGCTCTACGAATACAGAGTGAAGCGCTCCGGCAATGGAATTTCCGCTGATGGCTATCTCACGGGTGCCATAAAACTTCATTCAAAAGATTACAAAGGATGGTTGTTGCTTGTAGTGGATTCCACGATTGCGGATTCATTGCAAACAGAATTGTATCGGCTGATGAAAGATATTTCACATGACGGATGGGGAGTGAAGCGTATTGATGTTTCCCCGAATGACACGGTGTCCGGCGTGAAAGCGCTCATCGCTGCAGAATACAATTCTAATTCAGATTTGAAAGCGGTGCTGTTGTTCGGGCACATTCCCGTTCCCTACTCCGGGGCACTGAACCCTGACGGACATCCCGATCATTACGGTGCGTGGCCCTCGGATGTTTACTACGCTGAAATGGATGCCGACTGGACAGATAACAGTATTAACGTTATCACCGCATCGCGACCGGAAAACTGGAATACACCCGGCGATGGAAAATTTGATGAAACCTACCTACCCGATAATGTTGATCTGCAAATCGGGAGAGTAGACTTGCATAATCTTCCTTCATTTCCCTCTACAGAAACACAATTGCTTCAACAGTATCTTAACAAAGACCATGATTACCGCGTCGGAAATTTCACAGCACAATCCCGCGGGTTGGTGGATGATAACTTCGGAGCGTTTGGCGGTGAAGCATTTGCTTCGTGCGGGTTCAGAAACTTTGCGCCGCTGCTTGGTGATTCTTCCA
>DASRAJ010000171.1:0-23732 GCA_035638255.1 Chitinophagales bacterium
CGGAGCGACCCGTTGCTGCTTTTCAGTAATTGTTTTTTCAGCAACAGATTTCGTGCGGCAGGAAACTCACCCTCACCATCTATTTCATTTGCAAGCACCCATTCCGCCAATTCTTTAATTCGCGCAATTTTCTTATTTGCTTTTATATGCGAGGAGGCAAACAATCCCTGTGCATTATTGATTTTTGGAAGAAGAGTAGCTTCGAGCTTCGCACCCATCTTTACATCGAGCCAGCCATTTATAGGGTCGAAGTTGTGAGCATTAAATTTGCCTTCTTCTCCACAGGGGTATAAATCATCATCAGCGCCATCAAAAGGTTGCGGCAAAAATTTCCACCGGTGCACTTTTGATTTTTTCACTTCCCCGATTACTCCCAAATATTCAAACGGTCCACCTAACCCTTTTCGCTCTTCCATCAACTCATCGGCCGTCAAATCCTTCATCCGAAAATGTTCCCACCAATGTGATTTGTCTTCTCTGCGATACCACAGCATTAAGTCAGCTAATGATTTTATCGCCTTTTGCTTCGGAGTTAAATCCTGCAAATCTTCGGGCAGGAGTTTGTATAGTTTCTCGCTGAGTATGGCAAGTTCCTCTAACTCTATATTCTCTTTGCTTTCAAGCGGAGTTGCAATGAATCGTGGTATATCAGTACCGGTTTTTATTAATTCATCTCTTCTTTGTTCGAGCCACTGATGAAGCTGATAAGTGGAGAGGCAATCTTCCATATTGTAATCCCTCACCGTGTTCATCATCTCGTCATTCAACACCGAACCGGTGTCAAGCAGCAGCGTGATGGACTTGCGGGCTCGGGCTGCAAGCCACAAGTCAGTGTTACGCACTAACCCGAAATGTCCTTCAATTTCTTTTAACCCATAGCCTTCCACCGATAACCGCAACCCGTTTTTTACGACGCGCAGCAGGTTGATGAATACTTTATTGCGAAGCAAATCATCAACTTCGTCCACTAAAAGATTATATCGTGTTGACAGGCGCTTCACCACTGACTCCTCATAATGGCCATAGTGATAGACATGCATTCCGGGAAACTCTTTTCTGCGCTCGAGTACAACGCGGATGAACTTCTCTATAGCATGGCGCTCTTCAGTATTGTTCTTCGCCCACTCAAAATGATATTGCGGTGTTGAGTTTTCAAGCGTCACCCACCCAAACAGATATTCCAACCCAAGTTCACCGATGTACGTATCGCCTTCGATGTCGAACCAGATGTCGCCTTCACTTGGAACAGGGATACCCGCTAATCCCTGCTGTGCAATCACCGGGAGGATAAATTCGTACTCGGTTTTTTTGCTGACCCTTCCTTTCAATTGAATCTTCGCCTGCTTGTAGATTTTCGCAGTTGATTCCGGAGAGCTGTGTGGTAACTCCGGCTGAGCCGGAAGCTGAGCGAGTTTTATAAGTGTATTTGTGCCTTGCTCCTGCAACTCTTTGCGCTGCAATTTGCTGGTGCCTGCCACCAGCTTTAGATGGTCGGCAGTATGCCACACTTCTTCACAAAGCGATCGCCAGTCGCAGGTGTGACAATGCTCCACAGGTTCCGGCATATTGTTCACGGCTTCACGTACATCCCTCGTCAGACTTTCGAGATATTTTTTCTTTACGTAACGCAGATATGCTGTGAAATCAGAAGGATTGAACGTATGTTTTTCATTCGTACCGCCAACAATGGTTATTTCGTCGGGAAGTCTGTCCTGAATTTTTGCAACCAATTCCGCATAGATGCACAATTGCAGGATAGCTTCACTTTTTACCTCTGCGCTCAGTTTGGTGTCAACGATGTTATAAGAATAATTACCAAGCTTCGATGGAGAATTTGTTTTGACAAGAAAATCCGAATAACCTCTCCATTCACCATCAGTGAGGGCGCCCTGGTAGATGACGTCCTTGCCCTCTTTCATGGCAGCTATAGTTTGTTGTACCCGCTCGTCAAAATTTCCGTGAGAGAGCTCAACAATGTTTTTATAGGTTTGTTTTAATGTATGGAGGTAATTCTTTTCATGCAACTGACCCTGCCTTTGGAGCAACTTCACCAGCGGATCATGGAAGAAAGGTTTGGTTATAAGCTTTTCTCCTGCTGCTCTCTCCAATATACTCAGATAATTGCAGGATAAAAAGTTAGTGAGATGAGTTGGGGAGTGCATGGCATTGAATTCGTTTGCTAAGCGTAAATGTACAATTCCTGATAACGGCGGGCAGAGTTAAAATAGCTTTCATAACAATCAGCATGGAAACGGGCAAGTGTTCTTCTGCAGCAGTGTCCCTCGAAGAGGACACGACGAGTAAAAGAGAAATTATGCCTTCTTCATATACCAGACCAAAGTCTTTTCCATTTTTTGGTAATGGAAAATAGTCGTTATAATTTTTTGTAAGCGCACGAAGGCTGTTTCGCTTTTCACCACATAATCAAAAGCGCGGTGATGCATACAGTTTATCGCTACATCAATTTTATCCTGGCCTGAGAGCATCACAACGGGAATATCCGGATTAAAAGATTTTATTTTATCCAATGTATCTATTCCGTTCATTGCGCTTTTATCTATGCCATCAAGATGGTAATTTAAAATGATTACATCTGGTGTGCTTGATAAATTCTCCATGCAAAGTTCGCCTGTTGGGTATGTTTCAATGGTAAAATCAGCATGCTGTAGAAATTCTATTTCCAATGATTTTAGAAACAATGGATCATCATCTACCAAGAAAAGTTTAATTTTTTCAATTTTCATTTCTTCATGTTCTTTATCATGTTAAACTCTTCTTTCAATTCTTTACATGCCTGCGTGCAAATGTTTTCAAGGTGTAAAACCAAATCATGTATTCCATCTGCCTGTAGTTGTGTACTTGCATATTCCTGAACTTCTTTTGCCATGTCTTCAAAATCTGCACTAATACCCATTATCCTAAATGATGGAATCATTTTATGCACAGAAGCATATAATAATTTCCAATCTTTATCAAGCAAACTTTGTTTCATTGTGCTGATAAGTGTTGGAGTTTGTTCCAGGTAAAGTGAAATCATTTCCATCATCACAACAGGATCAGATTTTGTAAGCTTGATGATGTAAGCGAGGTCAATGCATTTTAAATTTTTAATTTGACTATTTGCATTTTCCTTATCACCATTAATTTTAACAGATATGGGTTTCTTAACTAACCCAACTATTTTACTGTACAATAATCTTTCGTCAACAGGCTTTGCGATGTAATCATTCATGCCGACTGCTTTGCATTTTGCTAAATCAACCGTGGTTACATCGGCAGTTAAAGCGATGATCGGGATTTTAGAATTCATTTTGTTGCGAATATATTCCGTTGCTTCAAACCCATTCATTTCGGGCATCTGCAAGTCCATCAAAATAATATCGTAAGATTTGGTTTGTAGTTTTTCGATGGCTATTTTTCCGTTCGCGGCAATATCGCGTTCAAATCCGAAATCATCCAAGAGTGTTTTCATCAGCAGTTGATTGAGTGCCATGTCTTCAACCACCAATACTTTTATATTTTTAATTTCCGTATCCAATTCCACTGTTCCTGTTTCTAATTCAGCTTCAGCTTTTGTTTTAAGAAAACCTAATGTGAAACTAAAAGTAGAGCCCTCATCAATTTTGCTTTTTACACTAATGCTTCCGCCTTGCAGTTCTACTAATTGTTTCACAATGGCAAGCCCCAGGCCCGTTCCTCCGTACAATCGTGCAGTGGCGCTGGATGCCTGCTGAAAGTTTTCAAAAATATTACCTATTTTACTTTCTGATATTCCAATTCCGGTATCCGTAACAGCAAATTCAATGGTTGCTTTCTCATCATCATCATGTATCAAACGAACGCTCACGGTAATTTTTCCTTTTGTTGTGAACTTTACGGCGTTACTCACAAGATTTAAAATAATCTGGTGTAAACGTACCGGGTCGCCAACCAGCACCTCCGGAATTTTACTGTCATATTCTTTAACCAACTCTAAATTCTTTTCCTGGATTTTTGTCTCAAACAAATGAAGCATAGCGGATATAGACAGCGTCATTTTGAAAGGTGTTTGTTCAAATGTCATTTTGCCCGCATCTACCTTTGCCAGGTCAAGTATATCATTGATGAGAACTATCAATGCATCACCACTCATTTTTATAGCGGTTAAATATTCTTTTTGTTTTGCCGACAAATCTGTTTTCAACACCACTCTTGTAAATCCGACAATCGCATTCATAGGTGTGCGAATTTCATGACTCATGTTCGATAAAAACTGCTGTTTGGCTTTCAATGCATCATTTGCTATTTGCGTGGCACTTTCGGCTTTACTTTTTGCTTCTTCAGCATTGCTTGTTGCCAACTCCGCAAAAACTCTCGCCTCTGTCAATTCCTTTTCAATTCTCTTTTGTTCAGTAATAACTCTTGCCACTACAACTGCACCAAGGACATTTCCTCTATCATCTTTATAAACGGATCCATTGAATAGTACATCAGTAAGTTTACCGTCCATTATGGTTAATGGATAATCCGCCACAAAGCCCTTGGCAAAAACTTCTTGATAGCCCTCCCGTGCTTTATCAGGTTCAGTAAAATAATTAAAAAAATCGGTGCCGATTAATTTCTCGCGTGATAAGCCGGTTATTTTTAATGTCGCATTGTTCATGTCGGTGATCTTTCCTTCAGGGCTTATTGTAAATAATGGATCGCGGCTCGCTTCAATTAGACTGAGAGAATATTGAGATGCTAATTTTAGAGAATAGCTGAATGCTTCAAGTTCTTTATTTGCAATTTCCCTTTTTTCTTTCTCTTTGTTTTGAAAGTTAAGTTCAATGTCAGCAATGACTAACTCTGCTGCCCGTTTTTCTTTCTCTCCGGTTTGAAATACAAGTTCTTTGTTAGCAATGAATAACTCAGCTGCCCGTTTTTCTTTCTCATCGTTTTGGAAGGCAAGTTCTTTGTTGGCAATGATTAATTCATCTGCCCGTTTTCCTTTCTCAGCGTTTTGAAATACAAGTTCTTTGTTAGCAATGAATAACTCAGCTGCCCGTTTTTCTTTCTCTTCGTTTTGAAAGATGAGTTCTTTGTTAGCAATGATTAATTCCGCTGCCCGTTTTTCTTTCTCTTCGTTTTGAAATACAAGTTCTTTGTTAGCAATGATTAATTCTGCTGCCCGTTTTTCTTTCTCTTCGTCTTGAAAGGCAAGTTCTATGTTAGCAATGCCTAATTCTGCTGCCCGTTTTCCTTTCTCTTCATCCTGAAAGGCAAGTTCTATATTAGCAATGCCTAACTCTGCTGCCCGTTTTTCTTTCTCTTCGTCTTGAAAGGCAAGTTCTTTGTTGGCAATGCCTAACTCTGCCGCCCGTTTTCCTTTCTCTTCGTCCTGAAATACAAGTTCTTTGTTAGCGATACCTAACTCTGCTGCCCGTTTTATTTTTTCTTCTTTTTGAAAGGCAAGTTCATTGCGGGCAATGATTAACTCTGCTACAAGCTTGTCTTTCTCTTCTTTTTGAAAGATAAGTTCTTTGCGGGCAATTATTAGCTCGTCCTCATTCGTTTTTTTTGTTTTTGTCATATTTGTTTTGTTTTATAAAGCCTTGTTAAAAGTTAATTCATTCCTATTTAGGCCTTAGAATTTACAATTTCTCCAACCGCGCTTTGCCTTTTTTCCTTCAGTTGTTTAAAATGAGAAGGTGTTAGTCCCGTAATTTTTTTAAATTGATTGGATAAATGCGACACACTGCTATAGTTAAATTTATATGAAATTTCAGTAAGGGAGAATTCATCGTACACGAGTAACTCTTTTGCTTTTTCAATTTTGAGTGCGATAATGAAGTGTTCGAGAGTAGTGCCCACTACTTCTGAAAATAAATTGGCGAGATAGGTATAATCATGGCTATGTTCATACTTTTTTAGTTTTTGCATGATATTCCTTCCTGGCAAAACGCAAAGTTGAACATACTTAAACGAACAAATGTTACACAACTTTGGAAATAAGTTACATGATTCACACATTTTAGGAGATAGCACAAATAAAAAAGAAGGCAATTCAGTCAAGTAGCTGAACCGGATTTTTAGCATCCCCGCCGATTCCATGCTCGCATACATGGTATAGGTGAAGAATACAGGGCGAGGGTGCGAATACCTTCAATAAAGATTCTTCTCAGCGGAATGAACCGCGGTTGAGCAGCAGAGTGATCAAGGTTTGTAATGGGAAGGTTGTGGGAGTGTTTTGTCCGCAGGACTCCTTTGGAGGAGCAGCTAAATTTTTCTAACTTCCTATCCAGAAAGGATTTCGAAAAAAAAATTGCCCGTGCTTCGGATGCTGATTGGCGAGACAAGAGCACGCACCAACAACGGCAGAAACATTTCACACGAATTCACCGAAGCAGTTAACGAGTACGTCTAAATTTTTTGTGCACCCAAACTCGCGCGCGTTTGTAGCACGGATAATTTGCGTTGCGAACGCGTGCGCTACGCCTAAAGCCCAGCTGCACACGCGCTCGAGCAAGTTAACGGTAGGGGGCTTGTACCTTATATAACCTCATCACCCCTTTGAAAAATATCTCCTCACCGGTTCTATCCATTCAACACCCTCTGCAAGTTCCTGATAACGGCGGGCAGAGTTAAAATAGCTTTCATAACAATCAGCATGGAAACGGGCAAGTGTTTCATTATTTCTGTCGCGGACAACTACCTGCTATTTCAATGGATCAATTCTACTGTGGCAGAAAGAGCACTCTTGTGAAAAGTTGTTGCGTGGGAGACCAACAAGTGCAAACTTTTCATTTACAGTGCGAAGGACAAACCAATTACAGCAATGATGGGTGGTTTAGATATCCAGTTTTTAGCAATCAGATCGCCAACCTTTATACCATTTGCCACCACATCAAGGCGTTCAGTGAACATAATTTTGTTGGAAATCGGAAATGCAATACCTGAATTTAAGGTGTACCAGATGCCTCCCATTACGCCGCCATCATTGGTAAAGACACTCTTCTTTGTTTCATCTGTTATCTCATGCTGTTCGTCATGTCCCCCAAAAACTGCATCCATGCAACCTGCACCCGGTAATCCGGCTCCTGCCGAAATGCGAAGACCTGATGAAAATCTTTTCTCAAACATAATGGTTGGATAAAGGATAAACCAGGATTCTAAACGTTTTGTTGGCGGATAATAAACGATAGGTAATTCTCCATAAATCCGGAAATTATCTCCCGATGAATATAATACTCCTCTTAATCTTAATCCATAACCGGAACCTTTCTGTCCCAAAATTTTTCCATAAAAAACACCTGCAGAAAACTTGTTAGAGAAACCGTATCTATATTCTATCGCTCCGGCAAAAGGTATTCCTGTGGCTATTAATATTGATGACTTTCCTTTGGCAGGAAAAAGATTGTCATTGTTCCACTTCTGGTTAATTTCAGAGCCTTGTCCATTAGTCTTTACATTGCTGATGATTAAGCCGGCAATTATCATTACCGCGCTTACTAAGTTTTTTGATATCATTTTTTAACTGTTTAAATTGGATGGAAATTTTTATTTGCGGATGCATAGTTGAGGTTGTTTTTTAGTAAGTACAAACGGATTTTTCATGCGTCGTTTTCCTGTTTTGCAGATATTGGCTAAAATGAAAGGATGGACTGTTGATGATAATTATAATCCAGTAATTCTTGTAGGAGATTTGTCGCCGCTATCGAAAATTGCAAATCAAAATTTTGGTATTGGCAAATTTTACTAAATATAATTCTCCCACTGGCGCCAGTCCTAGAGCTGGATAATGCGAGAGCCAGACTGGTGTCCAATAAAACCCCTCATGGCGCAAATCTGAAGTAGAGAGTTAAGTGTAGAGGACTTGTACCTTTTATAACCTCATCACCACTTCAAAAAAATACCTCCTCACCGGTTCTATCCAGTCAACACCCTCCGCAAGTTCCTGATAACGGCGGGCAGAGTTAAAATAGCTTTCATAACAATCAGCATGGAAACGGGTAAGTGTTTCATTATTTCTGTTGCCGAAACCTACCGGCTGTTTCAATGGATCAATCTACCGTAGCGGAAGGAACATTCTAAGTAATCGTCATCAACATCAAACTTCAAAGACCATTTGTATAGTCAATTTCACTGCTTCACAAACTGCTTCAACACCACTCCTGCATTGCTTCTTATCATAACAAAATAAATCCCTGAAGGCAAGCCTCTGACATCAACAACAATCGTCTTCGCTTTAAATGGCAGCAGGTAAATATTGCGACCTGCTACATCTTTAATTTCTATTTCATCCGCTGTCAATTGTTTTTTGTCAATAGTCAATTCGTCTGAGGCGGGGTTAGGAAAGATATAAATATTTTCATCACCTCCAGCTTCATTAATTCCGCTAATTAAAACATATAGTGTAAAGGAATTCTTGCAACCATTGGTATCTCCCACTACAACGGTGTAATAGCCCGTTTGTAAAACGGTGTATGATTGATTGGTGGCTCCCGAAATATCTACCGCATTGAATTGCCATTGATACGAACTTGCGGAACTCGATGTAAGTGTATAACCCGCTTGCGTAATTGTTGGAATGGGGGGAGTAGGATAGACGGTGATGTAATTATGCAGCGTAAGCGTATCATTTCCATTTGCACCGGTGGTGATAAGCGTCACATCATACGTCCCGGGTAAGTTGTAACAAATGTTGGTTGGATTTTGATCAGTGGAAGAAGAAGGATTACCACCGGGGAAAAACCATTGCCACGAAGCAGGGTTATTAGTTGACTGATCAATATAATCGGTACAAAATTTTTCGCAAAGCAGCGTATCAACAGCAGCCAAAAAGATTGACGGAACGTTAATGTTACAGGAATCAGGAATGAATTTTAATTGAAATGCCTGGTGATTTGATGCTATATTAGGACCTAAAAGTGTACTGTAATACGCGCCTCCTCCGGGATCAAGAAGTGGTAACCCTGCAGCGGAACTATAATTATTAAACTCTCCCCCAATAAATAAATCATTATGTTTGTCTATAGCGATCGGGCATCTGAAATCACCAAACCCGTTTCCGATATAGGTTCCCCATAATAACATTCCGGCATTTGAAAACTCCGCAAGAGCAATCGTTCCCGCTGTTGAATCACAGAAGGAATTACATCCCGGGTTATGTGTTGGAGTAGCATCTGTGCCCCGATTGAAACTTATATAAACATTATCCGCGGTATCAATTTCTAAATTATCATAGGTAATAAAATCCCATGAAGTATTTACGTTCCCGGCTCCTCCATAAAATGTTGACCAAAGCAATGTACCTGCATTATCAAATTTGGATATAAACATATCCTTTTCAGCAAACCCAACTATGCTGTCAAAATAAGTTCCGGCATTCAGCAGGGGAAAATCAGTTGAGTTAGTATAGCCCATTACAAAAACGTTACTGTTATGATCACAACGAAGAGAGAGCCCCCACTCAACACCAAATGCTGCGGTACCACCATAAAATGTTGACCAAATTAAATTGCCAACGGTATCAAATTTTAACATGAATGCATCAGTACCACTCATCAGGGAGTCATAATAGGTACTATTATTCTGAAGAGGAAAATCAGCTGAAAAAGTTTCGCCTGTTAAAAAAACATTACCCGCTGCATCTGCGGTAACTGAGATTCCATGATCTTCGCCGCTACCGCCATAATATGTTGACCAAATCAAATCACCTGTGTTACTAAATTTTGAAATGAACATGTCAGATGTTCCGCCGTTAAAAGTGCTGTCAAAATATGCGGAGCCCCCTGATTGAAGCGGAAAATTTGCAGATGAATTTGTAAACCCGGTAACAAATAAATTTCCTGATGGATTTATTGCAGCCGAGATGGCTCTATCCTGATTATCACCTCCAAAATACGTTGCCCACGTCCGATTACCTGAGCTATCGAATTTCAAAATAAATGCATCGCTTATATAATCCCATGAGCCGTTAAATGTGCTGTCAAAATATGTTCCCGCATTTTGAACAGGGAAATCTTCTGAAAATGTTTGGCCGACAATAAAAATATTTCCGGCAGCATCATGAGTGATAAATGGCACCTCATACGTTGAACGCTCATCTCCGTTACCTCCGTAATATGATGACCAAAGTAAGACTCCGTTATTATTAAATTTCATGAGGAATAAATCGTAAACCCCGCCAACATAAACACTGTCATAATAAGTACCTGCATTCATAACAGGAAAATCAGGACTTGTGGTATATCCCGCAACTAATAAATTTCCACTGTTATCTGCATCAATGCTCCCCGGTCCATCGAGTTCGTCTGTAGTCCCTCCATACATGGTGCCCCACCACAATTGAGGATCAATAACGAGAGTTTCGCCATTATAATTAGTCAGAGTAAATGTTACTTCAACATTATGCTCGTCATTTCGATATATCAAAAATTTGGAGGGTACCGTAATTTTTGAATCTTGCAGATAGGAATAAGGTGCACTTTCAATAATTTGTCCCAGGCGGGATTTTAGTTCTAAATCTCCTTTGGTATTTATTGAGATTGGCTGCTCGCTTTCATAAACTAATTTGATTTGATGGGGGTCAGCTCCCGCGTGAACTATAAAATCATATTTCATTCCTGTTTCTTGAGTTCCATATAAAAGCCAGTCAATGCCGGGATAGATATTTATAATCGTGATTTTTTCATATTGCTTAATGCCATAAATCCCGTCTGGGCAATGAGGGTAGAAATAGTTGCTATGATTAGAACTAACTCCTTCTTGAATTATATTTTTCTTTTTGATCGTGGCTCCTTCAAGATGAAGGTTTATCCAGGCAGATTCTGTTGCTATTTTTTCCTGCATTTCATCAGCTTGCTGCTGTTCGGATTCCTGTTCAAATCTTTCTTCGGTCTTTACAAACATATAGGTGAGCCCTTCCTCTGTAACGTATACGTTCATGCCCGGTGACGATGCCCTGAAGAGCACAAAAGGGACAGGATTTTTTTTCGTATCCATCATTTGCCCTTTGTTTTCGAGAAACCGAATCGGTTGCTCACTTACCAAATGATTTACCTCTTCTTTACTATGACCTGTAGCATCGCCGGGGCTTGAGACGACATTCAACCGGATACTGTCTTTAAGTGCTTCGTCCAACCCAATCGGGCACAAAGAGTGCAATCCGGATTGAGGATCAGGAACAGGATTTTTGACTCCCGAGGCACTCCCGCCTATAAGTAAGGTGAATGTGATTATAACCAGCCACGTAACAACCGGCCGTGAGAAGAATTTCAGTTTCATTTTCCTGATTGAAAAACTTAGCATTAATTGCAGGGTAAATCTATCAGGGACTTTAACCAAAACCAAATAAAATTTGTAAATTTCTTACGTGTTCAAATGAGAAGAAAAGTCCAGTCAATACCATCTCTGCAAATTCACTATTTATTTACTTGCAAGTCTAACTACCGGCTGTTTCAGTATGTGAATTCTGCCGTGGCAGAAGGAACACTGGTAAAGAATCATCATCAACTTCAAAATCAAGCTCGGCGCGTTTTCCGTACGACTAATTTGTGTAGCGAATGCGAACGCTACACATGAAACTAGACTGCACACGCGCCGCAATGTCATTAAGTTAAGGATTGATCAATGAATTTGAATCAAGTGTGGGGCAAGGTTTGACAACTTTTCAGATATGCCGACACATCAAACCGTGAAACTTAAAAAAGATGTCAAATCCCTCCGCTACCTTAACGACATTGCACGTTTGGGTAAGAGTTGTTGGTTTATCCGCGTATAAAAATTAGGAACGACTAACAATTGCTAAAAAACTTTCATAGCTAAACATCCCACGTGTTCACGGTTTTTCCTTGAATGTATTGCATCAAACAAAACTGCTTAAGTACGACGGAAGCAAAATAAAATTTGTTCCTTGTTTGTTCACACGGCTTTGTTAGTTTTGTATCTGTGGCGGCAGGAGATTTTTTCACAGATGGTCGTTATAAGTGATTATTAAAAGTCAAATAATAAAATGAAAGCCGCAGTTCGTTCAAAATATGGTTTACCCGGAGATTTAAGTATAAAAGAGCTTGAAATACCAACTCCAGGGGAGGATGAAGTGCTGATCAGGGTTCATGCCACTACGGTAAACAGGAGTGATTGCCATGTGCTTTCAGGCAGACCGTTTTTTATGAGACTTTTTACAGGATTATTTAAACCACGGTCATCAATCATCGGATCAGACTTTACAGGTGAAATTGCAGCAACAGGCTCAAGAGTACAATCATTCAAAGCCGGTGATAAGATCATGGGTTTCGGTGGCGGTTTGGGTTGTGGCGCTCATGCACAATATTTTATATTACCGGAGACTAAAGCAAAAAAAGTAATAGTTCCCATGCCTGTCAACATATCTTATGACGAGGCAGCAGCTTGTCTGGAAGGAGCATTTTATGCTGCTTCGGTTATCCTGGGATTAAAACCAACCGCCGGACAAAAAGCATTAGTATATGGTGCCACGGGAGCAATCGGTTCCTCCTATGTTCAATATCTAAAATACTATGATGTTCATATCACGGCAGTGTGCGGCGCTGAAAACACAGCATTGGTAAGATCATTGGGTGCTGATAAGGTAATTGATTATAAAAAAGACGATTTCACAAAAGACAGCGAGCGATATGATTTTGTTTTTGATGCGATTGGCAAAAGCAGTTTTATCAAGTGCAAAAACCTATTAATGAAGAAAGGTATTTATACTTCATCAAATGGGGCGATCAACCTGTTGTGGGTACTGATTACACCGCTCTTTCGCGGAAAAAAAGTCAGCTTCCCCATGCCTAAGAGCATCAAAGCAGGGCTCATTTTTATCAAAGACCTGGTTGAAAAAGGAAACTTTAAACCGGTAATAGACAGAAAATATCCATTAGAAAAAATAGCTGAAGCATATAAATACGTGGCCTCTGGTCAAAAAATAGGTAACGTTATCATTGCAATGGATACTTAGCTATTTTGCTGAAAATTTTATTGCTGCAACAAATTGAATTGCCCATGGTTGGTGTTCGCACTAACCAAACATCTCCCCCACTGGCGACAATCTTAGGGCTGATAATGTAAGACAGTACCTGGTGCCCGGTAAAATGCAACGGCTATTTAACGTGAGTTCGGCATTAATTTTTAAACCTTAGTAGAAACGCCAATGCCAGTTCCACTCTCAACCTTATTACCTTATTTTGCTATGACTGCTTATGATAAGGTAATAAGCTTTTGATTTATACTCCTTTGGCTTTCTACTAAGGTAACAAGGTTTCATTTGCGATTTTAAGTTTGAATTATATGATGCAGTAGTGATTTTATTTTTTCTTCAACTTCTTTAAGAAAGGGCGGTTGAGTTAACATTTCTAATCCCAAACTCACGTTATTTAGTTTTGCATCTACCCAATCCTTGTAATTCAGCATGAGGTTGCACACAACCACTGGCAGAATCAAAAAGAAAGAAACCGCCCCACCTTTTGAGACGGTTTCTTCTATTTCCCCGGCCTTAAAAAGGTCGGATTATTTCCCGCAGAATATCTTAGTGCTGAACGACCAACTGCCCATTAAACTCTTTATTTCCGGCTACTATTATATGAACATTATATACGCCATTGGTAATTGATGCATCCAAAGAAATTTCTTTCTTTACCAGTCCATTAAGAGTTTGACCCTGCGATGAATAAATGACCTGACCGAGCATATTTTCAACAACCACTGTATATTCTTTTTCAGAATCTTCCTGAGTCGTTATTTCAATCGAGAATTTATTTTGAGCCGGGTTCGGATAAAGTTTCATGGAGGTACCGTCTGATCCTGATGCCATTTCTTTGTTCGCTGGTTGGTTTACAATGATGCTGCTACCTGCAGAACATCCGTTCGCGTCTGTAACTGTCACACTATAGGTTCCGGCCGCCAGATTTGTAATCGTTGATGCGGTGGCCCCATTTGACCATAGATAGGTATAGCCCGGTGTGCCCCCGCTTGCCGTAACTGTGGCTGTTCCATCGCTGCTACCATGAGTGGTCACATCAGTTTTCGACATCGCAACAGATACTGCTGAAGCGGGCTGGTGAATATACATGGTCTTATATGCTATGCATCCGGCCCCGTCTGTGGCCGTCACATTGTAGGTTCCGGCCGGTAGTCCTGTTCTGATTTTCGTGGTGGCACCGTCATTCCATATATAGGTGACTTCACCGGTAAACTGGTGGATACCGGTGATGAGCTCACCGTCATTACCACCATAGCAGGATACGTCTGTGTGCTCCTCAGAACAAAAGAAGACACAGGTTGGCTGATAGATGGTAACGGTGTTGCTGCCGGTGCATCCATGTGAATCGGTTGCCGTTATTGTATAAGTTCCCGCCGGACGCTTGCTGATGTTTACCGTAGTTGCACCGGTTGACCACAAGTAGGAGTAGCCGGGAGTTCCGCCGCTCGCCGTGGCGATGGCTGTTCCGTCAAAGCCACCCATGTGGGTTACTTCGGTCTTGATTATCGAAATTGTAATAGATGAAGGCTGCTGAATTGTTATGCTATTTATAGACGCAGAACATCCACCCTGATCAGTCCCGGTTACAGAATAAATTCCTGCTGAGAGCCCGCTTCTGTTTTGAGTGGTAGCTCCATTATTCCATACATAGCTTAACGTTCCTTGTGCTCCGTTTGCAGTGAGGGTGATGGAACCGTTGTTACCACCATAGCAGGATACATCGTTGTGGGTCTGGTTCAGACTCAGCGAGCAATTTGGAGGGTTGATAATGCTGCTGCTGCTGGCAGTGCATCCATGAGAATCGGTTGCGGTGACTGTATATGTTCCTGTTGTGAGTCCGGTGATAACTTGAGTGGATAAACCGGTTGACCATTGAAATGTGTAGCCCGGAGTTCCGCCGGATGGATTGGCAGTGGCAGTTCCGTCAGACCCGCCGCTAGTTGATATATCAGTCTTCGACATTGAAAGACTTACAGAGGACGCAGGCTCAGTAATCGTTGTGCTTAGCGTCGCTGTGCAGTTGGCTGCACCGGTTGCTGTGACCGTGTATGTGCCGGCCGCAAGTCCGGTGCGGTCCTGTGATGTTACTCCATCATTCCATAAATATGTTACAGTCCCCTGTCCTCCGGTGGCTGTAACATCTATGCTCCCATTGGCATTGCCATGGCACAAAACATTGACCTGTGTTGAGCTCATACTAAGGTTGCATGCCGTAGGAGGCGAAACATATACTCCGCTTGTTCCGGTTATCATGCTGAATTTTGTAGTCTTTGAATACCAGCCGCCAACAAAAATTGCGCTGGTTAGTGCATGTGTGTCACCATACGGTTGCTCTCCGGCCGGTTTATTGGTGGGAGTACCTGTCGTTAACCAATATCCGGTAAAAAATCCACCACCGTTCCAATTTGAACCCCCGGTAATGAGATTGCCTGTTCCATTGTTGTCCCGGGGTCCTTGCGGATATGGTGAAGGAGGATTGGTTCCACCACCACTGCTGTTTATATTGCCAGCCACATGAATAAAGTTAGATGCGATTAATCCGCCGAGCGGAACGATGGCACCCCCGGTTTGAAATTTTACATTCCCATCATAACCATTGCTGAAGTTTGCATCATTATCCCAGCGAAGAATAAAGACGTCGCTTGCATCACCTGTAATATTTATCTTTGATGAAACCGTAAAACCTGAAGTGACATTTATAACATAAGTTTCAGCAACTCCATTCTGGGTGTTCAAGCCATTTAGTGAGGTTGAAGAAACCCCGGAATAACCCGTAGTTGCTGTGAGTGCGTTAATTTGTGTAAACGCATTTTCCAAATCAGTTGCAAGATCAGATATTAATGTAGTCTGGTTGAGGGAATTAAATGCCTGACCAGGGTTGCCATCAACGATTTGTTGCCATGCACCTAAAGTAGCGTCATTTGAATAAATGGTACCCGCATAAGGCACAGTTCCTGATGTTCTCTCATGCGCCTGGATCCCATCAATGGCAACATTTCCTATATATCCATTAGATGTGCTTTGCCAATTGGCATCTGTGCGTGCATCAGAATAAAATAAAAAATAGTTTGGTAAATTACCCAGGTTTACTCCTCCAATTGTTACCTGGGAATTGGACCAAAGCGGTAACAATCCTAAAGCCATTATCATGGCGATGATTGTGCAATTAGTAGTTGTTTTCATTTTGTTTGATTTATGTTTTTGATTGGTTAAGGAAGTGATTAAGAAATTGAGGAAGCAAAGGTGATTCGGGTGCTGTTGCTTCGCAAGCAATCTTAACGAGCGCAGCCATTTTAGTAACGAGCGCGGCAATGAAGAATAATATCCGTCCACACTGGCCTGCTTCTAATAAATCACCGCGATGCTGTGGTTTCTGAAATGCAGAATTTTTATTTTCCATTTCTTATAAAAAAGTTCGGATGCAAAAGTATCCTGACAGACAGGCGCCCCGCATCCAAGAATTCAGGTATTTTCACCATCCCTGAATTCTGGGATAGGTAACAGAAATAAAAAATAAAAGAGGCAGATTTTTCTAAAAAGAGAGATTTACCATCCAGGTATCATGAAAGGAATAAAAGACTATTTTTTCTAACCGCGTATTATTGTTTCGTCCAGATCCTCGTATTCAGGTTGAGATCATCCACAATTCCGAGGATCAACTCCATATAGGAGAAATAAGATTTGATATAAGTTTTATCAACAGCATCCGAAAATAATTTCGGTTCAAATAAGTTACCCGGAAGACTGATGGCCATGAAAACAGAAGAGTTGACAAATGACAATAACACATTGGTATCGGATTCCGCTCTGAATTTCATGATTCGTTCCATCAGTGCAGGCGATAAAATATAACGCGCTTCTACCTGGTCGCTGCTATAAACTGTGTATTCCCTTTCAAAATCCGGATTTTCAAGTTTCACTACTTCATCCGCCTTGCGGCCAAAAAAACTGCGATTAAGGACAACTGTTTTACCTTTAAAATTCTTATTAAAATCGGCAACAAAAAAGATCCCTGAAAAAATAGTGCTCCTGGATTTCCCGCTGCCGTGAATCACATTCAGTTCAGAAAAGCTAAAAGCAGTTTTACCGGTTTTGCCTTCTACAAAATCATCCCCGGCGTAAGTAGTGATGCTTTCTCTGAAAATATCCGATTCCGAAAACAGATTCTGCGAAACAGAGCGGGTAGATTCATATTTAAGATGGGGGTCAATAAACTCAATGAGTGGTTTCATTACTCGTTGCTTGAACTCTGTTTTATATTTATTATAGGGAGTAGAAAATATAAGGTATCTCACTCCGAAAAACAAAAGAACTCCTATCCCGAAACCTAGTCCCCCCGTATAAGGTGCGAGGAAAAAGATAATTATCCCGGTAATAATGCCGCAACCTATAGAAAAATACAGCCGGGGTAATAATGCCTTTCTTTCTTCTTCTAATTTTTTCAATTCAGGCAGCAGTCCGGAAGAATAAAAAGAATTGAATTCATCAAAAGTTTTCATATTGAGTTTGAATCAGTATTTAAGTTGACAAACTTAATGATTTCTCGAAGGGCAGTGCAATAATTGAAGGAGCAATGATATGGGCGTTTACCTTTTTATAACTTCATCACCACTTTGAAAAATACGTCCTCCGGTTCTATCCATTCAACACCATTTACTCTGTGAAGACAGTACCTGGTGTGGGAATGGGAGACACAAGTTCGGCTGAGCTTTAACCTCATCCAAAACTTGCCAGTGGGACAAGTGCAAACAGGAGACAACTCCTGAACAATCATTTATGCTAACTTTGAACGGGCAATTAAATTAAAAGAACCTGTTCTCATGAAAAAATTTACTGTTTTAATAATTATATCTTTCATTGTTTGTCACGCAGTTCATGCCCAGGTAATTTTTCAGAAGATATACCGCGGAGCAGGTTATAGTGCAAGCTTTTGCAATTCAGTTGAAACAACTTCAGACAGCGGATACATAATAGCAGGCAGCTATCTATCTTCAGGCAGCAGTGACGCATGCATTACTAAAACCAATTTCAGTGGTGATGTTGAATGGTCGGAGACATTCGGTGAATTACTTTCTGAAAATATTTTTTCAATAAAGCAAACTGCAAACGGAAGTTATGTTGTTGCAGGTACATCAAGGAGTTTTTCAGTGGACAGCTTAAATGAGTTCTATATTCTTCAGCTAAGCTCATCCGGCAATGTGGATTGGGAAAAAATTTACGGCTCGCTGGCCGGCACGTATGAAGTGGGCGCTCACCGCATTAATCAAACTTCAGACGGAGGGTTTATCATCGGGGGCTATGAAGATGCACTTGTCGGCATGCTATATCTGAAAACGGATGCTGATGGAACCATTTCGTGGGGAAAATTTATTTACGGTTCAATCGGCACGTATGGAGTCGAAAGCATCCGGCAAACATCAGATGGGGGATATATCATTACAGGCAATGGAGGGAAACTGATTAAAACGGATGCTTCCGGAAATATTACCTGGAGTAAATCATATATAAACAGTGCTATGAGTTATTGTGCACAGCAGACCTCTGATGGAGGGTATATGCTCGCAGGTGAAACGAATGTTTATGGCTCAGGCGGGACAGACATGTATCTTATTAAAACGGATTCATCCGGCAATGTCCTATGGTGCAAAACGTTTGGAGGCACTTTGAATGACAATCTCCGCGCTGCTGAGCAAACTTCAGATGGCGGTTACATTCTTGGAGGTAATACATATAGTTTTGGCGCAGGCAATACGGATATCTATGTTGTTAAAACGGATTCAGCGGGAAACCTGCTATGGTCAAAAACCTATGGCAGCACAGGAGATGAATTGGGTTTTTCTGTGGGAGAAACTTCTGCAGGCGGATTTATCATAGCAGGTCAGACGAACAGCTTTGGCTCAGGCGCTTACAGTGCATATTTAATCAGAACAGATGCAACAGGGGCAAGCGGCTGCAACGAATCAACCCCACTGACTTTGGTGACCAGCCCGGTTGTTGTTGCTGTCACACTGAGCGAAACAGCCATAGACTATATTCCCGACACAGATACTCCGGTTTCCAGTATCGGTGGAGGACTCACTGAAGAACAGCTATGTTTAAGTTTTCCAACATCGCTTACAGAAGCTGGGAGCGAGGAAAATAATTTCTCAATAGCACCGAACCCCGCCACTGATTATTGTACCATTATTTTTGATAAAATTATTAATGAAGGCAAAATAGAATTTTATGATGTTTTAGGCATCCCGATAGCAATCGGGACAGAAAAAATAAATAATGCATTAGGAAAAGAAATCCATCTTAAAAATATCTCGTCAGGAATATATTTTGTGAAAGTGTTTGAAGGAGAAAAATTTTGCTGCAAGAAAATTGTTATTGAAAAAAATTGAAATGAGTTAGTCTTTTAATCCCTCTTTTTTGCTGCCGCTGTTGATATGCTCCCCCGACTGACACAAATCTGAAACTGAGACAGAAACAACAACTGTACAGAATTAACAAACAACCAACAAAAAACAATACTCCATGCTAAAATTCTCTTACACCATTCTTTATGTCAAAGACGTAAAAATATCCATTGACTTTTATGAAGAAGCATTTGGGTTTAAAAGAAAATTTATATCACCTGATAATACTTACGCTGAACTAACCACAGGTGAAACCACACTTTCTTTTGCCGCTATTACTCTGGCAAAATCAAATCTCAAAAACGGTTTTAGTCAAAGTAAGCCCGGCAAGAAACCCTTCGGAATTGAAATCGGTTTTACGACTGATAATGTTGCCGCAGCAGTAGAAAGAGCGGATGGTGCCGGCGCCGTAGTCATTGAAACTCCCAAAACAAAACCGTGGGGACAAGTGGTTGCCTATGTTAGAGACCTTGACGGTTTTCTCATTGAAATTTGTACTCCCATGTCCTAATTATAAAAAGAAACCTCACGAGTTTGGTTACGCTTTAAACTTGACTAAAATTTGTGCCGGTAAGGGACACTACAACGGAAGCTCAGCAACTGTATTTGCTGTAGTGATGCCCAAACTCAAGCCTTATAACTATATGCTGTGAGTCTGCGCAACCATTGTCTCACTATCATCAATAAATCTACCGCGCAACTGTATAAAGCTGCAACCCCCAAACCGGCGCATTCTTAGCGCAGGTTTAGAGTCAATGCCAGACTTCTGCGGGAATACGAGGAAAAAAACCTGTGAATCATGTAACGTTTTATAAGAATTGTGTAACATAGCGCAGTGTACAGAGCTTAATTTTGAGCTCTCGATTATTAGAACACCTTTCTTATTTTGTCATCACTCGCAACGTGGGTATAAAACAGAATAACAAAACTGTTACTCTGCAACAACGCAAGATAAAAGAAACGATATAAAAGTATCCAACAAGTGCCGTAGTGGCTCCCATGTTGTTTTAATTTACTGATACCGTTGCTCGACGGACAAAGGCAGCGTATGCATTTTTGAGGAGGATTCGACTCCTGCGTATTTCGACCGTTGCTGAATTGCAAAATCAATGAACATGAAAAGAATTATTCAATTCTCGACATTTCTATGCATGGTTGCAGGAGTATCCCCCGTTTTCTCCCAGGCAATTACTTTTCAAATCGCTTTCGGAGGGTCGGATTTTGATGTCTCCCGGATGATGATGGAGCTAAACAACAACGGATATATTTTAACAGGAAAAACATACACCTTTGGTTCAGGTGGAGATGACATTTATACCGTTGGGGTAAATAGCACCGGACAAGTGATGTGGTCAAAAACCTACGGCACTTCAGGAAACGAGCGCTCTAATTGCATTGCCCGAACATTAGACGGCTGCTTTGCGATGGCGGGATATAAGTCAGTAGCAGGCGCCGGCAATGATGTGTGCCTAATAAAAATTGATTCGTTGGGAAATCTTTTGTGGGCAAAAAGTTACGGGGGCGCTTTGAGTGAAGAAGCTTATGCCGTATGTCAGACAAGTGATAGCGGCTATATCCTGGTAGGCTATACAGACAACTATGCCTCAACCTTAAACCTTGAGATGTATGTTATAAAAACTGACGGCACCGGAACCATGCAATGGGGTAAGACGTATGGAGTAACCGGATTTTTCGGTGATGAAGCCCGCGATGTTGTTCAAACACCTGATAAGAACCTTGTGATAGTAGGTCAAACTTCCACTGCGGGAATGACTGATGTTGCACTTTTAAAAATTAATAAGAACAATGGCACTGTGCTATGGGCGAAGAAATATGATTTCAGCAGCAATGATAATCCGGAAACACTTCATTTAACCACGGACGGCGGATTCATCATTGCCGGAGATGCAATCACCGGTTCCAATGAGGATATTTTCCTTCTAAAAACTGATTCCGACGGTGTAGTGCAGTGGGCTAAAACTTATGGCGACACAACTTCAAACCGTGGATGGGGAGTGATTCAAACAAGTGACGGTGGCTTTGCTGTAACCGGCACTTCACAAGGTGGTATTTCAACCGGGAAAGACCTGTTTCTGCTCAAAACTAATTCCACAGGTGATATTCAATTCATGAAGACCATGGGCAGCGTGAAGGATGATAATGGTTATATAATCTGGCAGACAACCGATAATGGCTATGCAGTTGCTGGTTTTACCTCTTGCGACCCTCAAGGTCCCGGTTTTAGAAATTTTATTTTGAGTAAAACCGATGAGCAAGGAAACCTTGTAGGAACCTGTAATCTTTTAGCACCCGGCTATACTACAGCGGCATCCGGTATCTCCGGATATCCCTTAACGCTTTACATAAATACCTTCGGTTCGTCGGCTGCTGTTACTCTCAATACATTTAATCCCCCCACGCAAAATGTTGTTTTGTGTAATGTAAGTGCCTTGCCCATTGAGCTGGTATCCTTTAACGCAGAAGTTCTATATAAGCTTGTTGTTTTAAATTGGCAGACCGCATCAGAAATCAATAACGATTTTTTCACAGCAGAACGAAGCAAGGACAGTGAACATTTTGAAAAGGTTGGTAATATAGACGGGCATGGTTATTCCATTGCAGCGTTGAATTACTCATTAACGGATGAACATCCCTACCCGGGATTATCTTACTATCGCTTAAAGCAAACAGATTTTGACGACCGCTTTACATATTCACAAGTAGTATCAGTGAACCGCGAAATGGATAATGCCTCCTGCCTAATAATTTACCCGAATCCTGCAAGTGATTTCATCACCATTTACCTTGATAAGGAAATTTCCGGAGACGCTGACTTTATACTATGTGATGTAACAGGTGAGATTGTGTACCGTCAAAAAATTTCTTCAACTATAGAACCTATACCTGTTTCTCATATAAAGGATGGGATGTACTGCGCGATCTTTAACTCGCCGGAATTACACTGCATTCATAAATTAATGATCCGGTAAAAATTTGTACCATTGAGGCAATGGTTTTTATTGTTTGATGATAGAGGAATTTAGCTATGCAAATGAGGATGGTTGACAAACACCAACACCCGCACGAAGTTTCCACCATAAAAAACTTCAGCTCTCCCCATATACCAGTATTTTAAAAAATCCCCTTTAGTGGGGATGCTGTAATACTAATAATCCTCAATCTTTGCCTTGCAAACCCACTCCTTTCCCACAATTTAAACCCCCACACAATAATCATGGAATCCTTTCGACCCTACGTTTGGTTAAGAAAACAAAGCTCACAGTACAATGAATTTTTTACCATAAGTATCCCTGCTAATTTCAGAGTCAGCGCAGGACTTCAGGGTCCATACGATGATACTACCGCCGGTGTACGAACTTATAAGTTCGCAATTGAAGCGCATCTTACTTCCACCCCTTCTGTGGCTGACGGTAGTGTAGGTGATCATTCTCAGCCAGCCAATATATCTACCATCGAGTTCGAGGTAATTGATACCTCCGATCCCAGTAAGCCGGTTAGAAAAGGTTTGACCGATACGGAATACCAGAATGCTGACGACGTCGGTTAATATGGATCGTGGTAAAATTTTTATATCTTACTTAGAAGCTGTTTGGAAATCCTTGAAATAATTTGCTGCCCCAATGTTTCCTGAATCCCGATGCATCGGGACGAGACATGTTGACGGGCTCAACATGAATTCCGCGTGCTGTCACCCAGGGCTTGTCGAAGGGTTTTGCGGGGCTCAGCAGACTTTATAGTTCATTTCCAAACAGTTTCTAAGTACCGGAATTTTTTTTCTTATCTTTAGGGTAAGATTTTACTGCTTTCCCACCATTTGGCCTTAAATGAAATTCTTTTTATCCGCCATCTTACTATTTTTTTACCTCATTGCTCATGCTCAAACCCGATCAAACTCCGATAGCCTGGAGATACGACTCGGGAAGATGCCTGATGATACAAGTAAGATCAACAGTTTGATTTCTGTTGCACATAAGGCTGAAATTAGTAATCCTGCAAAAGCTATCGCCTATAGCAGAGAGGCGCTTGAAATATCCCGGCAACTCCACTCTGATAAAGGGGTGACCCAAAGCCTGCATAGCATCGGGCGAGGCTACCTTGCAAGCGGTGACCTTGACTCCTCACTCTATTATTTCAGAGAAAGTCTTGCAGCGGGAATTTCTGAGAATGATGACCAATCCAAATCGAGGACGCTCATGAATATCGGAACGGTTTTTAGAAATAAAGGTATTTACGATTCGGCAACTCTTTATTATCACCTTGCCCTGAGCATTGCTGAGAAAACAAATGATCCTGAAATCATGGCAAGCTGCCTGAATAACCTTGGAAATGTCCTGAAGAATCAGGGC
>DASRAJ010000172.1:0-84366 GCA_035638255.1 Chitinophagales bacterium
GTTTTCAACGCGTGAGCAGGATGCGCGCCGGATGACAGGATTATCAGCGGAAACCATTTGGTCAATGGGTGAGGATAAACGAGGTAACATTTGGGTTTGCACTACCGGTGGCCTCGATGTGATCACCATCCGTACCGATGCTAAAACCTCTCATCAATACTTTACAATCACGCGTACCAATATCAGAGGCAAATTGTTTGGATTCAGCACCACGAGCACGGGAACCATTTACATAAATATTCAGCAGCCCACCGGCTCAAGCTCGACGTTTCAAGTCGCAGCTCGACATGATTGGGACTTTCATAATATACAACTGGACACCATTACCAGTGCTTCATTTGATTTTAGTTCAGTAAGGGAAGTTCCCGAATGTCCCGGATGGATCTGGTTTATCTTTCCTGATACGGTTAAGAAGCAAACGTGGTTTTTCGGCGACACATCTTTCATCTGTGTTGATGATCGTGATAAGAAGGTTTTGAAAGTTATCAGGGTTAAGGATCGTCCGACTGTTCTTGCCGGTGGCTGTGATATTGATTCAAACGGTCTTTTGCTTTACACGATAGATTATTCTTTGCGGGAATTGAATACTGAAACAGGAGCTATCACCACCATACAGTTTGATGGTTTTAATGACCGGAAATACCGTTCAATTTTTTCTGCTAAGAAGGATCGCAGCGGCACGCTCTGGGTGGCCACCAATGGATATGGTCTTTTGAAGCACAACTTACGGGCTGAGAAATTTCATCATACAAGCGATGAGACGGTCTTGTACATCGCTCCTGCACCAAACAATTGCGTTTACATTCCATTCATCCCCTGGTACTGGACTTTTGATCCTCAGAAGGGAGCATTCATTGATTCAATTAACTATCGTGAAGTGCCTTCTTTCGGAAACGGATACAATGAATATTCTTTCCCCCGTCTTGATGACAGCAAGCACCGGCGCTGGATTGGTTACGCAGAAAAACTGTACTGCTATGATTATGCAACGAAGTCCGGTGTAGAATACACGCTGCCTGTAACGATGAGAGGCGGCGAAGAGAAGAGTGAATTTCAGCAGCAGATTCTCGAAGATCATTCGGGAATAATCTGGATTGCCACAAGAGCCGGATTGTTTCGCTTTGATGAAGACAAACATTCGTGGAAGCAATTCACAAATGTGGAAGGGGACAGAACATCCCTGAGCACTGACATTGTTTTTAGTCTTTGCCTCGATCCGCGCCAACCGGAAAAATATCTCTGGGTAGGAGCCGATGGCGGCGGTTTAAACCGCATGGATATAACAACAGGAAAATTTATTTCTTACACCACTCATGACGGTTTACCAAACAATGTGGTCTATGGAGTGTTGGATGATGATGAAGGAAACTTGTGGCTGAGCACCAACATGGGTTTGTCGTGTTTCGATCCCGAAAAGAAAACTTTCAAAAATTATGAGGAGAAAGACGGGCTTCAGAGCAACGAATTCAATCATCGGGCTTATTGCAAAACTCCGAACGGATGGCTTTTCTTCGGAGGAGTAAACGGCTTCAACTATTTCAATCCGAAGGAAATTCGTGACAACACTTTTACTCCGCAGGTACTGATTACCGATGTCAGGATCAGGAACAAACCGGTTTCTTTCACCGAGAAAAATTCACCGCTTTCTCTTCCGGTCTATCTCACAAAACATATCACGCTTCCGTATAGCGAGAACATGATCTCATTTGATTTTGCTTCGATGGATTTCTCACGCCCGGGGAAAAATTTTTTTCAATATAAGCTCGAAGGTTTCGACAGGGACTGGATTCAGTCAGGACCAAACCATTCAGCCACTTACACCAACCTCGATCCGGGTACTTACACTTTTCTATTAAAGGGAAGCAACAGCGATGGAATCTGGAATGAGAAGGCAACTTCAATGTTGCTTACGATTCTTCCACCGTGGTACATGACGTGGTGGTTTCGCGTTGCAGTCTTGCTTGCTGTTGCCGGAGCACTTTATGCTTTCTATCGCTATCGGCTTGCACAAGCATTGAAGGTGCAAGGTGTCCGCAATCGCATTGCTCAGGATCTGCATGATGAGATTGGTGCAAACCTTAGCAGTATTTCTATTTTCAGCCAGGTTGCAAAAGAAACAGACCGGCAATCTCCCGAGCTCGATTCGTGGCTGAGGAAGATCAGCGACTATACTCAATCTTCTCTCGATGCGATCAATGATATTGTGTGGATGATCAATTCGGGCAATGATCGCTTTGAAAATATTATTTCGAGGATGAGAATTATTGCGGCTGAATTATTTGAAGCAAGAAATTGTGATCTGCAAATGAACTTCGATGAGTCGCTGAGTGAAGTGAAGCTTGGAATGGAAGAGCGCAAGAACTTTTATCTGATCTATAAAGAAGCGATCAACAACATTGCGAAGTATGCAAATTGTAAAACGGTGAAGATCGAATTGAAATGGGAACAACCTGTTGTTCACCTATTGATAAGTGATGACGGAGAAGGCTTTGATGCGGGGACTGTAGAACATGGAAACGGATTGCTCAACATGCAGAAGCGAGCGGAAATTTTGAAAGGAAAATTTTCCATCCATTCTATTCCCGGCAAAGGCACGAGTGTGGAGTTAGATTTTAATGCATGAAGACCATTGTTGTCTCATACAAATAGCTTGATAAGTCCCGTTAGGGACGATCTTATGGTAGAGGAAAAATGATTGATTCAGTTCAGTCCCGTAGGGACTTGCTTATGGTAGAAATGGATAGGAATGATTTTTTTCGTCCCATCGGGACGAACGTTTCGGAATCATCAATCACTGTCAATCATAAAATTCGAAGAGATATTCATTCTTGAAATCAATTTCAAATTTTGCCAGGAGATCAAGGTATTCTTCACGAAAAGTTTTTCGACGATGATGTTGCTCCTGGTTCATGATGTATTTAATCACCGGATCACGTTGCGAACGTGAATGTGAAAATGCACCATATCCGGATTGCCATTGAAATTTTCCTTTAACAAATTTATTTTCATTGATCCACAATGAGGATTGTGATTTGATTCTTTGCAATTGATCCGCAACCGTAATGGTCACGGGCAATTCAAAGAATGCATGAACATGGTCGAGCCATCCACCAACTGCTAAAGGGTATGACCCATCATTTTTAAGGATGATAGAAATAAACTTGTGCAGACGATCCCGAAAATCTTTGGTGATGAAATTCTGTCGCCCTTTTACGGCAAAGACTGCGTGGATGTTGATTTGTGAATAGGTGTTTGCCATGATGATGTTGTTGGGTTTGAATTTACAAATGGATTGGTTGGTTTGCGTTTTAATCATAGCAATGATTGAAAATGTTCGTCCCTATGGGACGAAAAAAAACGTTGACATTCTGTTCTACCATAGGTGAATCCCTGCGGGACTGAAGTGAATTCTATTCTTCTGATCTACCCAAAGAACGTCTCTGCGGAGCTTGTGATTCTGATTTGCATTCAAGA
Source organism: Chitinophagales bacterium (assembly GCA_035638255.1). GTDB lineage: Bacteria > Bacteroidota > Bacteroidia > Chitinophagales > UBA10324 > DASRAJ01. The sequence goes on from DASRAJ010000172.1 coordinate 3,475, forward strand.
AATCAGGATCATGAATAGTTTTGAAAATTTCATTCACTAACATTAGTGATACATTCCTGTCACTACCGTTCATACATTTGCCTCATGCAAACAAGAGTTATAGTTTTTGATGACAACCGCGCAAGGCAGGAAGCGCTCAGAGTGCTGATTGACAAAAGCGGCGACATGATCTGCGCCGGTACGTTCGACAATTGCAACCATGTGCTGCGCGATGTGCAAGCAACTTCACCCGATGTTGCGCTGATGGATATTGATATGCCGGGAGTAAATGGCATTGAGGGATTGAAACTCATCCGTGAACATGCACCAAAAGTTTTGATCTTAATGCAGACGGTATTTGATGACAATGACAAGATTTTCGAAGCAATTCTTTCAGGAGCCAACGGGTATTTTTTAAAGAGGACACCGCCACAGCGACTCATTGAAGGCATTCGTGATGTGCTTGAAGGAGGCGCACCAATGACCGCCTCTGTCGCTAAACGAGTGATTGATTTTTTTCTTCATCAGTCGTCAGCAAAAGGAACCAATCGCCGATTCGACCTCACCCCACGTGAGCATGAAATCTTATCATTGCTGGTGAAAGGAATGAGTTATAAGATGATCGCCGAGGCCACCGGCACCAGTTTTAATACTGTTAACACACATTGCAAAAACATTTACGCAAAACTTCACGTGCATTCCGCTACTGAAGCTGTAGTGCGGGCTTTGAAGGAAAAAATTGTGTAGTCGCATCGCGACGACCGTATGATATTTCTCGCAAAGGCGCAGAGGCGCAAAGAAGAGAAACAGACAAATTTTCGATGAATTTTTCTTTGCGTCTTTGCGTCTTTGCGTGTAAAGGATTTTTGTCCTACACCCTCATGAGATGACCTGCAGATCAATCAGGAAATGTTTATAGCTTTCGAGGAGAAAACTGAACCATGATTACAAAACTACTCTCAGGAATTTTGTTTTTGGCAACAACTTTCAGAGCCACATCTCAAACCACCACCTTTGATTACACCGGCGATGTGCAGGTTTATATTGTTCCCGATGGCGTGTGCAATCTTGAAGTGGATGTACAGGCCGCTGAAGGCTCGAAGGATGGAGGAAGCCTGGGCATTCCCGGAAAAGGTGCACGTGTAACCGGAACGCTGCCTGTTGTTCCCGGTCAAACTGTTCTCGTTTATGTCGGGGGAATGGGAACTGATACTTCCGGCGGATTTAATGGTGGAGGGCATGGAGGTTCTGCGACATTATCGAATGGTCCGGCCGGAGGTGGAGGAGGCGGCGCATCTGATATTCGATTTGATAGTGTGCGAATGATCGTTGCTGGTGGCGGTGGAGGTTGCGGCGGATACACTGGAACAGCAGGTGGTGACGGTGGATGCACCGCCGGATTTCAGGGTGAAACAGGAGCAGGTCTTGGCGGTGGCGGAGGCACACAATTAAATGGCGGCGACGGTGGAACAGGCGCCGGATATTGCGGGTATGCAGGAGCATCCGGCATGTGGAATTTTGGCGGCAAAGGTGGCGATGTTGACTGTGGTACCGGGTTCGGTGCAGGAGGCGGTGGAGGCGGTGGTTATTACGGAGGCGGAGGCGGTGGTGGTGCGGCATATTTATTTTGCTGTCCCGATTGGTCAGGGGGAGGCGGGGGAGGAAGCAGCTACACTGATGCTTCAGTTGTTGATGCTGTTTGTACATCCGGATATAAATCGGGGAACGGACAAATCACCATTACCGAAATTGTTTGTACGGGAATTACCGGTGACTTGCAAATGAGCGTCAGGATCTATCCTGCTCTCTTCAGTGATTTTATTGTGGTAGAAACGTATAGTGTTACATCTTCGGAATGGACGATGCTGAATGCCTTCGGCGAGACTATAAACCAGGGAATCATTCTTTCACAAGAATTGAAGATAAATACAAGAGCGCTTTCTACCGGTGTTTATTTCGTACAAATAAAATCTGCAGACGGAATGACGGTAAGAAAGATTGTGAAGGAATAGAATATAAAAACAATTGTGATTGTAATTTTAGTCACATAATATAGCGAAGCCGCCCAATTCTGACGGCTTCAAAGGAAAATGAACCGCTCTATTTTAAAATCAATCTTGCCGGCACTGTGCTTATGTTATTCAACTCTCTTTGGATCTGCTCAATGTCCGGATTCTACTGAACTGAATATCACCGCCACACTTTACACCCAGGAAAACGGGCTTACCTCCAACATGCTCGTTGGCACTGCAAAAGACAGCACCGGCTACCTTTATTTTTTGGGTGTTGATGGAAAATGGTTGCGCTTCGACGGAGTTGGTTTCCGCGTCATCAGTGACATTAGCCGTATTCCATTTTACAACTTCTCAGTCGAGACTTTTGGTTCCCGCAATTACACGCTGCAATACATCAGCAACATTATTTACAAAGTAGAAAGCAACAAACAAAAAATCACGCGTAAATGGGCGCTCAAGGGAGACTCATTAATTTGTTTTAGCGCTAATGAAAACAGGAAGGAAATAATTCGTCTTCCGCAGGAGATTGCCGGCTCTCCGCAAATAGATTTTTATCCTGCCGGGGAGAATTGCTGGCTCACCACCCACAACAAGGTCTTCTTGTTCAATCTCCAATCAAAAAAATCTCAAAACATTCCGGTGAATTCTTCCGGTGAAATCACATTGCTTCTTTCAGAACCTCTCGTTCCATCCCGTTCCGGTGGCTCTCCTTACCTCTTATCACACAACGCCCTCCTCAAACTGAACCCCGCTGAAAATGCATTTGAAAACTTCTGTACGCTTCCTGATCTGCGCGCAGATAACCTTCAGTACGTCGTCATCATGGATAATTATCTCTTTGTTGTACAAACAAACACCGTGATAGATGAAATAGATCTCAGAAGCGGCACTGTAAGTAATCTCGACCTTGCCGCATTTTCAAACATCAAAAACTCTTTGGCTCTGAAAATAATTACGATGACAAGCTACCACGAGTATCTGCTTATCGGAACATCCAATGCCGGTCTTTTTATATTCAATCGCTGCAAACGTTCAATGCAACACTTCCAATACGAAAAGCAGAATTCCGATGCCGCCCTCGCAAACTCCGTTGCATGGCTTGCAGTGCACGATGAGAATGTAATATGGATGCAGACGGATGCGGGGCTGATAAAACTGGAAGTGAATAACCAATTTATGAAAACGTTCTTGCCTTCGTCTGTTAAGTCCGGTGGAGTGTGCAACAATTGTAACAATGTGCGGACGATTTACAACGATGATAACAATGAATTGCTCATCGGTTCTTTTGAGGGTGTTTATACTTTCAATCTTTCTTCCGGGCAATTCGGCAGTCTTCTTTCTCCGGCTGATAAGCAACCGATCTGGGCAGAGGGTGCTATAGGCGCTATCACCAGTGACGGAAATGGGAACGTTTTTATAGCGAGTTGGGAGAATAAAGGAATTCTTCTTCTCAACAAGGAGAAGAAAAAACTAATTAACCTTCTGCCAACCGGCGAGCATCCTGAATTTTCATACAGGAACATGCGCTGCCTGTTTTATGATTCACATCATGTTCTCTGGTCAGGAACAAACGACGGGTTTTTAAGGATTACAAACCTCGATGAGTTTGAGAAAAATAATTTCAGTGGAAGATTAATTGTAACAAATCAATTTCCCGGCAATCGCATTTCGCAGTTTGAAGGTGACTGCTTTACTATTGCTGAAGACACAAAAGAAAATATCTGGATGGGCACACGCAATGGATTGTATGTTTACAATTATAAAAGCGACTCCGTCATAAAATATGTTCACGCTGCCGGCAACAACAGTTCGCTTAGTGATAATGATGTTCGCTCGGTCTATGCTTCAAAAGATGGTGATGTATGGATCGGAACCAGCAGTGGCGGACTCAATCGCTTTGATGCTTCAACAAAAACATTTACTGCGTTCACAAGAGAAAACGGATTGCCCAACAATTCCATCTACACCATCCTTGAAGACAACAACGGATTTCTTTGGCTGGGCACCAATGCCGGACTTTGCCGACTAAGCTTAGCCGACTACTCCGTGCGCAACTACACACCGCGTGATGGCATTCAGAATTTTGAATTCAATACCAATGCGGTTTGTAAAACAGCCGATGGAAAGTTTTGTTTCGGAGGAAGAACAGGATTCAACATCTTCCATCCTGATTCGATGAACGTAACGATCACCCCGCCGCAAGTGGTGATCACCCGTTTCAAAATTTTTGATAAAGAATTTCCGATCACTGATTCTGTTTTGCATTTAACACATGATCAGAACTCTTTCACGTTCGACTTCGCCGCGCTCAACTATTACCGCAGCAATGACAATCAATATGCGTACATGATGGAAGGTGCGGACAAGAATTGGATTAAGTCAGGCAACAGGCAGTTTACGAGCTATGCGAATTTGCCTCCGGGTCATTACAGGTTCATGGTTCGTGCTGCGAACTACACAGGAGCATGGAACGATGAAGTCACGACGATGAACTTTGTGATTGCGCCGGCATGGTACAACACCTGGTGGTTCAGAATTGCAGTTGCACTTTTGATTGCTGCAGGAATTTACGCCCTGTACAGGAATCGTTTGCAACAGATGATGAAACTTCAATCTGTGCGGAACCGAATTGCAAGCGACCTGCACGATGAAATCGGAAGCACGCTCAGCAGCATTTCCATTTCAAGCACGATCATTCAGAAAAAATTAAACGGCGATGAAGGTGAAGTGAAAGCATTGCTGAACCAGATCAGCAGCAACACGGACAACATGATGGAAGCCATGAGCGACATTGTATGGACCATCAACACAAAAAATGATCGTTTCGATAATGTGATCAACCGGATGCGCGCCTTTGCCATCGAGATCCTCGAACCAAAAAATTGCAGCGTTCATTTTAACGTAGACAAAAATCTGAACAACATCCATCTCGACATGGCACAGCGAAAAAATCTCTACCTCATCTTTAAAGAGGCCATCAACAATGCCGCGAAATATTCAGAGTGCAAAAATGTTTGGATTGATATTTCATTGGAAGGAAAAAAACTGTTGATGAAAATCAGGGATGATGGAAAGGGATTTCAGGTTCCTGCCGAAATTGGTGAAGAAAAAAGTCTGTCAGGCAATGGAATCAGGAATATGAAAAAACGAGCTGAAGAGCTGGGAGGGGAAATGATGATTGATTCAGTTCGCGGGGAAGGGACAGCGTTGAATCTTCAGTTTACAATATAAAATCAATGTGTAATAAACGTCAAGAGAGTGAATAAAGAATTTAATATGGAATTAATTGAAAACCTGATACAGGCAATGCTTTTGTTAACGGATTCATACAGACAAAACACGAAATTTAGAATTTGAGAGCTTCAAACAAAATATTTAGAAGTGCATTGATAGCTGTAACAGGACTATTTATTTGCTTTCAATTTATTTGTCGAATTGACCACGAATTTATTTTTGACTTCATTATACTCTTTGCCGTTGCGACAGGAGCTGCCATCATTTTCATGTGGACAATTAGTAAAGACAGAAAGGAGTATTCGAGAAGCAAAAAGCTTGTTGACTTCGCTCCAACTTTTATTGGTTCGGCTATTTTACTAGGATTGCTGACAACAATCTTCATTCTTAATCAGCGTGACAACTCACGAAGTAAATTGTATTGTGTAACAAAACAGAATGATTTCAATGGAGTCTCTATTGACTTTAGAGAAGATGGCACTTACAAAATGACAAGCTGGAGTTTAGGTGCTGACTATTATCGGGGGACCTATACAATGAAGGACAGTATTATAACTCTGGACAAGTCAAAGATTGAAAATGCAATTGTAAGTAACCGTTTGGTAGTTAGGCCTGAAATTGAGATTTACGAGAAGGACAGTTTTCCGGGGAAAGACACAGTTTATCAAAAATCCATTTATCAAATTGACGAGAACGGGAAAGTAATTAGTGGAGCAACCGATTTTGTAGTGAGATGAAAAACATCCGTCTTAAAACGTAATTACGTTTGCACCAAAAATCATTGGATTCAACTATTGCATTCCACCCTTGCTAAACCGAATTTTGCATCATGATTAAAGTAGCTGTATTCGACGATAACAAAGCGCGCAGGGAACTGCTGGAGATGCTTCTTAATTCCACTGCAGACATGGAGTGCACCGGTGGGTATGAAGATTGCCGTAATGTGATTAAGAATATTGTGCAGAATATCCCGGATGTGGTGCTCATGGATATTGACATGCCCCATGTAAATGGTATTGAAGGATTGCAGTTAATCAGAAAACAATTCCCGCAGGTGAAGATCCTGATGCAAACCGTGTTTGAAGAAGATGATAAAATCTTTGCTGCCATCTGTGCCGGAGCGGATGGTTACATCCTCAAGAAGACACCGCCTGCAAAACTCATTGACGCCATCACTGAAGTCGTGTCCGGCGGAGCGCCCATGACACCCACCGTTGCACGGCAGGTGCTTCAGTTGTTCAACAACAGGAATAAAAAGTCAGCAACTGAGTTCAACCTTACCGATCGTGAGCACGAGATTCTTTCCATGCTTGTTCAGGGTCTCAGCTATAAAATGATCGCTGACAAATGCAACGTCTCTTATTCAACCGTTAATTCTCACATCAGCCACATCTACGAAAAGCTTCACGTAAAATCAGGAACGGAAGCGGTGGCAAAAGCAATTGAGCAGAAGATTGTATAGTAGATAAAATCAAGCCGCCGGCTTGTAAAATGGCTGAGGAAAATTTTACCGGTTTCTAAAGTAACGATAAGAAAGCTTTTCGCGGGAAAGCTTTATTCAGAGCATCAGTACGGCTTTGAACCTGCAACTTTTCATAAATATTATGGATATGGGTGCGCACTGTAGCGGTACTTATATATATAATTGATCGCTTATTTCTTTATAGCGAAACCTTTGGAAAGCAATCCGCCATTATGCAATTCGACGATTGCTTCTGATTTCATTGCAGGGGCGTGTTTTCTTGAGAATATAACCGGTAGCTCCGGCTTTCAATGCTTCAAAAATGTTTTCATCATCTTCAAAAATACTACACATCAGGTATTGTGTATTCGGGCATTTCATTCTCAGTTCACGAACACATTCAATACCACTAACGCCCGGCAATCCTATATCCATAAGCACCACATCAGGACAAATCAAAGGTATATTCTGCAATGCCTCTTCCCCGTTTCCATAAAACTCCCACACACTCAAATCCTTCGTTGCCGCTTACAAGGGCGGATAAAGACTCACGGATTATTTCTGTATCTTCTACTATAGCTACGGTTATTGGTGTCTCCATTATATCGATATTTATGATTTATAAAATGAACTATTTATTAATGAAGCAAAATTACACCACCAATCATTGAATGCAATACAACTTTAGTCGCACTCCCCTTTTTTGATCCGGAATTTTGTCCGCAGGACTCTGCCGGTATCTGAAAGCAAGAACTGTCGGTTCTGCGAGAACCGACAGTTCTTTGCGGAGCGTCGAAAATCTTCATGACCTTCATTGTACCCTCGCAAGAGGTATTGTGCGCAGCCGGGCGGCAGACAAAACATAGCACGTGAGAATCGATCCCGAATATCGGAAGAGAATCGGGAATCAATAACTTTTACACCTGTGATGCCTCAATTTTCTCACACGATCTTATCATGAATTGCTTTAGAAACAGCTTCGGTAGCTGAATGCACATGCAGCTTTTCATAGATGTGCTGAATGTGGCTATTAACTGTGGTGGAGGAAATATTGCAAGTGTCGGCAATCTTCTTATAGCTCATTCCCTTGACCAGTAATGAGAGGATCTCGGTCTCACGGGCGCTGAGATTAAATTCATTTCCTTTTGGTGTTTGATGTTTGTTGTTGAATAAGTTGAGTACTTGCCTCGCCACGGATGGGCTCATGGGTGCACCACCTTGCATCACTTCAATGATACCATCGATAAGTTTTGAAGGGTGAGCTTTCTTCAGAATGTAGCCATCAGCGCCTGCGCATATAGCATCAAATATTTTCTCATCATCGTCGAACACCGTTTGCATCAGGATGTGAATGGATGGGAAATGCTGACGAATCAATTTCAATCCCTCGATGCCGTTGACATTGGGCATGTCTATATCCATAAGAACCACCTCGGGCTTGCAATTGCCAATGTTCCTCACTACTTCGCGGCAATCAGGAAAAATTCCGACGCAAGCCATGCCATCGGTTGCATTGATCAAAAGCTCTAAGCCATTTCTGCGATTGGTATTATCATCGAAAACTGCCACCTGAATTATTTCCACGGTGCAAAGATGAAGGTTATTGTAGTGTTAATCAATAGTGAATTATCATGATTTTTTGTGCTCAACCTCTTATCCTTTAAATTTTCAGGCCTCAAACATCAAACTTCAAGAAAATTTCTCCGCAGGAGTCCTATGGACAAGAAGAAAAATTTCAAAACGCTAACTCGGAACTTTGAACTTTGGATCTTTCTTGAATTTTGATTCTTGATATTTGTTTGCCTTTACAATGAAAACTCCAGTTTCAGTGAAGTTCCTTCCCCAACTTTGGAATTAAAATGAAGTTCACCATTTAACTCCCCTGCACGTTTTTTCATATTGTATAATCCATTACCATTCGATCCGGTATTCGTGTCGAAGCCCTTGCCATCATCGTGGATCATCATGATGATCTTATGGCTTCCATTCATCGAGAGGTCAATCCAGACATTTCTGCAATCAGCATATTTGGCGGCGTTGTTTATGGCTTCTTTAAAAATGAGATAAAGATTTTTTCGCTGCGACATATCAAGATGAAGCCGTTGCAGTTCCGGTGTTATCTGAAGATGAACATTGCAATTTTTCGCCTCAAGTAATTCGTTTGCGAAAGCATTCATCCGGTCAACGATATTATCGAACCGGTCGTTTTTCGTGTTGATCATCCATACAATGTCATTCATTGCATCCATCATTCCTGTGGTGCTATCAGTGATGTTCTCGAGCATGCCGGCAGCTTCAGGCGCTTTGTTGATCACTTCCTTCTTAGCCACCTGGCTATAGATGGAAATGCTGCTGAGCGTAGAACCGATTTCATCATGAAGATCGCCAGCTATGCGGTTGCGAATCGCCTGCAACTTGAGCGCTTGTTGCAGTTGGTAACGGTATAAAAGGTAGACAGCAGAAGCAATTGTTAGTACCGCCGCAATTCGAAACCACCACGTTGCCCACCAGGGCGGGCTCACCGATATTTTATAGGCTACTCCCTTTTCATTCCAGATACCACTGCTGTTGGCAGCTTTCACTCTAAAGGTGTAATCACCCGGTGGAATATGGCTATAGATTACGTAAGCCCGATTACCGCTGTAGACCCAATCATTATCCAATCCTTCGAGCTTGTAAGCAAATTGATTTTCTGCACTTCGGTAATAAGAGGTGGTTGCAAATTGAAAAGCGAGATTGTCCTGGTTATAGTTAAGCCTGACTACATCCGAGTCAAGTGGCGTTTCTTCTCCCATCACTTTGAACGACGACAAGATCACATTCGGAACCGGTGCTGAAACAGCAATGTCTTCCGGCTTGAACACATTTATTCCTGCGGTACCTCCAAACACCAATTCACCTCCCGGCATTTTGCAGAATGCATTCGTATTGAATTCGTATCCCTGCAATCCATCAAAGGGAGTGAAGTTCGTTACCACTTTGTTCGATGGATTGAACTTGCACAGCCCGCTGTTAGATGAGAGCCATAAGTTGCCTTCATTGTCGAATAGCATCGTGTAAATCACATCATCAGGCAATCCATCCTGCTTGCTGTAAACAGTAAACTGATGCGTCCTGATATCGAATTTATTCAAGCCTCCGCCGAAGGTTCCAATCCAGATATTGCCATCCCTATCTTCAGCGAAGCAGCGCACTTCATTCGTGCTCAAACTGTTTCTTTCTTCTTCGTGAATATAAGAAGTTGTTTTGCCATCCGGTGAATAAACGTTGATGCCTGACATGGAGCCCGCCCAAACATTTTTATTCCGGTCTTCGAGAAAAGCAAACGTCATTTTCCAGATGCTGCTATCATTCTTCTCATTCGCATTCATTGCTTGTATTTGTGGAGAGGGATTGGATAATAGTTCATTCACGCTGATTCGGAACAGTCCTTCCTTACTTCCTATCCAAAGCATGTCTCTTGAATCAATTAACATAGCACGATAGGTCTGTGAAATTTTTCTAACAGGTGGCCCTCCCGGTAGAGCATAAAATGAATGGCATGTTTTGGAGTGAGGGTTATATACAAATAGCCAATTGTCCCAAGTGCCAACGAAAATGTTTCCTTGCCGGTCCGCTGCCGCACAGCCCCAGGTATGAGAAGAGCTCAGCTCCTTCACGATTGAATTATCATCATAGCGCACGACATCAGCTTTGCCGGTTCTTATATTTATATCCGAGATAGTCACAAACGTACCGGCAAGCAGGTGATCATTGTCAAGCGGCAAGCACATCCGGGTATTTGTGCTTTGAAAGTAATCGGGCAAACCGGCGAACTCGCTTGCGACAGGAACAATGGTTGAAAATATATTTCTCTTCTTTTCAATTTTCACAAGACCATAGGAATTCTGCGACACCCAGATTACTCCTGACCTATGATATTGGATTGCGAAAATATCATTCGACCACAGCGAGTTAGGATTATCTGCCAGGCTTAAATATTGAATCACTTTTTTTGTAGATGTGTTTACACGAATGAGGCCATGGTTTACATAGGAGATCCACAACTCATTATCACCGTCCTTCGTTATCCCCGTAGTATGGAAGTCTCCATGGGCAGAATCATTAACTGTAATATTGATTGAATCCATTTTCTCCGTTCTTAAATCTATGTGCAGTAGTCGAAGTCCCCTGCTTATCCATAAGTTGTAAGGGTCCGTTAAAGTCATCACAGAATGTTCGGCAAGCAGATCGCCCATGGTGGAATCTCTCTCGATGACCTTCGGCGACCATGATGATTGTGCGGAGAACCAATAAATTGTTTTCATGTCTTTTGAAAGGATCACTTTGCTGATGAGTTCTCCTTTGTTCTCATCCCCATAGCCGCTGAAGTATTCGGCTTGGAAATATTCGATCTCTCTGGCATTCTTAAGATATTCTGTTCTGAATTTTTCTGTTCCAATATTGAATACGCTCACGCTATCACCCCATGCATTGTAAATAATTTGATTCCCCGGGATGAGATGCGAGTACTTTATCGTAGGGGGCGCATCGTATTTTTTGATTTGCCCGGTGAAGTAGTTGAGTCTGAAAAGATTTTTTTTACTGTTCACCCAAATGCAATGGTTTTTACTGTCATTAATTGTCCAGAGCGTTTGCTTCGTATCTCCGGAAATGAACTTACTGAAATCATAGCGATCAAAGCCGTTCTTAAGAGGATTGTAAACATATACATCAAGGTCAACCGAAAAATAGAAACGCTCAAACCCTCCCGGATACTCCGGCACGTAACCGGTAGGAATCTTCTTGCCCCATAGTGCAGCGTTGTTGAAAGGATATATTTTGAAATTGTATCCGTCATAACGTGCAAAACCTTGTTCGGAATAAATCCATAATAACCCTGCCTGGTCCGTGAACAACTGTGTGTTGTTAAATGCCGAAGGCAGCCCATCGAAGTGAGAGTAGCGGGTGAAGATGACATCGTCCTGCGCACAGGCAGAGATCACCTTCAGAAGGGCAGCTAAGAGAAGTGCTTTTCTCATGTCGTATGCAAAGCGAGATCTCAAATATAAGTTGCATATCAGTATAACCCTTCATGAGTATTGAGGATGTCTGTTTCTTTCGGCTTCTTAAATCATGATATCTCACTATTGATTCTACCCTGTCGGCAATGGCATCTTTGCGTTGTCAAAAAAATTCAAAATAATTATTCACAAAAAAAAATCATAACCAATGAAAAACGCAATTCAAAAGTCAGCATGTGTAATGTTGTTCTTACTCGCAGTATCCATTTCTGCTAACGCACAAGCGTTATTGGGGCCGGAATCTACCAGTAGAATTCTTCTGTCTAATTTAAATACTTCCATTAGCATTCCCGTTACTTGTCAATCACAAATTGTTCGTCAGGATTTTGAGAATGAAAGTATTTTCAGCTTCAAGAATGAAGACAATTCACCTGTATTTCTTTTTTCAATCAACAAAGTCACTGGTGCGCAATGGATGCAACTCAAAGATCAGGTGAAAGATTACACCATCATTGAAAACAAAGACGAAGTCATCACATTTGTGCTGAGAACAGACGTCACAAAAATCAAGGGTTCCACGAATGATCAATATCAGAGCATGATGGCGCAAGTGGATGGAATGATCGCCAGTCTCTCTCGCAACTGATTTAGTCATTTATTGAATCCGGAATAAAAGCAAACAGCCTTGATTCGCAGGGCTGTTTGCTTTTTATGTATACTGCAGAAATAGCGACGCTCTTTTCAAAAATATGAATGTCGTTAAGCACAAAACTCCTGGTTTATAATGCAAATTCCAATTTCATTTCTGTCCCTTCCCCAATTTTAGAATTGAAATGGAATTGACCGTTTAACTCTGCAGCACGTTTTCTCATACTTAGTAGGCCGTTTCCTTTTGATTCTCCATTGATATTGAATCCCTTTCCATCATCTTTTATGCTCATCATGATTTTGTGACTTCCATTCATCGAGATATCTATCCAAACATTTCTGCAATCAGCATATTTGGCAGCGTTGTTTATTGCTTCCTTAAAAATGAGATAGAGATTTTTTCGCTGCGACATGTCGAGATGGAGTCGTTGAAGTTCGGGAGTTATACGGAGATGGACATTGCAATTCTTGGCTTCCAGTAATTCGTTTGCGAAAGCATTCATGCGGTCAACAATATTATCGAAGCGGTCATTCTTTGTGTTGATCATCCACACAATGTCATTCATGGCATCCATCATTCCCGTGGTGCTGTCAGTGATGTTCTCCAGCATTGCTGCGGCTTCAGGTGCTTTTTGTGTTACTTCTTTTTTCGCCACCTGGCTATAGATGGAAATGCTGCTGAGTGTTGAACCGATCTCATCATGCAGATCACCTGCGATACGATTGCGGATCGTTTGCAGCTTGAGCGCCTGCCCCAATTGATAACGGTATAAAAGATAAATAGCAGCAGCAATAATGAGCACTGCAGCAATGCGAAACCACCACGTTGCCCACCACGGCGGGCTTACTGATATTTTATACGCAACTCCTTTTTCATTCCAGATACCGCTACTGTTGGCTGCTTTTACTCTGAAGGTATAATCTCCAGGAGGAACATGACTATACGTTACGTACGCGCGGTTACCACAATATACCCAATCATGATCCAGCCCTTCAAGCCTGTATGCAAATTGGTTTTCTGCACTCCTGAAGTAAGAGGTGGTTGCAAATTGAAAGGTGAGATTGTCTTGCTTATAGCTTAACCTGGTTACATCTGAATCAAGAGATGTTTCTTCTCCCAATACTTTAAAAGATGATAACAACACATTAGGAACAGGAGCTGAAACAGCAATGGCTTCGGGTTTGAAAACACTCAGTCCTTTAGGTCCGCCAAATACAAGCTCGCCGCCGGGCATGGTGCAATAAGCATTCGTATTGAATTCATAGCTCTGCAATCCGTCAAAAGGTGTAAAAGTATTTACTATGGGATTGGTAGGGTTAAACCTCGTGAGCCCGAGATTGGAACTCAGCCACAGGTTGTTTTCTTTGTCAATAATGATTGTGTAAACGGAATTATCAGGCAGCCCATCTTTCGTGGTATAGGCGGTGAACTGATGTGTGCCCGCGTCCAGCTTGTTTAAGCCGCCTCCTATAGTTGCAATCCAAATGTTACCTCCCGATCCATCGGGATTATCTTCAGCAAAGCACCGGACCTCATTCGCGCTTAAACTATTTTTTCCAACTTCGTGCGTGTAGGAAGTTATTTTTCCATCAGGAGAAAAAACTTTTATACCCGACATCGAGCCGACCCAAACATTTTTATTGTGATCCTCCATGAAGGCGAAGATTGTTCTTTCGGTGCTGATTCTTCCTGTCCCGGTATCATTCAGGCTTACGGCTTGTAATCGCGGTGAGGGACTATAGATTAGTGAATCAGCCTGCACTCTGAACAGACCTTGCTTGCTTCCTATCCAAAGCATGTTGCGTGAATCAAGCAGCATGGCGCGGTACGCTTTCCCTGAAGACACATTTACCGGTCCGCCCGGTATATTATAATGTGCACGGCATGTCTTGCTGTGAGAATTGTAGGTGTAGAGCCAGCCATCCCATGTTCCTATAATTATATTTCCGCGCTTATCTGCCACGGCAGCTCCATAAGCACGAATAACATTAAGCTCCTGCACCACTGTATGATCGTCGTAGCGCACCAGGTCCACTTTGCCCGTTTTAATATTTACATCACAGATATTCGCCAGCGTTCCTGCAAGCAGATGGTCATTGTCCAGCGGGAGCAGTGTACGCGTGTCAAGTGCTTCAAAGCGGCTGCTCAAATTGGAGAACTCATTAGTAAGAGGAACGATCGTGCGAAAGATGTTTCGCTGCTTCTCAATTTTTACAAGTCCGAAAGAAGGATTGTTCACCCACAGCGCTCCGTAGCCATCGTAAATTATTCCGAATGTACTGTTTGCCCATAGCGAATTGGGATTGCCGGGTACAGTTAAGTACTGGGTCACTTTTCCTGAAGCCACATTCACCCGCATTACTCCATTACTCGCAAATGATGCCCATATCTCATGATCCCGGTCTTCTATAATGCCGGTGATGCGGTAATCTTTGTTTGGATTCCCTGCTATGTGTACGTCTATTGAATCTATTGCGCCGGTCACCAAATCAACGTGGACAAGACCGGTGCCGTGCAAGTCAGCCCATAAATTGTTGGAATCTGTTAATGTGACGATCCTGTAAATTCCAGGTGGCAACACCAGGGGAGATGGTGCTGCAATAACCTTCGGCAAAACCGGAGAGGTTTTATTGAACCAGAATACTTTTTTCGCATCGGCGGAGAGAATCACCTTGGAGACGAGTTCACACTTGTCATAATCATCCCTGTTATCATAATAATCTGAATACAGTTCACCGAATTCTTTCGCGCCCTTCAGATATTCAGTGCTGAATTTCTCTGTTGTGATATCGAACAGAAGGATGCTGTCATCCCAATTTTTATAAATGATTTTATTGGAGGGAAGAAGATATTTTTTTGTTGGCGATGCCGGTGCGTCGAACTGTTTTATCCTTCCGCTGTAGCTGAGCCGGAAAAGATTTCTTCCGGCGGAAACCCAGATACAATGATTTCGCGCATCATCCAATGTGCTGAAGTTTTCTCCTTTCTCTTCCCGAACAAGCTTGTTGAAATCATGCCGTTCGAAACCGTTTACGAGCGGGTTATAGACGAATACTACACGATCAATCGTAAGAAAGACACGTTCGAATCCCTGCATCTCCGAAAAAAAACCGGTGCTGAGTGACGTGCCCCATATATCGGCAGAACCAAAAGGATACATCTTGAAGCTATACCCATCATACCTCACAAATCCCTGCTCTGTATAAATCCACAACAAACCGCTCTGGTCTTCCATCATCCTCGAGTTGCTGAAAGAGGCAGGTAACCCATCAAAGTGAGAGTAGCGCGTGAAGATGACGTCGTCTTGGGCGGTGGCAGTGAGCGCTGCTAAAAGAAGGAAGAGGGGCAGCGGGTTTTTCATGGGTGGTGGAGGAAGAGGGTTCCAAAGATAATTGGTATGGGAGACAATTAGGCAAGACGTGGGAATATGATCAGGCGATGCCGGCATTATAAAGAGGTTACCGGACTTTAAGCAATTTGAGCAGCTACTGCGAAATGCTGACCTTTTTGACCAATAGCAATTATCAATCTAATCGAAGTCAATTCTCGTATTTTCGTCGGTAAAGTTTAATATGCCCGCACAACAAGCTACCATCCTCATTCCCGACATCAGCGGATACACCGAGTTTGTAAGCAAAACGGAAATTGATCATAGCTCGCACATCCTGAATCAACTTCTTGAGACCATCGTGCAATCCGTGAACGAAGATTTTGTGATCTCAGAAGTTGAAGGTGATGCTGTTCTGATGTACCGCACGGGAAATCCTCCTATGAAGAAAGAGATCATTGATCAATGCGTAAAAATCTTCACTGCTTTTCACAATGAACTGCGTGAAATGAGCAACGACTCCATTTGCCAGTGTGGCGCCTGCAAGGGAATAATTAATCTCACACTAAAGTTTGTGGTCCACTTTGGAACAATATCAGAAATTAAGGTCGCGCGTTTTGTGAAAGCTTCCGGACTTGACATGGTAATTGCACATCGCCTGCTAAAAAATAGTATCGGGAGCCACGAGTATTTACTGGTGACGAAGAACTACCTCAATAATATTCCTGACGCGGATGAATTACATGAGCTTTCGTGGACCCCTTCAATGGAAGATTATTCTTCTATCGGTACGGTGGAATTTCATTTCGCTCTTCTTGCTCCTGTTAAAAAAATGATCCCTGAAATCCCCAGGCAGCATGATGCTGTTCCCTCTGATGATTCATCCGGAGTTTCAATTGAGATGGATGTCAACTTCAAAGATGTTTATGCTGTGCTGATAAATCCGGAAATGCGCAAATACTACGCAGGTGATGTGAGAGATGTAACATTCGATGCGCCTGTGCCCCTGTTAAGAGCAAAGCACTACTGCGTTTTCGACAACGTCACCGTGGAGATTGAGCCTATGAACGTTGATATAAGCGAGCACGAAATCAAACTCGCCGAATACGAACGTATACCGGAGATGAATTACTACTCTGTGTTCACTTCAGTGGTAACTAACCTTGGCAACAACCGATGCCGGCTCACCTATTATGTTTATCCCGAAGAAGGACACACCATTCCCCCGGAAATGAAAGCGATGATAATGGAAATGGGAAAAGCGGCGCAAAAGAATCTAAAGACACTGATGGAAAGCGGTGACCCCTTACCTGTGCTCGTTTGAAGTTAGGCTTTTGTGTAGCGAATGAGTGCGACGGAATGTACGAGAAAAAGTTCTCGGGGCAGATGTTTTCTTATGAATGACTTTTGAATTTTCATTAAGTTTGTAGGACAAATTTCAAAAGTAATGAGCCATTCATTTATTGAAAAAATTAAAAAACTTCCTCCGGAAAAACTACAGTCAGCGGAAGATTATGTTGACTTCCTTCTCAGCAAGAATAAAAAGAATGGAATGAAAGCGAATGGCAATAAGAAAAAACGGGGTGGGCTAGGAATATGGAAAGGGAAAGGGAAAATGGCTAAAGACTTTGATGCACCGCTTGAGATGTTCAAAGAATATCAGCCATGAATGTTCTGCTTGATACCCACACTCTCCTCTGGTATTTTGAGAACAACAGAAAGCTACCCGGTAAAATAATTTCTATAATTGATAGTACATCAAACGATGTTTTTCTCAGCGATGCATCTGTATTTGAAATGGCAATAAAAATTTCAATAGGGAAGCTTCAACTTTCAATTCCCTTTTCAAATCTTCCATACGCAGGTTGTTTGCTGCGGTAGGCTTATTCGAGTCCGCTTCGTGAGGCACTACCGGGTTGCCTATTTACTGATAACTTGATCCGGTTATTGTGACATCCACATCACCGCGAGAGATAGGATAACATTTACTTGAAATGTCTCCCACCACGGTCGTAACACCGGGATAAACTACAGCATGACCAGTGTTATAATGCCAGGTAAACGTTCCATCGTCGGAAACAAAATCTACGTGGTAATCAATACTGATGGTATCACCGCCTCCGAGAAGGTTATCAAAGGATAGGGTAACCGGGCAATACCAATTATTGACACATTCATCAATAGAGTTTGAGTCTGCATACTCATCTTGTTCAAACTTGGCCGAGACCACTGTTTCACCAAAGTGCGGACTTCCTGCAACGGTATCTTCAACATAATCTTCATCAATATAGTTAACGGTATCGAGAAAGCAGCAGGTGCCATTATCTATTGTTGCCAAAGGATCATAGTTTGCTGCATTGGGATCAATGCATCCATACTCCGGGTTCTGCGGAGGGCTTTGTCTTCCGCAGTCAGAAGATAAGCAGATAAGAGCCATTACGATGATTAGCAAAAAAGATCGCGCTGAATGATTTGAATGGGAAGAGTTCATTGATTCAGGTTTTGATTGGAGAATCTAAGGTAGGATTTTTTTCCGTTGTTGGTGAGGTTCCGGGTTTAGGTAATTCGGGAGCGATCAATAGCCGCCCTTCAAAAATGGAGCAACGCAATAGTCTGGCTGCGCTTCACGGCATGCCTGTACTCGCCGCATCAATAAATGATTACTTTCTTTTTTAGCGACACCGTCTCCGATACCAATGAGACAATATATACTCCTGAATGAAGCGAATGAAATTGAAACTGCATTGCCGTTGTGTTGTGAGTTTCGAATACCTGCTGTCCCTGCAAGTTGAACAGTGCTAATGAAAATGATGAATAAATATTTCGCAACGATAACACTCCGTGCACGGGATCAAAATTGATTTTTGCATCTGTTGCCGTTTCTCCGATGCCTGTTGGCAGCTCATAGTGAACAGTCAACTGAACATCATCAACTTCGGCACTATCATTCACCCCTGAGTTCGTGTTGCGGGCAGAAACGAAAACACCGAACGTTGGCGAGTTTACTTCTTGTGGAGTCCAGGTAGTATCCCACAAATCAAAAACACCTCCGTAAAATACCACCGTTATTCCGGTAGACCACAAATCAGGGTACGCTTTATTCTCACCTATCGCAATATTGTCTTTCATCAACATCACCGAAGAATCCTTCACGTAACCATTTGCAGATCGCCGGATCACTGCCGGCTCAATCCCGGTGATGATGGCATTATTGGGAATGCTGAATCCATAATTACTCGTCATGATACCGCGTGTGAAGAAGCAGACTGTTTGAAAGCAATCAGGATATTGCATCACGTTGCATGATGCCCACACGTCATCAGGATTAATGGCATTGGAAAGATTATTCCACTCAGAGCCTGCACATGTGAGGCACCCTGCGTATTGTTCATTCACAGTGAGTGCAATGTTTGGCCCCTGAGAATATTGTTGCGAGAAGATTCTTGTTTCAGAAATTAAAAACAAAATGAGAAAGGATATGATTGTTTTCATCTTGCCAAGGTACTGCAATTTAGAAATTTGAACTACCGAAGTATCAACCTGTGGAAGTTGCTAAGGATTTAGATATGGGAGTGAACGCGAGATTGGTAGTGAAGTTGGTGGCGATTTAAAAGGTTGGTAAGGAATGGATGAAAAAAACACCGAGAGATTGGCACTTTTTGTTTGCTTTGTGGTGGCTTAAGAAGGCACAGGTCTGGCTCCCCGCATTGGAGTGTCGCTAAGACCTGCGCCGGTGAGGGGCACGCGAACCCTCTCAAAAAAAATTTGCTTAACTGCATTCGCGCGCGAGTTTGAGGGTTTTTTTCTGCTTGTAGGAAAACCAGTCTGGCTTTCGAAACAGAGAGAAAAATTTTTTAACAGAAAATACTATGGCTGTCGCTGCCCTTACAGGAATGATAGAAGAGCGTGTAACCCAACTGACGAAAAAGTTCGTTATAAAAAAACTTTTTTCAGGACGCACCTTAGATGATTATAAAAATAAAGATTCAGTTGAAAAAATTACTAAAAGATATAGCGAAAGCGTCAATGATATAAATAAAGCAATAATGTTCAGTATAGGTTTTAGTCTTATTGCTTTTTATGCTTATCTCGTTCTCCCCAAAAATGGAACATTGGAAGTACCTCTTATTGGACTAAGCTTATCTCGAGAACAATGGATTAAAATTGCTCCTCTCATTTTATTGATTCTGCAAATTTTTATGCTGTCTTCTCTAATTTGGTTCCTTGTTTTGCGGTTATCTCTGAAGGTTATTGAAAGTGAAACGTTCGATACATCTGGATTAGTTGAAAATAATGACAATAAAAAAATCAATCTCACAGAGGAAAATCTCAAATTCCCGAATCTAAATAATGTTCTCCTTACAGGAATTATCGGTCACTTATGGATCATATTCAGCATTGCGAGCGTTATTAAATATCGGTTAAATAGGATATGGTATTATCCTTTGGTTATAGTGACGGTTGCAACTTTGGTAAGTCCCTTAATAGTATCCTTCTTTTTTGTTAGCAAACTATTTGCTATGGGAAATTTGATACTTGCTATCGTATATAGTTTGTTTTTTCTTTCATGTTTAATACTTTATATAGCATTATTCTTAATGATGCTTTTGTTAGGGGCAAATCTTGGATGGCGGAGTTCAGAATGGCATGAGTCTATCGAGAAAAATTAGGGAAGTCTGGCTGCGCTTCTGAGCCTGTGCTAAGACTGGCACCAGTTGGGGAATATTGAAAGGCCTGATCTTAAGTTTGAATTTTTATCTTTGATGGAAATTAGCTAAATGTTTGTTTAGAGAAGGTATGAGACGGGGTGGTCTATAAACTTACAAAACTGATGAATTTACTTATTCCAAAAGACAGAGCAATTAACATTTTAAGGCAAAGAATTTCTGACCTCAACGATTTCCACTTTAATTCAAAAGCGTGGAAAGATAGAACCATCCTAGATGTAAAGGAAATTTTTGGAGAGTTCTCTAATCAATGGCTTCAAGTTTACGGACTTAACTTTGAAACTTATGTTTCAACTGAAAAGCAGAAAGTTCTTAATGAAGGAAAACAAACTGCTAATATTCTTCTTTACTCATACATTGACTTCATTAACGAATATTCACAAATAGGTGAGCAAAAGGAAGTAGTTAAGGAACAATGCTTTGAAGAAAAATTTATGAGCTTGCTCAAGAAGTGGAATGAGCTTGTTCCTGACTACAATGATCTAATAAATAAATAAATAAATATAGAAATAAAATCAAGGAAACTGAAAAAATGCATGAAGAGATAAGCAATCGGGATAACGAGATTGATCGCATGAAGGAGAATACAATTCAACTTGACAATGTCTCTTTTAAAAAATTATGGTCTGCTTTAATAAGCCTACCAATAGGAAAATTAATTGGCGTGGGTTCAACTTTAATTGCAGTCCTAATTGGAGTATTCACTCTTGGATCACTTTACGAAAGAACAGGTGCGAACAACGAACTATTTGACTTACGAAATTCAAGTAAAGAATTACAAGATCAAAATGTGCAATTGAAAGATAGTTATGACAGTTTGAAAATTGAAATGAAAAATATAAAAGACACAGCCAAATGATAACAAGAATCACTGTCCTTTTTTTAGGTGCTGGGATTCCAGTTAGGGGAGGACACGAACTATGGGCAAATAATTAATATCAGATTAAATTACACAAATAATGACTGAATTATATATCATAAGACAAATAGAAAAGAAGCTAAATATAAAATTACCGAAATTTGACAGGCTAAGGTCTCGTGAAAGAGGTTATATGCCCAACCAAGCTAATAACGTCGTAGGTTTAAGTTTATATAATTGTCAGCTAAGAGATCTTCAAGGAATTGTTGCTAATCTAAAAGAATTGAGCCAGTTAACGGAAATTGATTTATCTGTTAATAATCTTACAGACATTTCTAGCTTGAAGGAATTAAGGAGTCTAACCTCTTTAAACTTGACCAACAATGAACTCATTGACATTTCTCCTCTAAAAGAATTGAAACAATTGATTGAGTTAAGTTTAGGAAATAATCAATTTAGCGATATTTCCTCCTTAGAAAATTTATCTCAATTAACGAAATTATCCTTTGTTTCATGTAACGTAAGTGATATTTCTCCGCTAAAAGAACTAAAAAATTTAACAGAATTAAGCATGGGAATAAATCCTCTCAAAAATATTTCTGCACTTGCGAATCTAACGAATTTAAAAAGATTACAATTATGGGAATCGGAAATAAATGATATTTCTCCCATAAGGGAGTTAGTAAATTTAGAGGAATTATTTATAGAGGTCACTCCTCTTAGTGATATTACGCCTTTAAAAAATTTAATCAATTTGACTTATTTGAATTTGTGGAAAAATCAAATTTCCGATATTTCTGCTCTTAAAGATTTGAAGAAGTTAACTAATTTAGAATTGAGTAAGAATCCAATAGAAAAACTGCCATCTTGGATTACTGATTTTAATATGGGAATCGAATGGCGTGAGCATGGTGCCGCTAGAAAAATTTCAATTTTTAATGATGTTTTAAAAATCCCGCCCATTGACATCGTTAAACAAGGCAAACAAGCTATAAAGAATTACTTTTCTCAAATTGAAAAAGAGAAAGGTAAGACCGAATACCTATTCGAGGCAAAATTATTAGTAATTGGAGAAGGCGGAACTGGAAAAACAACCTTTATTCGCAAAATGCAAAATATTAATTCCGAAATGCCACATGAGACAGATAGCACCCTTGGAATTGAAGTCAGTAAATGGAATTATTCTATTGATTTTCCTAAAATGCCTGAGTTGAACAATACTAATTTTCATGTTAATCTTTGGGATTTTGGAGGGCAGAAAATTTACCAGGGAACGCACCAGATTTTCTTCAGCGATAAATCATTTTATGTTCTTATTGCAGATACGCGTGAACAAAAAACTGATTTCTCTTATTGGTTGAATACTGTTGAGCAACTAGGAGGTGACAATAGCCCCTTAATTATCGTTTTAAACAAAAAATTTGGTCATGAGCAAAAGTTCGATGAAAGTGGTTATCGAGGACATTTTGGAAAAATAATTAAAGATGTAAGCGAGCTAGATTTAAAAAACGATAAATCAAAACTTCATGATTTGCAAGATAAGATTAAAATGTATTTGAAGCAACTTCCAGGAATTGGTGACCCGTTACCTCCTTCTTGGGTAAGTATAAGGGAGGACTTATTAAAGGAAAAAGTAAATTTTATTTCATTTGACCATTTTAGGGAAATTTGTGAACGCTATAATATTAAAGAAGCAAGTATGATTCATACTCTCAGCGGATATTTTAGCAGAATAGGCGCCTTCACACATTATATTGACGATGAATTATTGCAAGAGCGCATATATATTAATTCAAATTGGCTTGTTAAAACAGTGTATGAAGTGTTAGATAACGAAATTGCGAAATCAAAAAAAGGCAGGCTAAGCGAGTTAGATATTAAAAAAATTTGGGGCAATAATGAACTGCATTACGAGGTAAATAAGCTTACTCAGTTGATGCATAAATTCGGCTTAATGTATCACATAGTCGGTAGTGACAATTATGTTGTTCCGGCTCATCTACCAACGGTAACACCTTACAAAGAATGGGCACATGCAGACAGTAACAATATACTTCAATTCAACTATGAGTTTGATAAATACATGCCACAAGGCATTATGTCACGTTTAATAGTTGGATTAAACCACCATATAAAAGATCATGATCTTGTTTGGCACAGGGGGGTAAATATTGAAGCAAATGGAGCATATGCTGAAATAATAGAAAGTTATGGGGGAAGCAATCGTTTTGAAATACGCATAGGTGGGGTTAATAAAATAGAATTGCTTGCAATTATAAGAGAACGTTTTGCAGAAGTACTTAAGCCGTTCAATAACCTCCAATACAAGCAATTAGTTCCATGTATTTGTGATGAGTGCAAATTCTCAACAGAGCCAGCCTTTCATGACTACAATTTATTATTGAAATTCAGAGAAAAAGGAACTGGTTCACAGTGCAGCAAAACAGGTGAAATCGTAAGTGCTGAAGAGCTTTTGAAACTCACAGAGCCCCAAGTAAATATTAAAGCATCAAAAGCCGAAAAAGCTTCTGAAATAAAAACAATAAAAATTTTTCTAGCATCTTCAACTGAACTTGTTGAAGACAGAAAAGCATTGAGAGAATTTATCAGCGTTGAGAATGACCGTATTCATAAGGAAGGAATTTATTTGGAGATTATTCAGTGGGAATATTTTACTGATGCTATGTCTATAGAAAATTTGCAGTCAGAGTACAATAAGGCAATAAGAGAATGCGATATCTTTCTTAGCTTATTTTTTACTAAAGTTGGTAAGTATACTGCTCAAGAATTTGAGACTGCCTTTGGCCAATTTAAAAATTTAGGTAAACCTTTTGTCTTTACCTATTTTAAAGATGCCCCAATAAATTTAAATCAAATAAAGGAAGCAGATATGAATTCAAAGTTCAAGTTTGAAGAGACTTTAGCGAAGCTTGGCCATTTTAAAACTGTTTATAAGGATATTAACGACTTAGAAAATCAGTTTAAAAAACAATTGGAAAGATTACTGCCTATATTATATCCTTAATCTTTCTAGCTGCTGTTTGTATCCACACCAACCGCCTCTGACTCATAATAAATTGTTGTTTCAACCGTCGTCGGTGAGTTATGTCCCCATAATCGCCACGAACTTCACCGTCAATCTCGCATTCACTCCCGTATCCACATCCTTAGCAACATTCACTATTCCGTCATCAACAATCATTCTTTCTTCAAACCACGGCAGTCAACTTTTATTCATCGTCAACTACTTTGAGTCTGCCTAAACCGGGCTTATTCCTCCCTCATGAATATTGAGGATGCCTTCATCCTCCTCCCTCTCAAAATCATGATTTCTCACGATAGCCGGGTACTACCCGGGTCTCCATCTTTGCATCATCAAATTGATAACAACTAAAACAAAAACAAAATGGAAGCATCAAAAGCAGCAATGACCAATGCACAGATTGCGCAGTCACTATACGATTTATTCGGGCAAGGAAATGTGGATGCCATCCTCGAATTGCTTACCGACGACATTAAGTGGACGTGTCCGGGACCTACCGCGATTCTACCATACGCACAAGTGTATAACGGGAAAAACGGGGTGGCAAATTTTTTCAAGCTCATTTATGAGAATAAAGATTTTCCCAAATTCGAGATCAATGAGTATATCTCAGAAGGCGATAAGGTAGTGGCGCTGGGATACTGGGATGCAAAATCAAAGAAGACCGGTAACTCCTATTCCGGTAACTGGGCTATGGTATTTTATTTCAGGGACGGAAAAATATGCGAGCACAAAGAATATTATGACTCGTACGGTGAGGCAATGGCTTCTAAAGGATAAAAATTGACCCACCAGAAGTAAGCGAATCAAGTTTGTGAATCGTGCCATCGCTTTAATGTGATGGCACGATTTGTTTTTGCACCCCGGTCGTCTCATTTTTCATGGACACGGCGACGATAAATAAGCAAATCTCCTCCGCCACCTTTCTTCCGTTTTGTACTCCCCTCCTTTCAGTAATCTCTGAAATTCATAACTTCGAACTACAATAATTTTTCAAATGGAAACGCCAACCAAATTTTCTAACTTACAGCAAGAGTTACTCAAACTCTATTCAAAGAATGTGAGCGATGATGATTTGATTGCTATCAAAGATTTACTCGGGAAATATTTCGCGCAGAAAACCATCACATCCGCTATTAAAGTCTGGGATGAAAAACATTGGGGTGAAAAGGAAGAACAACAATTCCTTAAGGAGGATATGCGAACACCCTACAAGAATCCTAAAGGATGAGAATCTCAAAATTGATTCACCTACGATCATCTTTTATAAACCCAAGAATCCGCTCACAACCCAAACTCCAACTTCACCAAAGTCCCTTCACCCGCGTTCGAGCTGAAGTTAAACCCGGAATTTGTCCGCAGGACTCTGCGAGCAGTTCGAATTTTTACCGCAAAGAGCGCGAAGTAAAACGCCAAGAATAGCGCAAAGAAAAAGTTACAAATTATCTGGTGTTAACCTTTGCGTTTTTTCTCTGCGAAATTCTTTGCGCTCTCTGCGGTTTATTTTATTGAACTGCTCGCAGAGTCCTGCGGACAAAATGCGGGTTAAATTCTCCCTTCAATTCTTTTGAGCGCTTTTCCATGCTCAGCAATCTATTGCCTCACAGTTCCGGCGGGCGAACTGGTGAAGGTGAAGGATGAAACTCTTTTCAATTTGATTTCGTGATGGAACTCCTCTATTCAAAATTCCTTCTTGTCGCTTTGGCTACTGCTTCTGTTGCCGAGTGCACGTGCAGCTTCTCATAAATTTTTTTGCAGTGGGCGTTTACCGTATGGAACGTAATGTTGCAGGCATCGGCAATCATCTTGTAGCTCATTCCTTTCATAAGCATTGACAAAATTTCCTGCTCGCGTGCTGTGAGGTCAAAGTGATCCCCTGCAGTTGAAGATTGGTGATGAAATGTTTCGAGGACTTTGCGCGCCACCGAAGCGGTCATGGGCGCGCCGCCTTCCATCACGTCGCGAATGCCTTCGATCAATTTTACAGAAGAGGTTTTTTTGAGGAAGTAACCATGAGCACCCGCCCGGATGGCTGCAAATATTTTTTCATCATTTTCAAAAACAGTTTGCATGATGATGAAAACGTTCGGAGAATTTTTCCGGATCTGCTTTAATCCTTCAATGCCGTTCACACCGGGCATGTCAATGTCCATCAGTACCACGTCGGGAAGCAGCGATTCAATATCCTCAACCACATGATTGCAGTTTTCGTATGCACCGATAAACTCCATATCTGTTGTGCCATTGACAAGAAGTTCCAATGCTTCCTGCCTGCCTTTATTATCGTCATAAACTAAAACGCGGATTGCCATGGTGCAAATGTAGAATAGCTACAGGTGTTGAGAAACCCCTAATGTTAGGGAGAATGGGGAATTAGGATATTGGGAAATTTGTGTATTAGGAAATTAGTGTTTGGGTTGTATCCGTCCCTAATATCCTAATATCCTAATTCCCAATAACCATTTTCTAAACGGCAGCAGAAGAGAAATCCCGAACCATTTATCATCCCGTAGGGAGGAACCTTTGGTAGGATCAAATGCATCAATTTTTTTCGTCCCGGAGGGACGACCCTTTGTTAGTAGAACGGGAATTACAAACCATTCATCGTCACAGCGGGACGAACGCATTCCCGTCCCCATTTATCAATCATAAAATTCGAAGAGATATTCCTTCTTGAAATCAATTTCAAACTTGGCAAGCAGATCGAGATATTCTTCCCGAAAAGTCTTTCGCCTATGATGTTGTGCTTGGTTCATAATGTATTTGATCATCGGATCACGTTGCGAACGCGAATGTGAAAACGCGCCATATCCCGATTGCCATTGAAATTTTCCTTTGACGAATTTATTTTCACTGATCCATAATGAAGATTGAGATTTGATTCTTTGCAGTTGATCAGAGATTGCCATGGTGACAGGCAATTCAAAAAATGCATGAACATGATCGAGCCATCCTCCAACTGCAAGCGGATGTGATCCATCATTTCTTAAGGTGACTGAAAGAAATTTGTGCAGCCGATCGCGGAAATTTTCTGTGATGAAATTCTCTCGTCCTTTTACGGCGAAGACAGCGTGGATGTTGATTTGTGAATAAGTGTTTGCCATGATGTTGATCGGTAGGGTATGAATTTACAAATGCCCGTGCATCGTGATGAAATAAAATTTTGTATTTGATTCGATTAAAAAAGAATGTCCCTACGGGACGAAAAATGATTGCAATTCTCATTCTACCAAAATGTTCGTCCCTACAGGACGAGAAATGACTGGTCGATCTTATTCTACCAAAGGTTTGTCCCTACGGGACAGGTTTTCCATCAAATAGAAAATTTCAATTCAATCATTGTTCCTTTCCCTGGAGCAGATTTAAATTCAACATCTCCATCCAATGCCTCGGTGCGGCGTGTCATATTTATTAGACCATTGCCGTGGTTGCTTGCAGTCAGATCAAAACCTTTCCCGTCATCTTTAATGGTGAGATGAACGGATGAGCGATTCATCTTCATTTCAATCCAAACATTTTTGCAATCGGCATACTTTGCAATGTTGTTGATGGCTTCTTTATAGATGAGATAAAAATTCTTGCGCTTCTCCATTCCCAATTTCAATGCGTTCAACCGCTCATCAAAATTCAAGTGGAGAGCATAATTTTTTGCTTCGAAAATTTCAGCGGCGAGTGCACGCATGCGGACGATAATATTTTCAAAACGATCGTTGCGCGCATTGATCATCCACACAATATCACTCATGGCTTCCATGGAAGTGTGGGTGTAGTCGCTGACCTTTCGCAGCAGCGCTGCAACTTCTTTCGGATCATCTAATTTTTCCTGTGCTACCTCGCTGAAGATTGAAATGTTGCTGAGGTTTGAACCGATCTCATCATGAAGATCACTGGCAATTCTGTTTCGTACCGCTTGTAATTGTAATGCCTGCTGAAGACGGTAGCGATAGATTCCATAAAGAGCAGAAATACCCATTATCCCAATGAGCAAACGAAACCACCATGTCATATACCATGGTGGAAGAATTACCAGTTGAATTGTTTTTCCTTCTTCATTCCATACACCGTCGTTGTTACTTCCTTTCACAGTAAACGTGTAAGTCCCAGGATCGAGATTGGTGTAGGTTGCAGAATGAACGTTGCCTGATTGAATCCAGTCCTGGTTAAACCCTTCGAGCTTGTATTGATAAAGATTCTTTTCGGGTGAAGTAAAATCCATAGACGCGAATTCAAATGAGATCATGTTGTCACTATACGGCAACACAATTTTATCAGTGAGATATGCCGGTTTGCTTAGAGCAGGATTCTTGATTTTAAATGACACAGACTGATTTCTCAACTTGAAGTCAGTGATCTCAACATTGGGGACAGAAGGGTTATCAGAAAGATCCTTAGGATTGAAATAGTTGAACCCATTCACCCCACCGAAAAACAAAGTGCCGTCTTTTGTTTTGTCCGACGGATTCCTCACGGAACAATAAGCATAGCGATTGAATTCATTTCCCTGCAGCCCGTCTTTCATTTCAAAATTTTTAGTCGCTCCCGTTTTCGGAGTGAAGCGACACAATCCGTTGTTTGTACTCAGCCATAAATTTCCATCATCATCACTAAGGATTCCGTAGATAACATCGTTGGGCAAACCATTTTTCATCGAGTAGCGGATCACTTTTCCTGATTGCTTGTCGAAGCGATTCAATCCTCCGCCGTTGGTTCCGATCCATAAATATTTCTGCGGCTCGTATGGATCATCAAAAAGCGAAAAGATGAGATTGAAGCTGAGTGATGAAGAATCGTCGGGGATATTCTTAAACAGTTGCCATGATTGCGAAGAAGAATTGAATTGAAGCAAACCTTTCATGGTGCCGAGCCAAAAAATTCCTTCCGCTTTATCCTCAACCATACACTGAAGAAAATCATAGGGTGCACGAACGGGCTCAACGGGATAATGATAGTCTGTAAAAGTTTTCGTGACAGGATCAAAACGACTCAATACTTTATCAGTACCTACCCAAATCTTGTTGTCATGATCAACAAACACAGGGAAATTTAATCGGTCTGCTACTCTATATTGATGGAAAGTGTTGGTTGCCGCATCATATTCCACCAGGCAATTTTTAGAAAGCCAGATTGTGCCATTACGATCCTGCGCAGCCGATGTGCTCAATCCAAAATCTTTGTAAGATGAAACACGATTTATCCAACTGCTATCACTAACTGAAACGGAATAAGAACCTGTTTGCGGATTGAAGATGTCAATGAACTCTCCGCTTTTAAGAACTACAACCTGACCATCATTTGTTGCACCCATCCAGCTAATACTTTCATGATCAGTTTGGTGAAATTTTTCCGAGCGCGGATTATACTTCAGCAAGCCATATCCCTTGGTACCTACCCAAATAATTCCGCTTCGATCCCTGTAAACAACATTGGTATTGTCGAGTACAATTTTCAGGTTCGGGTCTTCTGAAAAAATTCTCGTCCATTGCTTTCGCCTCACATCGAACTGCTCCAGCCAGTCACGCTCGCTCAACCAGATTGTATGTTTATCATCCATGCAGATGTTGCCCCCAAATACACCCCAGTGATTTCTTTGGGCGGAAATAATTTCTGATTCAGCCGAAATGGTATTCACTTTTGATATAGAATACTCACAAATGAGATACAGCGAATGTTCAGCAGTATCTTCAATGGCTTCGCTTATGAATTTCTCATTGCCGTCATCTTCTTCAGGGTAGGTGCAATACTTTTTCATATCCAGGGTGTCTATGCTTTCACTTCCATTTTTTCCGGGGTGAATGCGGAAAGAAAGGCTATGCCTTGAAGATCCCCAGAGGGTGCCATCATGCGCGGCAAACACATTGCACAATTCAGAAAAATATCGCGTGATGCGGAACGTAGCATTTTCCTGCTCAGAAATTTTATCTACGCCGTTTAAGGTGGCTACCCATATGTCACCATTATGATCTTCCTCAATAGTTACCACCCTGTTATCGCTCAAAGAATATTTGTTTTTATCATCATAGCGGAAGTGACGAAAGGTTTCGGTTTTCCTGTCAAACATATCAACGCCATAGTTCGATGTGCCAATCCAGATGCGTCCTTTAGAATCTTCATGCAACGCCTGGATGAAATTATCGGAGAGGGAATTGGTATCCGAAGGGTTGTGGCGATAGACTACGAAGTGATAACCATCATAGCGATTCAATCCATCCTTCGTTCCAAACCACATAAATCCGTAGTGATCCTGCAGGATGCTCGTGATCATTCCTTGCGATAATCCGTCGCTGATGGTGAGCAGATCAAACTTCAAATACTTAGAAGGAAGAGATTGGGCTTCTGCAGTGAAGAAATGTTGGAGCGAGAGAAAAAAAATCAGCGCAATATGTTTATGTCGCTTCAATTCACTTCCGGATTTGGCACTAAGGTACGGTGCGGCGATAATAAATTCTGCGATTCTGCATCCCTAATATTAGGAATACGCACCTGAAATTTTTGCATTTAAGCATCCTCCCTAAAATTAGGAATTGTATTGCCTTCTTCTGCATTCCACATTTGCCCCCGGAAATTTTTTTAACTAAAAACTCAAACAAAATGAAAAACATTTTCACCACCATTTTCATTGCGATGCTAAGTTTTCTTTTTTATCGCAGCACAGCACAGTGTACTTTCTCTATTCCTGATTATTCAAATTTCAATGTAGTATCAAACGCTTACGGCGCCAACGGATGCTATACCCTCACCAATTACTATGCTCAAAGAGGGGCAGCATGGTACAGAGACTCAGCCAATCTTGCTTATGACTTTGACGTCAGCTTTAATACCTATCAATGCGGTGGAGCTGACGGGATGGTATTTGTGCTCCAGAGTTGCAGCAACGGAGCCAGCGCCATTGGCATCAATGGCAGCGATCTGGGCTACTATGAAGTTACCTCATCATTCACGCACTCGCTTGGTGTAGAGCTTGACATATATAACTCCGGAAGTGGCGCGCCCTATTATGATCCTGATGGCTCTCACATTGCAATAGTGAAAGACGGACTCCCTTCACCCCTCGCTGGCCCGGTTTCCATTTCACCTTACCTTGCTAATTGCAATACTAAAGTTCTGCGCATCACCTGGAATGCAACGACACATTTGTTTTCTGTTTACTTAGACGGCGATTTGAAAACTTCATACACTGATGATCTTACTACTGATGTTTTTGCAGGCAACCCGCATGTCTACTTTGGTTTTACGGCGGGCACCGGCGGTATAAGTGCAAATCAATCTTTCTGCGTAAACTATCTTCATTATCACCCAAGTCATCCTCACCTGACGACACTTTCAATTAATAACAATGGTAGTAACAATTGCATCGGTGGAACTTTAACGGCTACTGCCGGGGCAACTTCCTACTTATGGTCAACGGGTGAAACCACGAACCCTATTACTGCAACTTCCATCGCAAGCTATACAGTAACAGCAACCGATTATAGTGGTTGCGCTGCAACCGCCAGTACTGCAGTAACTCCACCACCGGGAGATACTTCTGTATTCGGAAATCATGTTTGGAATGTGTATGCATTCAATGCAGGGGGCACAATAGATAGCGGCAAGTCATGGAAGAATAACTACTCAGGATATTATGTTGACACCAATCTCAACTTCAATACACAGTCAAGATGGAATAGCATCAGTTCGCCGTCCGCTGCTTCCGGCTACAATGGTTGTGTGGTAAATAACGATAACCATTCATGGAGTGCAAAGCGCCAGGGATTTCCATGTGGTATTTATCAAGTTAGTATTCCCAATCATGATGATGAAGCGCAGTTGTTCATAAATGGAACAAAAGTGTGGGAGCACATTGGTTGCTGTGATTCACATACTAATGTGTGGACAGGATTTCTTGATGACAATTCCACTGTTGTTTTCAGAAGCACCGAGGGTGTTGGCGGTTCTTTCGGTGCCATCAATCTTATCCTGCAAAACTCGATCGCTGTAAATGGACCAACAACAATTTGTCCAGGCTATTCTCTTCAGCTAACTGCCAACAGTGCTGACAGCTATTTGTGGAGCACCGGCGAAACCACTCAAAGTATTTCTGTAAATGCAACAGGAAATTATTCCGTTGATGCTATGGTGAACGGCTGCACAAGAACGGCTTCAAAGACAATAACGGTAGCCGCGCTCGACACACCGGTAATTCATTCTTATAATGGCTTTCAATATTGCCCTGCGAATGGATATGTTGACCTGTCTACTGATTATAATTCACGGTATGCATCCCTTTCATGGAGCAATGGTGCTACCTACTATTATACATCTGTAAACAGTGCAGGGAATGTTTCCTTAACCGTGAGTGATGCGCTCGGATGTTCGGCAACATCACATGCGGTAATCACAGGTCCTCCGGGAGATGAGAGTGCGTTTGGCGATCATGTTTGGAAAGTGAATGGGTACTATGACGGATACACTTATTACTACTATTATTACTACAGCAGTGGCACTCCGTGGGTAGAATCCAACTACTCGGGATATTACATTGACACCACCTTGAATTTCAATACACAGAATAAATGGGGTACCAACAGCAGTCCTTCCTCGGCGGCGGGCTACCAGGGATGTTATCTTCCCGGTGACTACTTTTCTTTCAGCGCGAAGAGACAAGGATTTGATTGCGGAATCTACCATATAGACATTCCCGGCCACGATGACAATGCGCAATTGTGGATTGACGGAGTTATGGTTTGGGAACACACCGGCTGCTGTGATGCACACACGAATGTGTGGACGGGTGTACTTAATGCGGATTCACGGGTTGAATTCAGAGTGCAGGAAATTACAGGATTGACCTACGGCTCGCTTCAGTTCATAACCATTCAATCCTTTACTCCAACCACACCCACGATCAGCGGCGGAACAGAAATATGCGGATCGAATCCGCTCACCCTCGATGCAGGCACAGGGTTCACCGCCTATGCATGGTCAACCGGCAGCACCACACAAACGATCTCAACGTCAACCGCAGGGGATTACAGCGTGAAAGTCACCGATGGCAACGGATGTGTGTCGTCAGCACAAACAACTCTTACGGGTTTGGTTCAATATACTTACTACGCAGATGCCGATGCTGATACTTACGGAAATCCTGCAAACTCCACCTCAATATGCAGCTCAGCACCTTCAGGATATGTGAGTGATAATACCGATTGTAATGATGGGAATAATGCCATTCATCCCGGCGCATCAGACGTGTGTAATTCTATTGACGATGATTGCAACGGCGTTGTTGACGATCATGCTCTGAATGCTTCTATCACGCCTTCGGGTGCGTATAACTATTGCGCGGGAACGACAGTGACTTTTGTTGCTAATGGCAGCGCGGGTACAAACTACTCATGGATCAAAGGCTCAAAAGTTATTAGCGGTGCCACTCAGTCAACTTATAGCACTAACAAAGCCGGGAGCTATAAAGTGAAAGAAACAAATTCTTTTGGTTGCAATTCTTTCTCAGCACTAACTACGCTCACGCAGGTGAGCAAGCCCACAGCAACTATTACTGCGCAGGGAAGTCTCAACCTGTGCGGTACTAATTCCGTGGTGTTGCAGGCAAATTCAGGGTCGGGATATACTTACCAATGGCTGAAGAATGCGGTTAATATTTCAGGAGCAACCAATCAGACTTATACGGCTACTGTCAAGGGAACTTATAAATGCATAGTAACTAACAGCGCCGGGTGCAGTGCTACTTCCAACGCATTGAAGGTGACCAAGTCATGCAAAGCAGAGATAGATAAGTTCGTTTCTACATCCATGACGATTTACCCAAATCCAACAAATGGAAACTTTATGATCGAACTATCTCTGAGCGACATCTCCTCCTCATCGGCTGATGTTCAGATTCTGAATGTGTTTGGCCAGGTGATCTACATGAATCGAACAGCAATTGCTGACGGCAAATTGAAACAGGAGATTGAGCTTAATCCGGATATTCCTTCAGGCAATTATTTTGTAAGGGTGATTCTCGACGACCAGGTTTACACAGGACAGGTTGTATTTCAGAAGTAAGGAGCGTTGAGTTTGTGAATCGTGCCATCGCTTTAATGTGATGGCACGATTTGTTTTTAGAGACAATGGTCATGATCAGATACTATATTATTTTATAACCCAAACTCCAACCTCACCAAAGTGCCTTCCCCCGCCTTCGAGGTAAAGTTTAATTCTCCTTTCAATTCTTTCGAGCGCTTTTGCATGCTCAGCAATCCATTGCCGCGCGGTTCCAGCGTTGTGTCGAAGCCTTTGCCATCGTCACGAATGGTCATGATGATGGTGTGATTTCCGTTCATGGAAAGATCAATCCAGACATTCCTGCAATCAGCATACTTCGCCGCATTGTTTATAGCTTCTTTAAAAATGAGATATAGATTTTTTCGCTGTGACATATCCAGCCGGAATTTTTCCATTTCACGGCTGATGTGAAGATGAACATTGCAGTTCTTCGCTTCGAGCAATTCATTCGCGAAAGCATTCATGCGGTCGGTGATGTTATCGAAATAATCATTGCGGGTGTTGATCATCCACACAATGTCGTTCATGGCATCCATCATTCCTGTTGTGCTTTCCGTAATATTCTCGAGCATGCTCGCGGCATGGGGACCGTTATTAATTACTTCCTTCTTAGCCACCTGGCTATAGATAGAAATGCTGCTGAGCGTAGAACCGATTTCATCGTGCAGGTCGCCTGCTATGCGGTTGCGAATTGTTTGCAGCTTGAGCGCTTGCCGCAACTGGTAGCGATATAAAAGATAGATGGCAGAAGCAATTGCAAGTACTGCTGCAATACGAAACCACCATGTTGACCACCAGGGAGGGGACACGTATATTTTATACGCGATTCCTTTTTCATTCCATACACCGTTGCTGTTAGCTGCCTTCACCCTGAAAGTATAATCACCCGGGGGCACATGACTATAGGTCACATAAGGACGGTTACCGCTGTATATCCAATCGTTATCCAGTCCCTCGAGCTTATAGGCAAACTGGTTTCCGGCGCTTCTATAATAGGAAGTTGTGGCAAATTGAAACGTAAGATTATCCTGCTTATAACTAAGCCGCGTAACACCGGAATCGAGGGGTGCTTCCACTCCTGATACTTTAAACGAAGATAAAATTACAGTAGGGACTGACGAGGAAACTGCAATGGCTTTCGGATTAAACACGCTTAATCCTGCAGTACCCCCGAACACCAGTTCACCGCCCGGCATAGCGCAGAAAGCATTCGTATTAAATTCATAACCCTGCAAACCATCGAAGGGTGTAAAGTTGTTCACCACCTTAGTAGTAGGATTGAACTTACTCACACCAATATCGGATGCCAGCCATACATTGTTCTCTTTATCTATAAGTATGCTGTATATAACATCATCCGCAAAACCATCCTTTGTTCCGTAGGCGGTAAATTGACGAGTGGCCACATCTAATTTATTTAAGCCGCCGGCATAAGTCGCAATCCAGATAGTACCACTGCTATCTTCAGCAAGGCAACGCACTTCATTAATGCTTAAACTATTTTTTCCTTCCTCGTGAATATAGGAAGTAATTTTTCCGCCCGGTGAAAAGACTTTAATCCCTCCCAGCCCTCCTACCCACACATTTTTATTCCGGTCTTCCATCAATGCATATACAGTTTGCAAACTACCGCCATCTCCTGTACTCACTGCCTGCATGTGCGGAGAGGGATTTGATAATAACTCATCCGCCTTAATCCTGAACAGCCCCTCGTTACCTCCTATCCAGAGTATATTTTCCGAATCAATTAGCATAGTTCGATAGCATTGTCCGCTCTTTGGTCCGCCGGGTAGCTCATTATATGAACGGCAGGTTTTCAGGTGATTGTTATAAACAAAAATCCACTTATCCCAGGTCGCTATAAAAATATTCCCTTGATTATCTTCCGCTGCACAACCCCAATTATGGTTTTCGGAAAATTCTTTTACTGCTGTCTTGTCAGGATATCGCACCACATCAACTGACCCTGTTTTAATATTCACAATGGAAATATTAAGCAGGGTTCCCCAAAGCAAATGATCGCTGTCAAGCGGAAAAAGCATTCGTGTATTGAGAGCTTCAGAGTTGCGAAGCGAACGGGAGTACTCGCCAGGTAGTTGCGCAAGGGTTAGAAACAGGTTTCTCTTCTTTTCAATTTTTGTAAGTCCGCGAGGAGATTCATTTAGCCACAACACACCGGAGCTACTATAGATTACGGGGCCTGCATGATTCGACCAGATGGAATTCGGGTTTCCGGGGATGCTTAAATATTGAGTTACCGTTTTTGTTACAGGGTTAACACGAATCAGACCGTCGTCTTCGTAAGTCAGCCACAATTCACCATCTCCATCCATCACGAGACTTCCGGGCCAACCATTCGGATCAAAATGAACGGGGATTTTCACAGCAAGGGTATCCCTTGTGCCGGCAGTTAGATTCAGATGTATCAGGTGTTCATCATTCTTCCATATCCAAAGGTTATCAGGATCGGTTAAGGTCATAGATGGATAGGGAATAGCGGCAGAAGTTGTAAGTAGTGGCGGCGTTTCAATAATCTTCGGTTCAAGAGGAGATTCTTTTCTGAACCAAAATATCCTTTTACCATCTTTTGAAAAGATCGCCGTGCTAATCAGTTCACGACCTTCAGGGTTGCTCTTTTCAGTGAAATATTGCACCGGGTAAGGGCTTAGGTCTTTCGCTCCTACAAGATATTCGGTTTCGAATTTTTCCGTTTCAATATCAAACACGAGCAAGCTATCACCCCATGCGTTATATATAATTTTATTTCCGGGGATCAGGTACTTACTTCCTTCAGATACCGGCGCATTCCATTGCTTTATATTTCCGCTGAAGTAGCTGAGTTTAAAAAGTTCTCTTTGAGTAATAATCCAGATGCAATGATTTCTGCTGTCATCAATCGCTCCGAGAATTTGCTTTTCATTCCCTCTAATCAATTTACTGAAATCATACCGGTCGAATCCATTAATAAGCGGGTGATAAACATAAAGGTCAGAACTAAATTGCATATAGAAGCGCTCAAACCCACCAATTGATAACGAGGAGTTGGTTTCAATGGATTTACCCCACACTTTAGCATCCCTGTAAGAATACGTTTTGAAAACATATCCATCATATCTTACAACACTCTGTTCAGTAGAGAACCACAAGAGTCCCGTTTCATCTGTCAACATTCTTGCATTGGTAAATGAAGCGGGCAAACCATCGAGATGCGAATAGCGCGTAAAGACGAGATCATCCTGCGCGGAGGCAGTTAGCGCTGCTAAAAGGAGAAGGAGGGGCAGCGGGTTTTTCATGGGTGAAAGTTGGGAAATTGGGTGTTCAAAGATACACTTTCGGGGAAGAGTTTATTTGGAATTTTACCTTATAACTAACTATTTATTTTTGTAACTTTGTTTCAAAGGAATCCCTTCAGGAAAAGTGAAAAGACGAAAAGAAACTGAGCTTGACTTTGAGATTGATAAGTTGACCAAGTCCGTTGAGAATTCGCTGACTGGTGAAGTCTTTGATACCGAGATAACACGAATATTTTCAAAGGATATGAGGCAAATTAAAAAGGCAGCCTGGGGTTTCGACTGGCACAAAGAATTTAAAGACACGGCAAACGAAATTTTCAAACTGACAACCATTAATAATCCGACAATTATTCAGGGACTAATCTGTCTCACCGATAAGCAGGATCACATTTTTATGCCTCTTATTGAGAGTGCGAAATTCAATAGAGGCAGACATAAACTTTATAAAGGAGTAGCAGGTAACTTAGTAGCTTACGGTTGTAAGGTTTCGTTTGAAAAAGGCTATGACGGAGTAGTTTCATTCATAGCTAAATCACAGCTTATAGAACATTATCACCTGACGTTAGGAGCAAAAATATTTGGAGGTGGTAACCGAATGTTCATTGACACAAAGGAAGCACTTACATTAGTTATACAATACTTCAAAAATTTCAATCATGGCAAACTTTAAAAAAATGGACGACCACGATTTTGTTTTCGTGAACAAGCCCCTGACGGCAAAAGAGGAAAAGGAATTTAGCGACTTTCTTAAAGCCCGTAAGTTGAGGAAAACCAAACGACACTTGCCGACTATATCCCGAAGAAAACGAGCGTTGGCCTAATTCGAATCCGGCGATAGCGGTGAACTTCGCAGTAACCATCCACCAATCACTACCATCAGATTCATAAAAAGATGGGACTAATAAAAGAGCCAAAAAATGTTGACTTCAGCGTTCAATCAAAGCGCTGGACTGAGGAAGAACTTAGTGACTTCAGAAAGTCAATGGCTGAATTGAAAGCAAAAAATGCAGGCAGAAAACTTTCACGAAAAGTAGGGAGGAGAACAGCCGGGAAAAAAAGAGCATTGGTATAATTCGTATTCCATCCTTAGTAAATGGTAATGCTGTTTTTAAAATTGAGCCGCTCAAATAATTATGAATCCAGGAGTAAAAAAATGTATTCGTAATGATGATTTTACGGTGAAGCTTTCCTTCGGCAACGGTGAAGTACGCACCTTCGATGTGAAACCTTATCTCAACATTGGTGTGTTTAAAGAGCTGAAAGATTTATCTCAATTTAAAACTGCCCGCGCTTTTATGGGCAGTGTGCTTTGGCAGGGAGGTCAGGATTTATACCCTGATACTTTTTATGAAGATTCTTCTCAGTGGAATGAACCGTAGGTGAAATGGAATTTATAGACGGCACCAGTCTATCTGCGCCACTGAACCTGTGCTAAGACTGGCGCCAGTTGGGGGATCTTATTAAGCTCGGAGGTATCATGAAAGAATTAAAGGAAGGGTACACCAAAAAAAAGTTGTCAGTTATGACAGTCTTCCCTTATTTGTTATAAATCAATCCCCACTTTAGATGGCAAGAACTCCATGGTTAAGAATGGTCATATCTTCTCCGATGAAGAGCTTGAGAATGAACCTCAGTTTCTGCCTACCTTAATATTATTTGGCAATCTTTCTAAGAGCGGCAATGATAGGATTAAACATATGGTAATAAACAGAATGTTTATCGTTATCAACGCTAAAATCGATTACTGAGGGTTTGAAGAAAGCAATCTTTTCGAGAACATTATTACGAAAAGGGATAAGAACAATTTTACCCTTTTGCGCAGAAATATAGGAAACCTGAATCATATCCTCAGCATTTTTTTTATTTTCTAGCGAAGGTATAATAGGTTTGTTAACTAGCACTTCGTAGACCCGAATTATTCCTACCGAAATTACAAAATCGATATTCTTTTTTATAACTTCTTCGGCTACAGTATCAATAAATACACGTCTTTGTTGTTGATCAAAAAGAGGCGATGGATCAGATAATATATATACTCTCTTCTTATTCTGGAAAAACAAATTATACGTTGGAGCTAAGGATTTATTCTCGATAAAAAGGTTAATAGCATTTTCTGCTGCTAATTTCATTAAGTCAAAAGGGTGGGTATCAGGAATAAGACCAGATAGTAAGCTATCTATATCTTTTGATTTAAAGTTGTACGGTTGATTATCCTCCAACATTTTTAAATCAGGTATTTTGCTTCCCATGCCAAACTCTTCGGTGTCTGGAGGTCCAATGACACCATATGTTATAAACTGTCCCCAGATGGTAATTTTATATACAACCATATCATACTTTTCATCGGTCGTGGCAGCGGCACGTTCCACTATAAAACCAGGTCCAAAATCTGTCTTGATTCCAGATTCTGCAAATGCATTGTAGATGATTTCTATGCCTTTTTTTTGCTCATCAAGCATATATACTTCCACCGTGTACGGGTGCTCAATATATCTTTCACCTCTATAGATATATTCCAATCCACGGAGGATTTTTTGAACACATATACCAACTAATTCATTAGGGATAAGTGTTACCATTTGCTTTTCTGTAGGAATGTCAGAGTGAGGCTCAAGTCCTGGAAGAAAAGGTGGTGTTGAGTCAGGAGAATATGATTTCCATTCAGAAAATATCTTTTTACGGACATTTATTCTTTTAGATAATTCTTCAGGTGGTATCTCATCTCCTACGCCAATACCTAAGTTTCTCAGATATTTTCTTTGGATTCCAGAGGCTTCTGCTTTTGTCAGATCTAAACATGCAGCAAGTTTAGTAAAGAGTTCTTTTTCAAGAGCGCCAAGTTTATTATTACATTCACCACAAGAAGGTACGGTTGGTCTTTGAACACTATTTGGAGTGTTGTCAGGATACCATGCTTTTGGGAAAACATGATCTCGGGTTTTATTTTTCAACTCCTTTAGACAGTGGACGCATTTCATCTTTAAGTCTTTTAAAAGCGTGATAATGAATTTAGCTTTTAGACCCCAAAAATACGATTGCAAAACTGATTTCCACTGAATTTATAACAATTTCCTATATACTGTGTACCATTTTTTCTTATACATCATTGTACCCAAGCCGTGTCTCATTTTTCATGGACACGGCGATGATAAATAAGCAATTCCCCCGTTACAAAAGCAGAATCCAGATTATAGAGCGAACTCCAACCTCACCAAAGTCCCTTCCCCCGCCTTCGAGCTAAACTTAAATTCTCCCTTCAATTCTTTCGAGCGCTTTTGCATGCTTAGCAACCCATTGCCGCGCGGTTCCAGCGTGGTGTCGAAGCCCTTGCCATCGTCACGAATGGTCATGATGATGGTGTGACTTCCGTTCATGGAAAGATCAATCCAAACATTCCTGCACTCAGCATATTTGGCGGCATTGTTTATAGCTTCTTTAAAAATGAGATAAAGATTTTTCCGCTGTGACATATCGAGCCGGAGTTTTTCCATTTCATGGCTGATGTGAAGATGCACATTGCAGTTCTTCGCTTCGAGCAATTCATTTGCGAAAGCATTCATGCGGTCTGTGATGTTATCGAAGTGATCGTTGCGGGTGTTGATCATCCACACAATATCATTCATGGCATCCATCATTCCTGTGGTGCTCTCGGTAATGTTCTCGAGCATGCCGGCAGCTTCAGGCGCTTTGCTCATCACTTCTTTTTTAGCCACCTGGCTATAGATAGAAATGCTGCTAAGGGTAGAACCGATTTCATCGTGCAGATCACCTGCTATACGGTTGCGAATCGCTTGCAGCTTGAGTGCATGCCGCAACTGGTAACGATATAAAAGATAGACAGCAGATGCAATTGCCAGCACTGCCGCAATACGAAACCACCACGTTGCCCACCATGGGGGAGACACCGATATTTTATAAGCGACTCCTTTTTCATTCCACACGCCACTGCTATTAGCCGCTTTCACCCTGAACGTATAATCACCCGGCGGCACATGACTATAGGTGACGTACGCACGATTGCCGCTGTATACCCAATCATTATCCAATCCCTCAAGTCTATAGGCAAATTGATTTTCCGAACTTCTGTAATAAGAGGTAGTTGCAAATTGAAAGGTGAGATTATCCTGCTTATAACTTAGTCTCGTAACACCTGTATCAAGAGAAGTTTCTTCGCCCAATACTTTGAATGAAGAGAGCATTACTATAGGAACAGACGATGAAACAGCAATAGCTTCCGGGTTAAAAAAGCTCAGTCCGGAAGTACCCCCAAACACCAGTTCTCCGCCCGGCATGATACAGGAAGCGTTGGTATTAAATTCATACCCTTGCAAACCATCGAACGGCGTGAAATTGTTCACCGAACCGTTTGAAGGATTGAATTTCGTTACCCCAAGGTCTGATGCCAGCCATAAATTGTTCTCCTTATCTATAAGCATGGAGTATATAACATCATCTGCCAAACCATCCTTCGTTGTATATGCACTAAATTGATGTGTGGATACATCTAATTTATTTAAGCCACCGCCACAAGTAGCAATCCAGATATTACCAGTGCTGTCTTCAGCAATGCAACGCACTTCATTAAGACTTAAACTATTTCTTCCATCTTCATGAGTATAGGAGGTAATTTTCCCATCCGGTGAAAAGACCTTAATTCCTCCCATTGAGCCCACCCACATATTTTTATTCCGGTCTTCCATAAAACAAAAAACGGTTTGCACGGTGGTGCT
The DNA here is from genome assembly GCA_035638255.1 of Chitinophagales bacterium. Lineage (GTDB taxonomy): Bacteria > Bacteroidota > Bacteroidia > Chitinophagales > UBA10324 > DASRAJ01. The sequence continues at coordinate 45,841 of DASRAJ010000172.1, forward strand.
ATCACCAGTGCCGAGCCACTGTAAATGAGGAGAAGGATTGGATAATATCTCATTCTCTTTTATCCTGTATACGCCATGCCTGCCTCCTATCCAAAGCATATTTTTTGAATCAAGCAACATGGTTCGATAAGCTTGTCCGGGCGCAGGCCCTCCCGGCAATGCGTGAAATGAACGGCAGGTTTTTGAATGATTATTATATACAAAAATCCAGGCGTCCCAAGTGCCAATGATTATATTTCCCCGGGCATCTGCCACTGCACAACCCCACCAATGGTTTGCAGTAAGCTCTTTCACTACTGAATTATCAGGGTAACGCACTACATTCACTTTCCCTGTTCTGATATCTACATTGCTGATATTAGCCAGGGTGCCTGAAAGTAAATGATCACTGTCAAGAGGCAGGAGCATTCGTGTATTAAGTGCGTCAAAGTTGCGGATTGAATTGGAGTACTCATCCGGTAGTTGTGCAATGGTTGAAAACAGGTTTCTTTTCTTTTCAATTTTTGTAAGTCCGAAGGGAGATTCATTTACCCACAGTACACCGGAGCTACGACAAATGGGGAAGCGAACATGATTTGACCAGATGGAATTTGGATTTCCGGAAATACTTAAATACTGTGTCACCGTTTTCTTTGCCGGGTTCACGCGAAGCAGACCCTGGTCTTCGTAACCTAACCACAGTTCGCCATCTCCATCCATCATTAAACCGCCCGCGCCACCTTTCGGATCAAAATGGAGAGGAATTTTTACATCCGGGGTATCCATTTTGCCAGCACTTAAATTCAGATGCATCACATGTTCTTCACCCTTCCATATCCAAAGGTTATCAGCATCGGCGAAGGTCATGGATGGATAGGGAACAATAGCAGTTGTAAGTAGTGACGGGGTTTCAATAATCTTTGGTTGAAGAGGGGATTTCTGTCTGAACCAAAATATCCTTTTACCATCTTTTGAAAGAATCGCCGTGCTAATCAGTTCACGACCTTCGGGGGTGTTCTTCTCAGTAAAATATTCTATACGGGCAGGGCTCAAGTCTTTAGCGCCCCCAAGATATTCGGTTTCGAATTTTTCCGTTTCAATATCAAATACGAGCAAGCTATCACCCCATGCGTTATAAATAATTTTATTCCCGGGGATCAGATACTTATTTCCTTCAGATACCGGTGCGTTCCATCGCTTTATATTTCCGCTGAAGTAGCTGAGTTTAAAAAGTTCTCTTTGAGTAATAACCCAGATGCAATGGTTTTTGCTGTCGTCAATTGTTACGAGAATTTTCTTTTCACTCCCGGTAATCAATTTACTGAAATCATACCGGTCGAATCCGTTAATAAGCGGGTGATAAACATAAAGATCAGAATCACGTTGTACATAAAAGCGCTCAAACCCTCCAATCATTGCCCACGTGTCAGTTCTGATTGCCTTACCCCAAACTTTAGCATCCTTATTAGGATACGTTTTGAAAACACAGCCATCATATCTTACAATACTCTGTTCAGTAAAGAGCCACAAGAGTCCTGCTTCATCTGTCAACATTCCTGCATTGGCGAATGCAGCCGGCAATCCATCAACATGCGAATAGCGGGTGCAGACCAGATCATCCTGGGCCGAAGCTATTTGGCATTGCAGAAAAAGTATGAGCAGAAGCAAAGTTTTTTTCATAAACCATTCAGAAGATTGCTTCTTAAAAATTTTCATTCTTCTATTTTATCGGTTCTCATAGTGCGAATTCCAGATTCAGGGATGTTCCTTCACCAGCTCTTGAACTAATCTTTAATTCACCGTTCAATTCCATTGCACGCTTTTGCATGTTTGGCAATCCGTTGCCTTTTGATTCTCCATTCATGTTGAATCCTTTTCCATCATCCTTAATGCTCATCATGATTTTGTGACTTCCGTTCATGGAAAGATCAATCCAAACATTTCTGCAATCGGCATATTTGGCAGCATTGTTTATAGCTTCTTTAAAAATGAGATAAAGATTTTTCCGTTGCGTCATGTCGAGGCGGAGCTTCTGCAGTTCAGGCGTGATGTGCAAATGCACATTGCAGTTCTTCGCTTCGAGCAGCTCATTGGCAAAAGCATTCATGCGGTCAACGATGTTGTTGAAGCCGTCGTTGCGCGTGTTGATCATCCACACGATGTCGTTCATGGCGTCCATCATTCCCGTGGTGTTGTCGGTGATGCTCTCGAGCATAGAGGCAGCGTGCACGGGGTTGTTCATCACTTCTTTTTTCGCCACCTGGCTGTAGATGGAAATGCTGCTGAGCGTGGAGCCGATCTCATCGTGAAGGTCACCTGCTATGCGGTTGCGTATCATTTGCAACTTGAGCGCCTGCCTCAACTGGTAGCGGTATAAAACATAGATGGCTGAAGCCAAGGCAATCACGGCCGCTATGCGAAACCACCACGTAGCCCACCACGGTGGCGACACCGAAATCTTATAAGCGATTCCTTTTTGATTCCACACACCGCTGCTGTTCGCCGCTTTCACCCTGAACGTATAGTTGCCTGGCGGCACATGGCTATAAGTAACGTAGGGACGGTTGCCGCTATATACCCAATCCTTATCAAGCCCCTCGAGCTTATAAGCGAACTTATTTCCGGCATTTCTGAAATAGGAAATAGCTGCGAACTGGAAGGTGAGATTGTCCTGACTGTAATTCAGGTGCGTAACACCGGAGTCAAGCCGAGTTTCTTCTCCCAATACCTGGAATGATGATAAGACAACAACCGGGGCGGGTGCTGAGACCCCTATATTTTCCGGCTTAAACCAGCTCATGCCCGTGGTGCCTCCAAAAACCAATTCACCGCCCGGCATGGTACAGAAGGCGTTGGTATTAAATTCATAACCCTGCAGACCATCGAAGGGGGTGAAGTTGTTTACTGTACGATCGGAAGGATTGAATTTCGTCAGGCCAAGATTAGAGCTCACCCAGACGTTGTTCTCTTTGTCTATAATGATGGCATAAAGCACATCGTCAGCCAAGCCATCCTTTGTTCTATATACTGTAAACTGATGGGTAGCGATATCGAGCTTGTTTAATCCACCGCCGGAAGTTGCGATCCAGATGTTGCCGTCGTTATCTTCAGCAAGGCAGCGGACTTCGTTAATGCTTAAACTATTCTTTCCTTCTTCATGAACATAGGAAGTAACTTTTCCATCAGGCGAAAAAACTTTGATTCCATTTAGTGATCCTACCCAGACATTTTTATTCCGGTCTTCGATTATTGTGAATACAGTTTTCAAAGAAGTACTGTCACCGGGATTCATGTCTTCTATTTCAGGCGTTGAATCTGTAAGCAAATCATTAACGCTCACCCTGAAAAGTCCTTCACCACTTCCGATCCAAAGCATGTTGCGTGAATCCACGAGCATGGTCCGAAACCACAGTTGCGATTCTTTTGGAAAAGGCTCAGGAAGACCTCTATAGACGGAACATTTTTTTTCCCGGGCTCTATAAATAAAAAACCACTTGTTCCATGTGCCTATAAAAATATTACCTTCCTTATCTTTTGCAGCACAGCCATAAGTTCTGGATATTGATAGCTCCTGAACAACGGTATTATCAGGATATCGCATTAAGTCAACCTTGCCCGTCCTGATATTTACATTGCTGATTGCCGCAAATGTGCCTGCAAGAACATGATCGCTGTCGAGCGGTAAAAGCATACGGGTGTTCAATGCATCGAAGTAAGGGCGCAGGGGAGAGAGGGCATCGGGTAATGGAATAATCGTTTTAAATACATTTTTCTTCTTTTCTATTTTCACTAAGCCAAAGGACGGCTGATTTACCCATAGTACTCCGGAATTGTGATATTGCAGTCCTGAAATATTATTTACCCACAGAGAATTCGGGTTGCCGGGAACAGTTAAGTATTGAGTCACTTTTTTTGTGTCGGGGTTTATACGCATCAGTCCATTCACTATGAATGATAGCCACAACTCATTATCTGCATCTTCTACGATGGATGTGGTGCCAAGGTTGTCACTTGGCTTGCCGGGAAGATTTATATCAACGCTATCTATTTTGCCTTTATTGAAATCATAGCGTGTTAAATATCCGTTCCCGGAATTTGCCCATAACGTATTGGAATCAGTAAGGGCGATGGGAGAGGCAGAGATATAAAATTTTGCTATAAGCTTGTCTGACCCGATGATTTTGGGCGAGAGTGGTGCCTGGCGTGTGAACCAAAATATTTTTTTACCATCGGTAGAAACGATCACCTTCGACACCATTTCATTCGTTCCGCCGGCGTTAATGTATTGCTCAGAATTATGATAGCCAAGGTCTTTTCCTCCTTTAAAATACATGGATTTGAATATCTCTTTTTCAATATCAAACACAATGATGGTGTCATTTTGCGTTGCATAAATAATCTTGTTGCCCGGAAGCACATACCTGATCCTTGAGGTGAATGGTGCATCGAACTGCTTTATGCTCCCGCTGAAATAGCTGAGCTTAAAAAGCTTGCTTTTAGAAAAGACCCACAGGCAATGGTTTCTTCTATCGTCACGGACAAATAAAGTCTGCTCTTTATTTCCATCAACAAATTTGCTGAAGTCATACAGGTCAAACCCATTTTTTAAAGGGTTATATACATAAACTGAAAGCCGGGGGCTTATATAAAAACGCTCGAATCCCCCAATATCTACATAGTAACCGGTGGGTATCGTTTTGCCCCATATCGAGGCGTCGCTGAAGGGAAAGAGCTTAACACTATAGCCATCGTACCTAGCGAAACCCTGTTCATTATAGATCCACAAGTAGCCGCTTTCATCCATTCTTAGTGTTGTGTTGGAAAATGAGGCGGGCAAGCCATCAGCATGAGAATAACGGGTGAAGACGAGATCATCCTGGGCGGAGACGGTGATTGCTGCTAAAAGAAGGAGGAGGGGCAGCAGCTTTTTCATGGATGAAGCTTGGGAGATTGGTTTTCAAAGATACATTTACCATGAAAGTTTCGGTACTTTTATATTTGTTTTGTGAAAGCAACAAAAGTGAGCAAATGCGTATTCATTCATCGTTGTTAAAAGTGCTTGTGTTCACTGTGCGAGTGCCCCTTTAAAATCAATTAGAATGACAAAATCAATCTTCATATTGGCGGTTACTTCATTATTTCTGAGCGATGGATGCGGACAAACAAATAGCCCGGCTTCTAAAAATAATACTCCATCAGAAGATGCGATAAAAATTAAAGTTGGTAAAGCACCCGGATGTGTTGAAGTTGCCGACTTAAACAACGACAAATTTCCGGACCTTATAGTTACCAATGAACAAGACAGCAGCGTAACCATTTTACTCGGTAAAGGCAAAGCTCAATTTCAAGAAGCAAAGGGTTCGCCTTTTCCTGCGGGGAATGGAGTAAATGATATTGCTATCGGGGATTTTAATAAGGACGGCAATCCTGATTTAGCATTTGCCAATCACGAGCGACAATATTTAACCGTCTTATGGGGAAATGGGCAGGGTAATTTTGCTGCCGCGCCTAACTCACCTTTTCCTGTAATGGTAAAACCGCATCCCCATGGCATTGCAACAGGAGATTTTAATAATGATGGAAGATTAGATCTGGCTACTGACGATTGGGGAAATAACGAGATAGAGATTTTATTCGGCGATAGCATCATGGGATTTAAAACGCCGGGAACGTATTTTAAAGTCGGGAAGATGCCTTATCAGCGGCTTCGCGCTGCCGATGTGAATGGCGATCATAACATTGACATCATCACGACAAACTTAGAAGGTGACAATGCCACAGTGCTTCTTGGTGATGGCAATGGAAGTTTTAATGAGGCAGCTGGTTCGCCTTTTCCCTGCGGTGATTCTCCTTTCGGGCTTGCTATAGGTGATGTGAATGCAGATGGAAAACCTGACCTTGCGATTGTTAATTCGCCCGCCAGCACCGGCGGAAGAACAGGTGTAAACGGAATGACCGTTCTCCTCGGAGATGGAACCGGAAAATTTATAATGATGAAAGGATCGCCTTATGACGCCGGAGAGATCCCTAATCGCATAGCAATCGGCGATGTGAATGGAGATGGTGTTAATGATATTGTACTGTCGGACAATAACAGTAATAAAATCACTTTGTTTTTAATGAGCAAAGCCGGAAGTGTTTCATCCGCTTCAGTTATTACTGTTGGAAATCATCCTAAAGGTGTTGCCATTGCTGATTTGGATGGTGATGGAAAAGGTGACATTGTAGCTTGCAACAATACTGATGATGATATTTTAATAATCCCTGGCGGGAAGTTGGATCAACGCCGTGTCCATGAAAAATGAGACACGACTGGGGTACGAAAACTGCTATCCCTCATAAAAGTCTTAGGAGCCATCCCTCATGAATTCTAAGGATGCTTCCATCCCTCTTTCTTCCAATATCATGATTTCTCACGATTGACCTGCCCTGTCCGCCGCTTCATCTTTGTCCCGTCAATTTCAAAATGAATGACCTCATGAAGCTCCTCACTTTTTTCATCATCATTTTCCTGAACATCGCGGGATTGCATGGTCAAAGTGTTTATACGATCCAAACCTCTGACATGGGCATAAAAGGAACCTCCACCTTTCATGATTGGGAATTGAAAGCGACGAGAATAAGAGGAACGTGTGAAATGAATTGCGAGGGGCAGATGATCAAGGAAATTAAATCCTTCTATTTAGAAATTCCTGTTAAAAGTTTGAAAAGTACTGAAGGAAGCAGCATGATGGATGACAAAGTGTATAGTGCTTTGAAATCAACATCCAATCAGAACATCATCTTCCAGTTTGAAAAGATTAATTCCATGAGCCCTAATGGAAATGGCTGGGATGTTAATGTACAAGGAACATTTGCCATTGCCGGAGTAAGCCTGAGAGACAATATGAATGTGCATGCTACCCTGGAACCTGACGGAACTATCACGTTTATCGGAAGCAAGAAAATAAGAATGAAAGACTTCAACGTCGAGCCGCCGAAAGCATTTCTTGGCGCATTAACCACGGGTAATGAAGTAGTAATAAGCTTTAATATAAACCTTGCAAAAAATTTAATCATCTCATCTAAATAAAATTAACTCTCACCAAAACAATTCTAATCATGAAAAACCATTTCACAGTAGTAAGCTTGCTTTTTTTAGCGATGGCGGTTGCACAGTTTGCTTCTGCCCAAACCGGGGACTTGCAATATTTCCGTCCTCTGGATCAAACCGGCATCAACATTTTTGAGCCCTCTAAAACAGACGATCAGCCGGCTTTTGACGGACTAAAACTCCGGCTCGGTGTGAGTCTCAGTCAGGATGCGCAACACCTGAAGCATTCCAACACGCCCACCTACGTACCCGAGAGTGAAACCAACCCGGTAAATTCAAACCTGTTATATGGTGCCGGAGCAAGTGGTGACTCTACATCGGCTACACTGGCCGGCTTCAACACCGCCATGGCGAATCTGTATATCAACGCGCAGTTGGCAGATGGCATAAGAGTTTGTGTTGAATCCTACATGTCTTCACGTCACCATCCTGATTTTTGGGTGAAAGGTGGTTACCTGCAGATTGATAAGCTGCCAATGTTCGGTGATCCGAAATGGTTCAGCAAATACATGCGGTTGAAACTCGGTCACTACGAACCCAACTATGGTGACATGCATTTCAGGCGTTCTGATGCAGGTAACTGCATCTATAACCCTTTTGTAGAGAACTATATCATTGACGCTTACACCACAGAGATTGGCGGGGAGCTTTCACTGTTTCCTTTCAAAGGCTTGACTGCAGTTGCCGGGCTCACCACCGGACTTATGGAAGGCAACGTCACTCCCTATTCCGCAACAGCGCCTCCGGGGTTCACTGATCCGATCAAGAAAGATCCATCACTTCTATTCAAGCTCGCTTTTGATGGCAGCAATAAAGATTTGCGCTATCGCATTTCCGGATCTTACTATAGCAATTCCGGAAGCGTTGCAAACACGATGTATCTCGGTGATCGCGCAGGGTCGCATTATTCAATGGTGATGGAGCAGGCGCGCTCGATGATATATGTTGAAGGAATTCCTACTGGTATAGGCCCCAGCACTACGTTAAACAATAAGGACTCAGGTCGTTTTCTGCCGTTGTTCACGAACCAGGTAAGTTCTGTGATGGTGAACCCGTTTGTGAAATATAAAGGACTGGAATTCTTCGGAGCGTATGAGATCATTAAAGGAAGAATGGGTTTCGAAGCTCCCGGTGATCGCAAGTTTACACAGATAGCAGGAGAATTAGTGTTTCGTTTTCTCCCGAGAGAACAGTGCTATGTAGCAGCAAGATATAACACTGTCAAAGGAACACCCCTCTTTATGCAGAACGAGATTACCATCAATCGTGCAACATTCGCTGCAGGCTGGTTCCCGACCCGCAACATCGAACTGAAAGCTGAATATGTAAACCAGCAATACAAGGATTTTCCGGTTTATGATTACAGGTACAATGGAAAATTCAGTGGCGCGGTGGTGGAAGCTGTAGTTGGATTCTAAAAAAATAATTGGTGAGCGGAGTCGAATGATTGCGCAAGGCTTTAACCTTCCACTCTTCGGCTCCTCTCAGCATAACATGTAGGGACAATTAAGATGCAGATTGAAAATGCTTAAAAGATGATCCCTTGACCAAACAAATTTCAGAACCAAACACTAAATAAAACTTCATACAATGCTTTTGATGCTCTTTACTGCGCTTGGTTCATTCTTCCTGAATGGAAATACTACGAAGAATGCACCTGTGATCAAAAAGGTTGTGATATCAACAGAAAGCAAAATGTTCCTGGAAGGCAGCACGAACATCAATCTCTACAACTGCGATTGCCAGGATAAATTTTCGGAGATAGCAATGACCATTGAACAGGATGGTAGCCATGCCGTTTTTAACAATGCGAGGATTAAATTAAGAACGCAGGATTTCAATTGTCATAACGAACTATATAATTGCAATATCCGGAAAATTTTAGAGGCGGATAAATTCCCTTTTATCACCGTAGCACTTTTAGAAACATGGCAGGACTCTTCGTTTATGAAAAATGATAGTCATAGCTGGTTTAATGTGCTTTCGAGTATGAATGTTACCATTAAGCAGACCAGCAAGATTCAAACGGTTCGCGCCAAAGCTCAATCTATAGGGGAAAATAAATTCCGCATTGTAGGAGCACAAAAACTACACATGAAAGATTTTGGCATCGAAGTTCCCAAATACATGGGTGGTCTTGTAAGGGTAGAAGATGAAATTGTTTTCAATTTTGACCTTGTGGTAGAGTTAATAAAATAATATTAAAAAAATTGCAGGCTCGAGTTGAAGGTTACCGGAAAGATCATAATGAAATAGCAGGGATTGCTGATTTTTTTGCAAGGGTTGCCATTTGCGCAACCCTTTTTGTTTTGAACGCTATCTGATTCTATACAATAAACCCGGAATTTGCAATTCGAAAATTTTTATCGCAAAGAACACGAAGCAAGACGCAAAGAGTAGCGCAAGGAAAAAGTTGCAAATTTTCTGGTGTTACCCTTTTACGTTTTTTTTTCTGCGGAATTCTTTGCGCTCCCTTGCGGTTTATTTTACTGAACTGCAAAATGCGGGATAAACTTTTATCTGCAAACAGAAAATGTGTGAATCCTGTAACTTATTCTAAGAATTATGTAACGTGTCCGATTGACATGGATATATCTTTGGAGTTTTCAGAAATATTTTCTCTACCATTCAACAGCACAACAAAATGATTTTTAAATCATGCGCGATGCCTATTCATTCCTCGATCTAAGAGATCAATTCCACTCTCTTTCAACCATGAGAAAAAAAATCTTTCTTCTTGCCTGTTGCTTTTCGCTGTTTGCTGCCTCACTCCGGGCGCAACCCTATATTGATATTGTGAACGTTCAATATCAGCAATTCCTGAAAACGCCTTACACCAATAGCCCTGAGATGAACCTGTTCACCGGTGAATGGACGGCATCTGTTACACTTCCGCTGGTACTGAAAAATAAGGACATTATCCTTATAGGTGCTTCGTATGATCAACTGATTCTTCAAAGCAATGAAGGAAGTGCTACTACTACCACGAGGCTGCATGTTCCCGCTCTTCAGTTGGGTTATCTGCGTCAATGGAAAAATGAAAAGTGGAGTACGCTATTCTTTGTTCTTCCTAAAATAAGCTCTGATTTCACAAGCTTGTCAGGAGATGATTACCAGGCGGGAGGATTGGTGCTCATGAACTACAAAAAGAATAAAAAGATAAAGTATCACTTCGGGATATATTACAACCAGGAATATTTTGGTCCCTTCTTTATCCCTTTGCTGGGACTTGATTGGAAAGTAAGTCCGAAGATCAACATCTTTGGAATACTTCCCTCGACCGCAAACTTCGAATATAAATTCAACAAAATATTGTACGCCGGTGCTTCCTATAAATCCATCACAGCTTCTTATCGTCTTGGCGACGGAACATTCCTGCGGGACGGAGGCAAATTGGGGCATAACCAGATCAAGGTTTATGTGAATTTATATGCGACAAAAAATATAGTTTTTTATGCGGAGACAGGTTATACATTCCTGCGCAGCTATCATCAGTACGATGCAGATAATGAGTTGCTTTCCGTGAACCCCGTGTATGAAAGCTTCAAAGACGGTTGGCTGTTTAATGTGGGTATCAGCTACCGGGTTCGTACGGATGAGGATGAGAAATAAATGCTAAATCAGTTTCCTTAGCACTTCTAAATTCTTCTCATCCCAATGATCCTCCTTTTTCGTTTCAATCACTTTTGGAATGTGAGGGAAATTTTTCATGATATAACGAAAAGCATTCAGGCCAATCCTGCCTTTGCCAATGTGTTCATGACGATCGAGATGAGAACCAAGATCGCCTTTTGAATCGTTGAGATGAAAGGCGCAAAGATTTTTCAGCCCGCAGATTTTATCGAAGGAATCAAGAGTGTTTCCAATTCCTTTCTCTGTTCGAATATCAAATCCCTGCACAAAAGCATGACAAGTATCAAGGCAGAATCCAATACGATCACTTGCCGCTTCATCGTAAATGAATTTCAGGTTTTCGAACGGGCCGCCAACGCTGCTTCCCTGTCCCGCAGTGTTTTCGAGGGCAATGATGACTTTACTGTTTAAAGTGTTTTTCAAAACCTGTTTCAATCCCTTTGCGATGTTATGCATCGCTTGTTCTTTTGTTTGTTCACCGGCAGCGCCGGGATGCAATACACAAAACTTCAAACCCAATTCGGTACAGCGTATCACTTCTTCAGTCAAAGCACTTATAGTTTTTAAATGAATCTCACTGTTAGCATTTCCGAGATTGAGCAAATAAGAGCAATGAGAAAAAATAGTTTTCACTTTTGATTGCTTCCAGGCAGAGGAAAATTTTTTCTTCTCTTCTTCTGAAATCGGCCTGGCTTTCCATTGCCTTTGATTGCGGGTAAAGATTTGAAACGTGTCAATGTTTTTCGAAGCAGCTTCAGTGAAAGCATTTTCTAAACCACCGGCAACGGAACAATGAACACCGAGCAAGATTGACATAAGAGGTAAGACGAAAGAAATAAGACAAAGACGAATTAAGAAAATCCGAAATCGAAACTCTGACCTGTCCCGATTTTTTATCGGGAATTCCGAAATCAATTTATTTTCCCTTAAAGATTGGGGCACGCTTTTCCAGGAACGCTGCAGTTCCTTCTTTGAAATCTTCTGTATTCATACACCGCGAAAATTCATCTATCTCAATTGCAAAACCATCTTCACCTTTTTCAAAATGTGCATTCACACATGCGATGATCTGATCAATGACAAGCGAAGATTTTGTTTTGATCTTGTCAAGAATGGATTTGCATTTGGGAAGAAGCTCTTCGATTGAAGTGACGTAATTGACTAATCCGAGATCAAGTGCTTCCTGAGCAGAGATCATATCACCTGTAAGAAGCAACTCTATCGCTTTTCCTTTTCCGGCATAACGCGGAAATCGCTGCGTACCACCATAGCCCGGAATGATTCCCAGGTTAATTTCGGGCTGACCGAATTTTGCGTTCTCACTTGCAATGCGCAGATGACAAGCCATTGCCAGCTCACATCCGCCCCCAAGTGCGAAGCCGTTCACGGCAGCGATCACCGGCTTTGAGGTGCTTTCAATTTTATTGAAAATGCGATGACCGTTCTCACTCATTGCTTTTGCCTGCTCTGAAGTGAAACTGGTGAACTCTGAAATGTCAGCGCCTGCAACAAATGCCTTGGGTCCGGCACCCGTGAGAATGACCCCGCGGATTTCATCATTGGAATTTACCTCATCAAAAACCTGGTCGAGTTCCTTTTGCACCTGCTGATTGAGTGCATTGAGTTTCTCGGGACGGTTGATGGTGATGGTGAGAATGCCTTCGTTGAGATCAGTCATTAAGGTTTGATACATCATGCTGTGATTTATGAATTATGATTTTAGGATGTAGGTTACTTGAGCGAAGGAATTTTAAAACCGATGGGTTTTCGATTTTTTATTTCCGGCTCCAGGAGTTCTTTGATGGTTTGGAAAATGAGAATGATTTTTTCATCATGATCCTGAACGGATTTTTCCATCTCTTCCAATTTGTGAAGCATGTCTTTATGTGAGCTAATCATTTGCCGCATCTTCACAAACTGACGTATGATCTCTATATTAACAGCGATTGCTCTTTCGGAATTTAAAACTGACGACAGCATTGCAATGCCCTGTTCTGTAAACGCCATAGGCAGAGCGGGACTATATCGAACACTTGCAGGAAGGTTATCACAAATTGTGATAAGCTCCTTCCATTCAGTTTTGGTTAAAACGAACATGAAATCGCGGGGAAAGCGACGCAGGTTTCGTTTAACTTGCTGCTTCAAAGCCCTTGTTTCAACCCCATAAAGAAAAGCTAAATCAAAATCGAGCATCACTTTTTCTCCCCTGATCAAATAAATTCTTTGTGAAATAAATTCCTCCGTAAACCGGATTGAAGGCAATGATTTCTTTTTTTTCATGGCAGATTCTTTAGTTGCCGAATTGAATTTCTCAAGCCTGAGGCACCAATTTGGCACCTCAGGATAACCACTTAAAATCTCGAGGTCACAAATTGTGACCTCAAGTTCAGGTATCACAAATTGTGATACCAACTAAAACTTATAGAGCCAATGCGCATCCAGAACTCTAACATTTTGTTCTATTTCGTAAGGGTTCCATTCACTTCCAACACAAAAAATAAAATACGGTTTTCCTTCTGAATCAGTCATTGGAATCCATTCATTGTCCTTTAATGTAAAAAGATCAATTCTAAAATAAGTGGAAGTATCATTTCCTGATTTACTAATTTTTTCCTGAGCAGAATCAAGATCATAACCCATGGACAGATAGTCAGGTTGTTCATCATGATTTAAGTCACAGAAACTACCAGGTCTCACTTGACTTTCAAGAATAGCCTGGTAATTTATTTTCCGGTTGGACAAAATGAAAAGATGATCCAATTCCATTGTGCAACCTGATCCATTGCAGGGTACTGGGTAAGAAGGAATACAATACAAAATATTTTTACCAAGTTTAGTTTTCCAAATTTTCTCCGTCTCCAAATCCCAACTAAGTCTATAATGAGTACTTTCATGAAATTCATTTTTTCTAAGAATAAAATAATAAGAGTATGAAGTGGCGAAAAATTGTTTGAAGGCGGAATCGTTTTGCCAAAGAGTAACATAGCTGAAATTCAAATCCGCAAGCCGAAATTTTTCAGTGACAAACACAGTATCTCCTTTGAAAAGAGTGTCGCCTTTTATTTCATTTGGAAGCAGCGATATTTTAGAGAAGCTCATTGTATCGTTTTCCAATAATTTCTTTATCAATTCCGTGGGATCGCTAAATATTTTCACCTCCCTGTCTTGTGCTGAAGGAACCAATGGTAATAAAAAGAAAATAGAAATTGTGTAAGAGTAGAGAGAGAGATTCATTTCAAGAAAAATTCCGGTGGTGCTTTACCCAATCGGTGATGTAAGAAGCAATTTCCGTTGTTGTAGTTCCCGGTGGAAATAATTTTCCAACGCCCATTGCATTCAATGTTTTCATGTCTTCGCCGGGAATAATTCCGCCGCCGGTGACAAGCACATCGTTCATTCCTTTTTCTTTCAGCAGTGAAATAATTTTCGGAAACACCGTCATGTGCGCGCCGGATAGAATTGAAATGCCGATCACATCCACGTCTTCCTGCAGGGCCGAGTTGACAACCATTTCAGGAGTTTGGCGCAGTCCGGTATAAATTACTTCCATTCCTGCATCACGCAATGATGAGGCAATCACTTTCGCGCCGCGATCATGACCGTCGAGACCGACTTTAGCAACCAATACTCTGATGGGACGATTCATTGGTGAATGATGAATGAGTGAACGGCGAATAGTCAATGATTTCTTTTCTTTTTTGGCTTTCCTGTTTTAGGTTTTATCATTTCTTTTTTCTTTTTCTCTTCCCATTCTTCCTCATCCAGCTTTTTGTCCACTACATTCTTATTAAGAAAGTCATTTAGTTTCTCAACGGAAATGTTCGAGACGATTTCTCCGAATTCATTTACACGAATGTTGAGCCCTTTTAAATCAGGATGTGTTTCGGCGAGTTCTTCTTTCTTTTTCTTTTTCATGAGACAGAGGTCATTTTTTCAAAAGTAGAAATTGCATTCGTCATCCGTGTTGCTGTTTCTTCTTTTCCCAAAAGAGAAATGATCTCAAAAACTGCGGGACCATTCTTCGTCCCTATTAATGCCACACGAAGAATTGGCAAAAGATCGCCAGCTTTCAAATTATTTTTTTGCAGGAAGGAATGAAGAAACTCATCCACTGAAGTCGTACTGAAGTCACTGAACGATTTCATTTCATCAATGAGCAAACCGAAATTTGTTTTTGCTTTTTCATTCCACTTACTCTTCACCACAAGTTCGTCAAATGAAGTGGGCTGCTGAAAAAAGAAACTTCCGTTTTCCCAGAATTCTGAAATGAAACTGCAACGGCCTTTCAGCACGTCGCACACTTTTGCAACATAATCCTTACTCGCGGATTGTTCGGCCGGGTTTACACTGAGCGAAGCCGAAGTGCTCACCATAACATTTTTCTCCTGAAGAACAGGTATGAAATACTCAGCAAGCTGAGCACCACTCATCTTCTTCATGAATTCATGATTGAACCACTTGGCCTTCTCGAAATCGAATCTCGCGCCCGCTTTATGAATGTGTTCAATACTGAATTCGTGAATCATTTCTTCTATCGTCATCACTTCTTTATCGCCGGAAGGATGCCAGCCCAGCAAGGCCAGAAAATTCACAAGGGGCTCCGGAAAAAATCCGCGTTCACGAAAACCTTTTGACTCTTCGCCACTCGAAGGATCTTTCCAGTTAAGAGCAAAAACAGGAAAACCCAGACGATCTCCATCGCGCTTACTCAGCTTTCCATTCCCGTCGGGGCGAAGCAGCAAAGGCAGGTGTGCAAACTGTGGCATCACTTCTTCCCATCCAAAAAATTTATAGAGCAGCACGTGCAGCGGTGCAGAAGGCAACCACTCTTCTCCCCGAATCACGTGAGTGATCTTCATCAAATAATCATCAACCGTGTTGGCAAGATGGTACGTAGGCCACCCATCGGATTTGAAAAGGACTTTATCATCAAGCTGGTTGGAATCAACGGTGACTTCACCACGTATGAGATCGTTAAAGACAACAGTTTCATTCGCCGGAATTTTTGTACGGATCACATAATGATCGCCGTGATCAATTTTAGTCTTCACTTCTGCTGCGGAAAGCGTGAGTGAATTTTTCATAGACATCCGCGTGGCGGAATCATACTGCTGTGAGGAATTTTTCTCTTCCTTCAATCGCTCCCTCATGGCTTCCAATTCTTCCGGAGTATCAAATGCGTAGTATGCATGATCTTTTTGCAAAAGCATTTCAGCATAAGCAAGGTAAATTTCTTTTCGCTCTGATTGGCGGTAAGGTGCATAGGATCCTCCTGCATTGGGTCCTTCATCATTCATGATGCCACACCAGTTCAATGATTCTAAAATATACTCTTCAGCTCCGGATACTGCGCGGTTTTGATCGGTATCTTCAATGCGAATTATAAAACTGCCTTTGTTCTTCTTCGCAAAAAAATAATTGTACAGTGCAGTACGCACTCCACCGATGTGCAGCGGACCTGTGGGGCTTGGCGCGAATCTTACTCTTACGGGGCTATTATCCATAAGTTGGCAAAGGTAGAAAATCGTGAAAGTGAAGTGAGGGCAAGGATGAAAATGAGGGAGCGTGTTGAAAGATTCTCTTATAAGCTATTGCAACCGCGATCACGAAATCAGCATCTTCTGAATAATTCTTTCGGATAAACGTCTTTACCAATATACGGCACACATGAGCATGTATTTCATTAAAACACCTGAACTTCTCAAGCGCATTTACCCAAATCAAATCTGGAGCTACCCTGCTTCTGAAAAAAAAATCTTTCTCACATTTGATGACGGTCCCACTCCCGGTATCACTGAGACTGTTTTGAAAGAATTAAAAAAATTTTCTGCAAAGGCAACTTTCTTTTTAGTCGGACAGAATGCTGAACGTAATCCCGGGTTGGTTTCACTCATTCATAAGGAAGGGCATTCAATCGGCAATCATACTTACAAGCATGTGAATGGATGGCAGATGAGCACTAAGCGTTATCTCAAAGAAGTTTTAAAGTGTGATGAGGTTGTTCACAGTACACTGTTTCGCCCTCCTTACGGACGCATTACCCGCTCGCAAACACGCGTGATGATGCATCGCTACAAAGTAATAATGTGGGATGTTCTCAGCGGTGATTTTGATACTACTATAACGAAGGAACGGGTATTGAAAAACGTTTTAGAGAATACGCGGCCGGGATCTATCATTGTTTTTCATGATAGTGTGAAAGCCGCGGACCGAATGCAATATGCATTGCCGCGTGTGCTGGAATATTTTTCTCAGAGGAATTTTTCTTTCGAGAAGCTGACCGTCCATTAATTATTTCAGAAGAATACCAATCTTGAATCCCGCATCTAATGCGAAAGGTATGGTGTTAGAAACCTGTAGATGGCTGTATTTATAAGGTACTAAATAATTAAGATCGTAACTGCCATAGCCACTGAAATAATCCGGAGCATAAATAGAGGACCATCCATAACCCATTCCGCCGTACAACTCCAGAGAAATTGTTTTGGCAAGTATCCATTGCTTTCCCAATTGAAGCATCAGGGCGAATGAATTGTTTACACCTCTTTTATCGCCGTAGCCACTTGATGAATTGCCGCTGTAATCGAATCCGAATCCGCTGTAAATGATTTGGGGATTAAAATAAGCACCCTGAAAATCATTGAAGCGTTTCATTCCATCCATGGTATAATCCGGAGAGAAATAAAATTTTACACCCCCTTTTACAAACAATCCTGTCGCATGATTGTTAATGGGCACCACGCTCGCACCGATAATTCCGATATCGCCGGTGAAGGTCACGCTGTTCACCAATGGTTGCTCATACCCCAACGTCAGATTTCCTGTGAGCGGAGAAAAGAAATCTACCTTGATGATTCGATTTTTTATCGCAGGGGGTGTTGTCGAAGTAACCTCTTGTGCCTTTGCTGAGAGTAGCAATGAAATGCAGCATGCAAATAGTGTGGTTTTTTTCATGGTGTGCAGATTATTTCTCAAATATAAGAATAGCCAACGATGAATGTACGACATTAAATTTGCATCGCAATTTGCACAAAATGATAATTGATACTCATTGCCACTTGTACCTGCCTGAATTCGATGATGATCGTGAAGAAATGCTTCAGCGGGCTGAGGTGATTGGTGTGAAAAATTTCATGCTTCCGAATATTGATTCTTCCTCGATAGCGCCTATGCTCTCATTGTGCAAGGAACATTCGTCATCCTGTTTTCCAATGATGGGATTGCACCCGTGTTCGGTGAAAGAAAACTGGAAAACAGAAAGCAGAGAAATAGAAAGGCACCTGTTGGATCAGAAACAAAAGTGGTACGGCATCGGAGAAACAGGATTGGACTATTTCTGGGATAAAACCTTTATTGATCAGCAGAAAGAAAACTTTCAGGCGCACATTGATTGGGCGAAGCAACTCCGGCTTCCCATCATCATTCATAGCCGTGATGCACTTGATGATTGTATAATAATGATTCGAAAAAATAAAGATGAAAATCTTGAGGGGATTTTTCACTGCTTCTCAGGTACGACGGAGCAGGCAAATCAAATTATGGAGTTAGGGTTTTATTTGGGAATCGGAGGTGTTGTAACTTTTAAGAATTCAGGATTGGATAAAGTGCTGGAGGAAATTTCTCTCTCTCATGTTGTTCTCGAAACCGATTCACCCTACTTATCCCCTGTTCCTTTCAGAGGAAAAAGAAATGAAAGCAGTTACCTGAAATTTGTGGTGAGGAAAATTTCAGAGATCAAAAAAATTCCGGAAGAAGAAATAGCTGAGATCACTACGCGAAATGCCAAAAAGGTTTTTCAAATTACTGCTTGAAGCTGCGTGAAATTTTCTGACCTTTGCGTCTCAATTTTAAATTTGGAAATTTTGAAATTGAAAATTTAGGAGAGATGTCCGAGTGGCCGAAGGAGCACGCCTGGAAAGTGTGTATACTCCAAAAGGGTATCGTGGGTTCGAATCCCACTCTCTCCGCATTTATATGAGTAATTTTTATTGGTCTTGTTTTTGTCATAAGCGATAAATCTTCTTAATGAAAAAAACATTCTTCACTATCATTCTCCTTGTTGCGGCAATATCATTTGCTTCAGCACAAGACATTATCAAGGGGTTGTCATACACCGTTTCGCTCGTGCCCAAAAGCATGAAGACTCCAAACATTAAGTTCAAAGATGGCTCGGGGATCAGTTTGAAGTACGATGCCGAATCCGGCATTCATGTACTCATGAACAAAAACGGGAAGCAATATGATTTTTGTGAACCGTTCTTCAACACCAAACTGGTTCAGGTAGGTGAAGTGGATATAGATAAAGACGGAAGACTGGAAATAATTGTAGCAAGCAGAAGTTCCTCTTCGACTATTGAGATAAAAGTTTTTAAGAAAGCCGAATTCGAAATACTCTATAAAGAATGGAGTGACTTCACCGGCGTATCCGCGGTGGAATTTCCCGGCAATGGCACGGTAAAGTTGTATGATCAAACGGGCAATGCTGGTATCTACACCTTCAGCGACGACGGAAAACTTTCAGAATCACAATGAGGTGATTCTTCTTTCCCCTCAATATTTTTTTCTCAGAGAACTTATAATCGGAAACTAAAGTGAAGTGCGGAGAGAGAGGGATTCGAACCCCCGGTACCGCAAGCAGTACAACAGATTTCGAGTCTGCCGCATTCGACCACTCTGCCATCTCTCCTTTTACCGCGCGCGAAACTATCAAATAATCTGCGCGCACATTTTCTTCTTATTCAATCCCTGCTGCTTTCGCCTTTAATGCTTCAAGTACTTTTTGCTGGTCTTCAATTTCCTTCTGCTTCGCTGTTTGTTTTTTTTCATTCTGCCTGATCCCTTCTTCTGAATCCTTGATGGTTTGCTCACAATCCTTGATCTTTTTGTGAAGAGAAGCATTTTGCCTTACCAAATCACTTTGCTCCCGCGATTTTTCTCCCAGCACTTTCTGAGCATCCTCAATTTGATTTTGTACGGCAATAGTTGCTTCCTGCCTTGCAAAATCATGAATCATGCGCTGGGCAATTTCAAATCTGTTAGTGTTATCCTTTGAGTTCAGATAGACGCCCCCCAAATTGAAAAACACCTCCATCTGCACCCCCTTTTGTTGTTGCGTAGTGATTGAATACACGTCCACCGGATCGTCACCCAACTGTTTGATCACGGCGTTATGAAAAAAGTACTCCCCTTTCGTTTGATCGGCTTTAGTATCAAACTGTTTCATGTACTTAGCAAAATCGTGCTCCACATCTTTTTGCCGGACGTCAGGAATAAATACGGTGAGACAATGATTGTAGCCCTGACTCATTTTCTCTGTGGCTTCATTTACATTGATCACAATTTTGTCAGGCTCAGCATGCCTGGTGCTGTCTTGTGCAAAAAGATGCATCGCAATAATAAAGGTTGCTGCAAAAAGGAGTGTTCGTTTCATGATTAATTTTTTGTGACGGAAATGTTCTATGAATCAAAAATTATTCTTCAGGACGCCCGATTGTTTTTCCATCGCGCCATGCTTTGTCCATCGCTTGCAGTTGTTCCTGTTCCTCAGGTGAGGGAGGAGAATCATTCAGCTTGCTCAAATCCGGTTGGCCTGCGTTCACCCAGGCGGTGTACCAGAAACTTCCAAGGCAGATTATTGCAGCCCTCATTCGCCGCTCTTCCATGTTATTAAGCATTGATTGATACGCCGCGGAAAAATCTTTCGAATAATTGCGAACCATTTGATTGCCACGCTGCTCAAAAGAATATTTCTGATCAGAAGGAAATTTCTCTGATAAAGTTTTTTCGAAACTCAATACTGAATCCACTTCACCATTGCTTTGCATCACGACATCCCATATTTTTTCCGAAGGATGTGAAATGTATTCCGCTTTGCCCACAAAATAATCATATCCATCACCGAACAATTCCGGAACGCGCGATTCCCAGAATCCATGAATGCCAACCTGATTCGTAAGCTGACCGTTATAATTCCTGGTACAATGCAGGGGCACATGCGCATCAGCAATATAGTGACCGATGTCAGCGGAATAGTGGAGAATTTTCCACTTGCTTTTTTCCTTGAACGCATCCGTGAGGCGGTACAGTTCAAGCGTAATATACCATGGAACGATTCCATGACGATTCAAGGTATCCTCTCCATATTTCGCCAGGGCATCATCCCATCTCCGCGGCAAACTGTCGAATGGAAAACTTCCGTAGCGATCAAGATCAATATAATGATGGGGCGCTTCATTCGGATCACTGTAACGGCGCTTGTCGGGATCAACAGCGTGCAGTGTAATATACTCAATGTTCTCTTTGTAAAATGAAACCATCTGCGGCGGCAGTGTGAACACCGCCATGTGATTTATTTTTTGATGTGCCCAAAATCCCCATGAGAAAGAAATTCCAAAATCCAAAATCCAAAATCCAAAGAATATTGTTGAAGCGACAATGATTCGAAATATTTTATTTGGGTAGAACATTCTTTTACAATTCACTATTCACCATTCACTCCCGAAAAATCGGGACAAGTATTCACCAATCAAATTTCCGTTACTCCACCCGAAACAATAAACTTCATCGCATCGGCACCATGCAACTGCGGCATGGGTGTAATGTTTTCTCTCGGAACAAGATAGAGGTTTCCTGAAAAATTATACGAGTGAGGAAAGTACACCGCTACCAAATCAGTCAGACCAAGGGAAGAAAGATTTTCCTTGGTCACAAATCCTAATTTACGAATGCCTGCTTCCTTGAATAACATCACCATCACCGGTTGCGAAAACATTTTCTTCTTGTCACCGATGAACGCTGAAAACAAATCTTTGATGGAGGAGTACATGAGTTTGGTAATAGGAGTCTGTCCAAACAAATCTTCAAGCCATCCCATTACAGCATTGAAGAAAAATAATTTGGTGAGGAAGCCAACGAAGGTGATGAATGCAAGCAAAATGAGAATGCCGCCCCCCGGCCATAAATGCGGAAACAGTCCATGAATAAGTCCATCCATCCATTCGAAAAATAGGAAAAGCACATACAGGGTGATGAAGATGGGTGCGGCAAAAAGTAACCCGCGAAAAAAATAGCCGGTGATGCGGCGGAAAAATCTTGTCATGTTCATGAAGGAAAAATTGTTTGGCAAAAGTATTTGAATAATGAATGGCTAAATGGTTGAATGGTCAAATTGCTAAATGGTTTTTGAAATCGGGTTTTTCAGCCATCCCGATCAAATCGGGACCATTTAGCCATTTAACTATCTTTCACTCTACCTCCCTATTTTTACAGCCCACCTAATTCTACAGAAATGAATTTCCAACTTACCGAAGAACATTTGATGATTCAGAAAGCCGCCCGTGATTTTGCGCAGCAGGAATTATTGCCGGGCGTGATTGAGCGCGATGAGAAAATGAAATTCCCAAAAGAGCAAATCATGAAGCTGGCCGATTTGGGTTTTCTCGGCATGATGGTTTCAGGTGATTACGGAGGCAGCGGACTCGATACTATTTCTTATGTGCTGGCGATGGAAGAAATTTCAAAAGTGGATGCATCGGCTTCGGTGGTGATGAGCGTGAACAATTCACTTGTGTGCTGGGGATTGGAAACGTATGGTAGTGAAGAACAAAAACAAAAATACTTACTACCACTTGCAAAAGGAATAAAAGATGGCGAATTATATATCGGAGCATTTTGTCTTTCCGAACCCGAAGCAGGAAGCGACGCAACATCACAACGAACCATAGCGATTGACAAGGGGGATCATTACATTATGAATGGAACCAAGAACTGGATCACGAATGGAAATTCAGCATCGGTGTACCTGGTCATGGCGCAAACTGATGTATCAAAAGGCAGTCGGGGCATCAACACCTTCATTGTAGAGAAAAGCTGGAAGGGAGTTTCTGTCGGAGCGAAAGAAAATAAACTCGGCATTCGCGGAAGTGATACACACTCGATCATGTTCCAGGATGTGGTGGTCCCGAAAGAAAACCGGGTTGGTGAAGATGGTTTCGGTTTCAAGTTCGCAATGAAAACTCTGGCGGGCGGAAGAATCGGAATTGCTTCACAGGCTCTCGGCATCGCGTCAGGTGCGTATGAGCTCGCCCTTGCATATTCGAAGCAACGCAAAGCATTCGGAAAAGAAATATCACAACACCAAGCTATTCAATTCAAACTCGCCGACATGGCAACGGAGATTGAAGCAGCCCGCTTGCTCATCATGAAAGCTGCCTGGGAAAAAGATCAGCACCAGGATTATACTTTATCAGGAAGCATTGCAAAAGTTTTCGCTTCAGAAGTGGCCATGAAGACTGCGACAGAAGCGGTGCAGATTCACGGCGGGTACGGGTACGTAAAAGAATATCACGTGGAGCGCCTGATGCGTGACGCGAAGATCACACAGATATATGAAGGCACGAGTGAGGTGCAACGTATTGTGATTTCAAGAAGTATTTTGAAGTGACGATCAGTAAACCATTCTTCTATGAAATGCATTAATTAGCCGGCTTCTTATTTTACGATTTGCAGTGAAGATCAAAGCAGGGATTTGTTTGTCCATATCGCTTTTCAATATTTAGAAAAGATCAAAAATTTTGAAAGGGTGGGGTAAGATCCACCCTTTTAAAATTTATCCCGAACATTGGTTATTATGGTTATCTTCACTGAATTCTTTTCTTACCTTCAGTCGTTTCTTCTCTCATCTCACCGCTTCTTTAATTTATTCCTGAATGAATTTTGGTCAATGAAATATTAATTTATTTGAAATCGAAAATTACCTATGATGAAAAAACTACTCTTGATTCTTGTCACATCTTTCTTACTACCCTCCCCCCTTATTCAGGCACAAACTCCCGACTGGAGTACAACAATTGCGTCCATCTTCTATAATCATTGTGCGGTGTGTCATCATGAAAGCGGCATTGCTCCTTTTTCACTCCTCACATATAATGATGCTTTTGATAATGGATTTTCCATCGAGGCTGATGTGAACGCGAAGATAATGCCCCCATGGCCTCCTGATCCCAATTACAGTCATCTCAGAGATGAAAAGGTGTTATCAGAAAATGAAATCACGGCAATAGACGATTGGGTTGATAATGGTATGCCAATCGGAGATACAAGCCTCGCTCCGGATCCACCTGTATATAATGGAAGCTCCCTGATGGTAAACCCTGATGAGACTGTTTACCTCCCTGTCTTTACCGTTCCGGATGTTGGTGATGTTTATTGGCGTTTTGTAAATCAATCCGGATACAATGAAACTAAATATCTTAATTCTGTAGAGTTTGTTGCCGGAAATCCTTCCATCATGCATCACGTAACAGTAGGATATGATAAAACAGGACTTGCCCACCAAGACGATCTGGATTACCCCGGACCGGGTTGTCCGAGGGATTTTGGGTCAAATCCCTGGAATAAAATATTTATGTCGCAAAGTGAGGGACGGGTTACTTCACTTCCTCCAAACATCGGATTTAGAATACCGGACAGTAGTGACTACGTATCGGATATGCATTATTATACTTCTTCTCTGGGTGAAGTTGATAGCTCAAAAATTAATATAAAGTTTTGCACTGTGCCGGATGTACGATCCGTATCAACCGAAAAGTTGATCTATGGTGATGAGCCTTCATTGATTGACGGTCCATTGGAGATTGCGGCAAATACGATCCAAACATTTCACTTACAATCCAGTGTTTTTGCTGAAGATCAATCATTAATAGGATTCGGTCCACATGCCCATCTGATATGTAAGTCATGGAAGGTCTACATAGTTACTCCCTCAGCGGATACTATTCCGTTGATTAGTATTCCCAACTGGAATTTTGATTGGCAGGGAAGTTATATGCTCACGAAGGTGATTAAAATTCCCGCAGGCTCGGTTATCTATGCTACAGCAGTATATGATAATACGAACAATAACCCTCACAATCCAAATAATCCCCCCGAGGATATACATAGCGGTCAGGAACGCGGGAACGAAATGGCACAAGTACATTTCTGGCTTATGGATTACCAACCCGGTGATGAAGACATTATTCTCGACAGCACTTTTTATGGCATTCCCTCTTCACAAGAATCCATTGACGGCCAATTAGCGATGAACATTTATCCCAACCCTGCCAGCGATGTGGTTCATTTAATCAGCAACCTGCCAGCGCACGATGTTAACTGGCAGCTTACTGATTTATTTGGTGTGGTGGTGAAATCTATGAATCTGAAGAACGTTTCCGAAGGCGTTTATTCGCATGATGTAGATGTAAGCGGTTTGTGTGCCGGCCTTTATCAATTGAGCATTCAAAGTGGTGGGGTAACGGCTGTGAAAAAACTGATCGTGATAAGATGATTACAGCAGGCCTTCATCTGCGAAGCTGTAATATTTGTTCTCGCCAATAATAAGATGGTCAACCACTTTAATGTCGAGTGTTTCTCCTGCCTTCACTAACTTTTTTGTGAGATCAATATCTGTTTGACTTGGGGAAACATTCCCTGATGGATGATTATGGCAGAGAACAAGCGAAGTGGCTTGCGATTTTATTGCGTGATTAAAAATCATTCGCACATCCGCTACCGTTCCCGTTAATCCCCCGGAGCTTACCAGGATTTTCTCTATCACTTTATTGCCGCGGTTCAATAACACAATCCAGAATTCTTCGTGTGATTTATCTGCCACCAATGGATAGAGCATATCATACGCATCACGGCTGGTGATGATCTTTTCTTTGTCTTTTACTTCTGAGGTCAGCCTTCTTCTGCCAAGCTCGAGGGCAGCAACAATCGTGATTGCTTTCGTTTCACCAATGCCGGGCAAACCGAAATTGAGAATATCTTTTACTGAAAGTTTTCCGAGTGCATCTAAATCGTTATTCACTTTCCTCATTAAATCCTTTGCAACATCTACTGCAGTTTTTTCTTTTGTTCCTGTGCGCACGAGAATGGCGATCAACTCGCTTTCACTGAGTGTATGCTTTCCTTTCAATATTAATTTTTCTCTCGGGCGATCTTCTTCAGCCCAGCTTTTTATGCCGGTGGAGGTTGGTTCGGGATAAGGTTGTGCGGGCATTAAAAAAACTTTGTGCAAGAAAAATAGAGAGATTTTTAATGAGTAATGGAAATTTGTTTTTTGGCTGAAGTCATGCGTGAATTGTTTGCCTTGCCTTCTAATCTGAATTCTTTCAGCACTTCATATTTGGCAAACTTCACATTTGCTTCTCTTCTCAGCAGTGCTATACTGCTCACCACAAATGATGCAGCATATTTCTGCTCGCAAAATTCTGCGGATGCACGACTGAATTTTCCCTGATCTAATCCTCTTGCTATCGTCACTTGAGGTTGCATGTAGAATCGTGATTGTTTGGGTTGAAGTTTTACCTGCTCTTTTAAATTATTTATGATCTCAATGATGCTATCAGGGTTCAGCACATTGATAAAAATGGTATGTGACGGAAGTCCGTCAAAATTTTCCAGTGATATACGAAATGGTGAATGCTGCTGAGTAACTGCGGCAATTTGTTTAATGATCTCCCCCTCTTTCATACCGCTCTCTGAAAAATTACAGAGGTTGATTTGCGGCGGAATTATCACAGCCAAATAGTGATCGAACTGCTGATGAAATTTTTTCTTCCACATCATCACTTCATTACTCACATGCGGCGGCGGATTGATGACGAGCAGGTACTCGTACTGTTTTGATGCCGGAACTACAGGCGGCACAATTACGGGATCGGGTTTTGAACGGGCTTTTGTTTCAGCATCTTCTTCATACATCACGTAATCAATCTTGTGCATCTCGAGCACGTTGATCGAATAGAAACCAAATTCCTCTGCTACTTTTCCTTTGATGAGGTAGCATCCTTTTCCTCTGAATGGAAATCTTCTCGTGGCTTCAGGAAAATGGTTCGTGTCGAAAAAATATCCGTTACGATCGAGGAAGCATCCGAACATCATCGCTTCGCCTTTTTTGGTGCTCGTAGGTTTGTAGGTGACATAGTAGCCGATGATTTCGATGATTTTGTTCTTATGTTTTTTGAGGTCGGCAGCGAGCAACACAACGTCGTTGCGATTCACGTCGTCATTGCAAGGAGCGTGCGAAGGGTTTTGTGCGGACGACGTCGGCACGCCTTCGCTGATCGCTTTCCCTTCGTTCCTCGCAATGACGTTTTTATTTATCAACTCAAACGGCGAACACAATGGGAATCCTAGAATTTCAATTTCATCTCTGGCATCTTCAAATTCATCATTGAAAAGTGGAGGCAGTGAATACTTTTTATTTTGTCCTTCAAACAATTCTTTTCGTGCCATTGATTTTTTCTGATGGCCAAGAATAGAATGAATGTCCCATAACAGTTGCCTCTTTGTTCTTCCTGTAAAACGAAATGCCCCGATACGAATGAGAATGCGCAACTGATCAATCGAAACCGAAACCCGCCGTATAAAATTTTCCAGGGAAGAAAATTCACCGTTGCGCTTTCGCTCATCTATAATTTCCTGCTGAAGAGTTTTTTCCAGCTCGTTGAGAAGATTCAATCCGAGATAAATGTCCTTTCCATAAATGGTGGTCAGTATCTCGCTTTTGTTTATCTCCGGCGCATGAATGTTTCCTCCGCACATTTGCGTTTCATGAACATAATATTCCACTCTAAAAAATCCTCCGCCATTATTGATCACCGCCACCATAAACTCCAGCGGGAAATGTGTTTTTAGAAACATACATTGATAACTCTCAACAGCATACGATGCGGAATGCCCTTTCGCAAAGGCATACCCACCGAAAGTTTCCATTTGAAACCAAACTTCATTGATCAGCTTTTCATCTTTTCCTTTCGCCCGACAGTTTGAAAAGAATTTATCTTTTACGTCAAGAAACTCTTGTCGCCCTCTGTACTTTCCTCCCATCCCTCTTCGTAACTTATCTGCTTCTTCCAATGTGAACCCGCCAAATTGATACGCAACCTTAATCACATCTTCCTGGTACACCATCACACCAAAAGTTTCTTCCATGATGTCCCACAGTTCCGGAATCGCACGGTTCTTACCATGATCCTTTTCATGAAAGCGTTTAATGTATTCCTGCATCATTCCGCTTTGAGCAACACCGGGACGAATGATAGAGCTTGCTGCAACAAGATCAAGATAGGTTTCTGCCTCCAGCTTTGTAAGCAGCATGCGCATCGCAGGTGATTCCACGTAGAAACATCCCATCAATTTTGCTTTCTTCAAATTCTCGCGAACATCCGGATCCTTTTTGAATCGTTCCACTTCATGAATGTCAATGTTCTCACCTTGATTTTTTCTGATGATATCAACTGCATCTCTCACTTTTCCTAATCCGCGCTGAGCGAGAATATCAAACTTGGCAAAGCCAACATCCTCTGCTTCCTGCATGCTGAATTGGGTGAGCGGAAATCCTTTCGGCGGATTGCTGAGCGCGGTGTAATACGCGATCGGTTTTTCAGAAATTAAAATTCCTCCTGCATGAATGCTCAGGTGGGCAGGAAATGTTTTAAGAACTTCTTTGTATTGATAAATGAGGCGGGTGATGTGATCAGGAGTTTGCGGAAGATTCCGATAATCCTGAAGTGCATCAATTTCTGCTTTCGGCAAGCCGAAAACTTTTCCGAGCTCGCGCAATAGCGAATCATCCTTCATCTCGCTATAGGTAGCCAGCAATGCGGTATGCGATGTGCCATGCGTTTTGAAAATGTGCTCAATCACATCATTGCGCTCATCAGAAGAAAAATCAATGTCAAAATCAGGAGGATTTTTTCGTGACGGATTAATGAACCGCTCGAAGTAAAGATCAAGTTCAATAGGATCAACATCTGTAATGTAAAGCAGGTACGCCACCATGGAGTTGGCACCGCTTCCTCTGCCGACATAAAACAAGTTTTTACGCTGAGCGAATTGTACGATATCATGATTGATAAGAAAATAGGAGCTGAACTGCTTTCCTGAGATAACATCAATTTCCCTTTTATATCTGTCTCTTATTTTTTGGTCGGCATTTGGATACCGTTTTATCATTCCCCCTTCGCACAATTGCACTAACCTCTCACGGTCTTCTTCTACACTGCCCAAAAAATATTTTTTGTTTTTGTTTTCTCCGAATTCAAAATTGATCGGCTCACATTCATCGAGCAATTTTTTCGTGTTGTAAATAATCTGGGGGAAATCTTTGTAGAGGCGAATGAGTTCTTCTTCATTCATCATTATTTCATCAGATGAAGCTTGCTCACTCAATGGAAGTTTACTCAATACAATGTTATTATTCATCGCACGTAATAAGCGATGCGCATTGAAATCGATTTTATTCCTGAACGTGACCGGGGCGAGTACAACTAATTTTTCGGGATGGTATTTCCATTCAGAAAATTTTAAACGACTAAGATCGGAAGGTTTGATACCGATGAATTCATTCGAACGCAATCCACTTGGCGTCATTGCGAGGAGCGTGTGCGGGCTCGTGTGAGAGGGCGACGAACTTGGCGTCATTGCGAGGAGCGTGCGTGGGCTTGTGTGAGAGGGCGACGAAGCAATCTCCTTATTTGATGCATTCACTTGATTCAGGAGGATTGCTTCCCGGAAAAAACGGGACAGGTCGTTACGCTCACGCGCATCCTCTCCCTTCCCTCCTCGCAATGACGAAAATGGATAAACAACAAACACATCTTCGAACTCCGGTGCACGAGCGGGAATTTTGACTTCTCTTGCTGTCAATCCTTCCTTTACTTCATGCAAACAGTTGGTCAAAAAATTATTCAGCTCGAAAAAGCCGTGATGATTTTTCGCAATGCCGATGAACTTTTGTTGTGCACCGTTTCTGAAATCAATTCCGACGATGGGTTGAACAGGATATTTATCAGAATATACTTTCGATAAACGGTGCGCTTCAAGAATAGCTGAAGTATTGTTGATATCGCTCAATACAAATTTGCGCACCCCTTTCGAGTTTGCTTCTTTCAGCAAGCCTTCAATACTCATTGTACCGAACTTGAAGCTGTAGTAAGTGTGGCAGTTGAGGTACATCCATTCTGATTTTTAGTCCGTGAAATAGCAGCATTATCACATCAAAGCAAAAACCGATTTTGAATCTATAAGCAAGGGTGGTAAGTGAATCAATTTGTCCTTGTGTACATGGAGCGTAAATTCTTCTTCTGAATAATTCTCCTCAGGGAATGCATGAGAAATATATTCATCCAAACTGCAACCTCCCTTAGCATGTTGGGGATGCACAGCATTAATTGTTGGATCGTTGGGATTAGGATTGAAAACTGGTTTTCCCCATTGTTTGAAGAAGAATGGAACGCACCACTGATAACATTGCTCGCGGATTTCAGTTACCCATTTTCTTTTTATAGGTCGGGCCTTGTGTCCTGATTCCCCTCCTACTATTACCCAGTGAATTCCAGATAAATCCAATTTCTTAAGTGGACCAATCAATGGCTCCAAGGAGAGAAATTTCATCTGAGCATCTATGCTTCGCAAGTGATCAATCCTCCAATTCACTCTCTCATCTTCAACTGAAACGCCTATCCAGATATTCTCGGTCCAGTTCAAATGCCGATGCAATGTTTCAAGCCGCTCGGCTCTCTTAGTCAGAATCTGAAAACGATGTTGCGGCAAGTCATTCATCACTTTGAAAACCTGTTGAATGAATTTCAAAGGAACATCCTGATGAAAAAGATCGCTCATTGAATTCACAAAAACGAGCTGCGGTTTTTTCCATGAGTATGGATCGAGCAATGAATCAGGATGCAGGGTCAGTTTGAAGTTGTTTCTGTATTTTTCTATACCCATCGCATGCAATCGCTTACTCATTACTTCTGCATAACAGAACTTGCATCCTGCAGAAATTTTTGTGCAACCCGTAGTCGGGTTCCATGTCATTTGTGTCCATTCGATTGAGGATTGTGCCATAGTTTATTTCATTTTACCGATAATATCATCTGCTATCTTTTTTCCTGCGGCAATTTGCGAAGCCATCAAAAAGTGAAACATGATTGAACCCGTGCTGTTAGTCATTGGATATGCGCTTGAAACAAATTTCCAAACAGTTCCCAATCGTTTTGAATAAAGCTTATTGATTTTTTCTATTGCCCTTGTTTCTTTTACTATCGTTTTCTCTTCTCCGAATAAAGTCATGGAACTTCTCTGCTGATAGAATTCCTTGTTGATTTCCTCTTCGGAAATACCAAGAAACTTTTCAAGTTTCTTTATCCAACTCTCCTGCATGGTTCCATCTTTCTTCAACATTCGATTTACACCGATACCCGTTGGAACTAAAATCCACATATCACAACTTAACCCCTTGAAGCTTTCTAGCGATGACCAATTGACCTCCATGCCATGTGGATCAATAAATGCGAGTGCACGATAATTCTTATGCTCACGCAAAAAATTTGCAAGTCCTACAAGCTTATCATTGCAATCTTCTGCAACTATGTATACCTGCTTCTTATCCGGAAATTTTTCTTTGATAACTTGTTTCAGTTGTTCCGATTTTTTCTCTTTTAGTTCTACTAAGTAATACATATCAAAAGCGGTAGGGTCACTAATTGCTAAAACCTGAAGAGCTACGCTTTCGATCAAAGAAGAATAGTTGCCCGACTCGATTTTTCCTGATCCCGCAAAACCATCAAAATAGATTAGCTTGAATTTTTGTTTCTTCATAATTTGAAGATAAGCCTTCAGATACTTCAGAAAAATATCAATCTTTGACTGAGTCCAAGGTCCACCCCAATCATCTCCTGAATCTTCAACCATCATTAAGTTATCGTTGCTCATTGATTAATAATTTCATTTTTGCCAATGTATCAAAATCTTTACGCCATTGCTATTTCCTTTTCTGAATTCCACCCGCTACCGATTTCCGAATCCCGTTAAACGGATTGAAAGCCCGCAGTTGAAAGCCCAACCCCGCAGGAGCGGCATTTATTTTTCTTTGCCTGCTCATTCCAATGACTCCTGAGGAGCTGCACTGGTAAATTGTTTTTTTATTTCTACCATAATATCGCTCCCTCCGGGAGCTTAAAATCCCTGAGTTATTCTATTCCTAATTCAAATTCTTTTACAATCTCATACCTGCTAAATTTTCCCTTTCTTTTCATCAACACAATTCGATTTGCCACAAATGTTGCCACATACTCTCTTCTATGAAAGTCTGCCATGGCAGAATAGAATTTATCTTCATCCAATCCTTTTGCAATGGTCATGTGAGGATTCCGGGCAAAAAATCCCCTGCCTTTTAGAAAATATAGTTCTGAATATAATGACTGAACAAGCTTAACAATGGGCGCTGGAGTATCTATAGAAATGTATATGGTATGAAAACCAAAATGGCCAAAGTTCTTTAGTGAAACTTCAAATTGATGATGAACACTGACTGCTTTGCAAATTCTTTGGATGATCATTCCCTCTTCCTGAATTTTTGCACCGAAGTTGATAAGTGTAATGTGTGGCTTCGATTTGACTGCCTGGATGTGATTGAGTTGTTGATGAAATTCCGTCTTAAGGATCATTACTTCCTCCTTAATCTTTTCGGGAGGGCTAATAAAAAGAAGGTATTCATAAACTTCAACAGGTGTTTCAATGTAAGATGGTGAATGAGCCGGGTTGTTCATGAGGTTAGTTTTCGAGTTTAGAAATTGTTGTTAAAAAATATTTTTGAATTATGCCATCGCTGTTTCCTTTTTCTGAATCCCACCCGCCACCGATTTCCTGATTCCGTTAAACGGATTGAAATCTCGCAAGTGAAACCCCAGCCCGGCTGCGCGCATCACTGCATCATCGCCAAATCTTTTCTTCAGCCGGTCCATTGCCTGGTACAATTGAATTTGCTCGAGAGAATCTTCAAACAAATTGATCTGGTAACCGCCGCCAACAAGGTGACTGAATTTCACACCTACCAGCCGAATCAGCATGCGGCGGTTGTAAAGCTTATCGAACAACTCCTTCATGCGTGAGATCAGGTGATGATCGCATGATGTGTAAGGAATGCGGGATTGCATGGTGTGCGTATCAAAATTGCTGTAGCGGATTTTAACAGTCACACACGAAGTGAGTTTGTTTTCATCGCGCAGTTGAAAGAGCAAACTTTCCGTCATGCGAATGAGAATATCTTTCAGCTTCACCACATCAATCGTATCCTGGTCAAAGGTTTCTTCTGATGAAATGGATTTGCGCTCGCTGTATGGAATCACCGGAGTGTCGTCAATGCCGTTTGCTTTATGCCAGATAGTAACTCCGTTTTCGCCGAGCACATCGTGCATTAACTCTACCGGCATCTGTTGCAGGGTATGAATTTTTTCAACTCCCATTCGTCGCAACGTATGATAGGTCTTCTCACCCACCATCGGAATTTTACTCACGCTCATCGGTGACAAAAATTCTTTTTCTGTTCCGCGCTCCACAGGGTAATTATTATTTGGCTTGATGTAATCAGTTGCAATTTTTGAAACCGTTTTATTCACAGATAAACCGAATGAGCTCGGCAATCCCGTTTCATGCTTCACCTTTTGCCATAACTCAGTCGCCCATTGATAGCAGCCGAAAAAACGATCCATGCCGGTCATGTCAATATAGAATTCATCAACAGAAGATTTTTCGTACAGGGGAACTTTCTCTTTAATAATTTCCGTTACCTCATCTGATTTCTTCGTGTACATCTCATAATCGCCATGCACGATCAATGCTTCGGGGCAAAGACGTTTTGCGAGCTTCATGGGCATGGCGGAATGAATTCCATATTTCCGCGCTTCGTAGCTGCATGCTGCTACTACACCACGGTCGCTGCTGCCGCCAATGAGCACCGGCTTACCATTCAATGCAGGATTCATCAATCGCGATACGGCGACGAAGAAGCAATCAAGGTCCATGTGAACAATCGTTCTGTCTGCGCTTAAGATCATGGCTGTATTACAATCAAACTAACAGATTGTAATATAATCATAATTTCATTACCGGTAAAAAATAATTTGAGAAATTTTTTTTTGAGGAAGAGAAACAAAAAAAACTCCATTGGGAAATACAAAACATATTCACCATTTTTGAGTGTCCAAAAAAATTCTTCACCACTTTATTTCTTTATCACCTAAACATCCGCTCCCATGGCAGAAGGATCGTTCGACTCTTGCAAAGGTTGATGTGAAATTTGATAAGGATCGTTCGACTCTTGTGAAGGTTGATGTGACTCTTGAAAATAGTCGAATGACTTTGATGAAGGTTGATGTGAATTTTGAGAAGGGTGATTGGTTGCCGCTGTTGGTCTTTGCCGAGGAAATGCAGCCAAGCCAGACCAACAGCAAGTGTGCAGGTGCTTCAGTTGTTGGTCTGCCTGCGCATAGGTCTTGGCAAAGACCAACAACGGCGAAAAAACTAATTTTTTAAACAACTAAAACCAAATAACATGAAAAAACTATTCTTCCTTTTTTTAGTATCAAGTTTTTCGATGCTAACTCCTGCTCAGTCATTAGCTTATTGCAATCCGACTTTGTATCCCACCAATGGTTGTAACTATATTAATAGCGTTACAACATCAGGTGGTATAACAAACATTTACCCGGCTGTAGATTCTGGTTATAATAATTCAGGCGTAAGTTATTTCACTTCACCCTCTGTGTCTCAAAATGCAGGATCATCATTCACGCTCTCTGTGCAGTCTCAGGGTTATTGTGTTAACTTCTCTTTTTATTATGTATGGATAGATTGGGATCAAAATGAAGTTTTTGATACATCAGAGTTGATGGTGAATAATGTTAACTGCAATAATGATCTTACAAACTTCACGATAAATGTTCCATCAACTGCTGTCAGTGGTACCACGCGCATGCGGATTATATGTGATGGCAGTGGTGTTGGGAATATGCAACCATGTTCTAATTATAGCGCTAATTATAGTGAATCAGAAGATTATAATGTTGTCATTCCCACTGCTACTTCAATTCCTGATGTCAACATTCTGCATTCTTGCTCCGTGTTTCCCAATCCAACTTCAGGCAACACCCTCATTAACTTTACGCTTTCATCGGCAACAAATGTCTCCATCAATGCGGTGGACATGTTTGGTAAATGCGTGAAGAAGATGACAAGCAGTAGCGTGGATGCTGGGAAACATGAAACAACGTTGAATACAAGTGAGCTATCAAATGGAATTTATCTCTTGCAGATTTGCGCAGGTAATCAGGTTGTATATAGAAAAATTGCGGTGAATAAATAAGCACAACAAAAGCACACTAGCGCGCGAATGAAATATTAGCTGCTCCCATTCTGGCGCTCGTCTGAAACCAAGCCAAATGCGCAGCCGACGAGTGCCGTGCGTTCATCATTTATTATTCCTTGTTCGCTATTCGATATTCATTTCCTTGCACAAAAAAAACCCTGACAAGTATCCTCATCAGGGTTTAAATGAAATCGGCAACGATGTACTCGCGCGTTCCGATGTATCAGGATGGTGCAGTACCTGCCAATAAAACTTCTGCGGGAACGCCCAACTCTTTATGAAACAGTCGAGCGATTTCTAATGTCATGGGTTTTTTACCACTGAGTATGGCAGACACATATCCTTTATTGCCCAGTTTTCCCACAAGGTCTTTATTTTTTAAACCGCGTTCCGCCATTTTTAGTTTTACGGCTTCTATAGGATCAGGTAGCGGAACAGGGTATTGCTTGTCTTCATAATGCTTGATGAGAAGCAATGCAATTTGAAGTTGCTCACCAGCCGGCGAATCACGTTTTACTTTCTTATCGAATTGCTGATTTACCCAATCGAGAAGTATCTGGTAATCTTTTTTTGTTCTAACAGGTCTTAGCTTCATTTCTTTTTGAATTGGATTTTTGTTACGTCAATCTTGTCATATTCTGAGTGAGTACCAAACCAAAGTTTTCTGATGGAAAACCTTAATGTAACCTGGCACTCGCGTAAGTCGAAGCCAATGTGAAAGCCTGCGAGAGTCTCACCTTCAGAAATTCACTACCCAGCCGCCATCTGTATTCACATCATACGTTTTCACATTCAGAGAAGCAGCCTGCATTTTCCAGAAGTGAACACTTTTTG
Source organism: Chitinophagales bacterium (assembly GCA_035638255.1). Lineage (GTDB taxonomy): Bacteria > Bacteroidota > Bacteroidia > Chitinophagales > UBA10324 > DASRAJ01. Next base: position 81,576 of record DASRAJ010000172.1, read on the forward strand.
GTGAGTTGGTAGCATCAAATACAACTATAGGTGTATTATACCACTGAAGTAGATTTTTCAGCTTGAGAAAAGGATTTCCGGAAATGATTACAGCATCCACTTTCAATGTATGTGAAGGAGCATTTTCTGATAGAGCATGATTGATAATACACGTGCGATAATTATCGAGTTGAAAATAATTCCCCTCATGCAACAGTGAATGATTTAATAAAATTTCTTTCCTGATCGTGGAATCATTGAATGAAAACATATCTGTGCGGCGGATTCCATTCATTAACCGGTGCTTCTGAAAATACTTTTCATTCCAGGCAGAAAATGTCGTGTTCGGTTCAGTAAAAAATGCGGCAGACCTTCCATTGCGAAATTCAATTCCGCTTTTATTGTGAATGCTGTAAACAGTGATTTGTTTTTGCAATTGATGTCTGACACTGAAAAGTCCTGAAGAAACAATAAGCAGTAATAATGAAAGCAATCCTGCAAACAGGTAAGGCTTCACTTCCCGGTAAATGAAAAAACATCCGATGGAAATAATGAAAGATGCAAGCAACATTGCCTGCCACCATTCTACCGTTCCTAATTTGATTAAAGCAAAATCAAAGCGACTGAGTTGAACAATGATCTCATTCATGAGCCATTCAAGGCGCTCAAGAAGTAATCCTATGAAGGCAGCAAGCGGATGAATCCATTGAAATACAGCCAGCGCTATTCCTCCAATCAGAATCACACTTGACAAGGGGATAATGATGAGATTAGCGAGAAGAAAAAAAATGGGGAACTGGTGGAAATAAAATATAGTGAGCGGCAGTGTTCCTATCTGTGCAGAAAGAGACATCGCAGTGGTTCGCCAGATAAAATCTCCAACCTTCGTTTCACGCTTCACCCAATAATTCATATAAGGAAATAAAATTCCGATGCCGATAATTGCAGCATAAGAAAGTTGAAATCCCACGTCCATGATAAACATCGGATTCCAAAGCAGTATCACTAAGGCTGATGCAGCAAGGATGTTGAATGTATTTGTGTACCGTTTGGAATTTTTTCCAATGGTTAGGAAGGTAAACATCACGGCTGCACGAATCACAGAACCGCTTAAGCCACTTACCATAGCAAAGAGCCATATCACAGCCACAATGAAAATGGATTTGATGTTTCTTGTTTGCTTCCTTTTGTTCATGAAGCGTAACATCAAGTCAAGCAAGGCAAATAAAATTCCCACATGCAATCCGGAAACTGCAAGCACATGGATTACACCTGTGCTTGCATAGGCTTGCTGAACATCGAAAGACATTTCATCACGATAACCCACCACCAATGCCTCCATCACCGATACTTCACGCTCTGCATGAATGTATTTGTGAAACGCTTCTCTTGACCTATCTCTGAGCCAAAATGAAAATTGAAACAATGGATTCGCATGCCTTTCCGGCAATTGCTTCCATTCACCGGGTTTCAAATAAGCAGTAGAATAAATTTCCTGTGTTGCTAAGTATGCTTTGTAGTTGAATTCATCAGGGTTCTTTGGCTCTGCTACTTCCCGAAAATTATTTTTCACCAGCAGCACATCACCATACCTGAGAGAAGGAGCGCTGTCTTCTGATGAGAAATACAAAATCACGTTCCCGCAAGCTGCATGACTGGAATCGCCAACAATTACATTTTCAATATCACAAAGTGCCTTGTAGCTGTTTTCTTTTTCAATTAGTGGTTCGCACAACTTTACCCGGGCATAATCAAAATACTTTTGATTCAGGTAATGATATTTATCATGGAGGTCGTCATGAAAGAATGCTAATTGATTTCCGCTGACGCAAAGAATTGTGATCAATAAACTTCCGAGCAGTAATTGAAAGCGAAAAAGAAGTTCTGTTTTTCTTTTGAGAAATACTTGCAGCAGGACGTATGATGCAATAAGTATAAATAGAACTACGAGGGGGAAATGAAAACTAAACAGCGCATAAATAAGTATGCCTGCACAAAACGGAATTACAATTCGCACGAAGGGCATTTCTCCGAAGCGGTGCATTTAGCTGCCTGAGTTTGTTCTGTGAAAGGTAGCAGAAGAATTGGAAAGTTGTGTGGTGATTTTTATAAACAAAAAAACCCCAACCTCTTTCGAGATCAGGGTTTAAATGAAATCGGCAACGACGTACTCTCCCGCATTGTGGTGCAGTACCATCCGCGCTGTGCAGCTTAACTTCTCTGTTCGGAATGGGAAGAGGTGGACCCGCACGCTACAGTCACCGTTTGCTCTTTAGCTATGAGATTTGCGCAATGAGTTATGAGGAAAAACCTCAGTGCTCATAGCTCGATACTCATAACTCTAAAATATCGTGACACAAAGAAAAACGGAAATACAAACATGCAAGAAACTGTAAAAAAGTAGAAAGCGATTGGGCAATTAGTATGGCTCGGCTTTGATGTTACCACCTTTACACCTGCCACCTATCAACGTAGTAGTCTGCTACGGCCCTAAGAAATCTCATCTTGGAGAGTGTTTCGCGCTTAGATGCTTTCAGCGCTTATCACGTCCGAATGTGGCTACCCTGCGCTGCATTTGGCAACACAACAGGTACACCAGAGATTCGTACAACCCGGTCCTCTCGTACTAGGGTCATCTCTCCTCAAATTTCTAACGCCCATCACAGATAGAGACCGAACTGTCTTGCGACGTTCTGAACCCAGTTCACGTGCCACTTTAATCGGCGAACAGCCGAACCCTTGGGACCTTCTCCAGCCCCAGGATGTGACGAACCGACATCGAGGTGCCAAACCTCCCCGTCGATATGAGCTC
>DASRAJ010000173.1:0-17716 GCA_035638255.1 Chitinophagales bacterium
TCTATCAGTAGCGGTGATGGCAAAATTCAACGGCAGAATGTTCGTCATGCTTTTGTTGAGCTCTGAATTTTCTTTCAGGATTTTAAATACGTACGGGTTTGGATCAAAGGCCAGCGTAGTTCCTTCTCTGCCAACAGCCAATGCCATGGGCAAAGTAGTATCTCCCACATGTGCGCCGATGTCAATGACCAAATCCCCCTTCTTCAGAAATCTTTTGTAGAAGTTCACCTGGCTTTGTGAAATAATTTTTTCGGCCTCGAAAGGATTTTGCCAGCGTGCAAACTTTACACTGCCAAACTCAGGCAGGAGAAATTCAGTGATCTCAAACCCATACTCCTTAAACGTGGTTTTCAATCTTCGCTTCTCACGATTTTTTTTGATGAACTCAAACATGATTTTCGTTTTTGAATTTTGGAATCACTTCTTCCTGATTGTGCTCCGTCTTGCTTTCAGGAAAGCAAAGTAATCAAATCATATTTCTAAAATCACTCACTAATGAAAAAAGGGTACAAAGCATTGCTGCAATTGCGCCCATTGAAATAATTGACAGCTTTTTTCAGCGAACCACTTTGAGCTTTAAGCATTCCATTATTTTTATGCCGCTAACGAGAAATCATGTTTCGGTTCATTAACACCATCTTACTTCTTTCACTTATTGTTCAGTTTGCAGCCGCGCAAATGAAAACAATTGATATACCCGGTGTGCGCCCGGATGATGTCAAGGTTGACAGAATGAGTAATGGCTGGTATTTCATCGCTACCACTGATGAAGGAAAAGCGTTGATTACATTTTATGATGAAAATTTTACAGTCGGGAAAAAAGTTGAGTTAAAGATTGCCGGCAGAAAGGCTCGCGAAGCTATTTACACGTCTGACAGTAATTTCCTTTGCATAGGATTTCCTAAAATCCCGAATGGACATACTGAAACTGATTTCAGCTTTTATGTTCTCACAACCTCCAGAGAGACAATCGCCACAAGAACTTTTCAAGAGATTGAAATCAAGTCGCTGGTCATGGATGATGACCGGATTTTTATGGTCACGGTGACCAATAAGGATCGTGCACTTCATTGTCATTTGCTTGACCTTGGGTTGAATACGATCACGGAAAAATTAATTCCATTGGAGAATAAAAATGCTCTCGAAAAAGTAAATGCCGCTTTCGTGAGCGGCGATTTGCTACTGGCTTACACCTTCACAAAACAACAGGAGAATATTTTCAATGTTAACATGGAAGTACTTGGGTTCAGAGCAAATGATGGTGTTCAGTTTTTCAATGTCAGGGAAGATGTTGGCGAAAAAAATTATTCAGTTAATTATCTCGGGAAAGAAACCAGAGGAACATTTATTGTTAGCGGTGAATTTTCTAACAGGGAAATTTTTGGAAGGCTGACCAATTCCGGTGTATTCAAACTTGTAATTAGTGAATCCGGCGAAAAGTTATCACTCATAACAAAGCCGTGGACAGAACTGATTGCGCAAGTCAAGCATAAGTATTCAGCATTGTATACATCAGAATTTGGACTCAATGATGTTGGTATTGATTATCTGCTTTCACAAAAGACCGGTTTTTTGATCATCTATCATCTCAACTTCGGAAAGTATGCTGTATTTACTGATTCGGTTTTGAACCCGGTTCATACGATAGAACTTCGGCAAAATGAAAACGACATGGATGATTTTGTGTATGAAGAGGTTCTTTGTACTCTAAAAAATAAAACCCCAATCGCATTATTATTTATGGCTGATTCGAAGGAAGGTTTTCCCGCGCTGTTTGCTTCTACACTGAATGCGAATGATCCTCACTTTATGGAAAGCATACTCCTGAACGGGCGAAACGGAAATCCAAAAATGATATGGACAAATAAAAGTAAAACCTCACCCGATAAACTTTCTGATTTAGAAAACTGCAATCCAAGTTTAATCCCCTCGGATCCGTTGCACCTGGTATTGTTTGATGATGCTGTCAAAGATATTCGGGGCGCCCGGCTTTATGTTTATTCTGTCCGGTAGATCATATTCTTAAGCGAGCCCGGTCACGAATTTGCTCTTTTCGCTCACTGCGAATAATTGGAATCATTTTTTCAGTGAATCTTTTCAGGCTTGAATGATTCTTTTATTTTTAAGCACGAAAACCTCAACCTATGTCTCGATTCATCAAAATCTTTTTGCTTCTCGCTTTCACTGCTCAGTTTGCCGATGCGCAAATGAAAACTATTGACATACCCGGCGTTCGCTCTCCTGATGATATTAAAGTTGACAGGATGAGCAATGGTTCCTATGTGGCTGCCTACAGTGCTAATGGCAAAACTTCTCTTGCGTTCTACAATGAAAATTTTGAGTTGCAGAAAAAAATTGATCTGCAATACGCCTGGGGGAAAGCCGGGCATTTTGTTTTTACATCGGATGGGGATGTGCTGTGCATCGGATTTCCGAAAGCGCCCGATGAAAGCGCTGAAACAGATTTCAATTTCTATGTTATCAAAACCAATGGTGATCAGCTTACGACAAAAATTTTTTCAAATGTTAAGATCACCTCACTCACCATGAAGGGCAGCCAGATTTTCATGACTACCTATTCAAAGAGAGAAAATGCTCTTTGGTATCACCTGTTCGACACAAAGCTGAATGCACAGGCAGAAAAATCTTTTGTGCTGGATAAGAAGTCATACATAGATGATGTGAGTGCTGCATTCGTCACAAGCAGTGAAGTGTTGCTCGCATATTCCTTTACAGCAGTAGATAACGGAACCTTCACACACAATATTAAAGTGGCAGGTTTTAAAACTTCTGATGGTACACAGTTCATTAACATGCGCCGCGAAATGGAAAATGCAGAATATTCATTCAATTATATTGGGAAGCAGGTGAATGGAACTTATGTCGTCATCGGAAGTTATTCCTTTAGCTCTCTTTTTAGCGGTGGAGTGCTGGAAAATTCCGGCACTTTCAGATTAGTGATCAATAGTGCGGGCGATAAGCAATCGTACAAGGCAAAATCATTTAAGGATTTACTTCCGCAGTCAAATGATAAGTCTACCGAGCTATACATAGGCGTATTAGCCGGCACCGGTAAGAGATTAGCCAATGATTTTGTGTGGCCTCATGGCGATGGATTTAAGATCATCATGCACTTGTACTCTAACCGGTATGTCGTGATCACTGACTCTGCCTTGAATATGACTGATCAGCACAGCTTGCGCGAAAATGATAATGACAAGAATGAATTCATCTATGAAGAGGTTCTCTGCAAACCAAGTGCTGCGTCAACCTCTGCTTTCGTTTACATGGCGGATTCGAGAGAAGGAGTTCCGGCAGTGTTTGCAACCACACTGGATGAAAAACATCCTGAGTTTAAAGAGTGGCTGAAATTAGATGGTGAGAATAATGCGCCGCAACAGAAATGGACGAACGACAATAACTCTGAAGAGAAATCCTATGACCTGAAAAACTGCAACCCCAGTTTGGTTCCGTCTGACGCTTCACACCTGGTGCTTCTTGATGATGCTAACAAGGACGCAGATGGAGCAAGAATTTTTGTCTATAGCGTGAAGTAGGAAATTTTTTTCGCACTCAACTAATTTCTCTTCAAAGAAGAATTGATCGCAGGAGAGTCGGCGACCCGCGATCGTCACCTGGTTTTTTTCTTCGGATATAACTTATCGAAGAGTTGAATGATCTTTCCATTCCTGATAATTCCCAGCAAAAACATATTTCTCACAATCATCTCAAGATACAGAACGCACAAAATAGGGAAGGCGATGAATGCGATTTTATTGTAGTTCCAGGCGGTACTAAAATCGAAATGAATCATGTGCATGATGGAACGTGTCATTCCGCAACCATAACATTCCTGTCCCGTTACGAGTGTGACAAGACAGATGCTGTGCCCCTTATCAAAATATGTTGATGGTAAAAGCAAGAGAACGATTGGGGCAATAATTAAACAAGTTAGCCAGATGATTCTGGCTAACTTGTTTAACGTTGAAGAAGAATCAGAGCGTTGAAGAGTAGTGGCCATCCTTCGGTTGTAATGTTCCGAGAATAATACGGATGAGATCTATGAGTGCCCAAATACCGCAACCGCCACCGGTGAGTAATTGAACAACTCCCTGCCAGATGTATCCAAGGTAGAAACGATGAATACCCAGTCCACCTAACAAGATACAGAGCAACAAAGCAACCAACTGGCTTTTGCCGCTACTGCCTGCCGGTTTAGCCGGAGTTGCATCCTTCGTATCGGGTTTTACCTCAGCCTGAGCTTGCTTTTGATTAACACGCTCCATCGCTTTGTTAATCCGCTGAAGACTCTTGTTAGTGACTTTAGTGTTGTCGGTTGAGTTCGATTGTTTGCCAACGAAGTTTTGAATTTGAGGATTTACTTCACGCAGCTGTGGCGCAGAATTATTGTCTGATTGAATTGCTGTCAATACCTGATCCTTAGCGGGCAATTGTTTCATCTTCTTTGAAACAAAAGCTTGTGCTGTTGCAGGTGCGTTGCCATCAGCTTTGTGCAGGCGTAACTTATAATTTGCAGAAGTGGTGACGTCTCTCACTTCACTGCATGATGCAAGCAGGCAAATGCTCACAAATGCAATAAGAAGAGAACGTAATGTAGTTTTTCTCATAGGGTTAAAGGTTTTTTGTTTTCACAATGATAGCATAATTTCTTAAACTATTAAGAAATCATAAAAAATTTTGACAAAATTCTTTCTTTGGTAAAATTTTTCCTGCGAAAATTCTGATTTGAAGAAATTAATCAGATGGAACAAATCCTACCTGTCCCGTCACGATGCATAGGAATTCGGGAGATCACAAACTCCCTGTTCTTCCTCCATCTACCGGCACATTAATTCCGGTGATGTAACTCGCAGCAGGAGATGCAAGAAATGCCGCCGCCGCCGCAATCTCTGAAGGATCAGCAAAGCGTTTCATCGGAATTTCATTCATCCACTCTTTCTCAATATCATCAATATGCTTCCCTGTTTTGCCGGCAATGTTGCGAATCACATCCTGCAATCTTTCGGTTTCTGTTGCACCGGGTAAAATATTATTCACTGTAATTGCGAAAGGTGCTAATTCATTCGACAACGTCTTTGACCAATTGGCTACAGCAGCCCGAATAGTATTTGAAACGCCCAACCCCCGGATCGGAATTTTTACTGAGGTTGAAATAATGTTGATGATTCTTCCATAGCCGCTTCGTTTCATTCCCGGAATCAGGAGTGTGGAAAGAATATGATTACAGAGGACATGATTTCTGAAAGCTGATTCAAATTGTTCAGGAGTAGCATCAACAATATTTCCCGGAGTTGGTCCTCCGGTATTGTTGACCAGAATCTGATACGTTGTATCGCGAAGCTGGTGCATGATTAACTCCTTCAGTTCATCCGGTTTTGAAAAGTCAGCAAGGATGAAGTCATGCTTTTGTCCGGGTGAAGCATTTAGTTCCTTAATGGCATCCAGTAAAGAATCTTCATTGCGCGCGGTGAGCGTGATGTTCGCACCAAGTTCTGATAGTGCAATGGCGATGGCTTTGCCAATCCCTTTGCTGCTTCCGCATACGAGTGCATTTTTTCCTGATAAATCTAAATTCATGTGGCGCAATTGATGAGTGAGGGAAAAATAATTTTCTAAATTTACTTCTGCTATTTTTAAATCCGAAATCTTAAATCCGCCCCACAGGGTCCTGTGGAAAATCCGAAATGATACAACGAGCTTTTTCTTTCAAAAAATGGATTGATGAAAACCGCGACAAGCTAAAACCACCGGTTGGCAATCAGCAAGTGTACAAAGGCAATGACAACTTCATCGTAATGGTTGTCGGCGGACCTAACTCACGCAAGGATTACCACTTCAATGAAACGGAGGAATTCTATTACCAGCTCGAAGGAAACATCGTGGTGAAAATTATTGAGGATGGGAAATTCGTTGACATCCCGATTGGTGAGGGTGAAATTTTTCTTCTTCCACCGAAAACTCCGCACTCACCTCAACGGGGCCCCAACACGATCGGTATGGTGATGGAAGTGTATCGCCCCGGCAAACAGGACGGCTTCCAATGGTACTGTGAAAACTGCGGCAACAAGCTTCATGAATCCAAGGTCAACGTGAATGATATTGTTAAAGATCTTCCGGTTGTAATGGATCAATTTTACGCTTCAAAAGATTTGCGCACCTGCAAGAAGTGCGGCGCTGTTATGGAGCCCCCGAAGAAACCTACTGTAAATTCTGAAAGCTAAAATGATCTCCTGACGTAAGATTGAAGACGTAATATGTAAGACGTTCCCGGTTCGAATTTTTCCCTGTGCCTTTGTAACTCTGTGGTCATTTAGTTCTTTGCGCAATCTTGGCGTTCTTTGCCTGAAAGTTTTTCTTCCGAATGAAGTTTGAAAACTCACTCTCTTTTGCCAGGGCTCTCGACGCAAATGATCCGCTGAAAAAATTTCGCGAGCGTTTTCATATTCCAACAAACAAAGGCAGGGAAGTAATTTATCTTGCAGGGAATTCTCTTGGTCTTCTTCCAAAAAAAGCGCGCGAGTATAGTGAACAGGAATTTATTGACTGGGAAAACTATGGAGTGGAAGGTCATTTCGATGCACAGAACCCCTGGTTTTACTATCACCATTTTCATCGCGAACCATTAGCGAAACTTGTTGGAGCAAAAAAGGATGAAGTTGTGGCCATGAATTCTCTCACTGCAAATCTTCACCTGCTTCTTGTTTCATTTTATCAGCCAACGAAAGAGCGTTACAAAATCATGATGGAAGCGAATGCCTTTCCTTCTGATCAATATGCTGTTGAAACACAAGTGCGCTATCATGGTTTTGATCCTGATGACGCTATCATTGAAATAGAACCCCGGGAAGGTGAAGACACATTGCATACAGAAGATATTTTAAAAACAATTGAAGAAAACAAAAGCCAGCTTGCCACCATCATGTTCGGCGGGGTAAATTATTTGAGCGGACAGTTATTCGAAATGAGAGAAATTACACAAGCCGGGCATCAAGCCGGTGCTTATGTCGGCTTCGATCTCGCACATGCCGCCGGAAATGTGATTCTAAACCTTCACGATTGGGATGCTGACTTTGCCTGCTGGTGCAGCTACAAATATTTGAATAGTGGCCCCGGCGGTGTAGGCGGAATTTTTGTTCACCAAAATCATTCAAAGAATTTTTCACTTCCAAGATTTGGCGGATGGTGGGGCAATGATGAGTCAACACGGTTTGAGATGAAGAAAGGATTTCATCCGCAACCGGGTGCAGCCGGGTGGCAATTGAGCAATGCACCGGTTTTCCCGATGGCAATTCATCGTGCAGCATTGGAAATTTTTGATGAAGCCGGAATGGAAAACCTGAGGAAGAAAAGTGAAATGCTTACGGGCTTTCTTGAATTTATCATCGAAGAATACAATCAAAAAAATGCTGGGCGCTCCTTAAAAATTATTACTCCTAAAAACCTGGTTGAACGTGGATGTCAATTGTCCTTGATCGCTTCTTCAAAAGGAAAAGAGATTTTTAATTCACTCACAGCTGCCGGAGTGTCCTGCGATTGGCGTGAACCGAATCCCGGCAGTAGCGGGCCAGGTGTAATACGGATGGCGCCGGTACCCTTATATAATTCTTTCGAAGACGTTTATCTTACAGGAACGGTGCTGACAAGGATGGAACGCCGATAAAAAATTTAACTTTATAGCTGATTAGAAAAAATCTTGCTCTTGCAAGCGGCCATCTCCCAGGGTACTTCTCACTGGTCAAAATATTAAAAAGTCAGAATAGGCACACATAAATGGTATTCATAAGGTTGTTGTGTTAGTTCGATTTGCCAAAAAAAATTTTGGGGGAATTAAGGATAATACACAAATTGCGCGCTTTAGTTTTACATTGCACCACACACACATGTTTGACAGAAATTTTAATTTCGCAAGACTGCTCTTGTTGCCTATTGTATTCATTGCAACTACAGCACAGGCATATAACGTAACTAACATCAAAGCGACAGTTAGGTCCGGACAAGTTTTTCTTACCTGGAACAATCCCGGAGCTACCAATTTGATGTACAAAGTATATCGTTCTGCTTCGAAGATCAATAGCAAGTCACAACTTACCAGTGCCAACTTTGTGGGTTATGTTCGTGACAACTCGGCTAAGAATATCCGCAAATCAACTTTACAAAATCAGGATTTTTATTTCATCATTGATCCTGCCAATGGACCTCTTGCCTCCAAAAAAGGCCTTTATGTTTATACCTGCTCCAACAGCAAACAATATTACTATGCTGTGATGGTGTTAAATCTTTCAACAGGCATCGAAAGCAAAAACATTTATGTGGGATGCAACAGCCTGTCTGATCCTGTTAGCGAACATAAAGGTACTCCGCAACCGATATTGCAAAACACCGTCAATGAGCCCAATGGTGACATCAATTATGAATACACTATTTGGGGAGGCAATCAGGAACTTTCCAGCTATCCTGCATTCAACAATTGCGGCTCTTATGGATATGACTTTACCTTCATAAGCCGGAATCCGGGAATATCAGGACCCCTCTACATAAAATTTGATGATGATGATCCATTTCAAATGATGGGCGAATCCACCTGCAGCGAATGCAATATTCTCGAGCTCGATGATTGGCTTCCCAACGGCAATACCACTTATTGGGTTGGTTATAATACCAATTACGATATCTATTCAACCACCAATCCTGTACAGACTACCGGTGTAGTTCGCACATATACACAGAACCTTTTGAAAAAGATCATTACATGGGCATCAACAGAACCTAATGTAGATGCTACACGAGTGTACGCTTCCGGCTGGTCACACAATGGATATGGTGCCATGTTTACTTCGACAATGATTCCGGATCAAATTGCGGCCACGCAAATGAACGTCTCCCCCTGTCTCATTAAAGCAGGGATTGGAAGTGATCGGGAAACTCAGTGGTGTCAAAACAGTCTTAATCTAAAGAGTGATGTTACAGATCCCAATACAGGTGACACCTTGCTTATTTGGAATTTGCTTGACCTGCGTAAGACATTTTACAGGGAGATGAAGCAAAACCTACCATTCATGAGCGGGGTAAATGGAAAGAAGGACGTAACTGTCGGGTGGGTTCAGAGTTACCATTGGTTTGATTCACTCAACTTTGACCGGCTGGGAGGCATCTGGTATTGGGATCAGCGTAATCACCAGGGTAGCGGAAGTAATTTTACTTCTGATGAAACTAATCTTGATTTCCTCAGATTCAGTACAACCAAATCATATCCAGCTTTTGCTTATTGCAGCATTAATCAAAACCCGGGCAACGGCAATGCAAACAATGGCGATCAGTATGGAGCCATTAACGGCTATCTTGATTGGGATGATAGTTCCATCATTGATCAAAAGTGCAGCTACTCTATTGATTGTTTCGTGAAAGATTTTTACGTAGGTGGTGTCATTCAGACACAATATGATTCATGCATTAGAGATGTTACGCTGCGGAGATTGCAAAACTTCAAACCTGCAGATGGGCAGCTAATCAGTTGGAGCGTAACAAAGAGTAATAATGCAATTGTGCAATCAGGTAGTTTCATTTACACCTCATCGTCACCCATTACAGTTTACGCCGCAAAAATTTACCGAAGCGGCTCCATACTCTCCTTCACCATTGATAACTGCCAAAAGGATGGAAACAGTGAGTTGATTTCAGCTCCTTCTCCATTGATGATCCTCGCACGGAGAGAGAATGGTTATGAAGTTACGGTGAACCTGAATGTAGCTTCTGAAGCGGAAGTAAATGTAATTGACATGATGGGAAGAATCGTGGGCAGTCAGAAGATTTCTACCCATGAAGGGAGCAACACATTTTTCATCCCGTTAAATACTTCAGGGGCGTATGTATTACAGATGAAATCTGCTGGATTTTCAGAGTCGAGGAAACTCGTTTTCTAAATATTGGTCCTGATCATTTGAAGTTGGTATTACTAACCTGCTTCAGAAAATTTTTACCCGGCTGCTTTTTAGCAGCCGGGATTTTTTTTGTTCTATTGGCACCAAGAATGTTGCCCCTCACATAAGGGTAACTTTATTCTATTCCCTACGTAAGCGAGGCAAGTAATCTACACCTCATTCATCATCCAATTTCTGAATTTGGTAATAAACCTGATCCTTAATAACTTGCAGATGATTGTGATAACTTTATTTCTTGGCTGAACCCTTGTAATAGTAGTACTTGAATTTCAAGTCCTTTTAATTACCTATAAAAATAAATTTATGCAATCTCTTCTACTCTCTTCCATTAATTGGCCACCACGTTCATACCTTCTCCGAAGGATTCCCTTTAAATCAATTCTTATTGTTCTCTCCCTGGTTATGGCTTCCTGCCTTCAGGGCAAAGCCCAAGGCATTACGCAACCCGCGCAAATTGCCTGGGGCAGTTACTTTGGTGATAACGCGCCGGGTTCACACTTCGATAAAGAAGATATTGGAGACAGAATTTATTATTATGATAACAGTGTTTACTTCGTCGGACGCACCAAGAGTGATTCTCTTTACGCTACTTCTACAGGTAAAACAACACCTAACCTCGAGGGAGATGCTTTCATTGCAAGTTATAACCCTGTGTGCCATACCTATAATTGGATTCGTTATTTCGGAGGACCAACTTCTGAAGATTATGCATACTGTGCAGCATTTGATAAGGTGGGCGATAACTCATGGGTGTATATCGCAGGTGAAATGAATGAAAACAGTAATCCCAAATCTGATATGCTCAAAGCCAAATCGTATATCACTTCCGGCTGCTCTTCCATTTTTCAAGCAAAGCCTGCCAATAAACAGGAAGCATTCATTGCAAAGTTCAATGCCGTTACAGGTGAGTTGGTGCGATGGACTTACCTCGGTGGAATGGGGATGGATCAAATTCTCAGCATGAAGGTTGACACAGTCACTCACATTCTCTATTTTGCCGGCTATACTGAAAGCCCTGCCTTCCTTACTTATTCCAATTACAATTTTGTTCCTTACAAGAGTGATTTCAATGGCATAGGCAAAATGTTTTTCGGAGGATTTGATTCATGCCTGAATACCCTGGAATATTTTTCTTACTACGGTGGCAATGGCTGGGATCGTGCCCATGATATGGCGATTCTTTATGCAAATAACACTCGTTACTTAGTGATGAGCGGCACTACTCAAAGTCAAAGCGGCATTGTACCTCCCCACGTCCCTTGTTTTGACAGCACTTACGCTGCCGGAAAAGTTGACAATAAAAATCCTGATGCGTTCTTGCTTATTTGGAATGTAAATACTCTTTCAAGTCCCCCTGATTGGTGTACGTATTGGGGTGGTTCAAAAGTTGACCGCGGCAGAGGCGTTGATGTAACTTCTAATAATGAAATTTATTTATCGGGGCAAACAACGAGTGATCCTGATACCGGGGCTTTCGCCACATTTGTTCCAACAATTGATGCATACATGCCCAAAGCGAGCACGCATTTTAACAGCTACGTGGCCAAGTTTAAGATAGATTCTTTTAATGCCCCCATGGGCGTGCACCTTTCCTTGTTTACATACATAGGTGGAAACAGAGATGATTATGCAAAAAGTGTTCTTGCCTTTCATACCAACAATTCAACAAATGGAACTGATACATTCGTAGTGGCGGGGCTTACTTACAGTTCCGATATGGCATCAAAAGACCCGACTTCCAATTTTCTTAGTAATGCCATTAACGGAAGCGGAAAAGATAAAAAGCGTGACGCATTCTTAGCCGTGCTCACGAAGGATCCTGTAAATCACGCGGCGAAGCAAAAACTAAGTTCATTCGCTTACCTGGGTGGGGAGAATGATGAAACAGACATTAAGATAGATAGTGCGGAGGTACAAAAAAGTTACAACCCGGGCATAGCATTGGGACCCAACGGCTCTGTGTTTATAGTTTATACTACCATGGGCACCAAAACAAAAGCTAATGGAAACATACCTGTACAGTATGGCTCTTATCATCCCGCTGTTGACTCAGGAGCCAAGGCACGAACCGATGTTTATTTTGCGCAAGTGTATCCGTTCATACAACACTTTACACCAGCTACCTGTCCTTTGCCAGCCAAAGGAGCAGAGAATGAAATTTCTGCTACCGCTGACAACCTGAGTTTTTATCCGGTCCCATTTTCAACTGTCACAACGATGGAGGTATTTGCTGATGACGATAACGTTGCAAACATTTCTATCTATGATTTGCTTGGAAGAACGATTATGGAAAAGAAAGTTTCTCTGCTTGAAGGAGAAAACAAAGTGCCCTTTGATTTTTCCTCTTATCCTGAGGGAATGTATATGAGCAAAGTGGTGATGGATGGAAAGGTTTATGAAATCAAGCTTACAAAGCAGCAATAGTATTTCACTTACATATTGTGATACTCATTGAGATGCTCTATAATCTGTTTTTTAGTTAGCAGAACAGAGCAAATACCAATCCCTTCACGGGGATAAGAACACCTTGTATCCAGCTTTGAAAATAAGGTGCATTTTCGTCCTGCTAAATATTTCGGGGCGCTATATGGTGCAGGCGAAATCCGCTGTAAAGAATTGGAATTTCTTCCCTCCTCACCAAGCATGTTTATCTACCTTCTAAGAGCTAAATTTATCTTTATTCCAAATTATCTTTATTGTTGAAATCCATTTTGACGTAAGGCATACTTCATATACATTTGACCTTATCACTATTAGTTTCATATACGGAGGCAGGATGCATTATAGGTATTTGCAGCACCTTTTATTATTGAGTGAAACCTTGTAATATTAGCGTTGTAAAGTTTCATTGTTCATTCTCATTAAATCCTCGTATGAAAACCAATCCCTTCTCTTCTATTCTCACACACACACTTCCATTTCTTCAGGTAATCATTGTTCTCTCGCTTGCTGCTGTTACTTATCATCCCAGCAAAGCCCAAAGCATCACCCAACCTCCTCAAATTGCCTGGGGAAGATACTTCGATGATGTGCAACCCGGATTCAATTGGGCAGAGGAAGATTTGGGAGATAAAATTTATTACTTCGAAAACAACATTTACATCGTAGGCAGAACCAAGAGTGATACTAATGCTTTTGTGAACTGCTCCGGTGCACCATCATCCGGGGATGGCAGTGCCTTCCTGGCAAGTTATAATCCCCCATGCAACACATACAACTGGATTACTTATTTCGGCGGATTTAGTTCAGTGGATTATGCCTATTGTGCCGCCTTCGACAAAGTAGGTGACACGAGCTGGATTTATATTGCAGGTGAAACAAATGAGCTTGGTCCAAAATCAGAACTACCCTGGGCTCAAGCATGTGCTACTTCCGGCTGCCCTCTTATTTTTCAACAGAAACCCAATGACAAAAAAGATGCATGGATTGCCAAGTATAATTTGACTTCAGGCAAATTGGTTCGCTGGACCTATATCGGCGGCAAAGGGGCTGAGCAAATTCTAAATCTGGCAGTAGATACTGTAACTCATAACGTTTATTTTCTCGGCTATACTGAAAGTCCTGCATGGCTTGACTATGCCTCTCTTGGTTTCACCCCTTACAAAGGAGATTTCACCGGTTCACCTGGTTTGGCATTCTTCGGTAGCTTCGATTCATGTTTGAGTACTTTGAATTACTATTCATATTATGGTGGCAATGGTTGGGATCGTTTCCATGCTTTAGAAATTCTCTACGCCAACAATACGCGGTATTTGGTGATGAGTGGCACCACGCAAAGTAAAAGTGGTATTGTTCCGAGCGGTGGCAACACCTGGGATAACACTTTTGGTGGTAAGAAGGATCTGCACAACCCTGATGGTTTCCTCGTCATCTGGGATGTAAACACCCTTTCAAGTCCTCCTAACTGGAGTACTTATGTTGGCGGTTCAGATGTTGATCGTGGCAGAGGCATTGACCTCACTTCAACCAATGATATTTATTTTGTGGAGCAAACGCTGAGCAGTCCCGATACAGGTGCCAACGCCAAATTTGTTCCGACATCCGATGCATATATGCCGACACACAGCACCCGCTATGAATCCGTTCTCCTTAAATTCCACATTGATTCTTTTAATGCGCCAATGGGAGTGCACCTCGAATTGCTGACATATATCGGAGGCGATAAGTCTGATTATGCAAAAACGGTTCGCGCTTTCCATACTAACAATGATTCCAATGGAACTGACTCGGTAGTAGTAGCGGGTCTCACTTATAGCAATGATCTGCCTTCAAGTGATAGTTCCTCCAATTTTTTCACCAAGACAATCAATGGAAATGGTGAAGAGACAAAACGCGATGCGTTTATTGCTGTTCTTACAAAGGATCCTGCCCATCCTGAGGCGCCTCAAAAGCTAAGCTCATTTGCTTATCTTGGTGGTGAACGTGATGAGACAGACGTTAAAGTGGATAGCAACATTGTGCAAAAAAGCTATAACCCGGGCTTAGCACTCGGACCTAACGGATCAGTTTTTATCATCTACACTACATTCGGTTCCCGGACAAAGTCGAATGGAAAGATTCCATACGAGTTCAGTGCATTTCATGCGCCCGCCGATTCAACAGCCAAGCTACGTACCGATGCATACTTTGCACAGGTGTATCCCTTCACCCAGCACTTCATTCCCAGTCCTTGTACTATAATTGTCAATAAAGAGAATGCAATGTCAGTCACTGATGGGGATGTTAGCTTTTATCCTGTTCCATTCTCGACGGTCACCACACTTAATGTCTTCACCGCTGAAGAACAAAACGTGAACATTTCCATCTATGATTTTTATGGAAGAATGATTATGGAAAAGAAAGTTTCTCTTCAAGCCGATGAAAACAAAGTGCGGTTGGATTTCACTCCTTATCCTGCAGGAATGTACATGAGCAAACTCACAATGGATGGAAAAGTGTATGAATTGAAGATAACTAAGCAGCAATAGAAATTTACCCGCGCTTCGATACCCTTGAGATGCGCGGGTATTACTTATTTGCAGGAAGAATTCTCCTTCATGGAACCTGCAAACGTTCTTAAGATCAAACACTGTCGATTGGCTGGTGCGATAAAGACATCGTGATGCTTCACGCATGTTTTCAATTGCTGACTGATTGTATTGAAAAAGAAAAACTTCTCACCGGAAATACTGATTGGAATTACAGTCGGGATTTTAAAAAGGTAAGAACTGAAATTCAAACTCTCCATAAATGGTGGAGGGGAAGAAAAGAAAGATCATCGAAAAAGAATTTCAACGATCTTGACCCTAAGCAATATGAAGAAGATAATGCAATGTTGATTCGGCTCATCAAAGTCAGGGCGTATCTGTGGACTTAATCCTTTCTGCAATTAATATTTCAAAATTGCGAGTCAGAATTTCGAATTAGCTTTGCGACATTCATAAGGTCAGATGGCCGAGCGGTTAGGCTGAGCTCTGCAAAAGCTCCCACAGCGGTTCGATTCCGCTTCTGACCTCGCAGGAAAAAGTCAGTTGTCATTAGTCATTCGTCATTGGTCAATAGTGCTCTCGCTCGACAAAGTTCTACTCACCAGTAATTTCAGAAGTCCAAGGAAACTATTGCGCAGCATCGGGAATCGCGATACGCGAATCGCGATTCCCGTCACGTTTCTGTCATGATTTGTGAAATGAAGTAATTTCTGTACCCATTGGCACTACGTTGGTTTTAACGTCGTTTCTATCGCACATTTCTCCCCTTCGTTTAACTTCAAAATTGTTTTTTATGAAACGTCAGTTTTTTCTACTGCTGATCGTCATGGGATTCATGTCCATTGCTATTGTTGGTCCCCTGACCAAAAAGGCTTTTGCCCAGGAATATTTCGGGCAGAACAAAGTGCAATACGATCAGTTTCATTTTTCCATTTACCAAACACCGCACTTCAGCATCTACTATTATCCTGAAGAAGCCGAAGCAGCAAAGATGATTGCACAGATGGCGGAGATCTGGTATGACCGGTATTCAAAGATTTTCAACTACCAGTTCACCACACCCAACCCGATCATTCTCTATGCAAGTCCTGAGCATTTTGCCCAGACGGATATTATTCCCGGAATCATTGGTGAAGGCATCGGCGGCGTGACCGAGAGCGACAAAGATCGCGTGATCATTCCTCTTTCTGCCGACTGGCGCGATAACAATCACGTCCTCGGTCACGAGCTGGTGCATGCATTTCAATACCGCCTGCTGAAACATGGAGACAGCACCAACATACGTGAAGTACAAAACCTTCCGCTGTGGATGGTGGAGGGATTGGCCGAATACCTTTCACTCGGACCCAATGATCCGAATACGGCAATGTGGCTGCGCGACGCCATCGTGAATGATAAATTTCCAACACTGAAAAAACTCACGAATGATTATCACTACTTCCCCTATCGCTGGGGTGAAGCCTTCTGGGCGTATGTTGCAGGAACGTATGGTGAGCAAGTGATTCCGAAATTATTTACCGAGACGGCACGCGAAGGTTATGAAACGGCGATAAAAAATGTCCTGGGATTGAAAGTGAAAGATTTCAATGAGCAGTGGAAACAGCAAAACCAAATTGCCTGCTCAAGTTATTTGAACCTGCCCATGGATGGTGGGGGCACTGACCACGGGCAATCGCTGAGTGTTGGAACAAAAATGTTTGAAGAAAAGAAAGCTGTGACATCAGAAGAGTTTGCGCCTGCGATTAGTCCGAATGGAAAATATGTTGTCTTCCTTTCTTCGAGAAATCCGCTCACACTCGATCTCTATCTTGCTGATGCGCACACGAAGAAAATTATTGGCAAGCTAAAAACGGAGCGAAGCGATGCACATGGCAATGCCCTGCGATTGATTGAAAGCGCAGCCACGTGGTCGCCCGATAGTAAGTCGGTAGCATTTTTCAGCTATGAAAACGGAGAACATTACCTGCGAATCCAGGAAGCAGAGAGCGACAAGAACAAGCAAAAAATTCTGCTCACAGGTTATCAGAGTGTGCTCAACCCATCATGGTCGCCGGATGGAAAGAAGATTGCTTTCGTGGGAGTGAACCAGGGCTCGGGTGATCTCTATGTTTATGATCTGAAGAAAAAAACTTTCACACGGCTAACGAATGATATGTATGCTGATTTGCAGCCATCATGGTCACCTGACAGCAAATCCATCGTATTCATCACCGATCGTTTTTCAGGAACCGATTTTTCGAAATACTACTTCGGTACTTTTGATGTGGCAAAAATTCATCTTGCAAACAATTCCATCTCGAAAATTCCGCTTTTTGAAAATGTGAATCACATTAACCCGCAATACAATCGTGACAGCATGTTGTACTTCATCGCTTCACCCGATGGGGTGAACAACATCTACCGATACAATCCAAAAACAAAAACTGTAGAACGTGTGACGAAGGAACAAACTGCCACGGCAGGCATCACTGATCTGTCACCCGCTTTATCCATCGCGAACAAAACCGGTGATTTGATTTACTCTGTTTTCAGAAAAGGAGGATACCAGCTTTATGCAATTCGCGCGAAGGAAATCAAAACTATTCCTGCCGAAACAGCAATCGCGCGAAATGATTTTGCTGCCGGAAAACTTCCACCGCTTGAAAGCAAAGATTCTACGGTGAGCACTTATATCGTTTCGAAAAGCAATTCCGTAGTGAGCGATTCTCTCTTTCACAAAGCATCTTACAGATCCAAACTCTCACTCTCCAACATCAGCAATGTCGGAATTGGTGTTGGTGTTGGCCCTTA
>DASRAJ010000174.1:0-24747 GCA_035638255.1 Chitinophagales bacterium
GTCGTGTTACGTGTATCGTGCATCGTATCACCAAGCTTGTACCGCACGAAATACAACTTCGAGTTTACTTCCTTCTTAATCACTTCCTCATCACTCAACGAAGTTTTTGCTTTCGGGTCCCAGTGAATCATTCTTAAGCCCCGATAGATGTAGCCTTTGTTGTAGAGATCAATAAATACACGAATGACTGATTGGTAATAATCAGGATCCATCGTGAAAGAGGTTCGGCTCCAATCACAACTGCATCCCAATTTCCTCAACTGCTGAAGAATGATGCCGCCATATTTTTCTTTCCACTCCCAGGCGTACCTCAAAAATTCATCGCGTGAAATATCTGACTTCTTAATTCCCTTTTCGCGAAGCATCTGAACCACTTTTGCTTCGGTTGCAATCGAGGCATGATCAGTACCGGGAACCCAGCAGGCATTTTTCCCCTGCATCCGCGCACGGCGAATAAGAATATCCTGTATGGTGTTGTTCAGAGAATGCCCCATGTGCAACACACCTGTCACATTGGGTGGAGGAATTACAATCGTGTACGGCTCGCGACCGTCGGGCTTCGATTCAAATAATTTTTTCTCCATCCAGCGATCATACCATCGCTGATCCATTCCTTTGGGGTCGAATGTTTTTGGTAATTCCATTTGAAAAGTAACGTGCAAATATAAGATGGCATGAATGAGAACATTTAAACCACGAGTAAAGAAAAGATTTCGAACTTTGATGAGAAAGATCAACTCATGTCAGCGCCTATCACTAAAAAGATTTACACACAGCAAGAATATCTTGAGCTTGAGAGGAAAGCGAATTTCAAGAGTGAGTTTTATCAGGGGGAAATATTTGCGATGGCGGGAAGTTCGCTTAATCACAACCGGCTGGTTTCAAGAATGATAACAAAAGTTGGTTCATTCCTCGAAGGAAAATCCTGTGAAATATTCGGAAGCGATTTGAGAATTCATATCCCCGAAAATACGCTCTACACTTACCCTGACGCAATAATTATTTGTGGTGAACCTCAGCTTTTAAATAAGGAATTTGACACGGTACTTAATCCTTCCGTGGTCATTGAAATACTTTCGGCTTCTACGAAAGATTATGATCGCGGTGGGAACTTTAAGCTTTACAGATCAATCAAAACTCTTTCAGAGTATGTTTTGATTTCGTCCGAAGGAGTTAACGTAGAAATTTTCAGTAAGAATGAATACGGAATTTGGGAACTTTCTGAGTACAATTCGCCGGAAGAAACATTTATGATTAAAAAAATCAGTTACGAAATGAGTTTAAAAGATTTGTATCACGGCTTGGAATTTTCCGCCTGAGATGATTTTAATTCTGATAATTTTTTCTCCATCTGGCGATTATACCATCGCTGATCCATTCCTTTGGGGTCGAATGTTCTTGGTAATTCCATTTTCTAAAATAAGTGCGCGAAGTTAATGAGTGTCGCGTTTCGGAAAGGATAGAAAGTTTTATGAACTTTGTGTGCATTAATTTCAAAGGCATGGCAATCCCGGTAACATCAAAAATTTCAATTGAAGAATATCTTGAACTCGAGCGTGCCGCACCTTTCAAGAGTGAATACTACAAGGGTGAGGTATATGCAATGGCTGGCGCGTCTACCATTCATAATGCAATTTGCTCAAATCTCATCGGGTCACTTAATCCATTTTTAAGAGGAAAGAATTGTAAGATTTTTGGTAGCGACCAGAAGGTTCATGTAATTGAAAATACACTCCTCACCTATCCTGACGCCGTAATCATTTGCGGTGAGAATGAATTTACAGACCGGGAAAAAGATACTATCACAAACCCAAGCGTCATATTCGAAGTGCTTTCTGCAACCACCAAAAAGTACGACCGTCGGGAAAAGTTCGAATTGTACAAATCCATCCCTTCTTTCACTGAATACATCCTGATTTCATCAGAACAAATAAAGGTAGACGTGTATCGCAAACAACCAAATGGGAAATGGTTGCCTTCAGAGTACAAATCAATTCAAGATCAGTTCACGATTGAGAAGATTGGCTATGAAATGAAACTCGCCGACTTATATGATGGCATCAGTTTTCCTGTGTGATTAGCGGGAATACCATTGCTCCAAAACCTTCATAGCTGGTTTCCCTTGTGGAGTATACTCTGTTTCCATCGGAACATCACCATTCGAGTGCGAATCAAACCACTTCCATGAAAATCCTCCGGCGAACCATGGTTGATTCCAGAATGATTCAAAAATGGCGGTGTATGCATTCGCCTGCGCTGTTGGATTGGGCTGCGCATCAGAGTAGGAATCCCATGGCTTCGATGTACAACAATCAATGCTTCGATAACCGTACTCGGCAAAGAGCACCTGTTTCTTTTTTTGCTCTGAAACATTTTTGAGCATAGAAACATTTTGCTGCCATGCTTTCTTCAGTTCATCCACTGTTGGGGTTTTTGATTCTGATAACGGGAAGTAAGCGCTGATACCGATGTAATCCAATTTTTCCCATAGCGGAAAGCGATCATAGCAATCCCAGTTTTCCGCGTATGTTAATTTTCCATGGTACACTTTTCGAGCTGTATCAACCAACCATGACCAGTACGTTGTTCGCTGATTCACGAAACTGTCAAGCTCAGTTCCAAGACAAAATATTTCCGCATGAGTTGTATCAGCAACCGTGAGTAGCTTGAAGATGTACTTTGTATAATACATCTCAAATTTTTTCCAGTCATCTTCATTTTGGAAGGAAAGATAGCCGGAATATTCTCCATGACTGATCCACAACTGCGGCTTGATCATCACCTTCAGTCCATGATCATGTGCCATTCGAATGCACGAAGCAACTCCTTCAGGTCGTTCACCCCACTCCTGAAACCCTGAATTGTAATGTACTTCCGGACTTCCTTCACGAACAAATGCAAACGGCAAGAGACAAACATAATTTGCATTCACTTCGCGGAGTGTGTTGAACTCGCTTTGATCTATCGGTTGTGAAGAAGCTGCGATGCCGATTCCATTAATTTTTGCGGAAGAAATTTTTGCAGCGATTGCGGCGGATTCCACAGGTGCCGATGATGGCGCCGCACAACTGATCATCAGAAACAAAAAGCAATTCAGCAGTTTCATGTTTATTTGAAATGATATTCTCCTGCGAATATCCGTCTTTGAATATGAATACGTCATACCAAGATTCATAAGCGAAAAAGTCCTGCTTTAATTTGAAGCCGCACTTCTGGTTGAAGTGACTATGGTTGAGTTGTAAGTTTGATCAGGTATTGTTCGCTGAAATCAATTTGCAATTCGGCCCATAATGGGAGATGATCACTCATCTCATAAGTACGCCAGGTTTTGAAATACTTTTTCAGATCTTCGTCATTCTTCCCTTCGATCTTGTCAGCGTCCATAAATTTCCTGTAAGTCGCAAAATCATCTTCCTTCAATACCACATCATAAAAATTGAATGCGCCGGCATTGAAAAAATCCTTTTCTGAAAAATATTTATATCCCTTTTCCTGAAAGTCAAATGCGATCTGATCATAGAAGGTTGTCCGCTTTTGTCCCGATGCAAATTGCTGAAGGGCAACAGGTACATCGAACCCGCCGTCTTTGAGCGCTTTCATCATGTCATCATCAGGAGCAGTGATATTAAAGTCTCCGATCAAAATATAATTGCGGTTTTCTTTTATCGCGCGCTTATGCAGAAACTTTGCTATCGCCCCTATTTCATCAGCCCGGCGGCTCGGCGTGTTTTTCCTTACCTCACCATAATAAATGTGGACACTGCAGAGCATGAAATTAAACCACCCCGCCTGCATGGCAACGGAAAAGGGAGTGCGTGCAAACTGAAACTTTCCTTCGACAAGAGTATCATCAGGCAATACAATTTCTCCTGCGATATGATTAAAACGGACTTTTCGGTTCTCAAAAACAAATGCAAGCCGCTCTCCTCCTCCCTGTGCTCCTTCCGTGGAATCAGTAATTAAATAATTCCAATCATTGCCAAGCAAATACATCAGCCGCATGAGAGAGCCAAGATCATTACCCACTTCTTCAAGTGCCACGAGGTCGAAGGATCCGATAATCTCTGCGAGATAATAATAGGCTTCATCAATGCGCGTACGCTTACTGAATTCGCGAAGGTTCCAGGTGGCAATCAATAATGTTTGGCCATCAGTTTTAGGTGGTATCTGCTTTTTTAATTCCAGGCGCAATGCGAGGATGTTATCTATGATTCGCTTTCGCTCCGGCAAATCAGTGATTAATTTAAGGGGATGGTAGAAGGGCATGGGAGAAATTGTTTGCGACAGGTTACTGTAAGAGTTGAAAACATTGAATCATAAATCTAAAAAAGATTCCTGAGTAACTTTCACCGATGAAATTTGCACTTATTATTGTCTGAATCATTCTATTTGCGCCAATCATTATGCATCACCTTCGACGCTCCTTACTCTGGCTCACGCTGTTTAGCATTGCGATGGGTTTTCTTGAATCATCAGTAGTGATTTATCTGCGGGCACTTTTTTATCCTGATGGATTTGTGTTTCCGCTGGTGCTGATGCCCCACACGATGGCAATCGTGGAATTACTTCGCGAAGCAGCCACCATCATCATGCTCGCCAGCATCGGAATTATTGCGGGAAGAAATACGGCGCAGCGATTTTCTTTTTTCATTTACTCCTTTGCAGTGTGGGACATTTTTTATTATGTCTTTCTGAAAGCTGCACTCAATTGGCCCGATTCACTTTTCACGTGGGATATTCTGTTTCTGATCCCCGTGCCGTGGGTAGGCCCGGTGATTGCTCCATGCATCGTTTCGCTCACCATGATCGTGCTTACTCTCATCATCATATTCGCAGCAGAAAAAGAAAATCATGTGACCATAAATCTTACACAGTGGCTGCTCCTGATCACCGGCGCATTGGTGCTCGTTGTTACTTTCATATCAGATTATTTCCGTTACGCGCACGGCAACCTCCACGCAATCTGGAATCCCGAAAGTGAAAAAGAAATATTTTATGCAGTGGAACATTACATTCCACAATCATTCAACTGGATTTTGTTTTGGGTAAGCGAAGTGATTTTGCTGCTTGGAATATTTAGTATCAACCGTTCTATTCAAGCCGCTAAAAAAATTTCTTCAGCGCAGAAATAATTTTCCCCCGTTTTCACCGGAGCAGGAAAAGATTTTTATCCGGAGATCACTTCATCCTTCACTGCCTTTGCATCTGCAATAATTTCTGTGTGATGAACATAATCCGACAATGATCGCATGGCCAATAGCACACTGAACAAGGTGATGATAGCACCGGCCATAAACGCAGCTCCGGGAAAATACATGGTAGTACGGGAAGGGGAAGAAAAGTACGAAAACAAATTCGTCATCAGCGGTGGACCAACGATAGAGGTGACACTCATCAAACTCGTTAATCCTCCCTGTAATTCCCCCTGTGCATTGGCCGGAACTTGCGATGAAATAATTCCCTGTAAAGCAGGCCCTGCAATTCCGCCAAGACAATACGGAACGAGAAAAGCAAACATCATCCAGCTCTGAGAAGCGAAAGCAAAAAGTAAAAACCCAAGGCAATACAAACTCAACCCAACATATACTGATCGCTTTTGCCCGAGTTTCGGAATAATGATTCGTATCAATCCTCCCTGAACTATGGCTATTAATGCACCCACCACACTAAGTGAAATACTCACAGTTAATGTTGTCCACTTGAATTGATCCTTGGTGAAAAATGTCCATGTGCTTTGTACTGCATGTGCAGCGACGTAGATGCACACCAGTGATCCCACCAATCCATAGACTACGGGATATTTTTTCAACTGCTTCAGTGTGCCAACAGGATTCGCGCGCTTCCATTCAAACTTGCGACGGTTTTCTTTCTTCAATGATTCCGGTAAAATAAAAAAACCGTAGAGCCAATTAAGAAGTGTAACCGCGGCCGACGCAAAAAATGGAGCACGTGAACCGAGCAAGCCGAACAAGCCTCCTATCAAAGGACCAATGATGAAACCAAGACCAAACGCCACCCCAATCATTCCAAAATTCTCAGCTCGCTTTTCCGGAGGCGTAATGTCAGCGATATACGCCGAACCGGTTGTGAAACTTGCTCCGCAAATACCAGCAAAGAATCGTCCGAAGAATAACCAGCCAATGGTGGGCGCATAAGCAAGAATCAAATAATCTATTCCAAGTCCGAATAATGAGATAAGAAGAATAGGTCTGCGCCCGAACCGATCGCTCAAATTTCCCAGGACAGGAGCGAATAGAAACATCATCGCTGAAAAAGTGAACATTAGCCAACCACCATATCGCGCCGCATCACTCATGTTTCCATGAATAAGTTCACTGATGAGTTGCGGCATCACAGGAATTATAATGCCAAAGCCGGTCACATCAATCAGCAACGTGATGAAGATGAAAATCAGAGCGGGTTGTCGCTTGGCTGACATATCCATAGTACTTCTTGTGTAGGAAATTTTTTCGGGATGCAATGATATAAGAATGTTTTGAGAAAAAGCTTAGTCATTGGATCCATCATTGGCATCAACGGAAATTCAATTTCTATCTTCGGACATTGAACATTATTTGAAAGGAAGCATGTTGGACGACCTCCTTGGATTTGCAGTAATTGGTGGATACATTGGAATGGGCTACTTCATAACCAGGCTTATTCGAAAGTGGGTCATTGTAAAAAATCAATACCTGAAACTTGCCATCATGTCGTGCAGTTACGCACTTATTTTTGGCGTAGGAATAATCGGCAGCGGAGGAGATCCCGGATTTGCTTTTCCGTGTCCAGTTGTAGTGGCTGCATTATGGGGGATTTGGGATTGGATTCCAACCAGATTTTTTGTTACCGGAGTAATTATACCATTTGTGTTTTGGTGGGTGGTAATCTTTGCGGTCATGATCGTCAGGCTTAAATTAAAACAGAGATCAGATACAAGACTTACTAATATTCGTGATGCCGAATTTATGAAGTGAAGTTTCATTTCGGTCGGTGAGAACCGAGCGATAGCAGTAAAGTTTTTTCTATGGCCGCGTGATAGATTATGGTGGATGCCATAGAAGCTTAAAGCTGTTGATCTGCCACTCGTGCTGTGCTTTTACAAATACCGAAGACATCAATAACTTCAAAATAATTGGATAGCTTAGCCTTTGATTTTAGTACTCATCGAGTATTTGCATCCCACAAGTCCCTGAAGTCCCAGGAAAAGAAGAATGGAAGGCAAAAACAACACAGGCTTTATTCCGGTCCACGGTGGCTATCGCAATTTAATAACCTACCAAAAGGCTGAAATAATTTATGATGGCACTGTGTATTTCACCAATCGATTTTTCAAAAAATATGACCGCACCATTGATCAAATGGTTCAGGCAGCAAGGTCAGGCAAGCAAAACATTGCGGAGGCAAGCATGGCATCAGCTACTTCAAAGGAAACTGAAATAAAGCTTACGAATGTTGCACGCGCCAGTCTCGAGGAACTGCAGATAGATTATGAAGATTTCTTACGAGGCAGAAAATTAAAAATCTGGGAAAAAGATCACCGGTATGTAGTGCGCTTCCGTGAATTGAACAGAACACCCAATGCGAATTATGAAACCTATCGCAGAGCAATAGAACATACCGATCCGGAAGTATCAGCCAATGCGATGATATGCCTCATAAAAATTGTGACCTATCTCCTGAGCCGGCAAATGAAATCTTTGGAGCAAGCTTTTATCAAAGAAGGAGGCTTGCGGGAAAGAATGACCAAAGCGAGAATTGAGATGAGGAAGAAGCAGTGAAAATATTTTTGTGGCGGTGACTATTGGGACGGCTGGGACGACAAACAATTTCGGTTTTCTCCATTGGTAATTCTATTTTGCCTGCGAACTTTCTCACGGCCAAATCCCCAACGTAGTATAAGAAGTAGCCACCTTATCTACTGCCACAACAAACGCCGCCGTCCGCATGTCCGTGATCTTATCATTCTGCTTCCATGTTTCACGAATCTGGTTGTACGATTCAATCATGGTGTCTTCCAAACCACTGTTCACCAAATCTTCTTCATCCGCACCATCGAGCAATAATGATTTATCATGTTTTGTCATGGATTTACCGGTGAGCTTTTCAATCTCATTGATAAAAGTCTTATTCGTGGTTTCCGCGAATCGCTTCTCCATTCTTCCGAATCGCACGTGAGAAAGATTCTTCAGCCATTCAAAATAAGAAACGGTAACTCCGCCGGCATTCAGAAACATATCCGGAATGATCAGCACATTCTTCTGCAATAAAA
This sequence comes from Chitinophagales bacterium, assembly GCA_035638255.1. Taxonomy (GTDB): domain Bacteria; phylum Bacteroidota; class Bacteroidia; order Chitinophagales; family UBA10324; genus DASRAJ01. Next base: position 8,270 of record DASRAJ010000174.1, read on the forward strand.
TTTCTTCCGCAGCAGGTGTTGAAGGTCCATTTGCACCTTCAGAAATAATTTTTGCTTTAATGCGCGGAGCATTTTCTTCCGTGATTTGATTTTCGAGTGCGGCCGGAACAAGAATGTCACAATCCACTTCGAGCACGGCACTTGGGTTACGAATCACTTTTGCTTTTGGATACCGCTGAAGACTGGTGTGGCTGTTTTTCCATTTCATGATATCTTCCAGATCGAGCCCGCGCTGATTTATGAGCGTACAATCAATCTCCGCTACGGCCACCAGCTTCGCTCCTGCTTCAATAAAAAACTTTGCAGAGTAATACCCAACATTTCCCAATCCCTGCACCGCTACTTTTTTCCCTTCGATGCCTTTCGTCAATCCAATCCTCTTCATGTCTTCAGCATTGTTGCAGGCTTCCCGCGTTCCAAAATAAACTCCGCGCCCGGTGGCCTCACGTCTGCCCCGCACACCCCCTTGCGAGATTGGCTTACCCGTGACGCAACCATAAGCATTAATTTCTTCAGGATGAAATGCAGCATAGGTGTCAACGATCCAACTCATTTCTCTCTCGCCGGTTCCATAATCGGGAGCAGGGACATCAATACCGGGACCGATAAAATTTTTCTTGATCAGCTCTGTGGTATAGCGGCGTGTGATGCGCTCAATGGTATCATCACTGTATTTTTTCTTATCAATCCTGATTCCTCCTTTAGCGCCGCCAAACGGAACGTCTACAATCGCGCACTTGTAGGTCATGAGCGAAGCGAGCGCCATCACTTCATCCTGGTTCACGTCGGGTGAATAACGAATACCTCCCTTGCATGGAACTTTGTGTTGCGAATGCTGCACCCGATATGCTTCAATTACTTCCACGCTTTTCTTTCCTGTTTTCTTGTCCTCCACCACCACCGGAAAATTCATGCGGTAGATACTGTTACAGGTTTTAATTTGTGTAAGAAGTCCGCTATCATATTTCAGAAATCCTGCCGCCTTATCGAAATAGCGCTCAACATTTTCAAAAAAGCTTACATGCTGCTGCTGTGGTTTTTCGCTCATGGCTGTTTGTCTTTAAGTTGTTTTTCGAGTTTAGAAAGTTTTCTTTCCTGGAAAATTAAGAAGATGATAATGCCTGCGAAGATAGTAACGAGAATGCTGATCACTACATAGAGATTATCACTTTGGCGAAGGAAGTCGGCGGCTTTTTCATCGGCGCTGTTCTGTGCGTGAAGGATGAGAATGCAGAACTGCAATGAGAGCATGATAAAATATTTTTTCATTCAGAAGAGAACCAGTTTATGGTTTGGGGGTTAGGGTTTGTGGTCGTGAAGCATCGCGAATCGGGTTGTGACGCGCCCCGATTTCTGAATCGAGGATTGAATCACGCGGACTGAGGATTGAACCTCCACCGCTGATTTGCAACTCCATCATTCTTGCTCTTGCAACAAGTGTCATGATCCATGCGGCAAGCAGCGTCCATCCAAGAACAGCGGGATAAAAAATCAATCGCATGGTATTGTCAAGATCGTAACTGCTGAAAGCGGGATTGCCTCCATTGCCGGGGTGAAGTGAATCTGTAAGCCGCGGGACAATGAAGATGGCAGGAACAAAAATCGCGTAGAACATGACATTAGTGACAGCCGCGACTTTTGCTCTCCGGTCTAAATCATCAATGGAACCGCGAAGAACAAAATAGGCCAGGTACAATAACAACCCGACTGCCGCTCCCATCAGCTTGGGATCATTCACCCACCACGCTCCCCAGGTCGTCCGCGCCCACTGCATGCCCGTTACCAGTCCGAGGCACCCGTACAATAGCGCAACTTTCACTGATGAAGATGAGATCACATCATCGCGAAGGCTGTTAGTAATGAGATAACGAATGCTGTATACAACGGACAACAAAAGCATCAGCGTCATCCCAAACCACATAGGCACGTGATAAAAAAGATTGCGGATGCTTTGGTGAAGAATATCAAGCTCCGGTACGGGAATAAGCAAACCGCCGATGATGGTGATGAGCATGAGCACAACACAAACAACTTTCCACCATGACTGCTTTGCGAGGTTCATTAGGATATTGGGGTACTGGGAAATTGGGAAATTGGTGGTTGAGTTGTTGCAATCGAAACCGAATAAACTAATAACCCAATTACCTAATCCCCAATTTTACTCGCGCCAAAGATAGGGAAACAACACAATCGCCAGGGCAATCATGATGATGTTAAGAAGAAGCAACAGCAGTAAATCCTGCACCGGAAAATGCTCGATGTGCTTGAGCAGCGCAAATTGTGAGAGCTTGATGAGCAGGAGAAGGATGGGAAGAATGAAGGGCAGACTCAGGATCGCCATCAGCGCCACATTCTGATTTGCTTTTGCTGCAATGGCACTCATCATAGTAAATGAAAAGGCAAAGCTGCTGCATCCAAGAATGACGACGAGAAAGAAATAACCGCCTTGCTCCACGGGACTTTCATTCATCAAAGAATAAATGAGCAGGCCAATGGTGCCAATTACGATCATCATCGAAGCGTTGTAAAAAAGTTTTGAAAGAATCACAGCGCGGGGTGAAGCGATAGTGTAGTAATACAAAAATCTTCCGCGGCTCTCCTGGATGAAACTTTTTGCTACAGCACTCACTGCGGTGAAGAGCATGATGATCCAGAACATCGTCATCCACAATTCCGGTTTCATTTCAATCAGGCTGATGTAGATGAGAAAGACTGTTGCGGCGAGATACAGCAGGATGCCGCTGAAGCCATAGCGCTGGCGCCATTCGAGTTTGAGTTCTTTGAGGAAGAGAGCTTTGATTTCTTTCAGCATCTTGTGCAAAGATTGAAAGATTAAAATTTATTTCGCCAACTTTGATAGTGCAATAGCAAATTGTATTTCATTGGACCAATTTCTGTATTATGAAAAATGTCTCCAGGAGTTTTGTTTTTATCCTTTCAATTATTTCCTCTGCAAGTTTTTCTCAACAGATTCTTCCTATGGGAAAAGGGGTTGGTATTAATAGTAGTATCCACTCCATAAAGTGCGATTCATTTCAGCACCGGGTGTATGCGAGTGGATATTTTACACAAACTTCAGGTATAGAAGCTACTAACATTGCTTACAAAGATTCAAACGGATGGCATGCAATGGGGAATGGAATCTTAGGTTTCGCTAATGTAATTGAAGTCACACCAAATGATGTATTTATTGGAGGAAGCATCCAACCTATTGATAGCCCGCAAATATTTGGAGTCGCACGCTGGGATGGTTTAACCTGGCATTCGTTGGGTAAAGGTGTTTCGGGCGGGTACATCAGAAAACTTTCATACTACCAGAATAAGCTTTTTGCAGTTGGGAGTTTTACCAGTGCAGGTGATTCAGCAGTGAATAGTAATGCAATTTGGGATGGAGTGAATTGGTTTCCTATGAGTTTTACTTCAGCAGGTAAAACGATAGATGTTTTTCAACATGGAAATGATCTCTATCTGGTTACTGAATTTGTGAATGGCCCTAACTGCACAGATGAACTTTTGAAGTACAATGGAATCTCATTTGATTCTGTAACCTCAGTTTCATTCACAAGTACGAACTATTACAATTCATTTTATCTGCATGATACACTCTATTTTGCAACTTATAAATCACTTTGGTATTTCAATGGCTCATCATGGCAATCAACAATTACACTTTCCAACAAATACTTTCGAGGAATATTTCCCCTGAACAATTCCATTTATGGAATAATTGATTCAGGTTATCACTATTATTCGATAAGACAAATTACAGGTGCCTCAATGAGTAGTCCAATTTGTAAATTTCTTTCGTTCAAATCTAATGTTGACCCTGATATCAATTGCTTTGATGTGCTTGATTCGCTTGCATACATAGGTGGAAACTTCACGCTTCTTAATAGCACACCTTGTCCTGGTTTGGCAAAATTCAATGGTACTTATGCTGGCAATACCGGATGGTTCAAAGGCTCATCGACTAGTCAAGTACTAGGTTCAGTTTATGACAGCACTACAAACAATCTGTATGTGTGTGGCGATTTTATTATTGCTGGCGATTCAATGGCATATGGAGTTGCGAGATGGGATGGCTCTGAATGGCACCCCATGGGTGCTGGCTTCAATGCGCAGGTGAATGATATCGCTTTGTTCAATGGTGAACTTTATGCCGGAGGATCGTTTACGAATTCCGGAGATACATCCGTTCATTACATCGCGAAGTGGAACGGTACTCAGTGGACCGAAGTGGCTGGAGGTGCCGGTGGTTCAAACATCAACGTTCAAAAACTTGCAGTTCACAACAACCATTTGATTGCCGGAGGAACATTCACCACAATGGGTGGATCGCCAATTTCATTTATCGCACAATATGACGGCACGAGTTGGAGTGCTTTACCCGGAGGAAACCTTACCGGAGACGTGAGCGCTTTGAAAGAAATTGATGGGACGCTTTATGTAGGAGGAAATGGTACTATTTATAGTGGAAGTTCGGTTGCGAAGTATGTCACAAGTTGGACCTCTATGTATTCCTCAAAGAATATAAACAGCTTTGCAAAATTCAACAATACAATTTACATGTCTACATCCGAACCTGAAGTTTACCAATGGTCAGGATGGTCATGGGTTTCACTTAACTTTCCTCAGGGTTATTGGAATTGGAGTGACTGGCCTTCCAGTGTGTTTTCACTCGATTCTAAATTATGTGCAACTTCCCTTAATAACGATTTATACTACTATGAAAATTCAGCTTGGGTGGATGTTCGTTATTTGACGGCACTAACGCAGGCAAGAATCAATGACTCCACTACATTCCTCGGTGGATTTATTCCCAATGAGTATACTCCTTATGGTGTTGATGTTCTTATTGGAGGCACCTGCTTATTTAAAATATCCAAACCATCAGCTACAATTTCAATTAGCAGCGACTCAGTGTGCAAACATTCCTATGTCTTTTACAGACCAGCATCGAATGATTTGTTTCAAAAATTAGAGTGGCATTTTCCCGGAGGATTTCCGGATACCTGCACTAACTACAAGCCCACAGTTCTATACAAGTCAGTCGGCACGTTTGGTGGGTATTGTATTCTTAGTAACTGGAATGGGACTGATACCCTGTATCTGGACTCAATTCACGTTTATAACTGTGGTCCGCCTGTTTGTCATTCTTATGACAATGTTTGGATGTTCGGATATCAGTATGATGGTTGGCAGAATGCTGATCCCAAAGCAGGCCTTGATTTCTACTATGGTCAACCTGATTCGTTAAGCTATTATTCTGGAATGGATTTTTTTGGATTTGGCACTTCTATTTGTGATACGAACGGCATTCTTCAGTTATTCTCAAATGGACAGAGATTGCAAAATCGATACAACCGAATCGTAAAGAATAGTGCGAAGTTCAATGATGACAGTTTCTTTGTAGACGGCGATTATGACTATTCAGAGTTTCCTCAATGCATGCTCATTCTTCCTTACCCTGATCATCCCAAACAATATTTTATTGTTCACACATCTCCGCGATGGTCGGATACCGTCATTATTCTTGCTCCGTTTCAATTATGGTATAGCGTTGTGGATATGGACCTAAATAATGGAAAGGGATATATGACCGTTAAGCAACAAACAATTTTTTCTGACACGCTCACTTTCGGAACTCTAACGGCAGAAAGACATGCGAACGGACGCGACTGGTGGATATTCATTCACAAGCGTATGTCAAATAAATTTTACCAAATGCTACTGACTCCTGATGGAATAACACAGGTGAATGAACTAAATGTAGGGCCAGCAGTAAATATGTTATGGTATCCGAATGGTCAATCCGTTTTTTCGCCCGACGGAAAAACTCTCGCCATTTGCTGCAGAGACAGTAGTGTGGTTCATATCTATCACTTCGATCGCTGTTCTGGTGCTCTCACGTATAGTCATTCGATAAAAAACATTCGCGATGAATTTGGTAACCCTGCATGGAGTTGTGCCTTTTCGCCTAACAGTCGCTTCCTCTATGTCTCGACTTTCTGGAATCTTTTTCAGATTGATTCAACCTGCTGGACAGATTCTTCCTGCAAACAATTGATCGCAGAATATGATGGCTATGGTGATCCCATTTGGACTGAGTTTTACCGCATGCAACTTGCGCCTGATAATAAAATTTACATGACACCATGGAACGGGACAAAACATTTTCATGTGATAAATAATCCGGATTCGGCTGGCATAGCGTGCAACTTTGTTCAGCATCAATTGAAGTTGACTTCCTACAATGCCTGGACAATTCCAGCTTTTCCAAACTTCAGGCCAGGAGTAATGGAAGGCAGTGTCTGCGATACAATTCCACAGGATACTTCCATTGCTACAATCGTTGTCCAACCTGACACTTCATTAAACGCAATCATCTCCCCAAACCCTGCTTCAGAAATGACCAAGATTTATTTGAGTGATTTCTGCACTCAGGCAACATTGACAATCTTCAACAGTACCCTCCACAAAATTTCGGAGCAGAAGTTTGAGAATCCCACATCATCATTTCAGTTAAATACTTCTGCCTGGAGCAAAGGAATTTACTTCTGCGAAATTCAATGTGACTCACACCACGTTTGGAAGAAACTAATTGTTCAGTGAAAAAAATCCTCGTCGCCAATCGCGGAGAAATTGCCTTGAGGGTGATGCGCACTGCCCGCGAGATGGGAATAAAAACCATCGCCGTTTTTTCCGAAGCCGATCGCAATGCCTTGCACGTTCGCTTCGCTGATGAAGCTGTGTGCATCGGTCCTCCCCCATCAAATCAATCATATCTGCTCGGAAATAAAATCATTGATGTCGCAAAGCAATTTCATGCTGATGCCATCCACCCCGGCTACGGTTTTCTCAGTGAGAATGCCTCATTTGCAAGAGCAGTGAAAGCTGCAGGGTTGATTTTCATTGGACCATCAGCCGAATCCATGGAGATGATGGGAAGCAAACTTGCTGCGAAGGAAACGGCGAAGAAATTCAACGTGCCTCTTGTTCCCGGAACTACTGAACCGATTTCAGATTTGAAAGAAGCAATGAAGATTGCGAAGGAAATTGGATTTCCCGTTCTCATCAAAGCATCTGCCGGAGGTGGCGGAAAAGGAATGCGCGCTGTGATGGAAGAGAAAGAATTTGATGAGCAGGTGAATCGCGCCATGAGTGAAGCACAGGCCGCATTTGGTGACGGTTCAGTTTTCATCGAGAAATATGTTACTGCACCACGGCATATTGAGTTCCAGATTCTCGGTGATCAGCATGGCAATGTGGTTCATCTTTTCGAGAGAGAATGTTCTGTTCAGCGGCGCCATCAGAAATTAATTGAAGAAGCGCCTTCATCAATTCTTACAGAGGAATTACGGGCGAAAATGGGAGCAAGCGCCGTGGCGATTGCCAAAGCCTGTGGCTACTACAATGCAGGGACGGTAGAATTTCTCGCGGATGAAAAATTGAATTACTACTTCCTCGAGATGAATACCCGATTGCAGGTAGAGCATCCGGTCACAGAATTAATTACCGGATTGGATCTGGTGAAAGAACAAATTCACATTGCCAGAGGAGAAAAGCTTTCTTTCACACAAAATGATTTGAAGATTCGCGGTCACGCCATAGAGCTCCGCGTGTGTGCTGAGGATCCGCAGAATAATTTTCTTCCCGATGTTGGAACCCTGCAAACTTACCGGAGACCACAAGGTGCAGGCGTAAGAGTAGATGATGGTTTTGAAGAAGGAATGGAAATTCAAATCTACTATGACTCGCTTCTTGCCAAACTCATTGCTTACGGAGAAGACAGATCACAGGCGATTGCGAGAATGATTCGCGCCATTGATGAATATGAAGTGAGCGGCGTGCAAACAACTCTGTCGTTCGGCAAGTGGGTGATGCAACACGGGAAATTTATCAGCGGGGAGTTTGATACTAACTTCATCCCAAAATATTTCTCTGAAGGAATTATGCAAACAAACAATCAAAGTTTTCAAACACCATCAACTGATGATGCTGATGTCGCAGCGATTCTTGCGGCATCATTAATAAATCAGAAATCCTCTTCACAGCAAGTAAGCTCTTCAATCGTTAAAGAGGAAATGGGCGGGAGTAATTGGAAAGTGAACCGGTTAAGTGAGTAGTACCAATTAGAGCTATGAATAATGGAGTCCTTTACTTAATCCTGTCTCTTTGTGTTGGTTCTTTTTCTGCATGCTGTACTTTCAGGAATTATGCTCTTTTTTCAGAGCCGGTAGCGGCTTTAGACAGCGCAAAAGAGTTGCAGATGAACGGTAACATTGGTTTGATGCGTCTGGAAGCAAACATTAATGCAGCACCGGTGAATCATTTAGGAATAAGCGTGAGCGGCGGATTGCGGGTGCCGCTCTCAGCAAGATGGTCGGCGAATAATCTGCAACTCGGCGCAGGATATTTTGACGTTTATGGTAGTCACGGTTTCGAAGTCTTTGGTGGTTGGGGATTTCAAAATTTTCACGTCTTTCATGACACGTGTCAATCCCGAAATCTTGACTTTTCAATAGCAAAGGCGAATGAAGTGGTGATCTCTGACACTTTTTTTCATTACAATTATTTTTTTCTTCAACCCGATGTGTGGTGGAATGCGGGAGCAGTAAAGCTTGTTGCTGCAATAAATTTCAAGGGATTAGGTTCCGGCGACTATGAATTTTATTTGAAAAAATACAATCAGTATTTCTCTGACACCACTGAGCAAGATGTGTCAATTTATCAATATTCCGGCCCCTTACATTTGCTGCTGATTGAACCCTCACTGCAATTACGCTTCGGTCTGCACCAGGTGAGATTCTCCATGGAGGGCAAGTATTCATTTCCTGTTACCGCCAATGTGAATGTTTCAAAATACTTTAGCCCCTCAACATTTCTTTTCACCGTAGGAGTTCAATTCGTTTTTCATCAGCATGATCTTGCAGAAATTTTCAATCCTCCTCATCATTAAATTGGTTTTTCTTCTCACAGTACCTCAGCAACCTTCATTACCCGTGATCTACCAATTTAAAGTTCCTTCAATTGAAGGGGACACTATTGATTTTGCACAATTTAAAGGCAAGAAGATTCTCATCGTGAATACTGCCTCTGAATGCATGTACACGCCGCAATATGAAGGGCTGGAAAAATTGTATGAGCAATTTAAAGACAAATTGGTAATCGTGGGATTCCCGTCAAATGATTTTCTTGGACAAGAGCCTGGGAGTAATTCAGAGATAAAACAGTTCTGCACTTCAAAATATCATGTCACGTTTCCGATGGCGGAGAAGATTGATGTGAAAGGAAAAAACATAGCGCCGATCTACGAGTGGCTCACTAAAAAATCTTTGAACGGTATTGAAAATTCAGGAGTGTCATGGAATTTCAATAAGTATCTCATTAACGAGAAGGGAGAATATGTAAAACGTTTTGACTCGAAGGTGAAGCCGGATGATCCCGAGCTGATAAAAATGATTTCTCTTTAATGCTCGAAAATGAGAGGAGTATTAACCTCGTTGCTAAGATTTCCGGCGCGATCTGCGATCTGAATAGTGTAATAGTAGTATATGGAATCTTTGATTCCATCGGGAATGGAATCAATTTCTGAAAGCGTAAAAACAATTTGACCGGAGATCTCCTTCACTTTTCCATCAGGTGTGATGCTCGGTATTTTGTTTCCCGCCCGGGTTCCTGTGCGGCTATCGGTGATAAAAAGGTTGGAGTCTGTTTCACTGCCAATATCGCCATCGCCATCGGTAAATGAAATGTAAAAATTCAGAGAGTCTTTATTGGCAGTAATATCTGTTGTACTTATTGAATCCAGGGTGATAGCAGGAATTACAGAATAATCCGGCGGATTAAGACAGGCTGCTATGAAGAGCAAGAATGTTCCGGCAATGAAATAGCGCATCATTATGTTTTCGAAATTATGAAAAGTTTTCTTTGCGACCTTTGACGAATGACCCGCGAGGAGATTCGCCGAAAGATTTTTGATGCTGATGAAGAAAATTTTGAAGCACTCGCGCTCGAAATTTTTCAACACCAGATTTCACACAACGAAATCTATCGCGAATATTGCAGCCTGCTCAGAGAAGACGCGAGTAAGATTCAAAACATCAGCGACATTCCCTTTCTGCCGATTGAATTTTTCAAAACCCACCGGGTCGTTACCGGAGATATTTCCCCTCAGAGAATTTTTACAAGCAGCGGAACAACTTCAGAAAAAGCAAGCCGCCATTTTGTAAGTGATTTGAAATTGTATGAAGAAAGTTTTCTGCGCACCTTCAAATTATTTTTCGGCGAACCCGATCTATTCTGCATTCTTGCATTGCTCCCCTCCTACTTAGAGCGATCCGGTTCTTCATTGGTATTTATGGTAGAAGGATTGATGAATGCAAGCGGACATCAAAGCAATGGATTCTATCTCTACAATCAGGAAGAGCTTCATAAAAAATTATTGGAGCTTGAAACAAACAAACAGAGAACTATTTTGGCCGGAGTCACTTTCGCATTGCTTGACTTCGCCGAAAAATTCCCGTTGCCGCTTCATAACACCATCATCCTTGAGACCGGTGGAATGAAAGGCCGGCGCGAAGAAATCACGAGAGAGGAATTGCATACCACATTGAAAAATTCTTTTCACACCAAAAAAATATACAGCGAGTACGGAATGACGGAATTGCTGTCGCAGGCGTATTCTCCCGGCGACGGAAAATTTTTAACTCCGCCCTGGATGAAAGTCCTTATTCGCGATGTGAATGACCCGCTGCAGGTTGCTGAAGAGAATGCAACGGGCGCCATTAATATCATTGATTTCGCCAATCTTGACTCATGCAGCTTTATCGCAACAGATGATGTTGGAAAGATGAATGACGACGGCACTTTCGAAGTGATGGGAAGAATGGATCACAGTGATGTGAGAGGATGTAATTTGATGTGGGAAGAAAAAATCAGTAGGCAGTAGGCAGTAGGCAATAAGCAATGCGCAATGGGAAAGAATCAGATATGTAAACTCTTTTTTCATGGTCTCTAATAGACTTAATCTTTCTTATTGCGGGAGTGCTGACTCACCTGTTTCCAATTCTTCTTCCAGCATTGCTATTTCTTTACCGATCATTTGGATGAGGTCGAACCTGAAGGAGTTGAGCAGCAGAATATTTCCTTTGATATCACGAAGCATTTCTCGGGCTTTCTCCTGGTCGCTTTTGATGAGCGGGGGAAGAATTTTGTCGTAAGTATTAAACTGCTTCACAATTTCCTCCTGCACCTTTTTTCCTTCATCCGAAAGTTGCAGACCTCCGAAAATCTTTTGAAAAAACTTTTTCGTAAACAGCGGCTTCATCTCACTCGCATCGAGAAGCAACCGCTCTTTGAAATTTGATTCACTTCTTGCAGTACTCATTCCCATTTGCAGCAGGTGCCGGAATACGATGCGCTTTCTCGGTCGCTTGTAAAAGGGAAAAAGGAAAATCATTTCGTGAAGCTTGGGTTCCACTTGCTGAAACTTTCTACCAATCATTACACCCACATAGCCGAGTCGCGAGGTGCCTTGCACAACCTTTGGTTCAAAATTTATCAATGCTAATTTTTCCTGCAGCAATAAATCCATCATCGTGTACTTCATTAAATCACGCAGCAATGAATCAGGCTTGAGAATGAAGAGTGTTTCCGCAGGGGTAAGTTTGGTGAGCAGTTCCATTTGAATTCTTTGCAACAAAACGAAATTAATGTAAAGGTAGCGTGGAGGCAGATATGGGACTTGCGGATGTGGGACTTGCGGACTTGAGAGGCACGGTGTAAAACGTAAGAAATAAGACGTAAGAAATAAGACGCCCAGATTTTGATATCAGGTATGAAATGCATGACACTCGCCGAAGTACGAATGACCAATGACCAATGACGAATGACAATTATACAACGCCACTCTCCAAAAAGAAAGGCGATCACCATGGACCGCCTTTCATTATAAATTTTTATTCTCACCTACTGCTGTTGAACCAGGTGAATTTCTGTACGACGGTTTTGCGCTTTGCCGGCGGCTGTTTTATTATCAGCAATAGGCCGGGTTTCACCATAACCATGCGAGGTAAGCCGGTCGGCACTGATGCCTTTGCTGATGAAATAATTCTTCACCGAAGCAGCACGACGATCAGACAGATCAAGGTTGTATGCGTCCTTACCCACGTCGTCGGTATGTCCCTCAATTTCCCATTTTGTTTGAGGGTACTGCTTCATAAAGACCACGATTTCGTCAAGCACAGGATATGATTTCTTTTGAATCTCGGCGCTCGCTGTTTTATACTGTATGGCTTTTGCAGCCATATTTATTTTCTGAATTTCCTCTTCCTTTGGAATAGGACATCCGCCATTCGAAGCAGGTCCTGCTTCATCAGGGCAACGATCTTTGGCGTCAGCAACGCCATCATTATCACGATCAGGGCAACCCTGCAAAGCAGGCAATCCTTTTTGCGTCGGGCATTGATCGGTCTTATCAGGAATGCCGTCACCATCCGTGTCCGGACATCCGTTGAATTGCTTCAACCCTTTTTGATCAGGGCACTGATCATCTTTATCTGCAATACCATCACCATCGCGATCAGGACAACCCTGCAATTCTTTTGTTCCTTTTTCTTTCGGACATTGATCGTCTTTATCTGCAATGCCATCGCCGTCAGCATCAGGACAACCATTCAATGATGCAAGTCCGGCAACATCCGGGCATGCATCCATTTTATCGGGAACACCGTCACCATCTTTATCAGGACATCCGTGTGTTGACAAAGGTCCCGCTTCATTCGGACATGCATCTTCTTCGTCGGAGATGCCATCGCCATCAGCATCATGCATTCCAAAGCGAACAATAATACCCGCAGTATGTTCAATGTATGTGTGGTCATCTGAAGACCAACGGTAGGCACTTTGACCATAAATACCCAGGTCTTTCCAAATCCATAGGTTAAGTCCGATGCCTCCTCCGGCATTCGGACGTGTTTTATCCTTATCCATGTAATTCACACCTGCGCCGACAAACAGGTATGGCGCTATCCAGGCATTTTCATTTATTATATAACCATTATCAAATTTGTAACGCAGATCTATATCACCCGCATAAAAACCACGACCGCTTACAGTGCTTCCGTCGGCAGCATGCGTAATTCTTGCTCCTGACAATTGAAGATCAACCGCTAAAGACGGGTTGAGATTAAGACCTAAAGAGAGATGAGCAATTGCAGGCATCGTGTTCCAGAATTCAGTCTTGAGAATGTCTTTGGTGGAATCCGGCCCATGAAGATCCACTGCATTAATTCCGGCCCCAATCAGCCAGGGATGTAATGCACTTTGAGCATTTGTGTTGGTCGTGAAAAACACAGCAACAATGAGCGCTGCAAACAATTGGATAATGTTTCTCATGGTTTTCAGGTTTAGGTTAGCAAGATGGTTAGCTTAGAAAGAAAAGATTCATTGCAGTTAACAGACTCTTAAAATCCTTTCATGGTTGCGAAGGTATAAAGGAAATTATTTTCCTTGTCCCATTGTGACAGTAAACGTTATGCACACTTAGAGCAGTGAACCGCATTGTACAAATATGTATTCGCAAATAATTAATCTCCCGTCTGACGCTTTGCCCATGCCTCCATTTTCCCGATTAAAATACTTAACGGCATACATCCGTCTTTTAAAAATTCATCGTGGAAAGCCGCGATGTCAAACTTGCTTTGTAGTTGTTGCTGATATTTCTCGCGCAGTGATTTAATAGTGAGCGAGCCAACTTTATAACTCAATGCCTGACCGGGATACACCATGTAGCGCTCAATAGCTGAAGTCGCATCATCTTCACTCGTGGATTGATTGTCCATCATGTATTTGATTGCCTGCTCCCGCGTCATTCTTCCGGTATGCAACCCAACGTCAACCACTAAGCGTATCGCGCGCAACATTTGATCATTCAAGGCCCCGAAGTGTTGATAAGGATCGTTGTAAACACCCAACTCATAGCCGAGTGTTTCTGCATAGTGCGCCCATCCCTCACCATACGCGCCATACCATGCATAGCGGCGGAAGCTGGGCAAAGAGGTGTTTTCCTGCTGCAAAGAAACCTGGTAGTGATGGCCCGGAATCGCTTCGTGCAAAAAGGTTGAATTCATTCCATCGGTCACATTGAATTTTGTGGCATCCACAATCGGAATGTAGTACACTCCGGGTCGCGAGCCATCTGCAGTGCCTTGATTGTACTCTGCGCTGGCTGATGCAGCGCGAAATTTTTCCGTCTCCTTAATCACAAATTTTGTTTTCGGAAAATGATGAAAATAATTCGGCATCTGCGGCTGCACCTGCGCAAGCAATGCATAGTGTGCCTGCAACACCTCGCTGTCAGTTTTATAGGGAGTGAATTTCGGATCGGTACGCAGATAATGGAAGAACGCATGCAGATCACCTTTGAAACCCACGCTGTCTTTTACTTTTTCCATCTCATTCCACAGCATCGCTACTTGCTGCAAGCCAAGATTGTAAATGGAATCCGGAGTAAGATCCGTAGTGGTCCAGTACTTAACATCGTAAGCATACATTTCTTTCCCGTCGGGCAATGCGTTCAGTCCGCTGGTAGTTCGTGCTTTCGGCAGGTACTCTGTTTGAAGAAAGTCGTCGAGTTTTTTGTACGATGGAACGAGATCATTCCTGATTGCTGCTTTGTATTCAGAACTCAATCTTGCTTTTGTTGAATCTGAAAAGTCAGAAGGAAATTTTTCAATCGGCCCGTAGAAAAGTGATTTGGTTGGATCGCTTACTTCCATGCCTCTGCATTCAGGAATCATTTTTTCTACAATGGTTTTCGGCAACACTTCTCCTGTGGCAATGCCCTTTCTGAAATATTCAATGGCCGAATCAACATACACATCAAATGCTTTCACGCGCTTCAGCCAATTCTCATAATTTTTTACCGTAATAAATGGCTGATTGCCGGTACCGGTTCCCATCTTTCCCATCTCAATGTGGATGCCGTTGAACTGATCAAGAGGAAAATAATTGTTGTGAAACTTCAAGCCCTCCATGTCCGTCGTTAATTCATATTTCAAAATGTCATAGCTGATTTGATCATTCTCATTCAGAGCATCACGGTTGTAGTGCTGAAGTGAATCGAGATATTGCTGAAAGAATGATTTCAATTTTCCGCGGTAGCTCTCTGTGAAGTCAGCGTGCAATTGATCATCGTAGCGATCATCACCGATAGCTGTTGCCTCGAGAGGAAAAAATTTCAGGTGATCTTCATAATACTGTTCGAGCATTTTATTGAATGCAGCATTGCCTGCGGTATCAGCCATCGTGGTTTTATTTTGATTGGAAGTGGAGGATTGCTTGCAGGAAGAAAGAGCGAATAACAAAGTCGCAAAAAACAAAAGCCGGTAATTCATAAGAGAAAAATTTTTCGCGAAGGTAAATGAATGAGAATTTGATACCTGAGAATTAGATGAAGTGCAAACAGAGAACGATGAAAGGCGATTTTGTGCACTTGAAGCAAGCTCTATTGTTTTGCTTTCGCTCCGGCTCTTTATCTTCGCTTAAAATAATTTCAGCTATGCAATTACTCATTGATGTAAAAACCGAGAAAGACAAAAAGCTTTTTTCTGATCTCGCTGATCGTCTTCACTTACAATCAACAGAAATTTCTCTCGATGATATGGAAGACTTTGCTTTGGCAAATGCGATAAAAGAAGGCAGGAAGTCGAAGACGATTGATAAGAATAAATTCATGACGCGCCTTCGAAAGCGAATTGAAGCACAATGAAAGTATCCATTAAAAAATCGTTTGACAGAGGTACTGCGAAGATTCATGATAAAAAACTGCTCGCAAAAATCGAAGCTGCTATTAAAGAATCAGAAACTGCTAAAGATTCAACTCAGATTTCTAACCTTGAAAAGCTGAAGGGACACAAAGAATTTATCGCATCCGGATTGGTGATTACAGGATTGG
This sequence comes from Chitinophagales bacterium, assembly GCA_035638255.1. Lineage (GTDB taxonomy): Bacteria > Bacteroidota > Bacteroidia > Chitinophagales > UBA10324 > DASRAJ01. Next base: position 24,228 of record DASRAJ010000174.1, read on the forward strand.
CTTGATCATAGAATCTGATTCCATTACCTTCCTTAGATTTCTCAACCGAAAAGAAATCTATCGCAATTTCCCTCCGCAATAATTGAATGAGCTATGCTCACTGGAATTTATTTGAATTGGGTTTCAGGGAATCAGCGTGGTTTACACTCAGCCCAAATACAAATGAGTCTTCCTCATTTACCTTTGCATTGAAATTGAAATGTTATGAGTGAAGAAGTAAAATCAAAAAATTTTCTTGAAGAAATAATTGAAGAGGATTTGAAGAGCGGAAAGTATCAAACCATTCAAACCCGCTTTCCACCGGAGCCAAATGGGTACCTGCACATTGGTCATGCGAAAAGTATTTGCCTCAACTTCGGATTGGCGGATTCTTACGGAGGCAAAACCAACCTGCGTTTTGATGACACCAATCCATCTACAGAGGAAACGGAATACGTGGATAGCATCAAAGCCGATGTGAACTGGCTCGGCTTTCAATGGGAAAATGAATTCTATGCTTCTGATTATTTCGGGAAGCTTT
>DASRAJ010000175.1:0-52775 GCA_035638255.1 Chitinophagales bacterium
AGAAAGATAAAGTGCAGGAGTTGCTTGCATCAGCGGATGCATTCTTCATGCCTTCGGTTTCAGAGCCATTCGGGTTATCAGCATTGGAAGCAGCGCAGTTCAATGTGCCTTGCGTAATTTCGAGACAGAGCGGAGTGAGCGAAGTGCTGCACAATGTTTTGAAAGCTGACTTTTGGGATACTGATAAACTTGCGAACTATCTCTACGCTGCATTGAATTACGATGGACTTCGTGCAACGATGACACGGCTTTCAGCGAATGATGTAAAGAACATCAGTTGGGATCATTCCGCGCGTGAAGCATTGAAGTCATACAAGCACGTGCTGAATCTTGAAGATGAAGAGCCGGGGCAAAGTCAATCAACTACTGAACTGTGAAGCAACCAAAGAAAATATTTCCGCGCAGCCCTCTAACTTCTCCGAAGGAGTCCGGAGTCCTACGGACCTCAAGGGAGAACCGTTCCGCACAATCGCAAACCGTGGCGGTTCCTTCCCGCAATACTGCGGGATTAGGAGGCAGCGAGATGAAGAAGCAAGACGAGATTGATTATCCCCCTCTTCAGTTATTGGTCAACCCACCCACCCCGCCTGTGCAAAGACCAACAACGGCTGCTAATTTTTTTTCGGAAGAAATTTCTTCGGAAGAAGAAAATCTTTTCGGTGAGATCGTGATTGAGAGAGAGCAGGGCAAGCCGGAAAAAAAAGAAGTGCCGGGGGGGAGACCGGGAGCAGCGACCAACGGTAATTTATCTTCTGAAAAAGGTCAGCACATTTCTCTCACGGCAAAAGCAAAGCAAGCGAAGCCACAGCAGAAAAAAAATTTCGGTACTTCCATCTGTTTTTATTTCCAGGTGCACCAGCCGTTTCGCTTGCGCAATTATAATTTCGATGAGATCGGCAAGGATCACTACTATGAAAATTATGATCAGAACGTGAGCATCCTCAACAAAGTCGCTGACAAATGCTACCTGCCCACGAATGCGAAGCTGCTTGAGCTGATGATGCGGCACAAAGGAAAATTCAAGGTGGCATTTTCATTTTCAGGATGCGCGCTCGAGCAATTCGAGTTGTATCGTCCCGATGTGCTGCGATCATTCAAGGCATTGGTTAATTCCGGTTATGTTGAAGTGTTGAGTGAAACGTATTATCATTCACTCAGCTTTTTATATTCAAAAGAAGAATTTGACCGGCAGGTGGAGAAGCACAAGCAAAAGATCAAAGAACTCTTCGATGAGGAGCCAAAGGTGTTTCGCTTCTCTGAGCTTATCTACAGCAATGAATTAGCAAATCACATCGCTGCGAAAGGATACAAAGGAATGCTGTGTGAAGGCACAGACAAATGGCTGAAGGGACGATCACCGAATCACGTTTATCTCTCGCCGGAGAATTTGAATTTCTCTTTGCTGCTGAAAAATTATCATCTCAGTGATGATATTGCTTTTCGTTTTTCAAATCGCGAGTGGGAGAATTGGCCATTGACAGCAGAAAAATTTGCAACATGGCTTCATGATCACGCTGCGGATGCCGAGACAATCAACCTCTTCCTCGATTACGAAACCTTCGGCGAGCATCAGTGGAAAGAGACGGGCATCTTCGATTTTCTCGACTACCTGCCGGAATACGTTTTAAATCATCCTGACTTTTCTTTCCGTACTCCGAGTGAAGTAATTCAAACCTACACGGCGCGCGATGTGTATGATGTGCCGGAGTACTCATCGTGGGCTGATGAAGAGCGTGACTTATCAGCATGGCGGGAAAATGAAATGCAGAAAGAAGCGCTGGAAAAAATTTATGCACTCGAAAAAACCGTTCTGCAAACTCACAATGAAGACCTCATCAAAGTATGGAGCAAGCTGCAAACCTCCGATCACTTCTATTACATGAGCACCAAGTTTTGGGCTGATGGCGACGTGCACAAATACTTCTCTCCTTTTCCTACGCCGTATGATGCGTGCGTGTATTACATGAATGTGATTTCTGATCTTGAGAAAACTGTTGAGGAAGAGTTGCGGAAGAATAGGAGTTAAACTTAGCTTCGTTGTGTGATGAAAAAGATTTTCTTTTTGATGATGGTTAGCTCTACGGCTGCATCGCAAAATAGCAGCAACTACTTTGGCATTTCATCAGGATTAAATCTTGTCTACAGCGATCAATATCCTGAAGCATCTTCTTCTTTTTGCGCGGGCGTTTTCTATGAGCATCTTTTTCACTCAGGGAAATGGGGGCTGCAAGCAGGGGTCAACTATCTTCCGGTTACTTTAAAAGAAACAAAGTTCGAATGTCCCTGGGAACCCTGGTTCTGTAATTTCCCTGATAAACAATTGGACAGGTTTCAAATAATTGAGTTCCCCGTTTCACTCAAATGGAATCTAAAGGTCAACAAGAATCTTAAGCATGATTTCTTCATTATGCCGGGATATTCTTTTGGGTTTATTGCGGATACTTCCGAGATAAATTTTAAAGACGGCAACCGTGAGAAAAGCTCTATTCCCGGCTTAACCGGATTGGTGAAGACCGTTCACTTTGCCACATTGGGATTCGAATATGCAAGGCCAATAACCAGCATGGTGGACATTTCCATCAATTCAATTTTCAAAATCACAAATATCTACGACGAAAAATACGGGTACATTTATTCAATGGAAATTTCTGTGAGAATAAAATATCTCATGCAATGAACAAGCTTTCCATTTTTCTTCTTTTCCTTTTCTCCATGGAGAAGCTTTTTTCACAGAGCGTAAGAGCAGGGGAGATCACTTATTTCCATGTCAGCGGATTTACTTATCAGTTCCATTTGGCAATTTTTTCCAATGACTCTTCTCTTCAGGCAGTTACCGTTGCCTGGGGAGATGGCGTTCATGATACGCTTCAAAATATTGGCGCTCCTGTAGTGAATCCCATTTGTTACAATGAGTATTCGGGTGCTCACACTTTCCCCGGAATCGGAACTTATGTTGTAAGCACATCGATTAATTTTCTGATGATTGATGTTGCAAATATTCAGTTTGCAGGTCTGCAACCTTTCTATTTGGAGGACTCATTGAAGATATTGGATCCTGCATTCTATGGATATAACAGTTCTGTCTTCCTTTTAAACCCGCCGGTTGATTCGGCAACCACGCAGAATATTTTCATTCACAATTTGAATGCTGACGATCCGGATGGTGACAGCCTGTCCTTTTCATTGGTGCCATTCTTCGCTACCGGTTACACTTTTCCGCAGGCAACCGATTCGCTCACCGTGAATGCCTCATCCGGAGAATTGGTGTGGAGCAAGCCCACCGCTGCAGGAGATTACGCTGTTGCAATCCTCATCACAGAATGGAGATCCGGTGTTGTGATCGGAACAGAATTAATTGCACTGATGATTACGGTATTTGATTCTCCCCTGGGCAATGTCGGAGTAGCTACAGACAAAAATCCAATTTACATTACTCCCAATCCCGCATCATCTTACGTCAACATTATTTACAGCGTTGAGCAAACCGCCACACTCACTTTCACCAATACTTACGGCAGCGTGGTAAAGCAACTTACGCTCTTCCACTACTCCTCCACGGAATCCTTTCGAAAAAATCGCATGGTGAGTGTTGATGATCTTCCTTCCGGAATGTATTTGGTTACACTGCAGGATGGGGATAAAATGGTCTCGAAGAAAATGTTAGTGACGAGATGATCATGCTTTCTAAGGCTCTTTTGAAAAGACAATGAGACAAGGCGTGTCCCATCGGGACATCCATTTGGTAGTAGAAGAAGAATCATAATCATTTATCGTCCTGTAAGGACGACCTTTTTTGCTCCCGAATGCAGCACATTTTATTGTAATGCTAATGTGTAATCAATGTTCGTCCCGATGGGACGAAACGGATTTTGATCTGAAATCTACTACCAAATGATAGTCCTTACAGGACTGCCTTCTTTCGCATTAGGAATCTACCAAGTTAACTTGACGGATATGCGATTGATCGGGATCGGAATGACAATCGTTCGGAATTAACTGCACTAAAAGTTGAGTGGATAGATGGTGAGGCAAGCATTAATACATTCGGCGATTACTGCACAGCAACAAATTTTCCAGAATGAATAAGATGAGTTCCATCAAGCAAGCGATAAACATATACCACGCTTGAAGCGAGCTTCATTTTCACTGCACCATCGCTTTCATGAATAGCTCCGTCAAAAACTTTTCTTCCTAAAATATCAAACACCTGCAGTTTCAATGATTGATAAGCAGAAAGATCACAATCAGCATGAATCATGAGCCGATCAGAAGAAACATCAGGTGCCAAACTAAAATTGCAATCAGCATCAGCAGGGTTGCTGACTTCAGTAGCCACATAACAACCCTTGCTCAAATTGAAAAGATCAATGCCGAAAGGTGTCGGAGTTCCGAAGAGCGCATTGGTGTAGGTAATGGTGTCAAAAGCTATGGTGCCGGTATTAATGTCGAAAATTCCAAGTGATTCATAATAACTGGGATTGCTTAGCTGCACTTCGAAATACACTTTATCACCCGATGAAAGTGAGTGGAGCGACGTGTTGCTTCCGATGATGTTGGCATAGTAATCCGGCGTGAGAAAATCAAGCTGCCCGCTCACCGGGTCCAATCTTACTCCGCGTAGCGTTCCGAGGTAATAATTGTAAGCAAATGAATCAAGATCATATTGAATGCCGTAAAGTTTACCATCCGTGTTGTTGAAGGTGAGCAGTAACTCATTCGCATTAAAGCCGGGCACCGAGAAGTCTGCTGACGAAAGCAGGTTCGATTGCAGCGAATAAGTAAGCACTTTGCTGATGTTCGCATAATAATCATAGTACAGCATGTACACTTCCTGGTTGGAAGTAAATACCATGTTATCAATTGCATAATAGCTGATGGGGAAGGCGGCAACCTCCGTGACTGTGTAGTCATTCACGTTCACTTTTGCGAGGTGAACTGAATCTTCATAGGGGGCTTTGTAGTGCGTGAAGTAAACACAATCATCAGTGCAGTTGTAAAATGTGCCGTTGATGTTGCCGCCAATCGTAACAGTGCCGGCAGTTCCGTCCCCAACGGAATCCACGGTGAACAAATGCTGCAGCGTATCGCCTGTAACCATGTCAATCATGAGCAAATACATGTTCAGTGAATCACCATACACCTGGTACCATCGCATGTTCTCGGGGTCCAGTGTGTGATCGCCGAAGGCATGAATATCAGAATCACTCCATACATTGATGATGGTCCACTCGGCTGTGTTTGCATCATACACGGAGTTGCCCGCCAACCCTCTCTGTGCATAAGGATCATAGCCGAGATAAATTCCATAAAGAAAATTGTTCTGGCTGTATCCATAAGAAGAGATGAAGATTACGGCGAAGAAAAGTTTTTTCATGTGTGGAGTTTTGCCGGAGCAATCTACTAAAAAGAATCGCGAATCGCGATACACGTAATACGATTCGCGATACGCATATCGCGATTCGCGATCTCTGCGTTCATTCCCATTTAAAAACTCTCGACGCGAAAAAATAAACTACCACTCCCCATGCGACGAGAATGAGAATTTCTTTTCCAACATCCATCAGTGTGGCGCCTTCAAAGGCCACCTTGCGCATGGCATTATTGAGGTACGTGAGCGGGAGAATTTTAGTGACCGGTTGAAGCCAAGATGGAAAAGCATCCGTAGAAAAAAATGTTCCGGCCAAAAGGAATTGCGGCAGCGTGATGATGTTGGCAAGCGGAGGAACTGCACTTTCATTTTTCGCCAGGCCGCTGATGATAAAACCAAAACCCATGAATACGAACAGTCCGATGAATGCGAGAATAAGAATATTTACAAACGTGAGGATGCCATGAATGAGCGTGAATCCAAAAACAAAGTACCCGAGGATGATGAGCGTGCTTGACGTGAGCAATGCAAAAAGAACGCGGCTCAATGCTTCTCCAAGAACGATATAGGGTTTTCGAATAGGAGTTGCAAAAAATCTCTTGATCACAAGCGTGTTTCTCAAATTCAAAAACACGAATGCGGTTCCGAATACACCCGTACTGAGTAATGAAAATCCAAGCATGCCCGGCAAAATGAAATCAATGGTGTTGTAGGCCCTGCCGGGTAATTTGTCTTCGCGTATTTCAGCAATCCTCTGATGAGGCGAAAACATTTTCATAGTTTCCCTGTCAACAACCGATTGAAGTGTGTTCATCAAAATTTCAGTGTTGCGCGATGACGCCGAAGTCTTTATCACGACTGAAATGGGCTGATCACTAACTGCAGGTTTTTGAATGTCAAGAATGCCATCGAGTCGTCCTTTGTTGAGGTCAGCAGTCATTTCATCATTCGAATCCCGTGTGATGCGAATGGTTGGAACGTGAATAATTTTCTGATAAAGAAAATTGGAAGTATCACTTTCAGGAGTAAGCCCTACATCGAGAATGAATCCGCCATTTCGAACAAATCCAAAAACAACAATAAAGATGATCGGGAAGAGAAAAGAAAAAACTACCGCCGAAGGGCTACGAAAAATACTTCGCAAGCTTGCCCGTGTAATGGCAAGCATTGCTCTCAATTGACTGTATGATTTTTCTTCGTTCATTCTTTCTTACCTGAATGGTTGAATGGTTAAATGGTTGAATGGTTAAATGGCTTGACGACTCACCATTTTTTTTTAACCATTAAGCCATTTAACAATGAAGCAATTTTATTCATCTCTCCATTCATTCCCCGTGAGCTGCAAAAACACATCCTCAAGATTCGCCTTCTTCACTTCTTTCTTCCTCTCAAAACCTGTTGCTACTAATTCATCAATTAAATGGTCAGGGGTATTCAAAGCAATGATCTCTCCGTTGTTCATAACCGCAACGCGCTCGCAGAGCTGCTCGGCCTCATCCATGTAATGCGTGGTGATTACAACGGTTGCACCCTGGTTTCGTACTTCACGAACCAAATCCCATAAATTCCTTCTTGCCTGCGGATCAAGACCGGTTGTTGGTTCATCGAGAAAAACAATTTTCGGTTTGTTGATGAGTGTGGTACAAATAGAAAATCGCTGCTTCTGTCCGCCGCTGAGTTTTTTGTAAGCGCTCTTTGCCTTGTCTTCCAAACCCACCAAAGAAAGCATGTGTTTCCTGTCAACAGAAACATTATACAACCCGCTGAAGAGATCAAGCAGCTCGAGTAAGCTCAGGCTGGGATAATAGCCCGCTGCCTGCAACTGCACGCCAATAATTTTTTTGATCTCATTCGGATGTGAATCAACGGACAATCCATCTACTAAAATTTCTCCGGAAGTTTTTTCGCGCAGTGTTTCAATGATCTCGAGCGTGGTTGTTTTTCCGGCGCCATTAGGACCGAGCAATCCAAAAATTTCTCCTTCATACACATCGAAACTTATGTCTTTCACCGCCGTGAAATCATTGTACTTCTTCGTGAGATTTCTTACAGAGATGATTTCCCGGGTGGCATTCATGATGACATGAAGAATAATTCTCTCAATGAAAAAAATTAGAGGAGAAAAGTTTGACAAGTAAACTCTTTGGCCAACCCCAATACCCCAATAACCGAATCACCCAATTTCCTATTCCCTTGCTGCCTGATATTCGTGGATGTTAATACTCAGGACAGGAATAGATGAATCGCTGATGACATTTCTTGCCGAAGAGCCGAATAACATTTCGCTCCACTGCGCCTCCTGTCCGGTAACAATGATGATGAGATCAGCATGAATTTTATACGCGTACTCGAGCACAGAATCCGAAGGCGAGTGATGCCGGATAATCTGTGATTCATACTCAATGTCTTCCTGCTTCAGCTTATTTTCAACATCGTGTAATTTCTCTTCTATATGTTTTACACTCCCCTTTAATTCTTCAAAGAATGCAGTGACAGCTACCACGTGAATTTTCGCTTTTAAAAATTTTCCCCACCGGATAGCGATGTCCATTTTCTTTAATGAATCACGCGTGCTGTCGAGCGGCACTACAATGTTTTTAATTTCTCTGCGATGGGGAACTTCCCGCAACGTGATGATCGGGCACGGCGCATTTTGGATGGTGCGATAAGCATTCGAGCCGATGATGAACTTGCCGATGTTGGTTACGCCGGAAACTCCATGGGTACCCATCACAATAAGCTTCACATTTTCCTGTGCTGCAGTGTTATCAATCTCAGCGTGAATTTTTCCAACTACTACCCGTGAATGAATCGTTACACCCTCCAGATCAGGATTCTTTGCCTTGATTTCTTTGAATTTTTCCTCTACGCCGCGCTCGACAATTTCAGTGAAATCTATCCGCATGTTGAGCATGGTGTTCTGTGTGTAGGACTCAAACACATGCAGCATAATAATCTCAGAGTTCTCAAGCTTTGCAATCCTTGCCGCATAGTTTAGCGCGTGCAGTGAGATTTCAGAGAAATCAGTCGGGACGAGAATTTTCTTGATCGTGAGTTGGTCGGTATTGGATGCCATGGTAAAAGAACATTTACATTTAACGGTTACAAATGTAGCAACAGAAACCCAAAAACATGATTGGTGAATCAGAATTGATTTTGAATGCGCGCGGCTCCGTTTATCATCTTGACCTTCGCCCTGACGAAATTGCAGACACCATCATCACCGTCGGCGATCCAAGCCGTGTGGAAGAAGTGTCGAAGTACTTTGTGAATATTGAATTCAGGAAGCAACGCCGTGAATTTGTGACACACACCGGTTACTTTGCGGGCAGGCGGCTCACGGTAATTTCCACCGGCATCGGGACGGATAATATTGACATTGTGCTGAACGAATTAGATGCTTTGGTGAATATTGATTTGGAATCAAGAACCAGGAATAAAGAGACCAGGAGACTTAAGTTTATCAGGATCGGTACATCAGGGTCCTTGCGGGCAGAAATTCCGGTTGACTCATTTGTGGTTTCTGAATTTGCCATCGGTATTGACAATCTCCTCAATTTTTATGAGCTGCACTATTCCGACCAGGAGAGAAACCTGCTGCATGCTTTTGTGAATCATGTTCAGAAAGACCGCATTAGTTTTATTCCGTATCTCGCTTCATCTTCCGCTTCGTTGCTTTCACTTTTCAAAGACAAAATAACAAGTGGCATTACCGTCACATGTCCCGGGTTTTACGGGCCACAGGGAAGATTGCTTCGCGCGCCGCTCGCCTACCCACATCTGACTTCACTGCTTTCATCTTTCCGTTATGAAAATTTTTTGCTTACAAATTTTGAAATGGAAACGGCCGGCATCTATGGATTGTCACAGGTGCTGGGACATGATGCCATCTCACTCAGCGCCATTGTGGCCAATAGAATTCGAAATGAATTCAGCCAGGATCATGAAGCGACGATTGACCGGTTGATTCGATTTGCGCTCGAGAAAATTGTGAGTGACTAAGAAATGAACTTTGTTTTGCAAGCCGCAGACAATGGCCGGGCTTGCGAATTTGTTATCTTTAAGTAAGCAGCGTTTGAAAGCAAACCAGGTAATGAACAAATCTCTAATCATCATTTCATTCGTGATTTTCTGGTATCACTCACTTGGCCAATCAATTGTTTTCGAAAAATATTTTTCAGTAGCCGATTTCCCCGGAGCTATCATTCAAAATTCTTCCGGTGAGTATTATACTGCCAGTTTTGAAATAAACTTTCATCAACCCAATGAGGAATCTCTTCTCACCAAATTTGATAAGCACGGAGACATTCTTTGGTCAACATTGATATACGACTCGAGCATTCACCTGATGCCAAGAGATTTGATAACACTTGGTGATGATGATGTATTTCTCTTAGCCACAATTTCTAATGAAACGTATGATACTTCAAGAGTAGTCTTGATCAATTTGGATTCATCAGGAAACATTAAGTGGTCGCGAAGCTATTTCAACAATGTGATGATGGATGCTTTAAAGATGGAATTGGCCAATGTTGCGATTAGCGGCGTTGAAAAAAATATCATCAGGATTACATGTTGCACAGTCCAGTTGGGTCAATACAGCAATGCCAAAGCGAATATTCTCGAGGTTGATCTCAATGGAAATATTCTCTGGGGAAAACAATACAAGTTGAACTACGGTGGAAATTTCATTGTCAGAACTCATTCAAGAAGTGACGGAGGTTTTTACGGGATGGAGGGAATATATGCGAACGGCATTTGTATGTTTAGCGCAGACTCTTTTGGAAATATTCTTTGGAGAAAATGTTTTCGGCTTGGGACATATCTTGAAGCCGGCGATTTCTGCATCAGCAGAGATGGAGATCTTGTGGGTGCAGCAAATGTCACTTTACCAAATAATCCTGTATGGCTTGACCTGGAATTGCCGTGCATCTTTCGTATGAGTTCGACAGGTAACATGAAATTCTTCAAATACTTTCCTCCGCCGGTTTCTAATGTCGAGGAAACATACTCAGGAAATATTTTCGAATCATGGGATGGAAATTTTTTTGTTGAAATAGAAGGGCTGACAGTTTATCCATTCAGTAATTCCGCTGAGCTCGTGGTAAAACTGGACAGCGGGGCAAACGTTTTATCAACAAAGATTTATGAGAAGGATCTTTATCTGTATTACTGCAACCATCTTACTCAAACACGTGACAGCGGATTCGCAGGACTGGCAGCAGTTTCATTTAGCCAATACAATGACAATGCTATTTTCAAAGTTGACAAATACGGCAATACCAATTGTGCAGATGATTCCGTTGATTTATTCTTTTCAGATACTTCCTGGTACAGTTTTCCGGCGCCGGTTACAGTCATCCAGGACTTTCAATCAGATACCCTCTCTCTGCTTGCTGAACAGGTTTCAGTTGACGAGTTCACAATCTGCGAAGACGATTCTTTTCAAACTCCATTGACTGGAATTGAAAATCAAACTGTGCAGGAAAGTCAGTTAATCATTTTTCCTTCGCTTGCTCATTCAGTGATTACTGTTCTTGGTGAGAAAACTCTTGAGTCTCTTCGTGTCTTTTCTTCAGATGGAAAACTTATGCACCAAATCAATCACCTTCACCAAGCCAGACTCGATCTTGATGTAAGTGATTGGAGCAACGGCATGTATTTCATCGCTGCATTTTCAGGAGAAAAAATTTACAGAAATAAATTCATTGTGAACCGATAAGAGAGAAATTACACCAGGTGGAGTCAGCTTTCTTACCGCGAAATCAAATGGTTTGTGACGCTGTTGGTCAGCGATTTCTTCTTGTTCACCAGGCCTTATCAGGTAACAGATACTCCTTGACATATTCAGTTACTGCTTGTTCCAATGAGTAAAATTTCCTTTCATAACCAATGCTCCTCAGCTTCTCTATCCTCGCCTCAGTAAAATATTGATACCAATCACGTATGTCTTCAGGAATGTCAATGAACTCTATGTCAGGCTCAAGATTCATTGCACGAAAGGTTGCCGTTGCGAGGTCAAGAAATGTTCGTGCTTTTCCTGAGCCCAAATTGTAAATGCCGGAATGTTGCTGATGATTCATGAACCACAGCATCACATCCACCACATCTTTTACATAGATGAAATCACGCAGTTGCTTTCCGTTTTCATAATCGCTGCGATGCGAGCGAAATAATTTTATTATTCCGTTTTGTTTGATCTGGTTGAAGCCGTGAAACACAACTGAAGCCATTCTCCCTTTGTGATATTCATTGGGACCAAAGACATTGAAGAATTTTAATCCGCACCAGAATGGCGGTGTTCCACTTTGTTGTTTGTCACCCTGACCTGTCCCGATTTTTTCGGGAGCCTGTCGAAGGGTTGCGCGCGCAGATGGTTCGACAGGCTCACCATGACCGTCAAAGGATTGTTGAAGCACCCATTTGTCAAATTCATTTTTCGATACTCCATAAGGATTAAGCGGTTGAAGTTTTGGAATGAGTGAGTGATCATCATCGTAGCCGAATTCCCCTGCACCATACGTGGCAGCAGATGACGCATAGATAATGGGAATGCGATAATGCGTGCAGCGATTCCAGATTTCCTGTGAGTAATGAAGATTGAGATCGTTGAGAAGATTTTGATTTGACTCCGTTGTATCTGTTCGGGCGCCCAGGTGAAAAACAAAATCCACTGAATCATTCTGCAAATCCCACCAGTCGAGAAATTCATTGCGACCGATAATGTTCAGGAATTTTTTGCTTTCATAGTTCCGTTTCTTTTTCTCTGAAGAAAAATCATCCACAAGCATGAGATGAAACATTTTCTCTTGATTCAGTCTTGCAACCAGGCATGAACCGATAAATCCTGCTGCGCCCGTAATGACTATCATAGGTCTTTCCCGGGTTGTCTTTAAACGTTAAACAAGAAATGCATGACATCACCGTCTTTCACTACATACTCTTTTCCTTCCAACCTCAATTTACCTGCTGCACGACATGCTGCTTCACTCTTCAGTAAAATATAATCTTCGTAAGTGATTACTTCCGCTCTTATGAATCCCTTCTCAAAATCAGAATGAATTACTCCTGCCGCTTGTGGCGCCGTCATGCCCTGATGAATTGTCCAGGCACGAACTTCCGGTTCACCGGCTGTAAGGAAGGTGATGAGTTTTAGCAAGTGATATGAGGCGTGAATCAATTTCGTTACTCCCGGCTCATCCAATCCAAGGTCACTGAGAAAAGCGCGACGGTCCTCATAGTTTTCGAACTGTGCAATCTCGGCTTCAATCGCGGCGGAAATAATAAGCACCTCGGCATTTTCACCCTTCACAACTTCCTTCAATGCGTCAACATATTTGTTGCCCCTTACAGCCGATTTCTCATCCACATTACAGGCATAGAGGACAGGTTTTTCCGTGAGAAGAAAAATATCGGCGGCAAACTTTTTGTCTTCAACACCCAGAGGAACTGTTCGCGCAGATTTCCCGCTCTGCAAATGCTTTCTGTAAATCTCTATCACTTCCAGTCCACGCTTCGAATCCCTGTCGCCGGCCTTCGCCACTTTTTCCATGCGGGAAATTTTCTTCTCCACGGATTCCAAGTCTTTTAACTGGAGCTCAGCGTCAATGATTTCTTTATCACGAACAGGATTTACACTCCCATCCACATGAATCACATTATCATCATCGAAGCAGCGGACCACATGAATGATCGCATCAACATTCCTGATGTTTCCTAAAAATTGATTTCCCAACCCTTCCCCTTTGCTCGCACCTTTTACCAATCCGGCGATGTCAACAATCTCTACAGTTGCCGGAGTTACTTTTTTCGGATTGACGAGTTTTGCCAGCTCATTTAATCGTTCATCGGGGACGGTGATCACTCCCAAATTTGGCTCGATGGTGCAGAAAGGAAAGTTCGCCGCCTGCGCTTTCGCATTACTAAGCGCATTGAACAATGTTGACTTCCCGACGTTCGGCAATCCTACTATTCCGCATTGCAAGCTCATATTAAAAATTTTTGAGGCGGCAAAGATATGTTGAAGCCCGCGGTCGGTTTTTTTTTCCGACGCGGTCTGCAGCCGAGCCGAACTCTATTCATCCCAAGGGAAGACAGCGGTCCCGATTTATCGGGACGTGGTCTGCAGTCTATCCGGTTCATTTCTTCGGAAGGTGAAGCTGAGAGGGTAATAGAACAAATATTTTATAAAATAAAAAGCTCCCGATAAGGAGCTATTCATTTCTCCTTAAATAAAATTTCACCACTTCAAGTCATCTTCATTTGAAGGCGGTGGAGGAAGTTGGGATGGCACTTCCTCATTGGGAATGTTGGTTTTCTCTGAAGTATCACCAGCGTAAGAAGTGTCTGAAGTATTTACTGCGGGGCTTTCATCAGCGGGGGCATTATTATAATTAGGTTCAGAAGATTCTTCGCGGCGATTGAATGCATTGAAGTCGAAGTCGGGCATGAGCTCCTTCTTGACGTGATCAATAGTTTCGCTGAGCGTTTGAACAAACTTATTGAAGTCTTCTTTGTAAATAAAAATTTTGAAGCGCTCATACGTATCATCTTGGCGCTTCTTGCTCTCAGTGATGGTTAAAAAGTAATCTTTGCCTCTGGTTTCTTTGACATCGAAGAAGTAGGTTCTTCTTTTTCCTGCTCTTACCTTTTTCGAGAATACTGAATCAGGTCGGTTGTTGCCTTTCTTTTCATTCTCCACGGGAAGTAAAATTTAGTTCATGTTGGTGTGCCTCGCAAATATATTGTTTTCCTTTTGTGATTTCAAAATACCGGACAAACTCATATAATATATTGTGTTTATGAGAAAGGGAAATTCAGTTAACTAAGCTTCGCTCTTCCATCTGCTGCCTTTCATAAAGATCGAAGTAAAGACCCCTCTTTTCCATGAGAGTTTCATGGGTTCCTTCTTCTGCAATTTTCCCATCATCAAGAACAATGATCTTATCAAAATTGAGAAGAGAAAAAATCCTGTGAGTAATGATAATGGCAGTTTTCGCTGCTAAAACCTGGTTGAGATAGCCCAGGATATTCTGTTCCGTTTGTGCATCCACGGCGGAAAGACAATCATCGAAAATCATCACCTTCGGATTTTTTATGAGTGCACGCGCAATAGAGATCCGCTGCTTTTGTCCGCCGGAAAGAGTGACGCCGCGCTCCCCTACCATTGTTTCAAATTGTTGCGGCAGTTGTTCAATGTCATTGTAAACAGAAGCATGAAGAGCAGCACGCCTCACCGACTCAATATTCACTTCATCATCTTCCAGTCCAAAAGCAATGTTGTTGAGAATGGTATCCGAAAAAAGAAAAACATCCTGAGGCACATAACCGAATTGTTTTCTTAATGAATGTAAATCCAACTCGCGAACCTGCTTTCCGTCAATCAAAACTTTGCCCTCGTCAGGATCATACATACGCACGAGGAGTTGTCCGAGCGTTGATTTTCCGGAGCCGCTTCTTCCAATCACCGCGAGACGTTGTCCTGTTTTCACTCTGAAAGAAATTTGCTTCAGCGCCCTGATTCCGGTGCCGGGATAGGTGAATGAAACATTTTTGAATTCGATATCCCCGAAAATTTCTTCTTCAGGAACCGGTGGAGAAATGATGGCGGATCTTGTATTGAGAAACTCATCAATTCTTTTTTGCGAAGCGCTTGCCCGCTGCACCAGGGCCATCACCCAACCCACGGATGCAATCGGCCAGGTTAGCATGTTAATGTAGATCACAAATTCGGCAATGTTACCGGGTGTGATTTTTCCCTGGATCACCTGCGTACCCCCAATGAAAACGGTGAAGAGCGTACTCAACCCGACCAGAATAAAAATGACGGGGAAATAAATTGCTTCTACTCTTGCAAGGTCGAGTGTTTTCGATTTGTATTGCTCCGCTTCCTCCACAAAATATTTGTTCATGAATTTTTCCTGCACATACGATTTGATCACGCGGATTCCGGAAAAAGATTCCTGCGAGATGGTGGTGAGGAAAGCAAGCTGCCGCTGAATCAGCTCACTCTTCCGCTCAATAATTCCGTTCACAAAAAAAATGGTGAGGCCAAGAATGGGAAGTGGTGCAACCGTATAAAGTGTAAGAACGGGATTCACCCGGATCATGGTGTAGATCACCATTGCAAAAAGCACAACGAGGTTGATCGTGTACATAATGGCGGGTCCGGTGTACATTCGAACGCGCGAAACATCTTCCGTAATGCGTGACATAAGATCGCCGGTGTTGTTGCGCTTATAGAAATCAAGATGAAGATGCTGATAGTGAGAAAAAATTTCATTCTTCTGATCATACTCAATCAATCGTGACATTACAATAATGGTTTGGCGCATGAAGAACACAAAGACGCCGCGTATGATGGCGAGAACCACCACTACAATGGCGAAAAATAAAATCGAGAATCCAAAAATCTTCATATACCCTGTTGCTAAAAAACTACCTGAAAAAAATTGGTAATAGCTGATCTGGGTAGTTACCGAATCCACTGCATTGCGTATTACCTGCGGAGAATAAACTCCGAAGACATTTGCAAGCGCAATGAAAATAATTCCGAGCAGAAGCCGGTAGCGATAGCGGAAAAGATGTTTGTTGAGCGATTGTAAGTTCTTCATTAGCAATTGTGGAATTGCAATATTACAAAACCACTTGCGCCGACTGCTTACCACGACGTTCCTAAGCTATGACCACCCTATTCATGGAGCATAATAGAACTTCTTCACCAAAGCATTCGAGACATACCTATTGCCATGAAAGCGAACCAAAAAATTTATTCTTTTACAATTTGTATTTGGGTGCTTTCTGAGCCATTGCTGACTTGCACGACGTAATTTCCCGGTGCCAATGATTTGCTGATTTTCAAAACCTCTTGATGAGTACCCTTAAGCTTGTTTTGCTTTTCGAAAAAAACTTGAACAAGCCTTCCGTTCAAATCATACATGTTGATCGTGATGGCTTCATCTTGCATCACCTTATATTCCAATACAGCCTGTGTAGTAACAGGATTCGGATAAATCAATTCACTGCCTTGTATCACGGAGAAGTCAACCATTCCGGTTGCTACATCCAGTTGATACTGCGCGAGTGCAATTGAAAGATCAGATGCACCCGCTAAAATAATTTTTTGGTTCTGCTGAAGGACTGATGCAAAGGCATTAGCAGATGCTCCGCCGAAATTCGTGATCACAATTCCGTCT
This sequence comes from Chitinophagales bacterium, assembly GCA_035638255.1. Classification (GTDB taxonomy): domain Bacteria; phylum Bacteroidota; class Bacteroidia; order Chitinophagales; family UBA10324; genus DASRAJ01. The sequence goes on from DASRAJ010000175.1 coordinate 16,564, forward strand.
TCATCAAAAGTTGAATCGGTTGTACCATCAGTATTGTACCGAAGCAACGTGAAATCAGTTGATGTATTGAAACGGGAAGAACCGGAAAGTAAAATTTTGCCATCTGTTTGCAATGCAATGGACCGGGAATAATCTTCGAATCCACTAACGTCAGTAATAACTATGCCGGAGGTGCCGAACGAATAGTCGGGAGTGCCATCAGAGTTGTATCGCATCAAGGAAACATCTGTAGTGTAATTCGCGAATGTGTAACCGTTCTGCAGAATTTTTCCGTCGGGTTGAACTGTCATGCTATAGGCACGATCATCACCTCCCAGGTCAGTGAGGGATTTACCATTTATACCAAAAGTGGAATCAGGAATTCCTTGTGAAGTGAATCGTGCAATCATAAAATTTGCTACCATAGATTGGTTGGAATAACCACCGGCCAGAATTTTCCCGTCTGCCTGAATAGTAATTGACTCCCCTTCCTGGTTTTCGTTGTCATAGTCCACTTGCACAAATCCGTTGCTTCCAAACAAAGAGTCTAACGAGCCATTGCCGTTAAAACGAGAAATAAAATAGTCAAGATGATTAACATTGAATGATATTGAACCTACCACCACAATCTTCCCATCCGCTTGAAGAGCAGCCCCCATAGCCCTGTCATCCTCGTTCGCTAATGAAACCTCTGCAATTCCATCACTGTCGAAAGTGCTGTCTAATAAACCATCTTCAGTGTATCGAACCAGGATTACGTTGTAGTAATTAGTCCAGTTATCAGTGGAACCGACCACCACAATTTTTCCGTCGTGTTGAACCAATACAGCATTCCCTTCCTCAATATCTCCCAAATCGGCAGTTACTATACCATCAGAACCAAAGGTATTATCCAACCCTCCCTCACTGTTATATCGCAGGAGTATCAAATTTTTTCTATAGGTTGTTGAATCGGTTCTGTAGCTGCCGGCGACAACAATTTTTCCATCTGCACCCATAGCGATTGCATGGGCCTTGACACAATTACCGAAAGGAGTAATTACCATTCCGCCATTCCCAAAAGTCTGGTCAAGCGTGCCGGGCTGGGCAAAAAGCAGCATCGAAGAGAAAATAAAGAATATTGTTAAAATAGTTTTCATGGCTGTTTTGGTTACGTATAAGTAGTTACACATAATACGGACAGTAAATGATTTTGTTCTGAAGATTTTTATCAATGAAATAAGGAAGAGCCATTTTGTTTTCATGGATAAGAAGCTTGAGGTTGATAAAAATTTTGTCCTAATGCCTTTGCAGAGGATAGCACAAAGATGCGGTAGGAGTATAGGCGATTGCATCACAGAATTCCGGCATTTTGAGTACCCCAGAATTCGGGGAATCAATATACTTTTATAGAGGAAAACTGCAGGAATTTCCCTGAATAGCCTTTTTATTCGCAATCATCGTCACGAAATCTATATCCATCATGGGCCGTTCAGCAATTGAATTTCGTAATAAAAGTTGTACCTGCGAGTTAATCTGAGGAAAATTTTGAACTGTCCGGATGAAGCTGAATTCATAAACTAAAATTCTCTTAGAAACCTATTCCCTTTTTCCTTCCTCAAAATTTCCCTTTACCTTTACCGCCTTCCTTCTTTGAAAAAATCTAACTAAAAACTTCGCTGATGCCTGTTGTAACCAATGCTCCAACAGAAAAAATTTCCCCTTCCGTTTTCAGTCACATCACAGCCATGGATCATGAGCAGGTGATGTTTTGCTATGATAAGGCTACAGGACTGAAATCAATCATCGCCATTCATAATACTGTTTTAGGCCCCGCACTGGGCGGCACCCGCTTCTGGAATTATGCGAAAGATGAAGATGCCCTGATAGATTCATTACGCCTTTCACGTGGCATGACGTATAAGGCGGCCATTTCCGATCTGCATTTGGGAGGAGGTAAAGCTGTAATTATCGGTGATTCAAGAAAAGACAAATCGGAAGCGCTCTTTCGGCGCTATGGAAAATTTGTGAACACGCTGAATGGAAAATACATTACCGCTGAAGACGTCGGTACCACATCACGAGACATGCAATGGATCGGCCGCGAAACAAAATTCGTGACCGGCCTGCCCGAGTATCTTGGCGGCGGCGGCGACCCTTCACCCTTCACCGCTTATGGCGTTTACATGGGAATGAAGGCATCAGCAAAGGAGGTGTACGGCAATGACAGCTTGAGCGGAAAAAAGGTAATGGTGCAGGGAGTTGGACATGTCGGGGAGCATTTGGTTTCACATCTTGTAAAGGAAGGAGCTATCGTCTTCATCAGTGATATTCATGAAGATCGTACGGCTGCGGTTGCCAATCAATACAAAGTGACGGCAGTGAACACTGACGCGGTGTATGACCTCGATGTTGACATTTATGCTCCTTGTGCCCTGGGTGCCACCGTCAATCACGATACTATTGATAAATTCAAATGCCACATTATTTGCGGGGCTGCAAACAATCAATTGAAAGATGAAAAAGTTCATGGCCAAATGCTGATTGATCGCGGAATTCTTTACGCCCCCGATTATGTGGTCAATGCCGGAGGTTTGATCAATGTAGCCGCCGAATGGGAAACTTATAATCGTGAGCGTGTGCAGGCAGACTGTGAGCGCATTTATGAACGCACCCGGGAAATTTTTAAACACGCCAAAGAAAAAAATATCCCTATCTACAAAGCTGCCAATGAAATGGCGGAAGAACGATTGAGAAGTATTGCCGCACTGAATTCAAGAAGCTAATTTCCGTTTCACATTGCGAGTCAGGTAATCTAAGGAGATGAAAAAAACCAGACACACTCCTTTAATCATTCCATGCTATCAAGAAGAAACATAAGAGTGAAAGTTATGCAAACGATCTATGCTCATGAGCAGGATCGTGAGAAAACACTGGATCGCCTGGAGAAGTCAATGCTGGAAAATATCAACGCAGCTTCACGGGCATTTCTTTACAACCTCTATGTCCTCTGTAAGACGGCGGAGTATGTGAACACCGATCTTCAAATCCGTTCGGTTAAATTCATTCCAAGTGAAGATGACAAAATTCTTTCCGCATCCCTCTTTCACAATCCCATTATCCAGCATTTGGTAGTGAATGAAGATTTGTACCGGGAGATTCAGAAAGAAAAACTTGACACCAGAATTGATCCCGATTACTTCCGGCAGTTTTTTCAGAAACTGAAGAAGACGGACGAGTACTCAGCATACTCCCGAAAAGAAAATCCGCTCTTCACGGATGATCGGGAAATCATTTTATTTCTCTACAAAAAGATCTTGCTCCCTGATGACTTGTTTCAGCAGTTGCTTGAAGATATTTTTCACACCTGGCAGGATGACCGGGAACCCATTTATCACGCCATCCTGAATTTCATTGACACAGTTCCTCCCAATCATGATGCATTCATAATTCGCCAATCCAAAGATTTGAAGGAGGTGAAACAGTTTGCAGTTGATCTCCTTCGAAAAACAATTTACAATGATGAGGAGACAGAAGCGCTCATTGTTCCTATTCTCGAAAACTGGGATAAGGAGCGTGTGGCATTGCTTGACATGCTGCTGATGAAAATGGCACTTACTGAGTTGCTTTATTTTCCTGAGATACCTGTTAAGGTGACAATGAATGAATACATTGATCTCTCGAAAAATTACAGCACGCCAAAGAGCGGGGAATTCATCAACGGCATTCTTGATTCCGTCCTGAGGAAACTTAGAGAAGAAAATAAAATTCAAAAAACAGGAAGAGGTCTGCAAGAAGGGCAAAATCAGTAGGCAGTCGGCAATTGGCTATGGGCTATGGGTCATTAGGTAAAAAAAAATTAAACTCAATCATCAAAATCGTGAGCCAATCATTTCGTGATTTGACTGTTTTTAAGAAGGCATTAGCGATGGAGACTTATGAGATCACAAAAAATTTCCGAAAGAAGAAACTTATTCTTTAACCGATCAAATCAGAACTTGCATCAAAATAACAGATTGAGAATTTTGCCTATTGCCAATTGCCTACTGATTACTTCTCACTTCAAACATCCCATTGCACTATTAAGCCTTTCGTTTATCTTTGCCCACCCGAAAAAAATCAAGATCATGGAAGCCCTAAAATTTTTTCACCAGCAAGTCACCACTAAGAAAGACCACCCTGACTTTAAAGCCGGTGATAATGTGACTGTTCACTATAAAATCACAGAAGGAAACAAAGAACGCATACAGGATTACAGAGGCGAAGTAATTCAGCGCAAAGGCTCAGGATCAACACAAACCTTTACCGTTCGAAAAATTTCTAACGGTGTTGGCGTAGAAAGGGTGTTTCCTCTTTTCTCACCCAACATTGAAAGCATTGAAATGAACAAGCGCGGTAAGGTTCGCAGGGCACGCTTATTTTACCTGCGCGATTTGAAAGGAAAGAAAGCCCGTATTAAAGAGAAGCGTATGAACATTGAAGGCGCTGAAACCCTGGTGGCGACTCCTGAAGTGGCGCAATAAGAATTCGGAACTCAGAAACAAAAAACCTTTCGGAAAAATCTGAAAGGTTTTTTGTTTTAAAAACCATCGCGGATTCTAAATTCTTGCCCCGGAAATTATTTCCAGTGTCCCGGAATCCAAATGGACCCCTTTGGCTTTTGCATCCAGTGACCGGGTACCCATGTTCTGCCGGGCCGTACTTTGATCGCACGGCGGGGAACTACAACATATTTCCCTCCTCTCCACCGGTAATCATAATCCACCCAAATCCTTCCGGGCGGCGGAGGAGCTACTACCACAGCAGGAGGTGCAGGCTGTGTTGCCACATAGTGTTCGGAGCTGCATGAGGTGATAGCGAAACAAAGAGCGAAGAGTCCGCTGACCAAAAATTGCTTTTTCATAAAATCATTTTCTCATTTTACAACCATCATAATGCCAAACAGATCGTCGGAACATGTCTTAACTTTTTAATTGCCGCAGGTATAACTGGATCGTATTTTCCAAACCAAAATAAAGGGCATCGCAGATCAAAGCATGCCCGATGGATACTTCAGCGAGAGAAGGAATGTGCTGTGAAAAAAATTTCAGGTTCTTCAAATTCAAATCGTGACCGGCATTAACTCCCAATCCAACATCATTAGCCAGCTTTGCTGAAGGAATGTATTTACTGATTGCCTCCGCAGGATTTTCTGAAAACATTTCCGCATACGGTCCTGTGTACAATTCAATACGATCAGCATTTACAGCTTTGGCACCTTCGATAAATTGATCAATTGGATCTGCAAAAACTGATACCCGAATTCCTTCCTTCCGCAAATCATTAATTCTTTCAGTGAGAAATGATTTGTTTTTTATTGTGTCCCATCCCTGGTTGCTTGTGACCACACCGGGTGCATCAGGCACGAGCGTGGCTTGTGCCGGTTTTACTCTTAAAACCAATTCCATGAAGCGATCATCGGGATATCCTTCGATGTTGAATTCGGTAGTCACAACTTCTTTCAAATCCAAAACATCCCGGTAACGAATATGCCGCTCGTCAGGGCGTGGATGAACAGTGATGCCCTGCGCACCAAAGCGCTCACAGTCTTTTGCTACCTTAATTACATCAGGAAGATTGCCTCCCCGCGCATTACGCAGCGTGGCGAATTTGTTAATGTTGACGGAAAGTCGCGGCAACTTATTTTGGGATTTTAAATTTGAGAATGCACACTTAAAGTCATAAGACCGGCGAAAACCAGCACCTGTCTCAGTAATTCAAATCACTTCTCATTCAAAATTTTTCCACTCGCTGCGATGAGAGCATTTTTCTTCAGAGCATAAAAATAAATTCCATTTACGTCAGGCAACTGAAAGGTTGTCTTCTTCCCGGAAAATGAAAACGAGTTTATTTGTTTTCCCAAAACATCATAGACGCTCAATTCATATTTCCCTGAATAACGATCATCACCCGAAACGCTAAACAAGAAACTTCCCGAGGCAGGATCGGGATAAACATTTACTGTGAGCCCGTTTGATTGCCCGTTTGGAATGTCCCCAATGCCGACATTGCCCGGCGCAAAATCATAACCGAGATGGTAGGCATATTCATCATAGAATTTAAAGCCATAGGCAAATGCGTTGAAGCCGCCGCTGCTTTCAAGCACGTGGCGTTGCTCAACAATATTCAATTTCGCATAGAGGTATTCCGAATTGCCTGGTATAGTATCGAATATTGAAGAAATGTGGTCGCTGTCAAGCATGATGGTAGAAAAGCTTGCTTTAGGTATAATTATATTCACAAAATCAGAGAAATCCGGAAACGAATTACTCGTGGAGAAAATGGCCTTGTATCGGAGATAGGAGAGCGGTGTGAGTATGAGCATACAGGGATCACCGTTAATGCTGGCATTGCAAGCATGACTTTTATCAAATTGGGCTACCATGATTTTGTTTGATGAGTGAATGATCTTTGCTCCATCAAACAGCGTATCGTACCATATTCCGGCAGACAACGTCTTTGTATGCGAACCGAACTCAATTGTCGTATTATCATAGGCAGCGAGGAAGCGAAACGGATCCCCGCCTTGCCCTCTGAAAGAAACCAATCCGAAATCATTTCCCCATAATGCTACAGGATAATCTTCATCCCATAGATGACTGTCAGCACCCGTGCAATAAACATTTGCTTGCCTGGCACCGGAGAACACGGCAATTTTTTTATTGGGATCGGTAGAGCGAATGGTCGTTCCTGTCAGCCCGTTAAATCCCTGCAACTGAAACACTTCTCCTTCATTCAAGGTAATATAGAAAGGAATACCCGCAGGGCGAAAGCTCACCGTTACTTCTGAAGGAGTTATTTCGATTTGAGTATTGTCCTGGGTGGCCTCAACCACTAATTCCGCAGGACTCAATCCTGCCTCGTCTGCTTTGGTGATCACTCTGTAAAAATCACCCAGTTCAGAAGTGGGCAACACTAATGATGCGTCGGAAAAATAAAGACGGTAATGAATCGCATACACGTTGATGGAATCGTCTGCAGTTATTTTGATTCCCAGATTAGAAATGTCCTCGTCACCCTGGGGATATGCAATCCCCGTTGGTAACTGTGGCTCAATCAATTCGCCAGCATAGAGTGAAAACGATTGTGAATAGCCGGTGCCGGGAAAAGAAATCGTTCCCTGTGTAGCATGTTCAGCACTAATCATGAAAGTAAATATTGGAGGACCATTAAACGCCAGATCCAGATTCTCCATGAAGGCGAGATAAAATTCTTTGCCTTTGCTCGTGTGCTGTTGCGATTTTGCTTCAAAAAACCAACCGCATAAAATGAGGACCAGTAGAACTTGTCGCATAAGAATATTTTTTTTGATCTTATGAAGGTAGAATAAAAAAAGGAAGTTCTCTATTTTCATCTCGTTAAATACAACAAAGGATTCCGAAATTTTATATGCTTAAAAGAATTACAAATTGTCCTTGAAAAAAATAACGGTCAATGATGGGTTAGCCGCCGCTGTGTGTTTGTTTCTTTTTGTAATTCTTCCATTCGTGTATTCTTCTGAAACACTGGACCCTGAAATTGCGCCACGTTTCATTGTGCTCTCAATTTTTTGTGCCGTGTTCTTTTTCATTTTTCTTTTTTCTCCTAAACATTTTCTTCAGCACTTTGAAGTTCTGTCTCAGCCATTTTTCATTTTTCTGTTGCTGTGGCTTCTCATCACTGCGCTCGCTGCATTGAAGGCAATCAATCCGGGCGATGGTGTTTTTGCGTTGCTGCAGCGAATCCAGTTTGTTCTTGTGGTCATTTTATTGAGTAAAATATTTTTCCGGGGAGAACGGCATTGGAAATTTCTTGCCGGCACCATGATGATCAGCGTGTTCATCTTTTCCTATTTTGGATTGAAGCAAGTGATTGATGAAAGCAGAAAACTCCACGCCGTCGGCGAGAATCTTAATCGCCTGCTCACGTATATTACTTCCACGCTGGCAAATAAAAATTTTTGGGCGGAAACATTTCTTCTTTTTCTGCCGCTATTGATTTGGGGGGCTATTAATTTCAAAAAAATCGTGAGACTACTTTCCCTTCTCACACTGCTCATTGTGCTTGCCACGATTGCTCTTCTTCAATCTGTTTCAGTCTGGCTCGCCCTGCTTTTAGCAATAGCTTCATTTGTATCTATATTTCTTTTCAATAAAAATTTCAAAGTTGCCCAAACCCGGAAATTGCGGGTTGCGGCACTCGCAGTGGTATTCGTAATTGCAGCATTTTTTGTGTTTGGCATTCTCTTTACATCATCGGAATCAAAATTTTCAGCAGCTAAACTTCTTCAGTATACGTCAACTGATGTATCCGCGAGCTCCAATGAAAATGATAACAGCACGTATGAGCGGGTAATGCTGTGGCGCAACACCTTACAGCTGATCAAAGAAAATCCTCTGCTTGGCGCCGGGCTGAGCAACTGGAAAATTTCTCAGGGGCAATTCGGTATTGGTGGAACACCGTTCATCAACTCAGGACTTGTACATTATGAGCATCCGCACAACGAGTTTCTGTTCGTGTGTGCTGAAACAGGCCTTACGGGTTTATTGCTGCTACTGCTTTTGTTCGCACTTTTACTTCGAATGTTGCTCTACCTTCTCTCCCATTCAATAAATCTGCAGGAAAAATTCTTTATACTTCTCCTCATCTGTGCATTCGTCGGCTTATTTGTTTTGTGCAACCTTGGCTATCCGCTTCAAAGAACTTATAGCAGCATCTTAATTGCGTTGCTCTTCGCAATCGTTGTTTCAAAGTATGCTTCATTGAGGTCTTCAAAAAAAATCATTCCGTCTCTTGTGCTGCGAATCTTTTTTTTATTCGCCGGAATGATAAGCTCTTTTTCGATTTATGCAGGCATTCAGCGCTACCATGCTGAAAGAAATTTGCGTGATGCACTGTCATGCAAAACATTGTATGATTGGAACTGCATGGCCATACTTTCAAAGCGCGCTGATAACTTTTTCTTTCCTGTTGATTATGGCGGTACCCCGGTAGATTGGTATGCCGGTGTAGCTTATGGTTACGATCATCAGCGGGACAGCGCAAAAAAATATTTGCTGAAAGCTGTTGCAGAGAATTCGAATCATGTATTAGTTCTGAGTGATCTCGGTGCCATTTTTCAGCAGGAAGGGAAATACGATTCTGCGGTTTACCTGTATAAAAAAGCGCTTAAGATCACACCACAATTCGCAACAGCACAGTTGAATCTCTCCGTAGCATTTTATAATGCGCACAAAATTGACAGCGCTTTCTCCTCGATAAATAAGGTGGATGATCAATCATTTACTAAATACCCGGAATTTAAGATTGCGCTCGGAGAAATTCTTTACACAAAAGCATTTCTTTCATTGCAAAAACAATCAAAGGGAATTGAAGATTCTGTTTGGCAAGCGAAGATTGAAGACAGGGATTGGCTGATTTCATTGTATAATGAAGGGAGAGAGAACAATGTTTCATTTGAACAACTTCTTGAAAAAAAGATCCGGTGAAATAATTATTCGTAGCTTTCACTCATCAAAAACCTCCGGCCATGAAAAAAATTTCCATCCTCATTTTCATTTCGGCTTTTTTATCTCTTCAACTGCTTGCTCAAAAACCGTATCCTCATCCTCTCGATCCCACACTCACTCACACAGGATTCAATATTAATATGGGGACAAATCCGCCGGGCACATTTGATTTTTATCCTGATAAGGACATTAAGTTGCTGCCGAATCCTTTCAATGAGACAGCACACTTGCTAATCAATTTACCCCAGAAAGAATTTACCCTTACAGTTTTCGACTACTCCGGAAAAAAAATGCAAACCTCATCAACGAAAGACGGCACTTTCATTATTGATGGAAAAAATCTTCCCGAAGGGAACTATCTCTACCTGCTTCTCAGTAAGGATGGAAAGGTGAAATACACAGGTAAGTTTGAGATATCCCGATAACAATTCAGTTTATATCTGCAAAAGAAAAGGAACCTTTTTCAAGATTCCTTCTAACTTCTATTCTCTAACTTCTATCCTCTCTTAGTACCTGTAATATTCAGGTTTGAAAGGTCCTTCTTTCGGAATGCCGAGATACTCTGCCTGATCTTTACTCAACTCATCGAGCTTTACTCCTACTTTTTCCAAATGCAGGCGCGCAACTTTTTCATCGAGATGTTTCGGAAGCACATACACTTTGTTCTCATATTTCTCATGATGGCTCCACAATTCAATTTGTGCAAGACACTGATTGGTGAATGAGTTCGACATCACGAACGAAGGGTGTCCCATGGCGCAACCGAGGTTCACCAACCGACCTTCAGCCAGCACGATGATTTCTTTTCCGTCAATGTCATATTTATCTACCTGTGGCTTGATCGTGTCCTTGGTATGTCCATAATTATCATTCAGCCACGCCATGTCAATCTCCACATCAAAGTGACCGATGTTGCAGACGATGGCTTTATCCTTCAGAGAGCGAAAATGTTTTTCAGTGAGCACGTGCATGCAACCTGTTGCAGTCACCACGATGTCGGCTTCCTTCACGGCATCTTCCATCTTCTTCACTTCATAACCTTCCATGGCTGCCTGCAAAGCACAGATGGGATCAATCTCTGTCACGATCACTCTGCAATGAGAACCGCGCAGTGACTCCGCACTTCCTTTTCCCACATCACCGAAGCCTGCCACCACTGCAACTTTTCCTGCAAGCATCACATCGGTTGCGCGGCGAATGGCATCAACAAGGGATTCACGACAGCCATACTTGTTATCAAATTTTGATTTTGTAACTGAGTCATTCACGTTGATCACAGGAAGCGGCAGCGTATTTTTCGCCATGCGCTCATACAAGCGATGCACACCGGTAGTAGTTTCTTCAGTGATGCCTTTGATTCCCGTAATCAATTCAGGATAATGATCGAGCACCATGTTGGTGAGATCGCCGCCATCATCGAGGATCATGTTGAGCGGGCGCGAATAGTCACCGAAGAAAAGGGTTTGTTCCACACACCAGTTGTAATCCTCTTCATTCATTCCTTTCCATGCGAACACGGGAGTACCGGCAGCAGCAATGGCCGCGGCGGCATGATCCTGTGTAGAAAAAATATTGCACGAGCTCCAGCGAACTTCGGCACCAAGCTCCATGAGGGTTTCAATAAGCACAGCGGTTTGAATGGTCATGTGAAGGCAGCCGGCGACGCGAGCACCCTTCAATGGTTTTTCTTTTCCGAATTCTTTTCTGATTGCCATCAATCCCGGCATTTCGGCTTCGGCGAGTTTGATTTCTTTTCTGCCCCAGGCAGCGAGGGAGATGTCTTTTACTTTGTACGGAAGCGTAAGTTCAACAGTGTCGGTTCTCATTTTTTGTTTTTTGTTTAAAGAATATTGCGGTGGCAAAGATACAAATTCAGGATGTGAAACTTTCACACGAGTTGCAGGTTGGAAAGTTGCAGGGTAAAGAATGAAATGATTTTTCTTCTTTCACTAACAATTTATCTTTACATCATTATTCGTGCACTTAATTTTTTTAAAATGAAAACAAACCAAGCACATTTCGTGACTGATGAAAGAGGGAAAAAACTTTCAGTGATTGTCCCTATCAACGCCTATGCAAAAATGCAGGAGCAAATTGAAGAGTTGGAAGACATAAAATTATATGATGCGGTGAAGGCAAGAAAGGAAGAGCGGATGGAATTGAATGAATATTTGAAGCAACGTAAGTCAAAGAAGAATGGGAAGGTATAAAGTTGTTATCACTGCTACCGTCCGAAAATATTTGGACAAACTCTCCGATAAAATTGCAGCACCCCTTCTTACTGCATTACAATCACTCTCTGAAAACCCAAGACCACACGGTTACAAAAAGTTGAAAGGGAGAAGTGGATTCAGAATCCGAAAAGGCGATTACAGAATCATTTACGAAATTGAAGACGACAATCTCATTGTGGATGTGATTGCAATAGGGAACAGAAGAGATGTGTATGAGTGAACACGGTCTCCCAACTGCAATCTTTTTATTTGCTAATAACCACCTTCTTCCATGATTCCTTCTCCTGTTTTCAAGTGAAGAAAATAAACCCCATCGGGCTCTGTGGAGAGATCAATGGAGTTTGAAGTTTGGCCAGCAGTCCTGTGGGAGAAATTTGAAGTTGAAAAAACTTTTTCTCCAAGGAGATTGAATGCTTCTGCGGTTTGAATTGGTGATGATGAGTTTTGGATTTGGAAAATTCCGGTGCCAGGGTTGGGGGAAATTTTAAAGAATGAATTTACCGGTTGGTTTATTCCTAACGGTGCTCCAAGTTTTACAACCCAAAAATCATCGCCGTCGTGATTACCTGTTACGTCACCATCCTGCGAGGATGCACCACCAGCAACTACATAGCTCTCATAATCTACTTGAATAGCAGAGTAAGCCCAATCATTAAAGTTCCCACCAAGTGATTTCTGCCACTGCATGCTTCCTACGCTATCCAATTTCACAACCCAATAATCGGTAGTACCAACAATACCACCATTACCATGTTGTCCTGTAACATCTCCGTCATTTGAAGTTGAAATTCCTGTAACAACAAATCCTCCATCTGAACTTTGTGCCACCGATCTTGCTTCGTCTGATCCTGTTCCGCCAAAAGAGTTTTGCCATAAAATATTTCCTGTTCCATCCAGTTTCACAATCCAGTAATCAAAGGCATAATGGTTGAAGGTGACGTCTCCATCATTAGAACCTGATTGCCCTGCGACCACATAATCTCCCATAGAAGTTTGTAAGATGGAATAAGCTTGATCAGTGCTGGTGCCACCAAGTGCTTTCTGCCATTGAATATTTCCAGCGCCATCTAATTTCACAATCCAATAATCAGGTTCCCAAAATTGAACTGTGGTGTCACCATGGTAACCAATTACATCGCCATCATTGGATGCGGTTTCCCCGACGACAACATAACCTCCATCGGAGGACTGGATGATTGATCGAGCTTGCTCACTTCCGCTTCCACCGAGAGTTCTTGACCACTGAATTACACCAGTGCTATCTAATTTAACGATCCACTCATCTCCATTCCCATGATTGCCGTTTACATCTCCATCATTTGAATCAGAATATCCTGCAATTGCATAACCGTGATCAGTGGTTTGAATGACCGAGTAAGCCCAATCATCACCTGTTCCTCCGAGAGATTTTTCCCACTGCATATTTTCATTGCTATCTAATTTGACCACCCAGTAATCGTCTGTAGCAGACGTTCCGTGATGCCCTGTTACATCAGAGTCATTAGATGCCGAAAAACCTGCAACAGCATATCCTCCATCAATTGTTTTAGTAATTGAAAATGCAACATCATTGTTAGTACCGCCAAGTGTTTTCTGCCAGACAAGATTTCCGTTGCCATCTAATTTTAATATCCAGCAGTCGGCGAGATTTCCTGAACCATAGTGCAGAAGAACTTGTCCATTATCAGAACTTGATGTGCCTGCCACTATGTATCCGCCATCATTTGATTGAACTATAGAAGAAGCACCATCATCATTACTTCCTCCAAAACTTTTCTCCCACTGAATTGAAGGTGCCTACGAAAACACATTGAGACTTGATGCTAAAAAAATTACGAGAAGTAAAAGCTTTATTTTCATAAGAAGGATTGATTTGAAATCCTTCATTAAAGGTCAGCAAAGTTTTTTGCTTCAACGAAAACGAAATGGAACTTTTGCCAACTGAAAACTGTAAACTGCAAACTGATCCTTAACTTTACCTCACAATAAATTTCGAAACAATGTATCCCGAAGAAATGGTAGCGCCCATGCGCCGCGAATTAACCAACGAAGGTTTTGTTGAACTGAAATCTGCTGATGAAGCGGAGAACGTAATAAAGAACAATCAGGGAACGATGCTGATGGTCGTGAACTCTGTTTGCGGTTGCGCTGCAGGCAGTGCCCGTCCGGGAGTGATTCACTCGCTGGAGCTGGCTTCAAAAAAACCAGCGCATTTGTATACTGTATTTGCAGGCGTTGACAAAGAAGCAACCTCTAAAGTGCGCGAGCATTTAATGCCTTATCCGCCTTCCTCTCCTTTCATCGCCTTGTTTAAAGATAATCAGGTGGTGCACGTGGTGGAACGACACCAGATCGAAGGCAGGCCGGCAGAGATTATTGCCAAACATCTGGAGCAAGTGTATGAACACTTCTGCTGATCACTAAGATATGACAGCTTCTAAAAGTTGTCCTATCTGTTGTGCAGATTTTCGATTCAAAAGAGTTGACTTTTCATAAGCCAACTCTTTTTATTTTGAGCAAATGAAAAATGAAGAATGGTTTGTCCTCCTCAATCCATTTGCTGCCCGCGGAAAAGCAAAACGCAAAGAAGAAATTATCAGGCAACAACTCATTCAGTCCGCAATAAAATTTCAGCTTGCAGTTTCAAACAGTCTGAATGAAGCGAACAGGATTATTCATGAAGCCATCGAAAATGGTTTCAGAAAATTTATTTCCGTTGGCGGTGATGGCTCTCTCAATTGCCTGGTGAATGGCATTTTTTCTCAGCAGAAAATCTCTCCGGCTGAAATTACCATCGCCATTATTCCCATTGGCACCGGGAATGACTGGATCAAAACTCACCACATTCCGAAATCAATTTCAAAAGCAATTGCCATCATCAAAAATGGTCGCACCGATTTTCATGACGTGGGGATGGTAATGAAGAAAAATGCTGACGTTGAAGAGAGAAGATTTTTCATCAACGTGGCGGGGTTTGCCTTCCAGGGTTTTGTTGCCGAAAGGATTGAAGGAACAAGCCATTGGCTGAAGATCGGTTTCGCTGCATTTTATTTCGGATTGCTCGATGCATTGTTCAGATACAAAACCACAACGATGAAAATTGAATTGAGCGCTGTCCACCTGAACCCATTGATTGACCTGAGCGATGTCACCCCGAGTCCGTTGATTGACTTGAGCGATGTCATTCTGAGCCCGTCGAAGGATTCTGCGCAAGCTGATCCGGGCAACTATGTGGAAGGAAAATTCTTCAATATCAGTGCAGGCATTTGCAAATATGCCGGCGGCGGAATGAAACTCACGCCCGGGGCCATCACCAATGACGGGCTTCTTGACATTACCATCGCGGGAAATCTCTCAAAGATGGAAGTAATCAAAAATGTGTTGCGTCTGTTCAACGGAAGTTTTGTGCACCATAAAAAGATTTCTCAATACCGGACAAAAAAAATTTCCATTGCCTCTTCTCCGCTCGTGCCAATAGAAACTGACGGGGAAGTTTTTGGATATGATGATGGTGAAGTTGGAATTTTAGGGAGAGCAATTCAGGTGATTGTGCCTTGAACAAAAACAGACAGATGAAATAAATGTGCGCATCTGTGCTGCGCTTAAACCAACCGCGGTCCTGGAGACCGCATCGGTATTTAAAAAAAATCCGCCCAGACCAATCGGGGCGGATTTTATGTCCAATAATTGGGCACGGGTGAACCGTGCCCCTACTATTGCTTGATTACCTTGTAAGAAAATGATTGAAGACCTGCCTGCACATTGATCAGGTAAATCCCCTGCGGTAACCTGCTGAGATCAACCGGCAACTCCTGGTCGCCTTCGGGTACCAGACCGCGATTTTCATAGAGCATTTGCTTGCCCATAATGTCAACGACTGAGACGGTAACTTCTTCATCTTTCAGGAGAGACAGATCAACGCTCGTTAACCCTTCTGTAGGATTGGGATACACCATATCGGTTGCCAGCGGAGTGACATTTATATTTTCAGGTGAGTCCTTTGGACCGAGAAGGACATAGAATTTGATGATATTTCCTGCATGGCTGATCTTCGCCTTTTTGAATGTCATCAATCCCTCTCCGTCAGCATTAAGATGATAGGTGATAATTTTCGATTGTATCAACACCGTACCATCTGAATTCCAATTCTCGAGATGAACACTGCTTCCGTCAGGAATATTTACAAACTGCTGCAAGCGCCGGGGAGTAATATCTGTTTTCACATACGTAGGCAGGTAAGTAGGAAAGAGCGTGATTCCATCAACCAGCAGGAACTGATGCGCAAAGATTTTTGTCTGCCAGCTTGTGGGAGTTTCATGGATGCTTGTATCCACCCAGTCCAGCGTGCCATTCATAGTGCCAACGGAATCACCATCGTAGAAAGGATCAACGGGATTGTTTGTATCACCCGGATCATCATTGGCTGAACAGTTGGCAAAGGCAGGGTACGACAAATTGGTTCTGTAGCGCAACACTAATTCCAGCGGGCGGTCCTTGATTTCATGAACACCTCCTTTGTGAGATCTTAAATCCCAATAGAAAAAAGTACCGGTCCTGTTTTGCTGATTGGATTTGTAAAACGGAATTTTTTCTTCCCAGCAGGTGACATCATCCTCCTTACCACTGGTGACAAACATGACCGGCAGTGAATTGTACTTATTATCTGAAATAATGTTGTTGGAATTTGTTAAGTCCCACAGGGTATAATTGCCAGTCCCTTTGATTTTTGGAACATCAGAAGGAAGATTGGTTGACTGCGCTCCCAAATAAATATTTGCTTTATTGCGCGAAGTTCCGTTGGTATTCCATTTACAATGGGGATTATCATCATTCAGGTATTCAAGATTAAACTTTGCATTCGTTACATCCACCGCTGCAACCTTATCAGGATATAGATATGCCATCATAAGTGCCCCGGTACAGCCACTGGAAGTTGCTTCCGCGCTGATTTGTGTCGAGTCAATCTTGTCATGAAATGTTCGCATTAGCCAATCGTAGGTCCAGTTTACGCGGGAGATGGTATACGTGCGGTCAACACCTGTTGAGGGTGCAGGAGAATTATTGTTGGCGTTATAGACATCAAAATTTTCGTTGTACCCGATCCACTTCGTGTTTTCGCCCGCCAGGTCGTCCCAGTTGAAATTAGGAATATCATCTTCGAGAGAAACCTTCCACATGCGAGAGACATTCGTACCATTTGCATTTTGGTAAGCATTGCCACCACCGCCGTAAAAGAAAAAAGTAGCTGCATTTTTGGGGGTATTACTGGTATCTGCATCCTCGATCAAGCCCCAATTGAAAATGAGGCATCCTTCGTTAGCAAACAACGGCGTGTATTGAGTCTTCACATTGCCGCCGAATACTGCATAGGCATTGTAAAGTAAATCCTGATTATCCTGAAGCGGATAGCCGCTCAATTGCAGGTAAGCATTGATTGGAGCAACGTGTTCCTGAACAGGCGTGGTGGTTGCATTGGCGCCCGGAACAATGTGCCGGTTCTCCTGGTAAAAAGGAAATGTGCTGGTGGTTGAATCTGCTGTTACTGCATAGTAGAAAGGTTTGTTCTTGTCACACGTGGCGACAAACAAATCCATCGAACTGTCAGCTACTTCCCAGGGATCGTTGTTGTAGACGCAATAATACTTGCGCGGAAAATTCACGTTTGGCGGATTGAGAATTCCGAGATTTAGAAAATAGTTGAATGAAAAATCGAGCGGGATTTTTCCAAGGTACGTAGCGTTGTTAATGTTTGCACTCGTGATAGGATAATCATAGCGGTACACGTAGTAGAACGGGTACTGATAATTTGGAATGGTATCCCACGTGACGAAGGTTTGTCCGTGATGATATTCGGTTTGGATGTTGGTGACAACCTGGGCGAAACTGCTCAGCGATAAAACCACCATAGCAAAAAGGAGTACGATTCTTTTCATAAGTTTTGGTTTGTAAAATTTTTTGGAGGCGCTAAAGTAAGGAAGATTAGTCAAACTAAATAGGCAGTTTGCATCCCGATGGATCGGGAGCAGTAGGCAAAAAAATTCCAATTCTATTCTTAGAATTTTAATCGAATTCGCAATTGAATCCCCCATAACGATTATGACTCAAATGAGCTGTCCCGATACTTCAGGAATATTTTTTTTGAGTGAGCGGGAAACGGGACTCGAACCCGCGACCCTCAGCTTGGGAAGCTGATGCTCTACCAACTGAGCTACTCCCGCTTTTAACTTCCGACTAACAATCGCGACCCCTCCGATTTGAATCGGAGTGCTCTACCAATCCCGATCCATCGGGACTACTCCCGCTTGCTCGCGAATCGCGATACGCGTATCGCGATTTGCAATGGTAAAATTATTTATTGAATCTATCCGCAACCACTAATTCCTTAACTCCGGCAGTATATTTATAAAACCCCTGCCCGCTTTTCATTCCGAGATTTCCTGCCATCACCATGTTGGCGAGTAAAGGACAAGGAGAATACTTTTGATTTCCAAAACCTGTATACAGCACATTCATGATGGCCAGGCAAACATCGAGTCCAATGAAATCGGCGAGCTGCAAGGGGCCCATCGGATGTGCCATTCCGAGTTTCATGACGGTATCAATTTCTTCAACACCGGCAACATTTTCATAGAGTGAATAAATTGCCTCATTGATCATCGGCATTAAAATTCTGTTGGCGATGAAGCCGGGATAATCATTCACTTCTACAGGAACTTTCCCCAATTGTCTTGAAAGCTCCATCACTGAATTTGTAGTTTCATCAGAAGTGGAATAGCCCCGAATCACTTCCACCAGTTTCATCACCGGCACGGGGTTCATGAAATGCATGCCGATGACTTTATCAGCACGCTTCGTGACTGACGCAATTTTGGTGATGGAGATGGATGAAGTGTTTGAAGCGAGAATCGTTTCGGGCTTCGATGCCTGATCAAGCTGAGAAAAAATTTTCAGCTTCAGATCAACATTCTCAGTGGCTGCTTCTATAATGAGATCCGCATCTCTCACACCTTCGGCGATTGAACCTGAAATTTTGATATTCCCGATCGTTGACTTCTTCTCTTCCTCCGTGATGGAATTCTTCGCCACCTGGCGATCGAGATTCTTAGAAATAGTCGCTATTGCTTTTTCAAGTTGGGGTTGCGAGACATCTACAAGGATCACTTCAAATCCCTTCATCGCAAATACGTGGGCTATCCCGTTGCCCATTGTTCCTGCCCCGATCACGCTGATTTTTTTTTTCGGTAATCCGGATTGATCAGGACGGGAGATCACTTTTTCATCCGTTGAAGTTTCTGTGTTGGGCATCAAACAAATTTTCGGTTTAGTTGATCACAATTTTTTGAATAGCCACCATCTTATGTTTTCCATCGGAGATTTTCACAAAATAAATTCCGCGATCCCAGTTTTTTACTGAAACCTCCTGTTGCGCTTCATGAAATTTATGATGAAACATGCTGACGCCGTAAAGATTGAAAATTTCGAGAAGATAATTTGTCCAAAGGATTCCATTCGGAGAAGAAGGATAATCGAATTGCACCGTGAATGAATCATTCGAAGGATTGGGAAATACATTGATCAGTCCTTTTTTCAACGCAGAAATTTGTGGTACGGAAAGCAAGAGGCATGAATCAATTCCTGAAGTTAATGGTGAATCAATTTTGTTGTGCTGAAAAATTCCGAGTGCGTATTCTCCTTTCTGAAGATGCAAAATGGTGAAGTTCCCTTTCTTATCGGTATGCGTACCTATGAAATTTTGAGTCACATCCGAATCTATAGTCCAGTCGTGAGCCGGATTTGCCCTGTATAAAACCACGAGAGAATCTTCAATATTCGTAATAAGGCCCTTATCGAGAAATCCCCCGGCTATGGAAGTGCCGTTATAGTTAATAATTGCCTGTGAGCTGAACCCATCCGGAATTATCCCATCCACCGTCCAAAATCTCTCCTGGGAAATGTGGAGATTGGGAATTGGATTTTTGAAAGGATCGGGTGCCGCATATACATGTTCAATATGCAACAATACAGAATCACCAATGGAATTTACAGATAAGAGCATCTTCCCATTGACAAAATTTACAGACCCGCTTGAGCTGATTGTTTTCAAATCATCCGTAATCGCATCGGAGATTTTATGATCGAGATCTAATCCAACATACAGCGGAGAAAATGGAAGAGTGATCTGGTACATTCTGCATCCGCCGCCCATTAGAAAATTTTCGAGGGTCACGTTCCGTGATGAATCGTAGAAGGAAATTTCCAGCGGAACATTGTTATAAAATTGCGGCGCATGATCCAGCCGCTGACGAACAAAAACGTTTACATCATAGAATCCGGGAATTTGCCCCGGAGTGCTTTGCATTGAATCAATGGTGAAAGCTGCCCAGCCGGGATTGAAAACCCAATCCGTGAAAAAATCAGCGAGATCAATTCCTGAGCAGGCAGAGAGATAATCACGCAGGTCTTCGCTCGACACATCACTGAATGCTTTATCAGAAAGAAAATTGGTGAGACAATGAAAGAAAAGCGAGTCGCCCATGTAACCCCGAAGTGTGTGGGCTACGTCAGCGCCTTTGCCATAAACGGTGGCCTCACTCGTGTAGCTATAGTCATGTGGCACTGCATTCAATGCAAAGTATTGTCCGTCCTTAAAAGAAGTGTGCGCATAGTGCACAGAGGTTTCATGATTCGCTGCAACATCATCTTTGTACGCCTGCTCACCGTACATCCCTTCGAGGAAAATTTTTTCACAATACACAGCCCATCCTTCATTGAGCCACATATCTTCTTCAGTACGGCAGGTAATAAGATCACCAAACCAATGGTGAGAAAGCTCATGGAAGAAAAGCGTCTCATATGCAGTGGTTCCATTGGATGCGAACAAAGGTGAAGCGATATTGGTAGCATGTTCCATAGAGCCGCCGTTGAATGGGACCAGCGTGTAACCAACTTTATTCCACTGAAATTTTCCAAAATGGTTTTCAAAAATGGAAAGAGCGTTTTGCAAATGCACGAACGAGTTTTTCATTTTGGTGGTGTCTGCCGGAAGCCCGGCGAACATCATGGGAATGGTATCGCCGCTGATGCTGATGTATTGAGAATAGGCAGGAGTGTAAGGCGCCACTGCCACACAGGCGAGGTAACTTGGAATGGCTTGCAGCATTTCCCAGTTCCAGGTCATTGTTCCGTTGCCGTTGTCAATGGATGAAACCAATTTGCCATTGCTGGTTGCCATTTTATCAGTGGTGGTGATAATCGAAAAACGATAGGTGCTTCGCTCTACAAAATTATCGAAGCATGGGAACCACACTCTGCCATAGCAATGAGGGTCAGCATCGAAGCCCACGCCGAGGTTATAAGAATACGCTCCGCTCCAATACCAGCCACCCCAACCGGAAGCATCGCCTTTGGGAACGCCGTGATAGAATACTGTGACTTGTGATGAATCACCGGTGTTCATCGTAGCAGCAAGATTGATTTTTATCAGCGTGTCATTGTAAGTGAACAAAAGTTGCTGATTGTTTTGTGTGATGGAATCAATCTGCAGCTTGAGCAGATCCAAATCGAGTTCACTGATGTTATCGAGTTTTGATTTGAAGGTGATAATGGTAAATCCGCTGATGGTTGTCCCTGCGAAATCGGTGATGTTGAGATGAATGTTGTAATCGAGAATGTTGATGGTGTCGCTGCGGGAATTTTCAGCACACTTTGCACTTGAGAAATTGAATACAGAAACAATTACACAACTCAAAGCAAAAGATATTTTATTGACTATGCAACCTGAAATCTGTTTCATGACGTGCGAGTCAAATTTAGTAATGATGCTTGCATGAAATAATGTCAATCGAATTCTCTGTCACCTTATAAACTATACGATGTTCAAGATTAATTCTTCTTGACCAATAACCTTTCAATTCGTATTTAAGAGGCTCAGGTTTGCCGGTACCCGTAAAAGGTTCCCTTCTTGTCTCCTGAATCAGTCTGACAATTTTCTGAAAAATTTCATCGTCATCTTCTCGCCACTCAATGAACTGATCAAATGCCCTGGGAGCAAAGGAAACATTTCTCATTGTGCATACTTGTCAATGTCTACATCAATTCCCTTCCCTGAATTTATATCCTGAATTGCCTGAAGCAAAAACTCTTTGTTTTTTGGTGAGTTCAGTAAGTATTCTGTTTCATCCATTTGATCTACAGAAATTGTGAGTGGCTCATTCTTAAACATTTTCTGAATCTTCTTCAGCAGTTTCAGATTCAGTTCTCCGGGCTTTAGCTGAATGGTTACATTCATAAATTTTTCTTGCAAAGTTACTCAATGGACACGTTAAATCACTTCGAACAAACAACTTCAAACCATCAATTTTTTTTTGCCTACTGCCAATTGCCTATTGCCTACTGATTTCAATACTGCTCATTCTCATTCGGAAAATCCAAACTCTTCACATCGTTGCTAAAATGCTGCACCGCTTCTTTGATCTGATCATACAAATTCAAATAGCGGCGTAGAAAGCGCGGCTTGAATTCTTTGTTGATGCCGAGCATGTCATGAATCACGAGCACTTGTCCATCCACATCAGGGCCTGCACCGATACCGATGGTTGGAATTTTCAGGGATGAAGAAACTTCTGCTGCTAATACCGCCGGAATTTTTTCGAGTACAACAGAAAAGCATCCTGATGTTTGAAGGAACAATGAATCTTCCCGCAACCGTTGCGCTTCCTCTTCTTCCGTTGCACGAACAGCGTACGTTCCGAATTTGTAAATGGACTGTGGTGTTAAACCGAGATGACCCATCACAGGAACACCGGATGAAACAATTCTCTCGACAGAATCTTTCACTTCCCTCCCACCCTCGAGCTTTACAGCATGCGCGCCCGATTCCTTCATGATGCGAATGGCAGAGTTCAATGCTTCTTTTGAATTGCCCTGGTACGATCCGAAAGGGAGGTCAACAACAACCAATGCACGGTTAATTCCTCTCACCACCGATGAAGCATGGTAGATCATTTGATCCAGCGTGATCGGCAAGGTGGTTTCATGACCTGCCATTACGTTAGATGCAGAATCACCGACGAGAATCACGTCAATGCCGGCATCATCTACAATTCGTGCGAGCGAATAATCGTAGGCAGTAAGCATGGAGATTTTCACACCTGCTTGCTTCATCTCCTGCAGTGTGTGCGTGGTAACTTTCTTTGCCTTCTTAAAATCATCAATACTTTTTCCTATCGAAGTCAACTGATCGTTTTTTCTTTCTGTGATGTTCTGTGACTGCATTCAATTTAGGTTTTGGAAAATGGAAATTGGAAATTGGGGTATTGGGTTATTGGGAAGTAGGGTTATTCGGCTTTGAGAATCGAGCTTCAATGCTTTTTTCAATCGAAATCAACTGATTCGTTTTTCCTTTCCTGATGTTCTGTGACTGCATTCAATTTAGGTTTTGGAAATTTGAAAATGGAAATTGGGTTGTTGGGAAATCATGGTACGCGAATGGTGCATTGTCCTTTTTTGCCAACTGCCTATTGCCAACTGCCTACCGCCTTCAAAGGTACTTCTTCCACTAACAATCAGAATACGTCGAAACCTTCCCCAACTTGTCCCGATTCAATCGGGGAACTCTAAACAAAGTTCTACTTTCGCGGAATGAAAAAATTGAGTGCGGTTATTATTGTTTTGCTATTTATCTCTTCCTGCAGTACTGATTTCAGTGTTACCACTTCCTGGAAAGACATCACTATCGTGTATGGACTGCTCGATGCGAGTGATACTGCGCAATACATCAAAGTGGGTAAAGCCTTTCTCGATCCTTCCACAAGCGCGCTTACGATCGCTCAAATTCCTGATTCTATTTATTACAAAGATTTGAATGTGATATTGCAGGACAACAGCAATGGAGCAACTATTCAGATGGAAAAAGTGGATGGCAATTCAGAAGGATTGATAAAGGACACGGGTATTTTCGCCAATGTTCCGAACACTCTTTACAAAACCACTCAGCCACTCAATCAAAATGATGGCTATACATTAGTTGTTACAGAGCCTGATAACGGAAAGCAAATCACCTCCACCACCCAAATCGTCAATGACTTCCAGGTGTTGACGCCCTCACCAGGTATTAAAATTAATTTCTTGCCCAAGCTTACCTACAAGGTGAATTGGAACTCAGCACAGGACGGGAAGATCTATGACCTCACCATTCGCTTTCATTACACGGAGATTAATATTAATGATCCCTTACAGGTGCAAAAGAAATATGTGGACTGGCTGATTTTTACAAACTACAGAACCGGGAGCACGCAGGGAGGACTTCCGGTATCTCCGCCTTACACCATTCAAAATGATAATTTCTACGCCTACCTCAACTTTGCAATCCCCGACGATATCAATGTTCACCGGCTGGTAGACTCGTGCGACTTTATGTTTTCAGTGGGTGGTGAAGAACTTGATACATACAACCAGGTTTCGATTGCTCAGCAGGGATTGACCTCCGGTCAGGTGCTTCCGAGTTATACAAATATTCAAAATGGGTTGGGTTTGTTTTCATCCCGTTTTCACAAGACGGTGGCAAACATTCAGATTGACCCAAGAACCATTGACTCCATTGCGTGCAACCCTCTCACGAGTCACTTGAATTTCCTGAATGAGGATGGCGAGCTTTGCCAATAGCCTTGTCAATGCCTTTATAATCTGAATTGATGCGCAAACGCTAACTAAATGACGTTGATCGCGCTGTCTTTTTGTCACCGAAAATTTCCCCTCTTCCTCATAAGAAGTTTTGTGTCATGAATTTATGCCATTCAAACGCAATGGCTCTGGTGGCATAATCATTGAAAGCATTTTACGACCAAATAATAGTTTCACTCTAAAAAGTATTTCCAATGGGAAAAATAATAGGCATAGACTTAGGCACTACCAACAGTTGTGTTGCAGTGATGGAAGGCAACGATCCTGTCGTGATTCCAAACGATGAGGGAGCGCGTACCACTCCTTCCGTGGTAGCGTTTCTTCCAAACGGAGAACGCAAAGTAGGTGCGCCTGCAAAGCGCCAGTCAATCACCAATCCAAAAAATACCATCAGCTCCATCAAGCGATTTATGGGACGGAGGTATGATGAAGTGAGTGCAGAATTGCGATACGTGTCTTACGATGTGGCATCAGGAGAAAACAATACCGCCCGTGTGAAGATCATGGACCGCATGTACACTCCGCAGGAAATTTCTGCGATCATCCTTCAGAAGATGAAGAAGACTGCTGAAGATTACCTCGGGCAACCGGTAACCGAAGCGGTGATCACCGTACCGGCGTACTTCAACGACTCGCAACGGCATGCCACCAAAGAAGCCGGGGAAATAGCAGGGCTGAAAGTGTTGCGAATCATCAACGAGCCGACCGCAGCCGCACTCGCTTATGGTCTCGATAAAAAGCATAAAGACGAAAAGATAGCCGTGTATGATCTCGGCGGCGGAACTTTTGATATATCCATTCTTGAACTGGGCGATGGCGTGTTCGAAGTAAAATCCACCAACGGTGACACCCACCTCGGCGGTGATGACTTCGACCAGGTGATCATCGCATGGCTTGCAGAAGAATTTCAGAAAGAAGAACGCATTGACCTGCGCAAAGACCCGATGGCATTGCAGCGCCTGAAAGATGCTGCTGAAAAAGCAAAGATCGAATTGAGCTCATCGAGCGAAACGGAAATCAATCTTCCGTACGTAACTGCTGTTGAAGGTGTCCCGAAACATTTGGTGAAGAAACTGTCGCGCGCAAAGTTTGAATCGCTCGTGGATGTGCTGGTACAGCGCACGCTCGAACCCTGCAAGAAAGCGCTGGCGGATTCGGGATACAATGTCTCACAAATTGATGAGGTGATTCTTGTCGGTGGTGCCACGCGCATGCCGAAGATCCAGGAAGTGGTAGAAAAATTCTTCGGGAAGAAACCGCACAAAGGTGTGAACCCCGATGAAGTAGTTGCCATTGGTGCAGCCATCCAGGGAGGAGTTTTAGCAGGTGATGTGAAAGATGTGCTGTTGCTCGATGTGACTCCGCTTTCTCTTGGTATTGAAACTCTTGGCGGCGTAATGACGAAGCTAATTGAATCGAACACCACGATTCCAACCAAGAAATCTGAAACGTTTACTACGGCCGCCGACAATCAACCCTCAGTAGAGATTCATGTGTTGCAAGGGGAAAGGCAGATGGCAAAGGATAACCGAACGATAGGACGATTCATGCTCGATGGCATACCGCCCGCACCGCGTGGTGTTCCGCAGGTTGAAGTGACGTTTGATATTGATGCCAACGGAATCTTAAGTGTGCATGCAAAAGACAAAGGCACCGGCAAAGAGCAAACGATCCGCATCCAGGCATCTACAGGATTGAGCAAGGAAGAAGTTGAAAAGATGAAAAAGGATGCGAGGGAGAATGAAGCCGCCGACAAAGCAGAGCGTGAAAAAATTGACAAGCTTAATACAGCCGACTCACTCGCCTTCCAGACTGAAAAGCAGTTGAAGGAATTCGGTGAAAAAATTCCGGCTGATAAAAAGAACAACATCGAAGTTGCTCTGAACAAATTGAAAGATGCGCACAAGATTCAGGACCTTGCAGGTATTGAAACTGCCATGACTGAATTGAACACGGCATGGCAGGCAGCTAGCGAAGATTTATATAAAGCGCAACAGCCGCAGCCAGGTGCTCCGCAAGATGGCGCGCCTCAAGATGGTGCACCACACGATGGTGAAGCTAAGCCCGGGAATGAGAATGTGCAGGATGTTCCGTTTGAGGAAGTGAAGGATGATAAGGGGTAAGAAGTACGATTCACAATTCACGTAACACTATTAAAGAGAGCCCCGATTCATGAGAATGCATCGGGGTTTTCTTAAAAAAATTAAATCACAAACCAATAGCATATTGAAATTAAACAGATAACACTCTTCGATCAGGAATTTACCCAGAAACTACTTGACTCTTTGAATAAATCAATTCCTAAAATTATTTCTGATCCATAACTTGTCTTACCAAAATCACAAATTACTATGTTGAACTTTAACAAACTGCATGAAGGAAATCACATTCTGCACAAAGGATTTCTTAGAACGGTTATTTCAGTCGAACCAATGAAATTGAAACTTCAATCAGTTGGAATCATTCCAATTATTGATGAAACAATATATGCTCCCGTGGACAGAGTTGGTGATATAAACGGAATTTCCTTAACTCCAGAATTATTGAACTTAGTTGGTGCAAACGAAAAAAACGGAATTCGCGAAATGACAATGAAATTGCCTGATGGGAGTTACTTGAATTTGCACCTAATTACAGATGGATATCAAGCGATCAGTGATACTGTTCCGACCGAGCCTCTCTATTTCGTTCATCAATTACAGAATTACTGGGAAAAGAATACTGGGTTGAAATTAAAAATGCCTGGTGGCATGTACACCGGAAAATATCCAGAATATCTACCGGTCTAAAAAATTAATTCCTCTTTAATGGCGTCTGAAGATGAGCACTGAGCGTTGTTGACTTGTTCTGCTCCATGGGAGTGTGGGAAATCATCAGGGCTGTTGGTCTTGCTCAACTTCTCACCTGCCAAATACCAACAACAGCTGAAAAAGCTCAACGACATTCGCGCTCGACGAGAAGAGCGGGAGTTAATCATGCGCTTTTACGGGTCCTTCAATTACTTCAGGTTTCTCAATAGTAAGGTCAGACAAATTGTTTTTTACGAAGTCGGCGGCGAGTCTTACCGATTCATCGGCACCGGCTTTATCCCTGAATACACTGAATGATGCGCCTTCACCCTCGCCGGTATCCAGCCAGTAATACCGAATGAAGCCGTTCGACTTTTTTATAAGAGGAACAAAACCTTCCTTAACTAATTTGTCAATTCTTTCACTGTCTTCCGGTTTGAAACGATAATGCCGAACAACTGCAAACATGTTTACCTCCTTTTAATTTTAAGTGAATAATGTTTTCTCAAATGTAGTGACAGTTATCTAAGCAAAGAGAAATCGCAACTTTATTTTTTACCGATGTTAGTCATCCGCGCGCACGTGCCATCGTCGCGTCCTACTCGTGCACGTTCAATGTCATTAAGTTAAGGATTTAATGTCAGGAAGCTGTCTCAAAAGAAGTTTAACCGCAGAGTACACAAAGGAATCGCAAAGTTTCGCAAAGAAAATAAACCTCAAAATCAATTCTTTGCGTTTTCTCTGCGTGCACTTAGCGATCTCTGCGGTTCATTTTTCTAACTTTTGAGACCCCCCTCTTCCACTAACTTAATGAGCTATTGACCGGGCACCGGACTGGAAGTAATCGCTGATCGCTGTTGCCAGATTACGCTTGTTGGTTGCCTGAACAATTGACTTCTTTCTTCAGGTAAAAAAGAGAATCAAAATTTTTTGGAGAATCTTAAGCCTGCGCCCCAATCATTGGTCGAAGTTGGAATGGCGTAGAGGTTCCATGTTAAAAGCTTCGGTTTCGATTTCTTGTTTGCAACCAAATTCCATGTACTCAGCATCATGGTAGTTGTTCCCAATCCAATGTTGAGAACGCCAAGAACCACTTGGCCGGCACCTGTTAAAATTCCGACAACACCAACAGTATTATCCCTGGCACCTTTTGAAATTTGAATTCCATTAATGACGTTCAGCGAAATATTTGCAGCACTCACTATTGAAGATGAAACTCCGTAAGCAGGAGAAATATAATTTACAGTATAAACCGGGGGCGGGCCATAATTTGGTTGAATCATCGCACACTCTTCTTTGGTAAGCCCACTGGAGGAAATCCAGTTATTAACCAATGCATCCGTCATCTCGTAAATAGTTGCGTACTTGTATTTGTGATTTATTTCTTCAGCGATTTCTCTTGAAGAAGTTTGCTCTACCAAAAAACCGACTGCACAAATTCTGTTGTCTTTGTCAATGAAGCACGGTCTTCCTTCAGTTTTATAATCATAGTTGCGTGGAAAAATTCCGGCAATCCGGTATTCATGAAGTAAGTCGAGGGTATGTTTTCTTTTCTGTTGAAATTCCTGTGCAAGCATTGAAACATCTTTGTGCCGCAGAAGATTTTCAACGTATTCAAGGTGGGTTCTTATTCTCAAATCCTCACCGGTATTTTTATCAGGAAGAAATCCGAATTTGGTTACAAAGCTGATATCACCAATGTAAGGGTTGATGGTTTGTCTGTTATCTGAGGTTTTGATTTGACTGCAACCTAAAAAAATCGAAGCGATGGCTGAAGTTAGAAGAAATTTTTCATGACTCTGTTGGGTTAGAAATCCCCAACGCATTCTGCCGGAAAATATTTCCATCAACCTTCCAGATCACCTTCATTTGTGTAGCTTGGTCGCGGTATGAAGAACCCCATCAAGCAAATCATAGACCTTGGCACAACTAAGCAAACTGATCCGGTTGTCAACCGCCATATCCGGTTCTGCAATTCAGTGGCATTGATAGTATGCCTGTTCGTAGTTCAAAATTTTGTGCTGGCAGTTTACTATAAACAGACGCTCATCGCGTTTGTGCTCGGCCTGCATTTTATCTTATTAGCATTGATGCCTGTGTTTAATTATGCAGGGAAACGCTTATTGGCAAGTACGTGGTTCAGCAGTGTCGCCATTTTGTTTGTCACCTTTTACGCCATCGTGTTCACACTGGAAGGTCTCAACTTCACGTTCCTGCCGATGATTATTTTTTTGCAGTTCTTTCTTTTTACGGCTGCTGAAAAAAAATACATCATCCTCTTCACAGTTGTTACGCTGGTTTGTTTCGCAGGTGTGATCTTATGGCCGGTGTTACATCTGCCACAGATCGTTTCGGTGCCCGAACAATTTATAGAGGCACAACGGCTGAGCACCTATACGGGGCTGCCGCTGCTGAGCATTGCATTTGGTGCTTATGCACTCTCTAGCATTCACACGGCAGAGCAGCAAACAGCGAAAGAAAAAGAAAAGACGGACCATCTTCTCCTCAATATTCTTCCGCAATCCATCGCGGAACGATTCAAAAATGATCAGACTTTTCTTGCAGAAGGATATGATTCGGTGACTGTGCTCTTCGCCGACATAGTTGGGTTCACCGGAATTTCACAGAAGGTGACGCCGAATGAGCTGGTGAAATTTCTGAATGAAGTGTTTTCAAAATTCGATGCGCTCACTGAGGAGCATGGTCTTGAAAAAATAAAAACGATCGGCGATGCTTACATGGTGGCCGGCGGCGTGCCTGCACGCGTTGATCATCATACCCGCAAAATTTGCATGATGGCTCTTAAGATGCAAGCGGCGATTAAAGACATAAGAAGTCCGGGAGGAGAACCCCTGCGGATGCGCATTGGCATCAGCGCCGGACCGGTAACGGCAGGAGTGATTGGAGTAAAGAAATTCATCTATGATTTGTGGGGCGACACAGTGAATACAGCCAGTCGCATGGAATCGCATTCCGAAGAGGGAAGCATTCAGATCACGGAAG
This sequence comes from Chitinophagales bacterium, assembly GCA_035638255.1. Classification (GTDB taxonomy): domain Bacteria; phylum Bacteroidota; class Bacteroidia; order Chitinophagales; family UBA10324; genus DASRAJ01. The sequence continues at coordinate 46,756 of DASRAJ010000175.1, forward strand.
AAGCGTATGAGTTAATCAAGAATGAATTTGAATGCAAGCCACGCGGTATCATCCAGGTGAAAGGCAAAGGAGCCATGAGTACTTACTTTCTTGTGGGATTGAAAGTTTTCCCTTAAACAAATTCTGGCAGGTAAGTAAAGAAAATCTGCAGCCGTTGTTGGTCTTTGCAAAGCCCTATGCGAGAGTCAGACCAAACTGAAAGTGCAAGCAAACTGCCGAACAAGTCAATTGGTCTCCCTCGACCAATGCAGTTTTTCTTTTCTTTGTTCAGGATTTCTTTTTAAAATAAAATCAAAATGAAAACCCTATGAGAAAACTTCACAGCATTATTTGTTTTGCAGCCATTTGGTTCATCTCTTTAAGTGCCGGGGCACAAGACGATAAAGACCAGGCAACGAAAGCATGGATGGATTACTCCACTCCCGGTGAAGGCCAAAAATTGATTGAAAAATTAGTCGGCGATTGGAAAGCTGACATCTCTGAATACAGGGATCGTACACAGCCGCAGGTACAATCAACTGCCATGGTTCATAATGAGATGATCATGGGCGGCCGCTATCTAAGCATTCACTACACGGGTACCATGAGGGGGATGCCTTTCGACGGAATGGGCACTATGGCGTTTAACAATGGCACTTATAAATATTGCAGCACATGGATTGACAATCTGGGCACAGGCATTATCTATATGGAGGGATCCAGAAACGTTGAAGGGTCCGCGCTGCAATTTAAAGGAATGGGATATGATCCAATTCAGAAGAAAGAAGTTTCGATGCGCCAGGTGATTCACTTTAACAGTGCTAACGATCAAACAATAGAATTTTTAGTGGATATTAATGGCGTGGATTTTCAGGTCATGGACATCCATTTGACGCGATGAAAATTTTTTTCTAAGAATATTGAATTCTTTGCCGGCGCTCATTTCAAATTTCTGATTGAATCCATTTCGTGCTGTGCTTCTTCCCATTCCTTTTGTGCTTGAGGATCTTCAGGATGCTCGAGGTATTTTTTGAAGGCGGCTTTTTCAGGATCGTTACCAGGATGAACGATATCAAGAAGCCTTGCATCAGTTGTAAGAAACAACATGACTCCGATTGCAAAGAAAATAGTGACACGGGTTAGAAGTTGTCTGTAAATAGATAGTCCTGTTTTTCTGGATAGAAACATCGTTAAAACCACAGCCAGAGCGCCACTTAGCACTCCAATCAGTATTTGTGATCGGCTGCCCTGCCAAAACTGGAATTTAAAGATCACTCCAATACAGGTCAATGAAATAGCAAATCCCGATACGTATGTTGTCATCTTTCTTGTAAAAGAAATGTTCGGATTCTGCCTTTGAAAAAATAACAGCCTGCCACCACCCAGATACATTGCACGAGCGAGATAAAAGAAGCTAAGTGAACTAAAGCTCACAATTACAAGGGAACCTGCAAACGAGGCATGCAGAAGTTTTAAAACGATGGATGCCGCAGAGAGAATAACCAGAACCAATTCTATTTTCTTCAGCAGGGGAGTGAAAAGTTGTTCGTCGTGAATACTATTGGATGGTTCAGTGTTCATATCAATCATTCCTCAACTCGTGCCCGTTTTGCAGCGCAGATAATTTGTGACAGCGAACCGCTCAGGCAGGGCCCCGCTTCAAATCTCAACTGTACCTGCGCCCGGGCTCCTGCGATGTATCAGGCGAATGCCTGCGGTACACCTTTCGGCTTCTTTCGAGCAACTTCAATTAAATCAAAACCAGTGGTCTCTAATTCTTCCTTCTGGAGCGAACAATGGTTTATAAAATCGGCAGTCTGGCGGATGTAATCATCTGCGTCTCCACGAGCCTCAGCGCGATTTTCTATGTTCCGCTTGCCACCCTTCTTTGCTTTTCTACACATGGCATCTAAATGATCTGCCGCGGCTTGTATTCCCTGAGGTGAAACGGGTCCTGATTTGAAAATCGGATTATTGGTCATTGACTTAACGATGCGGGCGCTTTTTTTAATGATGCCCGAATCCGGCCCGTCGAGAAATTCAATGGAAACTTTTATGTTTGACATAGTGGCAATTTAAATTGAGTTGAATAATTATCTGTAAAAGATACAACTAATTTGCCGCCTCTCCCTCTAAGTGGTGTGAGTCTGATGTCTCTGCATACACAAAAAAATATTTCCACCTCTCGCCAATTTTTGGAATAGTCAATCGTCAATAGTGCTACACAGCGTTACTTCTCTTTCTTCACCCTTCAATACCAAAAACATGAACGCAACAAAAGTAGAATACACAGTAAAGCCAGAGTATGTGAGCACCAACAAAGCCAACATTCAAAAAGTGATGGATGAATTGAGGGCATTGGGGGATGTTGGCGTCTTGTACTCCACCTACATTAAGGAAGATGGATGCAGTTTCGTGCACTTTTCCATTCATCGCAATTCAGAAGAACCCAACATCATTCCTACTTTAGAAGCCTTCAAAGCTTTTAGTACCCAGCTAAAAGCCGAAGGATTGGTAACACCACCGCAAAACATAAAATTAGAAATGGTTGCAAAATCGTTTGACTTATAAGCTATGCACCCCGCTGGTCAGCGTTTTGTAGAGCAGCTAATTTGGGACAACTAACGTATGGTACCCAAGTTTCAAAATTTCTTCTTGCGTTCTCTCATCTCGCGTAACTTTGTGACATCTCAAAGGCTTCAATATGGCATCAAAAAAAACAGTGAAGAAAAATTCTAAGAGAAAAATTTCAGTGCACAGGAATGGAAGTCTCGTTACTAGTCCTGAAACAAAAAATCTTATTCGCATTGCACACAAAGCGTCTCAAATGATTGAGCGGGAAGCGAAGCAAAGAGGTCTCACGAGAATCATCGGAAAGCATGATGGCATTTATGAAAGCCGCCCCGATGGTACACTGGTGAGAATAAAGAAAGTTTCTTTAAAAACTCATAGGCGTACTCCTCAAAAATTCCGACTTCAGTAGACATGGCGGAGTTTTCTTCTCAGCTAAGAATCCGGATTTTTGCGGGACCAAATGGCAGCGGCAAAGAGCGAGCTCTACGAAAAAATTAAAAAGGAAAATCCTAATCTCCACTTTGGACACTACATCAATGCTGATTCAATTCATCAGCAACTAATGAAGGATCGTTTATTGGATTGCAGCACCTTCGGCATCCCCATTTCAAAAAAAGATTGCAAACGTTTTTTCAAAACTTCAGGATGGGAACAGAAAATTTCAGAGCCGAAATTTTTTGAACCGTTGCAATTCGCTCAAGACAAAATTCTTCTTGAAACAACGCCGTCGTCATATCACGCAGCAGTGCTAAGCGATTATATCAGAATTTGCTTATTGAAATCGCGTCAGCGATTCACGTTTGAAACAGTCATGTCTGATTACTCTAAAGTTGATTTCATGAAAAAGGCAGCATCAGATGGATTCAAAGTGTACCTCTATTACGTAGCAACTCAGGATCCATTGATCAATAAAAAGCGAGTGTTACAGCGTGTAAAGGCCGGAGGGCATGGCGTCCCTGAAACAAAAATTGTTGAACGTTACTATCGCTCATTGGATTTGCTATTGGATGCGACGAGAGTTTGTTATCGCGCCTTTTATTTTGACTCTACTTCCGGAGAGTTCAAATATGTTGCAGATCGAGATAAATATGGATTTCTTACGACCGCTTTCGAGTTCCCCGAATGGTATAAAAAATACATCCTTGATAAGGCTAATATACGTTTGGGTTAAGGATTCCTACCTTAATTACCTAGCAGATCTTGCGAAGTAGAGAAACTCAATCCTGTTATCTATAGGTTTTGCTATAAACCAACCTTCATTTCCCCCAGTCAATTTCACAGCATTCGGGAAACCTAATTGTTGCAACCGCTGTAATCCAATCGTTGATTTCATTAAACCGTGCTCGCACACAGCCACCACAGTTTTGTCGCGGGGAATTTCTGATGCACGACTTTCCAATTCACCAATGGGAATATTTACTGCTCCGGGAATATGCCTTCCTGCATAATCTTCTTTGCTCATCAAATCGATAATGAAGAACTGTTGAGGAGATTGAGCGAGTGATTGCCGCAGTTCTTCAACGGTAATGTTTTCATTTGGCATTTGGTCTTCCATCTTTTTAAGTTTGTTAGTTAATGAATGATTTTCTTGCAGCTCATTTATAAGTCATCTTGTTCTTGTAAATGTAATTCAAAAACTTTCTTTAAGAGCGGATTAAGCCTTGCACTCATTTATTTTGCATCTCCTCCTTTCTTTCATTTTGAATATCCTCCACCATCTGATTGAGAGTTCCCTTTTCATAAGGAAACTTGATTGATAAAACCTGCTCTGAAGAAACCGGTTGGCAGTTTGAATATGCCGGTCTCCACTTAGGCATTCGTTTCACGGCGTTGACCACTACCTCATCACATGCCTCGCTCAGGCTTTTAACAACTTTTATATTCTCCGTCCTGCCATGGGTATTCACTGTAAATCTTACCTCCACCACTCCTTGCACCTTGCCTTCTTTAGCTTCCTTAGGGTTGCGGATTTTGAACCAGAGGTAAGCCTGAAAATTGTCCTGACCATATTTAAAAGTTGCTGCAGTGGTGCCGCTGGCAGCGCGGGTATAGGTATTGTAGTATACATTGAAGGCAACCGGAAGTTTGAAGTAAACTTTAACGGGCTTGCCTCCCTGCCTTCCCGGAACCCAGCTCGGCATTTTATTTATCGCAGAAATCACGATCGAATCACAACCGCATGGCAGAGATTCAAGAATTTTTGAGTCTTGTACTTTTCCCTCTTCATCAATTACAAACTGTACCACCACCTTGCCACTAATGCCAAGATCCATCGCAGCTTCAGGATAATTTGTATTCTTCTTTATAAACTTTAAAAGCTCCTTTACTCCACCGGGATATTGCGGCATTTCCTCTTCGACCGGAGCCATAAGGGTAGAATCATTTTGCGCGTGGCCGACTTCAATCCTGAAAAGAAACACGCAAAGCAGCATAATTGATCTCAGTAGTGTAATTAGTTTCATCCCTGCAATATAAATTCTTTTCCACCATACCGGCGCATATCTGGAGTCGGGCTATGAGCGCATTTGACTTATGCATTGAGCCAATCTATCTCCATATCACGCGCATTTTACAGCAGAGATTATTTGGGCAGGCGGCAAAAGTGAAATAAAATTTTCACCTTCGTTCATATGAAAAACCTGGTTATCACTTTTTCGATCTGCCTTATTGCTCTCTTTCATTTCACTGTGACTGCGCAAGACGGTACTTGTTTTATTTCTGGACGGGTTATAGACCAAGACACACGAGAACTAATCCCCAATGCAACTATCTTTTTGAATAAAATCGAAATGGGAGTTTCAGATTCACCAGGTCATTTTTTAATTACAGGGATTTATGCCGGCAAATATCAATTGTCTGTAAGAGCTGCGCGCTATTTAAAGAAGTCTCCTGACAGCATTATTATTGAAATGAATTCAACCAATAGTTTCGATATCTTTCTTAAGAAAAGGCCCTCATGTGGCCCGAGGCTCAAGAACATATATTTTGACTCACATTCTTTTATCCTTCGTCCGGAATCCTGGGGAATCATTGATACTCTGGCCAAGATTTTAAAAGAGTCAGAAGAGGAGGAAGATGATTTTATGATAATTGAAATTCTCGGGCAATCTGATACGTGGGAATGCAAGCCTAAGGATACCACTCTTTCTTATCAGCGGGCTTGGGCAGTTGCGAAGGTTTTAATAGCTGATGGAATTGATTCATCAAAGATTATGATGCGGGCTTATGGCGGAACACACCCAATCGCTCCCAACTCAATCAAGTGGAGGAAGAATGAAGAAGGATGTCAGCTCAATCGCCGGGTAGAATTCAGAATCAAAAGTTCGATCCCGCACTGAACGAATAGTACCCTCACTCGCGCAGGTTTTGGTGCACAGACAAATTGCGACAGCGAACGCAAATAAATTCTCAAAATAAAATACCTTCACAACAACTAATATAGGGTCTCAAAAAAAAGAAACTAAGAA
>DASRAJ010000176.1:0-41737 GCA_035638255.1 Chitinophagales bacterium
TCTGGCCATTTGATCACTGGCACTGTTGGGATCATAGTTCGCATTAGAGCAGGTGCCGGCGTTATTCACATCATATACGTGCAGGTAGTTACTGAACGGCGCTCCGGCGATGGTGCCGCTCTGTGTTTGCGTCTCATCCGGTGTGTCCTGGTATAATCCACCTCCTGTATAATTGCTATTGATGATCCATTGATTTGGACCTGTAGCGGGGCTTACATTTGTGGGCGTGTTGAGGGTGAAACCCGGTGTGCCGCCATTAAAATCTTCATAATAAAGTTGAATCACCTGTTGTGCGGAAGCCCATGTGAATGGCAAAGCAAACAGAATAGTGAGGACTGAAGTATGAAATACGAGTCTCGTAAATTGTCTTTTCATAGGCGAAAATTTTTTCTTGTATTGCCTATTGCTTTTTTTGTGTGAACTGAAACTTAACAGAGTAAACTTAAAGAATAATTTTGAATGAGCGAGAAAGAACTTTTAACATGAATTATTAAGCATATTACGTCATTCATCATGCGTATTGTGATGTGCTAACGGTCATATCCCGGAACGCAAAGGAGTTGGATTCTAATCTTCATCATCTTTTTTCTTCTCTGATTTTACTGTGCCCCTTCGTTCCGCTTCGCATTTACTCCTCTCTTCTTTCATTATTTTTACCTTCATTATTAAACGTCCATATTTTTATGAAAAGAAGAGCTACCTTCATTCTTCTCAACACCATCTCGCTGATTGTTTGTTGCTGCAACAATCTTCTTGCCCAAACCGTCCCGCCTTCCATTAAATGGCAACGCAACTATGGCGGCACCAGCGATGAAGAGTTCAGAGGCATGGAACTCACGCCCGACAATGGATTCATTACCGTCGGTATTTCAGAATCAAACAACGGCGATGTATTGCAGAACCTCGGGCGTGGCGATTACTGGATCGTTCGGTATGATTCGCTCGGAAATATCCTCTGGCAAAAAGTATATGGCGGTCATGGTAATGATTGGGGAAGAAGCATCAGCAAAACTTCCGATAGCGGATATATTGTGAGCGGCTATTCACAATCATACAATGGAGATGTTACAGGCAACCACGGCGATTATGATTTTTGGATACTGAAATTAGATTCATCCGGCGGCATCAATTGGAAAAATTGCTATGGCGGCTCTGCGTTTGATAATGCTTACCGTGCCATTCAGGTTAGCGATGGAAATTACCTTGTGGTGGGTTTCACTGAATCGAACAATGGACAAGTGACAGGGTTTCACGGCGCACAGGATTATTGGATTCTCAAACTCGATCCTGACGGCAACATTCTCTGGACAAAAACGATGGGGGGCTCAGGGCAAGAGCAGGCATCCTGTGTGATCGAAACACCTGGTCATGATTATGTGATTGCAGGATATTCCCAGTCAAGTGATGGCGATGTTACTGATCACATTGGCTTGAAAGATATGTGGGTGGTGAAGCTCTCCCAATCAGGAAATGTACTTTGGAAAAAATCGTACGGAGGAACAAAAGATGATGGCGCACGATGGCTAACTCTTGCGCCCGATGGCAACTACATCATCTGCGGATTCTCTGCATCATCTAACCATGATGCTACATTCAATCACGGCAATTATGATTACTGGATTGTGAAACTTGATACCACTGGAAATTTAATCTGGCAAAAATCGCTCGGTGGTTCTGACTATGAATATTCATACTACATCGCACAAGACCACGATGGAAATTATTTAATATCGGGCTATTCTTTTTCGAATGACGGCGATGTAAGCGGTGGGCATGGGAGCGGGGATTACTGGTTAGTGAAAGTAGATTCACTCGGCAATTTTCTATGGCAAAAAACATTTGGTGGATCGTTGGGTGATGAATGTCGTGTGGCATTAGTGAAAGAGAATGGAAATTATTTGCTTGCCGGTTTCATCAATTCTACAGATGGAGATGTCACAAACAATCATGGAGGCGAAGATGCATGGGTAGTGGAAGCATGTTCATTACCGCTCGCAGTTATTACAAATGGAAGTACTGTAAATTCATGCAACGGAAAAACAGTAACACTAATCGCAGTAACAGGCGCCGGGTATTCTTATCAATGGAATAAAAACGGAAACCTGATAAACGGGGCTACAAATTCTTCATTTCAATACAAAGGAAACACTACGGCAGATTTTACACTCATGGTGACTTCATCGGGGGGATGCAACGCTATCTCAGCTACCACTACCATAAATAAATTCAGCAAACCTGCTGCTACCATTACTCCGCTGGGTGATCTCAACATCTGCGCGACAGGTCAGGTTTCGTTACAGGCAAATAGTGGCGCGGGCTACAAATACCAGTGGAAGAAAAACAGTGTAAAAATTTCGGGCGCCACCAACCAAACTTATACTGCTACAACCATCGGTGATTATACTGTGAGAGTGACCAATACAAATAGCTGCAGCAAAACTTCTGTTGCCAGCGTAGTATACTCTTCTTGTAAGTTGAGTGATGATAATTCCGGGCCGCTGTTTTCTGTTTATCCAAACCCTTCAGATGGAAAATTTGTTGTCGCTATTTCTTCTTCGGATCCTTCAAATCAAACAGTGGATCTAACGCTGATTGATTTGTCGGGCAAAATGGTAATGAAGAAAAATTTTCTGCTTGCGCCTGGCGAAATCAGCATGGCATTCGAACTCTCCGAATCAATTGGAAATGGAATTTATTTACTCCGGGTGAGTAAAGGGGATTATATGCAAATCATTAAGGTTACCCTAAATAAAAAATAATTTTTTATATTTTTTGTGTAACCAAAATCAATCGTGGCTCGAATAATGGGTTAGATAAACCACGAGCCATGAGAACTTCTTTCATCGTTTTCGAGATCCTCTTCATTTGTTGTTCGCTTCAATGTGTTCATACTGAGGCGCAAACAACGTCACCGGATATTCTTTGGCAGCATGCTTATGGCGGAAGCAGCGCCGAACAGTTCAGAAGCATGGCTTTGACTAACGATGGAGGATATATTGCTCTCGGTTATACGCAATCGCTTGATGGTGATGTGATCAGCACACACGGAGTTGCCGATTATTGGATTGTGAAGTGTGATTCCACAGGAAACATTGAATGGCAGCGTACTTATGGAGGAAGTTCTACAGATTGGGGAAGAAGCATCAATACCACTGCCGATGGCGGCTATATTGTTGCCGGCTATTCAAGATCAAATAACGGCGACGTAATAGGCAATCATGGTGATTTCGACTATTGGATTTTGAAGTTGAATTCATCCGGAGATATAACCTGGCAGAAATCTCTTGGCGGATCGGGATTCGACAATGCTTATGATGCCATTGAAACGAGTGATGGAAAATTTGTTGTAGCTGGATTCACACAGTCTATAGACGGAGATGGGAGTGGGAATCATGGACAACAGGATTTTCTTATTGTCAAACTCGATCAAAACGGCAACAAAATCTGGACAAAAGTTTTCGGGGGCGCTCTCGATGAGCAGGCAGCCTGCGTAATTGAAACCAATGATCACGCATATCTCATTGCAGGTTACTCAGATTCCAATGATGGCAATGTCCCCGACAATAAAGGCAAAAATGATTTTTGGATCGTGAAGCTCTCGCAATCAGGAAATGTGCTCTGGAAAAAATCGTATGGAGGAACAAAAGATGACGCTGCGAGATGGATTGAAAAAACTCCAGATAATGGTTTCATGATTACCGGTTACGCATCCTCATCGAATAAGGATGTTAGCAGCAATCACGGACTCTATGACTATTGGGTGATCCGGATTGATTCCGCAGGTACTTTGCTTTGGCAAAAAAATTACGGCGGATTGCTCGATGACTATCCATACTATATCAAGCGCTGCAGTGATGGCAATTATGTAATCTGCGGCTCTGCCGAGTCGAATGATGGTGATGTAACAAATCAATACGGCACCGGCGATATCTGGGTTGTGAAAATAGATTCAATTGGAAATCTATTGTCGCAGAAATCTTATGGCGGATCGGAGAAGGATGAGGCAAGAGTGATTTTACAAACCCGTAATGAAAATTTTTTGATCGCTGGATTCTCTGCATCTCCCGATGGCGATGTAACTTCTCCGCATGGCGGTATGGAGGGATGGATCGTGAAAACATGCACGCCGCCTCCTGCAACTATTACCAATGGCCCGATAGTGACTGCATGTAAAGGTGATAACGTTACACTCACTGCCAATACAGGCGCAGGATATTTTTATCAATGGAATAAGAACGGAACGGCCATCAGCGGTGCCACCAATTCTTACTATCAATACACCATAAACAACACTGCGGGTTTTACCGTCACAGTTACCGCAGGATGCAGCGCAACATCGCCAACCACTACTGTTAACCGGTTGAACAAACCAATGGGCATCATCACTCCGCTGGGTGATCTCAACATTTGCCTTCTGGGTCAGGTAACGCTGTTGGTTGACAGCAACCCAAAAAGCAGTTATAAATGGTTTAAGAACGATGTAAGAATTATGAATGCTGCCTCTTATGTATATACTGCAACATCCACTGGTGATTACACCGTGAAAGTGACGAATGCAAACGGCTGCAGTAAAACCTCTGATCCGGCCACAGTGTATTCTTCATGCAAAATGGCTGAAGGAAACATTGCGATGAGTGTTACTGTTTCTCCAAATCCTTCGATCGGCAATTTTGTGCTTCACATTTTTTCTGATGATGGAAATGAAAATGCAGAGGCCGCATTGATTGATTTAATAGGGAATGTGGTGATGAAAAAATCAGTGGCATTAACTGAGGGTGAAACAACATCCGCTTTTGAAATTCCATCGGAAGTTGCAAACGGAATTTATTTTTTGCGGGTGAAAAGTGACGAAGATATTCATCTGATAAAAGTGATGATAGAGAGGTGAAGCACGTTCTGATTATAGGCTATTAATTTTCATGTAACGGTAATCGCTTTGCATTCTTTCCTGTTTACGGGGAAGATCTTCTTATCAAGACGCCCTTCACTTCGGTTTGTTAATTTTCAATTCTTCTTCCTCACAAATCCTTTCTATTTTTGGGAGCAATGAAACAGCCTTTACGCACCATCTCCGCAAGGTCCGGCGGAAAAAAATATTTTGCTGCACTGGCGTTGTGCTCATTGCTTTTTTCTTCCCCACTAAAATCACAAATACCTACTGACCAGGATTGCCTCGGCGCTATCCCGATTTGCGGACCCGTTTACAATACACCAAGTTCCACGTTCGGCACAGGCAATTATCCGAATGAAGATGGGCCGGGTACTTGTCTTGTCCCGGGCGAATACAACAGCTTGTGGTTTGTATTCACCGTAATCACATCCGGCAACCTGGCCTTCACCATTTTTCCGATAAGTCCGTTCGCTGATTACGATTGGTGCCTGTACAATCTCACCAACGCGACATGTGCAGACATTCAAACGAACGGCTCGCTGATGGTGAGCTGCAATTCTTCACAGTATGGCGTCACCGGAATTTCTGCAGCAGGCATCGGCAACTGGAACGGACCCGGACCTACCAATGCATTCAATTATTTACTTCCTGTGAATGCAGGAGAAACTTATGTGCTGAACGTTAACAACTGGAGCGGATCCACAGGAGGATACGGAATTAATTTCGGTACCTCATCCGCTACCATTTATGATTCTGTAAAACCAAAGCTTGACACCGTGTTTCCGATGGTGTGTACTGATTCTTCGATCACGTTTTCCTTTTCAGAAAATGTTTTGTGCAGCAGCGTAGAAGACGCTGACTTCTCCCTTAACGGACCGTGGGGTCCTTACACCGTGACCAATGTAACAGGCAATGCTTGCGTAAACGGCGGCACACAGGAAGTCACCTTCACCGCTGAAGTCAGTCCGCCACTTCTCCATGGAGGAACATATTGGTTTCACCTGACCGGGAATGCAGGAGGTGTAGAAGATCTCTGCGGGAATATTTCTGATCCTGATTCCATTTCCTTTTTTGTTAATGGTGTGGATGCAAATATTGATTCTGTACTCAGCCCATATTGTGCAGGAAGCAATGGTGTGGTTTTCTCTTCGGGCACCCAGGGTCTTCAGCCCTATTCATTTTCATTGAACGGAAATACCAACGGCACAGGAAACTTCACCGACCTCGATGACACAACCTATCTCCTCACAATTACCGATGCAGGTGGATGTTGGGACACCGCACAGGTCACATTGTACCCTGCAACAGGAGCAGTACAGGGAATTGTAGATCAGTTCACCGACGTGAAGTGCTTTAACAACTGTGATGGAACCATCATCGTGAGTGGAAGCGGTGGTGCGCTTCCTTATAATTATTCGTGGTCGAATGGCGCAAGCACTGCCGGTATTGCAGATCTCTGCATCGGAAACTACACCGTCATCATCACCGATTCATCAGGATGCAAAGACACGCTGAGTGTTCCCATCAACGAGCCGCCGCAATTGGTTTTCACTCTTGATTCAATTAAAAACCCAAGCTGCTACGATTCGTGGGACGGCTATATTAAAGTTCATGTGACCGGTGGCACACCAAACTATGCGTATACGTGGGTGCCTTACGGAGGCAACAGCGCCTTCGCATCACACCTGAATGCAAATACCTACACCCTTGAAGTGCAGGACGCTCACGGCTGTTTGTACGATACAATCATGACGCTTACTCAACCTGATGAAGTAATCATTACATACCCGGGCGACACAACTATTTGTGATGGAACCGTTGCGAAGCTGAATGTTCCCATCAGCGGAGGCACACCACCTTACTCTGTAGTGTGGAATACAGGGGACAATACAAATCCGCTCATGTTCATGACCGGTGTTGATTCAACTCTTAAAGTTTATGCAAGAGATATTAATGGTTGCACTTCAAATCAGGTGGAGTATCGCGTGCAGGTGCAGTATCAGCCACATGTTGATTTAGGAAATGATACTACAATGTGCGCAGGCGATGTATTGTACAAAAATATTTTTCAGGCTGGCGCTTTGTATGAGTGGCAGGATGGGACTAAGTATTATGATTACAGCATTACAGAAGGTGGAATGTATTGGGTGAAAGTATACAACACCTGCTTCTCCGCCACTGACACGATCAATATGAAGTTTGATGACTGCACCACGTGTGTGCACATGCCAGATGCATTCACTCCCAATGGTGACGGCATCAATGATCTTTTCAAACCGGTGATCGGTTGCTACTTCACCACTTATGTTCTCAAAGTGTTCACGCGCTGGGGTCAATTGGTGTATGAGAGCCAGGATCCTGATGCCGGGTGGAATGGAACGAATCAAGGGATGAAGGAAGAAATGGACACCTACGTTTGGCAACTCCAGTACCAGGGATCAGAACATGCTATGTCGCTTAATCAACAATTGTCGGGGTATGTTGTGTTGATCCGGTGAAATTCGCGATTCGCGATTTGCGTATCCCGATTCCCGATTCGAAAGAATCAAATCACAAAGAATTAACGATATACGATTCACGTATTACGACGCTCGATTCTCGATTCCTGCATCTTGATTCTAAAGAATCAAATCACAAATACAATTTACTTTCACTTCCACTTTCGCAATGACATCTACTCTAATTGCAACCATTGGTGTATCCATGTTGCTGCTGGCGTTCTTCCTTCATTTAATTGGTTTCATGAAGCTCAACAGTTGGGGTTATCTGTTGATGAATTTTTTTGGAGCAGGATTATCGTGCTATGCTTCTTACCTGATAAGCTTTCTTCCCTTTATCATTCTTGAGGCGACGTGGGCAGCAGTAGCAGCAGTTGCAATTGGCAGGAAAATATATTTCGTTTCTGAAAACTAAAAATACTTGTTGATGAATCACATCCTTTGCAAAGGAAGTTTTCTCCTCCGGACAACACTATAAACGATTCCGGCAATCACACCCGTCAGTCCACCGAGATAGCTGAAGTTATGCATTGAACCTACAGCGATAAAACTTCTGAAGTCAGCTAAATTGTCGGGTATACTCCAGTTCTGAAAATATTCCGGTGATTTGTTCGCAAGAAAAATTTCACCGTAAAGAAGGCCGATCAAACCAGTAGCAAATGCAATAGCAATCGTAACAATGAAAGCTTTCATTGTAACCGTGAGCATATCCTTACTGTTATAATGAATGAGTCCAACACAACCAAGAATAAAACCAATCGGAATTCCCATCCACCAGGTTGCGCTCCATCCTACTATGGCAACCGCGAGTCGGTAAGGCAGAGCAGGAGAAATTTGAAATTGCTGAAACTTAAAGCGTGTGAAATACTCAGGTGAAATGGTAAAGGTGATCTGGTCATGGAGAATTCCATAAAGGCCGGCGACAACCGGCGCTGCGGCAAAAATGATGAGGAGAATCAGAAATTTTCTCAAATCAATCAGCGGAATTAATTCATCCAAAAATCCCAAATCATCAGTGTCACTTTCTCACCTTCACCCCACCACTCATCATTCTCCCAGTAATTGTCCCAGCCCAGGCTTCTGTATTTTTTATTGATTTCAATTTCTCTTTCTCCATAGCTGAAATCTTCCAAAATATCGTTGGCAAACATGAACAAATCTCTTGCGCAGATCATGGGCTTTTGCTCTTTGCTCGTATTGCTTGTCCACATGGCGTCCATCAATACTCCTCCGCGACGAGTTTCATTCTCAGTGTTAAACCATAATCTATATCCACCTTCCCCATCGCTCACAACATCAATAAAAATTTTGCCTGCATAAACTCCGGAGCCCTTTGCATTCGAATCTTCATGCAGTTCAAACGTGCCTTTAATATGGCACGTAGCGATGAATGTATCACCTTCAAACGGAACAGTTGAATCTTCTTCTTCGAGGTACTCTGCATAATCGTAATTGAAATCTTTGTAAGGGAGGAGAGAGTCAATCTTAATAATCCCTGTGAATGGAGTGATATTTTTTTTGAATCGATCTTTTCCTTTCACCTGAAACACAAACGGATTAGCGGTGTCGGATTGGACATCGCTGATGTAGAATTCAATACGGTAATGATCGTTCCCAAAAAATCCATTGTATATCGGAGGGTAATCTTCATCTTCTGTTTTTGAAAGAATTAGTTTCTCCAGATGAACTTCTTTGAGCAAATTCCTCTCGTTCTCTTTTGACATCATGCCATACTCAACCGGAATTTCTTTGACGGTATCCATTTGTTGTACGGTATCTCTCACAGCTATCCTTTGTGTATCGGCGGCTTCTTTATGGGTTACAAATTTCATTTGTTTGCCCTGCGAAAAATTGCAACTGCAGAAAGCAAAAGACACGTAAGCAAGAAGCAGGATTGAACTAAGCAGTTTCATGAGAAGGAGTTTTATGAAGTTGTTTGAGAAGAAATTTATCAAGACCAAAGGCAATGAGCACCTCAGCTAAAATTAAATTACCCACCCACGAAAGCCAGGTGATGGTGATGTAGGTTTCAATGGGTTGTGTGCCGAATAAATAATGAAGCAAATAACCTTCAGTGCGCAGACTCAAAGCCGCAAGCGTGACTGCATAGCTTCTGATCATCCACTGAACGTGCTCTTTGAAATGACGCTGCCTGATTTTTTTGTACGCAAGAAATGTAACGAGCCACCATACGATGCACTGCAATGTAAACCCGGTTTTGGAAGCCAAACCGCCGTTAGCAAACGAGGCAAGAATTAATCCCGAAGGAGCTGCAAGAAAAAGAATGGTGGCCACATAAATTTTTCCGGTGCTGCGATGAAGCTTCGGATAATACTTTACAATGAAAGGATAGAATTGAAACAGCCCTGCAGCCAAAACAATGAAGCTACTCGTGATGTGCGTGTAAAATCCGAAACGGAAAATGGTGTTATCAAGCGTCGCATCAGTTTTGGTGGAAAGAAAATTTATAGCCCGCTGAAAACTCAGGTAAGGAATCACCTTGCTGAACATCACGAGCGTGAACAAAACCAGTGGGAGGATAACCAAGAAGTACTTTAACAGCGAGGAAATTCTTATTACCGAATCTTGTTTGTTCACGGGAACAAAGGAAGGTGAATGCAAATGTAATTTTTACAACGTGAGATTTGAGATGCAAAGTGTATGCAAATGAAAATTATTTTCGGCTCGGATAACTAATATGAATCGTCGGTCATTCAGAGTACTGACCATTTTGCAAATGGAAAAAATAGGTATGACATACACCAGCGAGGCTGTCATTCCGATCCCGATTGATCGGGAGAGGAATCTGTATCGAGGGCCCAACAATAGATTCTTCTCCCGATCAATCGGGATCAGAATGACACGAAGTGTATGAACCTCATTGTAAGGATCCTTCTTCACATCCTGAGAGAGATCATTATCTGAATTGTAATCCCGGTTTCTCGGGATGAATGACTTGTGAGAATTTATTTTCTGTGATGCAGCTTGACCAATAGCCTTATTAATCAATCCTGATTACAAAAGGCATGCGCGCCTGAATACCATTCATCTGCGAAAGCTCTTTCAATTCTTCATACATCGGATAGTAAATTCCAAGCTGTGAACGGATGGCGCTGTTATTTTTATCTTCAGAAAGCTTCTGCAATATTTGATACCACTCATTTTTGATCTCAGGATATTCTGCTATGCGGTACTTCGATAAATGTGCAAGACGTGCCGCTATACTGATCGCTTCATCAATACCACCGAGTGTATCCACCAAACCGAGCTGCAATCCCTGTGTTCCTGTCCATACTCTTCCCTGTGCAATGGTGTCAACCTTATCTCTGTCTATTTTTCTTCCCTCAGCCACAGTCGTTCTAAACTCGAGATAAATGGTGTCGACTTCATCCTGAATAATTTTCCTTTCATCTTCCCGCAACGGACGAGTCGGGACTCCGAAGTCAGAATATTTCCCGGTCTCTACATTATCGAAATTGAGCCCCAGCTTATCTTCAAAAAGCTTTTGCATGTTGGGGAGAATGCCGAACACACCGATAGAACCGGTGAGTGTGTTTGGTTGTGCAACAATTTTTGTTGCAAAAGCAGAAATGTAATAACCACCCGATGCAGCATAATCCCCCATGGACACAACTATCGGTTTTTTCTTCGCTGTCAATTCCACTTCACGCGCAATCACATCAGAGGCAAGCGCGCTGCCCCCGGGAGAATTTACTCTGAACACTATTGCCTTCACCTTATCATCTTCACGCAGCTTGCGCAACAGGTTCACATATTTTTCTGAGCCGATGTTATCATCACTTCCTTTTCCATCCACGATATCACCCTGCGCAATCAGCAGCGCAATTTTATCATCATCAATAGATACTTCTGTTTTCTTTCCCGGAACCTGCATGTAATTTTCAAGTGACACAAAATTGATTTTGTCTTTCTCACCAATGTGTAATTGATTTTTCATGTAGTGCTGCACCTGGTCAATGAAGAATGCGCTGTCGGCGATTTGGTATTTCACAGCATCATTCGCGGAGTGCACGAGAAAATTATCATTTACGCTATCGAGTTGCTGAAGCGCAACATTTCTGCTAACAGAAATTCTTTGTATGATGTGCGAATGAATGTCATCAATCATGGCGCGCGTCATGATTTTGTTGGGTGTGCTCATCGAGTCAAGGCGAAACGGCTCCGTGGCGCTCTTGAATTTTCCATCATAAAAAATCTGTGGCTCCACTCCTATTTTTTCAAGCAGGTGCTTGAAGAAAGTGTATTGCACATTGATGCCATTGAATTCAATTCCGCCTTTGGGATTCACAAACACCTTGTCAGCGATGCTGCAGAGATAGTACGTTCTCTCCGTAAAGATTTCTGCATACGCGATCACAAATTTTCCTGACTTCTTAAAATCTTCCAGCGAGTTCCTGATTTGCTCTGTGGTCGCCAGGCCACCACCGGCATATCCGAAATCGAGGTAAATGCCTTTGATGTTGTCATCGTCCTTCGCTTTCTCAATAGTCTTTACGATATCATATACGCCGGGATTCTGCGACGGCGGGAAATCTTTAAGAGAAAAATAAGTAACCGGCTGATAAGAAGTTTGCTCGGAAATTTCATAGTCGAGATCGAGCTTGAGCACGCTCTTTTCTTTCACTGTCACCGGTTCTTTGGATGAGTAGGAGCTCACAATTCCTGCGAGAATCATTACGGAGAAAAGGGTGATCAAAATGGTTCCGACAAAGAAACCGAGGAGTGAGCCGAAGAAAATTTTCCAGAAGGACATGAGTTGAGATTTTAAGAGGGGCAAATGTAGGGTTTCGCGTTTGGAGTTTTAGAACAGTAAGGTTTCGTCGCTGTACTCTAACTGAATGAGAACCCCCTCTCGCTTTCCCTCTGGGCAGGTCTACCTTGAGGGCTCGGGGGTGGGCGGAGAATGTCAACCTTCTACCTTCTGCCTTCTATCCTTTATCGGATATAGCTATTTGCTCAGCGAAATATATTTTTCAGCATTCACGGTGTCGCCAAGTATCAGGTAAGTAACACCGAGATTGTAAGCCGCTTCCTGGCTCGATGCATCCGCCTGAATTGCTTTTTGAAAAGCGTCAAGCGCCGACCGGTATTCGTGCAGGGCAGCGTAACAGTTCCCCATGTTCGTGTAAGCACTCGCCATTTGCAGATCGAACTGCAGTGCCTTCCTGTACCATTCGATCGCAGTCGTGAAATTTTTCTCATACGCGTACGTGTTGCCGAGATTATAGTACGGCATGGCGTCAGCCGGCTTCACTGCAATTGCGTGCTGCAAAAAATAAATTGAAGAATCGTACCCGCCGGATCTTGACATAAACATTCCGAGATTGTTCAGTGCCTCGTATGACGTATCGTTTTCAGTAAGCACGTGATGCAGCATCGCGAATGATTTCCTGTAATCACCTGCTTCACCATAAGCGATGCCTGCACCCACATAATGACGCTCTTCAGCTTTCGTGGTGTGCTTAAATCCTTTTTCGAAACACGGTATGGCCTTCTTGTAATCATTGAGAAAATTGTAACCGAATGCCATGCTGAACCACGCATCACCATCCTCAGGAAGAATGGTCAGCGCGGTATCGAGCTGTGCAATTCCTTCGCGCAGATATTCTTTCCGCTTAAGCGAATCTTTTTCATTCAGATACTTTTCGAAAATAAATGTACTGCCAAGCGAGTAACGAATGGCTTCACTCTTTGGATGTGTTTTCACATCCCGCTGCAGCAACGTGAAATTATTTTTCCAGTCGGGATTTCTGCTAACGGTTTTAACTGAGAAAAGCAGTATCACCACCACGAAGAACAAACCAGCAGTCTTATTTTTTTTCAGGATATCCGAAATACCTGAGTAAGCCGCAGACGGCTCCATCCTGAAAATTTTTGAAAGAAAAAAAACAACCGCAATGCAAAATCCCAGTGATGGCATGTAGAGAAAACGTTCAGCCATTGTTGCCTCAATCAGGAAAAGAATATTGGAAACAATGGAAATAGTGATTCCGAAAAAAAGAATCCCATAAGCGACTACATTTTTTTTTCGCAGACCCCGCACTGCCATCACTGCGAGAATGATGATGCAGAAGAGCGAAAGCAAAGCACCCGCGTCGCTGAATGCCACAACGGGAATGGTGTTGTAAGAGTAATCGTAACACAGGGGAGCCGGAATGAACAAAAGCAAAATGTATTTGCCGAGCATGTAAACAGCAGTAGCCGTCCGCTTCATGAAATTATCTTTAACGGGAGCAAGAGAGTTGTTGATGATATCAATAGCCGTAAAATTGGTTGCGCCGTGAAGCACTGCAATCCTTATTGTCATGTACACTACAAATGCGGAAGCGAGGGCGACAGAAACAATCATCCACTGCTTTCGATTTGGCTGGGCGAAAAAGTAAAGAGTTAGCGGAATGATAAGCAACATCGTCACGGCGGTTTCTTTCCCCAGGAGTGCAAGAAAATAACAGACGGCAGCCCCAAACACTGAAAACAATTTTCCGTTCTTCTCCAAAGGTGTCCTTGCGGACAAAAATTTCATCACGCAATACAAGGCAAGCATTGAAAAAAGAAATGCCAGCACTTCATCGCCGCTTTTCACATTGGCTACGACTTCAGTGTGTACCGGATGAGCGATAAAAAGAAGTGTGATGAGGAAGGGAAGCCAAATATTTTTTCCTCTCTCCGAAGGAGTCCCTTGGACGAAAATCATTCTCAGTGTCGTAAACAGGATTCCTCCTGTAAGCGCGTATAGAAGTACATTCATGAGGTGAAAAAAAAACGGCGTGTCGCCGGCAACACCATATTCAACAGCAAACATGGCAACCGACAACGGCCGGTATAAGCTCTCATCAGGCGGGTAAGATCCGGCGCGGTATGCTGTTGCAAAAATTTTCGGTATCGCAGAAATTCCTTCTTTGGTGAACTCATTTTTCGAAATCACGAGATCATCGTCAACGGTGAATTGGTGCATGAGCGTGTTCGCATACAGCGCAAATGCAAACACACAGCAGATGATGGTGAGCGTGCGGGTGAGCGTTGCAGAATTTCTTACCTCCTGAAGATGCTCATTCGAAGTAGAAACTTTTCCTGAAGATTTCTTTTGCTTCTTCATCGGGAGTAAAGAAAATAAGAAAACAGAAAGCGGAAGTTAACCGGGCGGTATTTCTTTATCGGCGAGCATGGGGACCGAAAGAGAATATCTTTCCGACTTCCATTTTTCTATCCTCTACCTTCTATCTTCTGCCTTCTATCCTCTTTCTTTTCCGATCTTGCACACGATGCGTTATCACTTCATCACCATCGAAGGGAACATCGGCGCGGGAAAAACTTCGCTGGCGAAAATGCTGGCGAATGATTTCAGCGGCAAGCTTATTCTCGAGCAGTTTGCTGACAACCCTTTTCTTCCGCACTTCTACAAAAATCCGAAGCAGTATGCTTTTCCGCTCGAGTTATTTTTTCTTGCCGAGCGCTATCAGCAACTGAACGATGAAGCTGCCTCACCCGATCTCTTCAATTCATTTGTTGTCACTGATTATTTATTTGCCAAGTCACACCTGTTTGCGGGCATTAATCTGGAAGAAGAAGAAATGAAACTCTTTAAGCGACTGGCGACGATCATGCAATCATCATTGCCAGATCCGGAGTTGCTGGTGTACCTGCATTCACCTGTAGAAAAGCTGATTGAAAATATTTCGAAACGGGGAAGGTTGTACGAGTCGGACATCACTGCTGAATATTTACAGCGCATTCAAAACAGCTACTTCGAATTTTTCAAAACACAACACCAGCTTCGAATCGTCGTGATTGATGTTTCGAAGATTGACTTTGTAAATCAGAAAAAGGATTACGAAAGAATTCTTGAGATCATCAACATGCAGCATTCTACAGGAGTGAAAATCATTACGCTCTGAAAAGCTGTTTGAAAATGAGCTGAAATTCTACAGCGTATGTCGACCTGTCCCGTCCCGATGCATCGGGATTCGGGAAACATTGAGGCAGCAAATTATTTCAAAGATTTCCTCACAGAGTCCTGCGGACAAACATCTTTTAAGTTTCTATTTCTTCTCCGGTGGCAAAAGCACACCATCAATCACATAGATGATTCCGTTTGATGCGCGGATGGAAGCCATAATGTTTGCATCATTCACCATACGCTTTCCGTCTTTTACATGCAAGGTCACGTTGTCACCGTTCACCATGTTCAGCACTTTGTTATCCGTTATTTGACTGGTGTCAACCACACCGACAAATACATGGTACTGAAGAATGTTTTGAAGATCACTTTTTTTCTCCGGCTTCAGCAAATTATCAACTGTGCCTGCAGGCAATTTGGCGAAGGCGTCATTGGTAGGAGCAAACACCGTAAAAGGTCCTGCATTCGAAAGTGCATCAACTAATTCCGCCGCTTTAATCGCTGTCACGAGCGTGGTATGATCTTTTGATGAAGCAGCCACTTTCACCACATTGGGCGTTGAGACATTGTCATCCACAGCAGATTGACCGGCTGAATTTGATTCAGCCCTGATATTCTGATCGCCGGAGGGCTGTGCGTTTTCATTATTGTTCTGGCAAGAGATCCAGCTTGCAATAGCTGTTGTGAGCATTAAAAAGACGAAGTAGCGTTTCATGATTCTTATGGATTTATTTCGGGAGCAAATATGAAAGCAGAGAAGAAGCAAGAGTATGATTTTGCTCATGTAGTCTTCTGACCTTACTCAGGTTAAACCGGAATTTTGCAGACGCAAAATATCGTGAGACGTGAGACGTGAGACGTGAGACGTGAGTCGTGAGACGTGAGTCGTGTTACGTGAGTCGTGTTACGTGAGTCGTAATCGTGTATCGTGCATCGTAATTTTTCACATTCCCATCGCCACTTTTTGATACTCTACTTTTTCTCCTGATTTCACTGCGACCAAGTAAACACCCGGAGGAATCATGCGATGCAGATGCACCATCTCCTGATGCTGACCGGCTTCCTTCGCAGCATAAAATAATGGCTCAATGTATCTTCCATTCAAATCGAAAAGATCCACAGATATCATTGCATCTTCTTCCACGGAAAATGAAACAGTAAAATCATTTCCACTCACGGGATTCGGATACACGGATAATGCGGAGGCCTCTCTATTTTCAAATGAAGATGATTCGCGGGATACTGAAAAAGCCGGTATGATCATAGAAGTGGTGTACACATTATCACCCGACTGCAAATCGTCTCCATTCGTAGCATTCCCTGCACCATAGAAAGTGATAGGTCCCACGTAAGAGGCAGGTGACTTCCATTCGTAGGTCCATACATTATTGCTGCCTGCATATTTATTGTTAATGTATTTTCTTCCTGTTTGACCACTGGCTTGTGTTTTGGTATTGGCAGTATCGAGCACCGTAATTTTTCCCTGATTGTTATTAGCCTGGTCAAGAGAAACGGTTTGAAATCCGTAGCGCACTTCGGAAGGATCCATGACAGTGACAGTGACCGTGTAAGTTCTGTCGGTCTTGTACTGACCTTTTGCGCCGCTGAATGAAAGTTTTACAAAGCCCGGTCCCAGGTTCAATCCCGCGCCTGTATGACAATCAGAGCAAGTGCCTTCACCGGGAGCACCTGTTTTTGCTTTGGGTGGTTGAATGGGAAGAGAAATAAGAATGCCGCTGGTTGCCAATACAAGGATGATGGTGATGATGGCAGAAATGGTAACAATCTTTTTCATAGGGGTGTGTTTTTATTTATTGAATAGAATTAGTGATAGTAGAATTTGCTTGCTTTCATTTTGAAAAAGAAACAGCACAAATTAAACATTGTAAGCAAGATCATGCAAACAAAAAGTGGCGGAGGTTAAGTTTCTATGTAGCTTCAGAGAAAAATTTTTCCCTTTTATTTCTTAGCCTTGTCAACAGCGCCCATTTGTTAAACTCTCCTCCATCAATTTATCCTCCATGCATTTATCTTTTGACGGACGAAGAAGGCTTTACTTTACATGAGCACCACAATCAAAAATTCTTTTCATCAACTCTAAAATCGAACATCATGGCAAAGACAGAATACTACCAATTCATTCCGCTATTTGAAAAATTCATTGGCGACTCTGCCAGTGGTTGCCGGTTACAAAAAAGTGGAAGCTTACAGTATCGTTGACATTAACTATTAATTTAAATAAATAATTTCATTTTGATACTCCTTCAAACTATCAAGTTCGTTATCAATTTTAATTTGCCATTTTATTTGTTCACTATTTATTTTATTGTGCGAAGTTTCTTTGTCATATTGAGCCTGCTCATCCTTTGATATTTCAATCCATTTAGTATATATTTCTTGAAGGGCAATGGCATCAATAGTATGGATGTTAGACATTTCGCGCCTGATCTTTCTTGCGATGACTTCCGATAAATTAAAATGATATTGTTCATGTATTAATAATTCGGGCGTTTGACTTTCTTTCCTTACCCAAGACTGATTTTTAACCATACAGTTTTCCACAATAATAGATGAAGATGAAATTACTTTATATTCAATTAGCAATTTTGGAACTGCATCATAGTTTCCAAATTTTGAAACTTTCCCAGTAAAATCCTTCCATGATAATACTTGGTTTTGATTCCAACAAATTCTCTTTTTATCTCGTCTGTTTGACGAAGTTTCAAACAAGTTTAATAGGAGAATAAAAACAATAAATAGTCTAATCATTTTATCAAAATATCTAGCGCGGGCCCTGTCCCTGGCACAAGTATCCACCAATTATCAGGAACCGCTGTTGCAGGGACGCCCATTCTAATTAAAATATCCCTCACAATGTTCGCTCGGTCTCTCAGCAATTGCCCAACAGTTCTTCCATCTGGATTACTGGATGTCGAAGTTAAAAGGTGACCGTTTGTTCCAATAGTAATTATTATTTTTTTGCCGGTGTTGGTATGCAGCCAAGCACTAAGCGGAGAGTACCAACAACTGAAGCGCAGCAACTAAAGTAAACAAAAAGATCAGTAAATTCCAACGAGCGATGTTGCATTCGATGGTTTCTTTGCGAGTGATGCCTGGCAAGTCTTAGACCGATTCTCAATTGTTTATTATGTTTAGCACGTGAAGAAAAATAATCTTGCCGCGCTTGATTTCATTATTGACAAGCTTACGAACTCTATTGAGAATGCACTGACCGGAGAAGTCTTCGATACCCATGTGATTCAACTTTCATCAAAAGATTACCGACAAATTGTAAAGTCAGATTGGGATTTTGATTGGCACCGCGAGCTGAACAACCCACTAAAAAAAATTTACAAGCTCACTACCGCTAATAATCCTTCAGTAATTCAAGGATTGATCAGCATTGAAGACAAGGAAGATCACATCTTCATGCATTTGATTGAAAGTGCGAATTTCAACAGGGGAAGATCAAAACTTTATCTCGGCGTACCGGGTAATTTGGTGGCATTTGCATGCAAGATTTCATTTGACAGAGGTTATGATGGGTATGTTTCGTTCATAGCGAAAACAGCATTGGTGGAACACTATCAAAAAACACTTGGTGCAAAGCTCTTGTACGCAAATCGTATGGCAGTATATTCCAGAGAAGCGCTAACTTTGATTAAGAACTATTTTGAAAAATAAATTACCATGGGACTAATTAAGGAACCGCGCAATGTTGACATTGTCTTTGCCGACGAAGAGCTTACTGCGAACGATCAGAAGCGCATCAGTGAATTCATTAGAAGGGACAAAGCGGCACGAAAAAAAAATCAAACACATCCAAAGCGAATCGTCAGAAAGCAGGTTATTTCATCATGATCTTTTGTTGCAACTTCCTTGCATAGCCTGCGAACAAAGCACCTTCCCAACTTCCATTCAGGAGAATCGAGTATATAAAATTTCCTAAAAAACATTCACCTATCATAAAATCAGAAAGCCACCTGTTGTGCAAGTGGCCTTCCGATTTTTATTCTTAAAAAAATTTCTAATCAAACTTCAGATCGAGCGCTAATCCTCTCAACTCATGCACAAGCACGTTGAAGGATTCAGGAATACCCGGCTTGGGAATGTTGTCACCCTTCACAATGCTCTCGTATGTTTTCGCACGACCAACGATGTCATCGGATTTTACGGTGAGCAATTCCTGGAGAATGTTTGCTGCGCCATACGCTTCGAGCGCCCACACTTCCATTTCACCAAAACGCTGTCCGCCGAATTGTGCTTTACCACCGAGCGGCTGCTGCGTAATGAGCGAGTACGGACCGATGGAGCGCGCATGCATCTTGTCATCCACCATGTGGTGCAGCTTGAGAATGTAGATGACACCAACTGTTGCCGGCTGATGGAACCGCTCTCCGGTTTCACCATCGCTGAGCCAGGTGATGCCGAATTCCGGCAACTCTGCCTTCTTGATCCATCCTGCAATCTCATCAATCGTTGCTCCGTCAAAAATGGGAGTAGCGAATTTTACTCCGAGCTTCTGCCCTGCCCAGCCAAGAACGGTTTCATAAATCTGTCCGAGGTTCATACGCGACGGCACACCGAGCGGGTTCAATACCACATCTACGGGAGTTCCATCATCGAGGAACGGCATGTCTTCATCGCGAACGATTCTTGCTACAATGCCTTTGTTTCCGTGACGACCGGCAAGCTTATCTCCTACTTTCAGTTTTCTCTTCTTTGCGAGGTAAACTTTCGCAAGCTTCAATACACCTGAAGGCAATTCATCGCCGATGGAGATGTTGAACTTTTCCCTCTTGTAGCGACCAACTTCTTCATTGTGCTTGATGGTGTAATTGTGAAGCAGCACTTTCACCATTTCATTGATGTGCTCATCTTTCGTCCAGTTACCGGGATCGAGTTCCTGGTAATTGAGATCGCCGAGAATTTTTGCAGTGAACTTAGCGCCTTTCGCAATCACTACTTCTTTGTACACATTCGTCATGCCGTTGCTGGTTTTATCTTTCAGCAGCTTCATGAGTTTTTCAATCAGCACATCCTTTACTTCTCCTGTATTCTTCGCATGTTCCTTATCGAGTTTCTCGAGCGCGATTTTCTCTTTCGCTTTTGAATTCTTGTCTTTACGCGCGCGTGAAAAAAGTTTCTTGTCAATAACAACACCTTCAACGGAAGGAGGCGCTTTCAGGGAAGCATCTTTCACATCACCGGCTTTATCACCGAAGATGGCGCGCAATAGTTTTTCTTCCGGTGTCGGATCGGTTTCTCCGCGCGGAGTAATTTTTCCGATCAGGATATCTCCCTCGCGAACTGCCGCACCCACGCGAATGATTCCGTAATCATCAAGGTTGCGGGTGGCTTCTTCACTTACGTTAGGAATATCAGGAGTCAATTCTTCTTCACCCAATTTGGTGTCACGAACTTCCAGTTCATATTCTTCAATGTGAATGGAAGTGAAAATATCTTCACGAACAATTCTTTCGCTCAGCACAATGGCATCTTCAAAGTTGTAACCCTTCCACGGCATGAATGCCACTTTCAGATTTTGACCGAGAGCGAGTTCACCGCTTTCAGTTGCATATCCTTCGCACAAAACCTGTCCGGGTTTTACTTTATCACCCTTCTTCACAATCGGCTTCAGGTTGATGCAGGAACTTTGATTCGTCTTTTTGAACTTGAGAAGCTTGTACACTTTGCGCGCTCCTTCAAAGCTCACGAGTTCTTCTTCTTCACTCAACTCGTAATTGATGACGATCTCATCGGCATCTACGTATTCCACCACTCCATGACCTTCAGCATTCACAAGCATTCGTGAATCAACGGCAGCTTTGTGTTCGAGTCCTGTTCCAACAATGGGTGATTGTGGTTTTAAAAGCGGAACTGCCTGGCGTTGCATGTTCGAACCCATGAGTGCGCGGTTGGCATCATCATGCTCGAGGAAGGGAATCAGGGATGCGCTCACTCCTACAATCTGGTTGGGTGCCACATCCATGTACTCTACTTTCTCCGGTTCCACAATGGGGAAATCCCCATGCCATCGGCTCTTAATACGGTCAATCTGGAAATCACCTTTGTCATTAATTGGAACATTCGCCTGCGCGATGATCGAGTTGTCTTCTTCATCGGCGGTGAGGTAGGTTGGCTTCTTCTTCATATCGACTCTGCCATCACTCACTTTTAAATAGGGTGTTTCGATGAAACCCATTTCATTAATCGTTGCGTGAACGCACAGCGTAGAGATGAGCCCGATGTTCGGACCTTCCGGAGTTTCGATCGTGCACAATCTTCCATAGTGAGAATAGTGTACGTCACGAACTTCAAATCCTGCGCGCTCGCGGGAAAGACCTCCCGGACCGAGAGCAGAAATTCTTCTCTTGTGCGTGATCTCAGCAAGCGGATTTGTTTGATCAAGGAATTGTGAAAGCTGTGATGTTCCAAAGAAGGAATTGATTACGGATGAAAGTGTGCGCGCATTGATCAGGTCGATCGGCGTGAACACTTCATTATCGCGGACATTCATGCGCTCGCGGATTGTGCGCGCCATACGTGCGAGACCGACACCGAACTGCGCATACAACTGCTCGCCCACTGTGCGTACGCGGCGATTGCTCAGGTGATCAATGTCATCAATTTCCGCTTTCTCATTGGTAAGCTGCACGAGATATTTTACGATTGCGATGATGTCATCCTTCGTGAGTACTTTCTTTTCAATATCAACATTCGTCAGCAACTTCTGATTGATCTTGTACCGGCCCACTTCGCCGAGGTCATATCTTTTATCGGAGAAGAAAAGCTTGTCAATGATGCCGCGGGCAGTTTCATCATCGGGAGCATCTGCTCCGCGCAACTGGCGGTAGATGTATTGAACGGCTTCTATTTCATTGTTGGAAGTATCTTTCTGCAGCGTGTTATAGATGATGCTGTAATCCATTCCCTGCATTTCTTTCTGCAGCACGACTGTATCAACCCCGGTCTCAATAACTTCCTCGATATTCTTTTCATCGAGAATGGTATCGCGCTCAAGGATGACCTCGTTACGCGTGATCGTCACCACTTCACCGGTATCTTCATCTACAAAATCTTCGGTCCAGCTTCTCAACACACGTGCCGCGAGTTTTCTTCCGATATGCTTCTTCAATGATTCTTTCTTTGCAGAAATTTCTTCTGACAAGCCAAAGAGGTTGAGAATATCTTTATCGTATTCCCAGCCGATGGCACGCAACAATGTGGTAACGGGAAATTTTTTCTTCCTGTCAATGTACGCATACATGACATTGTTGATGTCGGTAGCAAACTCCATCCACGCACCTTTGAAAGGAATTACCCGGGCGGAATAAATTTTCGTTCCGTTCGGGTGAACTGATTGACCAAAGAAAACTCCCGGAGAGCGATGCAACTGTGATACAACAACACGTTCCGCACCATTAATCAGGAATGTTCCTTTCGGAGTCATGTAAGGAATGTTTCCGAGAAACACATCCTGAACGATGGTTTGAAAATCTATGTGCTCAGGATCGTTGCAGGAAAGACGAAGCTTTGCTTTGAGCGGAACGCTGTACGTTAAGCCGCGCTCTATACATTCTTCAATGGTATACCGGGGAGGATCTACGAAATAATCGAGGAACTCCAGTGTGAAAATACTTCGTGCGTCACTGATCGGAAAATTTTCATTGAACACTTTGAACAATCCCTCGGCTACACGCTTATCGGGAGTTGTTTCAAGCTGAAAAAAATCCTGGAATGACTGGAGCTGAATTCCAAGCAAGTCAGGATAATCGAGCTTGATTTTATTCTTGCTAAAATTGATTCGCTCGTTGGTCTTATTTGCCATTTTATTTATTTAAAGATTGGATTCGTTTAAAAGAGAAATCAGATGCCCGCTTTTTGGCGTTGCATCTGAGACAAAATTCAGAGTGGAAATCTTATTTGACTTCAACTTCAGCGCCGGCGTCCGTGAGTTTAGTTTTTACGGATTCAGCTTCGTCTTTGGAAATACCTTCTTTAACCGGCTTGGGTGCACCATCTACCAGATCCTTTGCTTCTTTCAAGCCAAGACCAGTAATATCTTTCACCACTTTCACCACTTGCAGCTTCTGCGCACCTGCGGCTTTCAAAATTACATCGAAGGTGGTTTTTTCTTCTGCTACAGATGCTGCTGCTCCACCACCACCAGCAGCCATTGCCGGCGGTGCAGCAGCCGGTTCAATACCATATTCGTCTTTTAAAATCTTTGCCAGATCATTTACTTCTTTCACTGTCAAGCCGACGAGTTGTTCTGCAAATGCTTTAAGGTCTGCCATTTTATTTTGGATTTAAGAATGAAGATTTAAGATTTAAGATTTAAGATTAGGATTTGAGATTTTTTGTTTGAGGTTGTTGAAAAAGTTTGAACTTGATATGTAGGAATCGTGAGTTTCCGCTGTACTGCGGGATGAATCGTGAATCGTTAACTTTCCTTCCTGTCTTCAAGAGTTTTCAAAATGCCACTAAGTTTCTGCCCACCGGATAATAATGCACTGATCACGTTCTTCGCCGGTGATTGTAATAGTCCGATGATTTCACCGACCAGTTCTTCTTTTGACTTCAGCGTGGCTAAATCAATCACTGATTTATCGCCAATGTAAATTGCTGAATCAATGTATGCTGCTTTGAGAACGGGTCGCTCGCCGGCCTTTCGAAATTCCTTAATCACTTTTGCAGGAACAGAAGCGCCTTCAGAAAACATAATTGAGGTGGGACCGTGCAATACTTCGATAATGCCTTCATATTGTTTACCCGTTGCTTCGAGCGCTTTGCGAATGAGCGTATTCTTTGCCACACGCATTTCGACTCCCTGCTTATGGCATAAGCGACGCAGCTTATTTACATCAGCCACAGTAAGGTTCGATGCATCAGCCAAATAAAAATTGGTGGCTGCATTAAACTTTGCAGTGAGCACTTCAATCGTTTCTTTCTTCGCTGCCTTTTCCATTACTTAGCTCATTAACGTTTTAGTGTCTACATGAATGCCCGGGCTCATCGTGCTTGCAAGAGTCACACTTTTGAGGTATGTTCCTTTTGCAGAAGATGGTTTCATTTTGATCACGGTATGAATCAGCTCGTGAGCATTGTCATAAATTTTTTCTTTCGGAAATGAAACGCGACCGACTGAGGCATGAATGATTCCCTGCTTGTCAACACGGAAGGCGATCTTGCCTCCCTTCACTTCCTTTACTGCATCAGCAACATTATCTGTCACCGTTCCCGACTTCGGGTTCGGCATCAGGTTTCGCGGACCGAGGATCTTTCCAAGCTTCGCAATCTTCGGCATTACACTCGGTGTGGCGATGATCACATCTACATCCATCCAGCCTTTCTCCACTTTCTCTACATATTCCTGCAATCCCACATGATCTGCCCCCGCTTGTCTCGCTTCATCTTCTTTATCAGGATTACAAAACACTAAAACCCGTTTGGTCTTTCCTGTTCCATGCGGGAGATTAACAACACCACGAATGGCCTGATCAGCCTTGCGGGGATCAATGCCGAGGCGAATGTGCAAATCAATAGAAGCATCGAATTTGGCGGTATTCACATCCTTCAGCAAAGAAGAAGCTTCCTGCAGGGAATAGGTTTTACCAATCGGCACTTTTGTGTTGACCTGTTTACGTTTCTTAGTGAGTTGCACGGGATTGTTGGTATAATCTGTGAGGTAAACCAAAAAAGGGAACGCAAAAGTAAGCAGACAGATCGGAATTACAATGGGTTGGGGGAAAATTCTTTTGCAATAAAGAAAACACCCATTCGGACTCTTTAATTACATCCATCCTTAATCTCAAATCTGCACGTACGGAAGAATCTTTTGATAAACTTCCTGGGTGATCACATCAATGTTTTTCAATTCTTCTACTGACTTGAAATTACCATGTTGCTCCCGGTAGTTGATAAGAGGCACAACAATGGGTTTAAAGTATGGATGTTGTTTTAAGTCGTCGGCTGAAACGTCATTGATGCTGATCTTTCTTACCTCAGCGACATTGACAGAAATTTTTTCTTTCGCCAAAACAAAATTATCCTCAGTCATGCCATACACTTCTTTCAACTGATCAACAGAATAAAATCCGCCAAGCTTATCTCTGAACTTTAGGATGCGGGAAGAGAGCACCGGTCCTATTCCCGGCAGGGCAACCAATTGAACTGAGTCGGCTCTGTTCAGGTCAAGAAGTGATGGTTGAGCATGAAGGCTTGCAGCGAGAGAATGGTTTTTTGTTGTTGGCGCCGAAGAATTTTTTTGTTGCGATGTAATTTGAATATACGGCTCCAGGCGATTGTAATCTTCACTACTCAAGCCATAGATTTTTTTGAAATCTTCTTTCGCAAAAAACTTTGCTCCCTTACTCCGATAATTCAAAATGGTTTTGATCAGCTTATCTCCCAAACCAAGATTCTTAAAATCATTCGTGCTTGCTGTGTTTGGATCGAAAGAAAATAGTTGCGCCGAACGGTCCGGCATTTTTCTCTCCTTCTTTGTTTCATCAAGTTCAGCTAATGACGGTTTTTCTAAAGAAGAATCAGAAGTGAAGTTGACCGGTAATTTTTTTTGAAAAGAATCAATTTCATTCCCGAACGTGGCAAAATTGGGCGGTTTATCTTTTTGAAACAATGCTGTCAATCGGGGAGCAAATGCTGCAATCAGGATAGCAATACTCAATACCATCACACCGTTTCTTTGGCCTGCTGAAAAGGTGAAATAATCGCTAACAACTTTTTCCCACCACTCTTTCAAGGTGTGTGTTTTGAGAATCAGTTCCGAAAAATAGCACCGGGATTCGATTAATTCAAGAGGAAGTAAGAAGTGGCTGAATAATGAATTCAAACTCTGATAATATCATGGCGGTAGCGCCCCAGATTTTTTGCTGCTGCACTTCATAAAAAGGCGCATCAATTTTTTCCTTCCTTCCGGAAATAAAAATTCCGAAACCTTTAATTTCTTCTTTTATAAAAATGCTGATTTCAATTTCCATGATTTGCTTCACTTCATTTTGGTTTAAAGAAAATTCAGGCCGTGAATAGGAAACAGCAATGAAAGGATGAACAAGATAATTGCTGACAGGGATGTAAATGGGAGTAAGTTTTCCGATCACATTGAGTTCAGATGATTCTATTCCTATCTCCTCATACGTTTCTCGCAGGGCCGTTGCCTGCAGGCTCTCATCGGCTTCCTCAAATCTTCCCCCGGGAAAACTCACCTGATCACTATGAATTCCAAATTCTGAGGGGCGCAAGGTGAGTACAGTGTAAACGAAATCCTGATAAGGATAAAGACAGATCAGCACTGCACTCTGCTTTGGATTTATTTTTCCTTCTTCATAATATTCTTTGAAGGTTAACCGACGTGCAGGTGCCATTTTAAATTGGGCTGCTTCTCCGGGAAGTGGCTGAGTTAAGTAGTGCGCAAGTTGTTGAATGAAGTTTTCAAAATCCATAAAAATCGTGTCTCGCAGATTTCGCAGATGAAGCAGATAAAAATCCCGGCAAGTATCGGTGATCTGATAGATTTTTTTTATTCTGCAATCACAAGAAAATAATTCTTCTTTCCTTTCTGCAAAACCAGGTATCGGTTGTTAATGAGCTGCTCAGATTTCACAATGTAATCGAGAGAAATGGTTTGCTTGTTCACAGCGGCTCCCCTGCTTTCAATGGTTCTTCGCGCTTCCCCTTTTGATGGAAAAAATTGTGTGTCATCTACCAGCAGCTTCATCACATCAATTCCATTTTCAAAGAGGCTTTTGCTGAGTTTTTTGGTGGGAACACCTTCGAAGATTTCTTCAAAGTCTCGATTTGAAAGTGAATGCAGGTCATCACCGGTGGACTTCCCAAAAAGAATTCCCGAAGCCCGCACCGCGGCATCATAATCTTCCCTTGAATGCACCCGTACAGTTATGTCTTCAGCAAGTTTTTGCTGGAGATATCTTT
The DNA here is from genome assembly GCA_035638255.1 of Chitinophagales bacterium. Taxonomy (GTDB): domain Bacteria; phylum Bacteroidota; class Bacteroidia; order Chitinophagales; family UBA10324; genus DASRAJ01. The sequence goes on from DASRAJ010000176.1 coordinate 27,263, forward strand.
TCCCGGGTTCAAGCGCATGCGCGGCTTCAATTGCATCTATCTCTTCTTTGCTCAGCAGCGAGAAGTAACGGATATACTTTGCAGCATCTTCATCCGTCACATTGATCCAGTACTGATAGAATTTATAAGGAGACGTCATGGCTGCATCAAGCCATACGGCACCTTCTTCCGTTTTGCCAAGCTTCTTTCCATCGGCGCGCATGATGAGCTGAGAAGTGACCGCAAACAACTCATTTCCTGACTTTCTTCTCGTCAACTCAATGCCTGCAACAATATTCCCCCACTGATCACTACCCCCCATTTGCATAGTACAATCCCGATGTTGATTCAGCCAATAAAAATCATAGCCCTGCAAAAGCTGATAAGAAAACTCGGTGAAAGAAATGCCTGATTCCAAACGACTCTTCACTGAATCTTTTGCCATCATGTAATTCACCGTCAGATGCTTTCCAACATCGCGAAGGAAATCGAGCACTTTGATTTCCCTGAACCACTCATAATTATTTTCGAGAGATGCTGCATTGCCGCTGCTTCCAAAATCCAAAAACCTGCTCAACTGGATTTTGATCTTCTCTGCATAGCCCCGAATAGTTTCTTCATTCAGTAATTTTCTTTCTTCAGATTTTCCGGAAGGATCGCCAATCATTCCCGTTGCACCTCCCACTAAGGCAATCGGTTTGTGTCCGGCTCTCTGGAAATGAACGAGCAACATGATCTGAACCAGGCTGCCGATGTGCAACGAAGGCGCTGACGGATCGAAGCCAACATAACCGCTGCGCATGCCTGTATTCAGATGCTCTTCTGTTCCCGGAGTAGAGTCAAACAGCAACCCGCGCCACCGCAATTCTTCAATAAAATTCATTCAAATGATTTTCCGCAAAAGTAATTAATGGTGTTAAGGGACGCAGGACGAAAAAAAAGAGGCTTATATAGTAAGAAACCTTTCGTTTCTGTTTCGCGTACAAGAGCCAGAATTGCCTATCTTTACAATACTTTTTTGAAAAGGCCGTTAGGGGGAATTCACAAAAAGAACATTCATGAAGAAAACAATTACGATGCTTGCTCTATTGTTATCAGCAAGTGTGGCTTCACAGGCGCAGTTCTATAAATACAGCAATGAGTTTCTCGCCATTGGTACGGGAGCACGCGGATTAAGCATGTCAGGTGCGGTGATTGCGAGTAACAGTGATGTCACGTCAGCATATTGGAATCCGGCAGGACTGGCGAATGATGATAAGAAATTTGATCTTGGCCTGATGCACTCTGAATATTTTGCAGGCATTGCCAAGTATGATTATATAGGACTGGCACTTCCGCTTCAAAACAAGTCGCTCAACCGCATTCTTGCCTTCTCTCTCATCCGCTTTGGCGTTGATGATATTCCCAATACACTCTTTCTTTATGATCCTGATGGAAGTATCAACTACAACAATATAACTTCATTCTCCGTGGCAGATTATGCTGCTATGATTTCCTATGCACAAAAGCTTAGTGTGAATGGATTGCGCCTCGGTGGCACAGTGAAAATTATTCATCGCACAGCAGGAAACTTTGCAACATCCTGGGGACTTGGATTGGACGCAGGAATTCAATACGAAAAAAATAACTGGCGGTTCGGCGCTATCGGCAAAGACATTACTACTACGTTCAATGCATGGTCATTCAATTTTACATCTGATGAACAAGCCATCTTTGCTTCCACCAATAATGTGATCCCGGAAAACTCTGTTGAACTCACCTCACCGCGAATCATTATGGGTGCTGCGTACCTGTTTTCATTCTCAAAAACAAAAAGTATTACCCTCTTACCGGAAATTGATCTCGACCTCACGACCGACGGGAAACGTAATGTCCTCATACCGGGGAAACCAATTAGCATTGATCCGCGTATAGGTGTAGAAGCCGGATACAAACAAATTATTTATCTGCGTGCCGGCCTCAGCAACTTTCAAAAGGTGAGCGACATTGACAGCACCAGATCACTTACGGTGCAGCCGAACATTGGTGTTGGTTTGAAAATAAAAAGTGTGACAATTGATTACGCATTGACTAACCTGGGCGATCTTTCAGGCTCATTGTATTCAAATGTCTTTTCCTTGCGCATAGCTTTGAACAACGACAAAAATAAAATCATCAAATGAGGAAACTCTTACTACTTCTGATCTTAACGGGAGTTTTTTTCAAAGCACATTCTCAGCTCTACGGGAATGAATGGATCAATTACAGCCAAACGTATTTCAAGTTCCGCATTCTGCAGGATGGACTATATCGCATTCCATACTCCACGCTTCAGAATTTTGGAGTGCCGGTGAATTCCATTAACGGAAGTAATATTCAGATTTTCGGAAGGGGACAGGAAGTTCCGATCTATGTTACGGCTTCGGGAATTCTTGGTACCAACGATTACATCGAGTTCTACGCTGTTCACAATGATGGATACTGGGATTCAACCCTTTATGCTGATCACACATGGCAGGCAAATGACAAGTTGAGCTTGTTCACTGACTCTGCATATTACTATCTCACGTGGAGTATTGTTCCGAGCACCAACCACATCATCGACGCAGCAAACAATATCTCGAATCCTCCGCAAAAAGAAGCGTATTGCTGGTACACATCTTCCCGTGTGGGAGGCAAAGAACGAATCTCCGGCACTCAATTGAATCGAGGTGCGTTGGCGCTTGCAGGACAGTTGCTATGGGATTCTGATTTCAGTAACACTGAAGGGTACACGGATTACGGTTTCAACAAATCAAATAAAGACTACACAGTCAATACTCCGCATCCATACTTATCGGGTCCGCCGGCAGAATTAAAGACTGCAATTAACGGCGACCTCGATGATGACCATTACATGATAATTAATGTGAATGGTAATCAACTCTGGTCAGGAAGTTATTCTTTTTATATCATGACACGATTGGATCTTTCGATTCCTACGCTCTCATGGTTAACTGCCCCTACAACTGTTCTGGAATACTCTACGGCAGCATCACCATCTGTGAATGATTATAATTCTGTTCCATGGTTTGATTTGAAGTATCCGCGTGAATTTGATTTTGATAATAACAATGCTTTGCGTTTCAGCCTGACATCCAACGGCGCCAATCAGTATCTCGAGATCGGTGATTTTGATGAAGCGGGAACCACACCGATCCTTTATGATTTGACTGAAAAGTTGCGGTTGACCGCGGTGGTTGAGAATGACACAGAAAAATTTCTTCTCCCTCCTTCCTTACAACCCGAGCGACAATTGTTCCTTATTGCAAATGACACGCTGGCCATTCGCAAAGTGGATTCACTGTGGACCGTACACTTTGTAGATTATTCTCTTCCTGCGAACCAGGGAAACTTCATCATCATCTCGCATCCGAAATTGATGAATGACAGTTTGGGCAATAATTATGTGGAACAGTACAGAGCATTCAAAGAAGATGCTTACTATTATCCTGACCTTCCTTACAAAGCAATTGTCGTGAACATCAATGATCTGTATGATGAATTTGCTTACGGAATCCGATTTCATCCTTCAGCCATCAGAAAGTTTTCACACTACATCTATGACACATGGCTGCCACAGCAGCAGCGCTACGTATTTATTATCGGGAAGGGAATTGAGTATTCAGTAATGAACGATTATCCATCAACAAAACCGGTTTCCTACGTTCCAACATTTGGTCTTCCCGGCTCTGATGAACTTCTTACATCAATAGGTTATTCCCCGAGGCCGCTATTTCCTGTGGGAAGACTTTCTGTGCTGAATGCAGAAGAAATTTTACCATACCTCACCAAGGCAAAAGATTTCATGCTGGCACAACACGTTCCAAATCCAACGGTAGCTAACTCTGCATGGATGAAACAGGTGATGCATTTATGTGGCGGAAGCAGCCAGGCTGATCAAAGTTATTTCGGCGGAGTCCTGCATTCATTTGAGGTAATTATCGAGGATACATTATTCGGCGGAAATGTTACCTCATTCTTTAAAGACAACAACAATCCTATTGAACTGGCAACGAATGCGCAAATTGATTCGCTGCTAAAGAATGGTGTTTCGCTCATCACTTTCTTCGGTCACTCTTCTTATAATTCTTTCGACTTCAATTTGGATAAGCCGGAAGATTATCACAATGACGGAAAGTATCCGTTGCTGCTTACCAACGGTTGCCTGATCGGAAATCTGTTCACATCCATCCATGGCATGTCCGACGAATTTGTACTTGCTGATCACAGCGGTGCCATTGGATTTCTTGGTCCTGCTGTTTTTTCCGTAGCCAGCAGTTTGGATTTATACAGTACCAATTTCTACATCAATTTGTCTGCACATGAGTATGATAAGCCCATGGGTGATGTCATTCAACAAACTATCTCGGATGTGTACGCACAGGGAGCCACGATTGACAAAGCAACGGCAGAGCAGATGCTTTTCGCCGGTGATCCTTCTTTAAAGCTTAACACCCATCCCAAACCTGACTACGATCTCGAATCACAAAACGTCACGTTTGATCCCGCAACCGTTTCTGCAGGGCTCGATTCATTTTACCTGCAGATCATTACCTACAATCTCGGCAGAGCCATTCCCGATTCTATTTATGTAGATGTGAAACGAACCCTTCCGGGCGGCACTGAGGAATTTCTTTACCACAAAAAAATTAAATCACCCCATTACTGTGATACGCTTCGCCTCGTGATTAAAACTGAGGCGAACCAGGCATTTGGAATGAACAATTTTTACATCAAGGTAGATGCAGGCATCAACGATTCTACAGCCAATGGAGATGTAGATGAAATTTCCGAGTTGAACAATATCCTTACCCCTACCCTATTTATTAACTCCGATGATATTATTCCTGTGTGGCCGTATAATTATTCCATTGTAAGCGCGCAAGGCGTAATGCTGAAGGCTTCTACGGTCAATGCATTCGCTGCTCAAAAACAATACGTGATTCAATTAGATACCACGCAATTCTTCAACAGTCCTCTTCTTCAAACCAAAAAAATTCTGCAGATCGGCGGGGTAGTGAAATGGACGCCCACTCTCACGATGACAGACAGCGTGGTCTATTACTGGCGCACAAGCGTTGACACTCTTTATGGCAATCACACTTTCACATGGCATAATGCATCATTCATTTACCTGCCGGGATCTTCGCCGGGATGGAATCAATCGCATTACTTCCAGTTTCTTTCCACCATTCAAACACAGGGGAATATCGAGTTGCCTTCGAATAGAGTTTTCAAGTATGTTGATGACATAAAAACCATTGGCGTTTATAACGGCAATACGCTGTGGGTTGGAGGACCACTACAGTTAGATGATCCTGCTTTTTATCTCAATGGAGTTCGTATCGGAAAATGGGATTGCGCGAATTGCGGAGCTTCAATGCAGTTTGCAGTAATAGATTCACTCACCGGAGTTTTCTGGAAAAACTATAATGATGCAGCGAACTGTTCTCCTGCTTACTATGGGAGCACACAGTGCAAAGTAGGTTTCCGGTCGTATTTCTTTTATCCAACAATACTGCATCCATACATTGAAGACATGAAAACATTTCTTATCGATACGATCCCCGATGGCGATTACATCTTTATGATGTCGAATAATGATATGGGAGTCTATAACTGGAATGATACCATGAAACAAATTTTCACTGATCTTGGACTGTCAAAAATTCAAACTATTACTTCTGATGTTCCATACGTGGCATTCTTCAAGAAACATGATCCGGATTATCCTATTTATGAAGTGGTCGGCGACACATTTACTTCTATCATTGATACCAACTTCAATTTTTCAGGAGAGTGGAATGATGGCTACATCGAATCGCCATTGATAGGTCCTGCTGCTTCATGGACTTCATTGCACTGGAAAGCACATTCAATTGAACCGGGCTCTGATATCACTTCATTGCAACTTATCGGCGTGAATAATAGCGGGGCTGAAACGGTGTTGTCGAATAATGTATTGGCTTCTGATACTTCTATTTCGGGAATCAGCGTGAGTCAGTATCCGTATTTAAAACTAAGAATGAATTGCCTTGATACTACTTTCCGAACACCCATTCAATTGGATTACTGGCGCATTAATTATCAGCCTGTACCGGAAGCAGCGTTGAATCCGGCGCTCTATTTTTCTCTGAATGATACCGTGAATCAATTCACTGCCATGAAACTTTCCTGTGCGGTAGAAAATCTCACACCCTGGAATATGGATAGCATGCTGATGAAATACCAGATCACCGATGCAACGAATGTGCTGCACACTTATACCAAACGGTACGGACCGCTCGCAGGGAACGATACCATGCATGCACAGTATGATTTTGAAACAGCATGCAACTGCTATACAGGCACTGATTATTTGTATGTGGAAGTGAATCCGGACAATGATCAGCCGGAGCAATACCATTTTAACAACATTGGCATCATCAGCTTCCACGTGGTCCCCGATAATTTGAACCCTATTCTCGATGTCACTTTCGATGGCATGCACATTATGGACGGCGACCTCGTTTCCGCGAAGCCGGATATTGAAATCATGCTGAAGGATGATAACAAGTTTGTGCCCATGAATGATACCTCGGAATTCAAGATCTATTTTATTTATCCCGATGGCTCGCACCATAACGTTACGTTTGACAATGTTCACGCCTTCTTTTACCCTGCCGACTCCACCAATCTCACGAAGGACAACACCGCGCGTGCAGAATTGAAAGCGGAATTCTTAACGGATGGAAAATATCAAATTGTCGTGCAGGGTTATGATCGCAGCGGAAATGCTTCCGGCGATAATGCGTATCGTATTTCATTTGAAGTGATCAATAAGCCGATGATCTCGAACGTCTTCAACTATCCGAATCCTTTCACCACATCAACGCGGTTTGTGTTCACGCTCACGGGCTATGAAACTCCGCAGCAGATGAAGATTACCATCTACACCATTACCGGTAAAGTGGTGAAAGAAGTTTTCCTCGGGCAACTCGGTGACATCCATGTCGGCAATAACATCACTGACTTTTCTTATGATGGTACCGATCAGTTCGGTGATAAGCTCGCCAATGGTTTATACTTCTACAAAGTGGAAGCCGTGCTAAACGGTAAAAGGATGGATCATTATGACAACAGCACCGATCAGTATTTCAAGAGAGGTATCGGGAAGATGTATTTGATGAGATAAGATTTCCCGATCGAATCGCGATCGCGGATTATTCCTTTACGATTTTCTGCATCGAAGAAAAATTATCACCGGAGGTTGCCTTCACAAAATAAATTCCGCCGGGAAAATTTCTCAGGTTGATCGAATATTCTTTTTGCTGAGTGGAAGTTTCCAATTCATAGCTCAGAATTTTTCTCCCATCGAAAGAATAAAATGTAAGTACAATATTGTCTTCCAAATTCAGGACTTCAGCTTCCAATTCATCCCGGACCGGATTTGGGAAAACATGTATGGCAGGTGTTGAATCTTCAATCGCGTCAATGACGGTTGCATTCCCCTTTGTGAATAAAATGTCTTCACAAACGGATGTATCACAGAAAATATAGTGGAACTTAAGACAAACAGTTACTACACTACCATCTTCTATTTTACCAAAAGGAAAAGTGACAGGATTTACCGAAACCGATGTGCCCCCCATAATCCAGGTGAATTCCATTCCTTCACAAAAATCAGTTCTGGTGCATACGAGAAAATATTCTTCTCTTGTTTGAGAATACAGAAGCTCGTAGTCAAAGGATGGACTACAGACAAATGAAGAATCACAACCGCTTGCGACAGTAGTGTCCTGGCCAATTATAACATTGAACTCAAAACTGTATTGACCGCCAGTATAAACGACAACTGTATAATCACCAAGAGCAGTATAGACGTAACTTGTTGTATAAGGCGTTTCGCTGCTGGTCCACGTTGCCTGATCGCCGTTCCCAAAAAACACTTGCGTGGCAACAGTAGCACCATAGCAATATTCACCGGTAAAACCGCTGGTCATCACTAAGGTGTTACCCTGCATTTGATGACTCAGATAAAAGTGACAACCCTTGCGGGGTATTGAATTAGCTGAAGAGTGAAAGTTGATCAGCAGGATTGCTGCGAGAAGAACGTAGAGTGTCTGCTTCATGTAAATTAATTTAGTCGCAGTAGCAACGCGGGACATAGAAAGATATTTTGCGTTGCCGGGATTCACTGTAAGCTATTTCCTCACTGTATCTTTGCGAAACAATCCATGGCAAAGATTTCAATCAACATCAAAGAAGCGAAAATCGAGAAGCCCGAACTCATTGCGGGCATTGATCTCGGCACTACCAATTCTCTCATAGCATTCGTCAATAAGGAAACCGGCAACGCTGAGACTGTGAAAGAAGCAGGAAGGAATTCACTTGTTCCTTCCATTGTGCATTTTGATCAAAATGGAAATGTAACGGTTGGCTCAGAAGCAAAACCATTTCTTATCAGCGATCCGCAGCGCACAATTTATTCTGTCAAGAGATTGATGGGAAAATCATACAAGGATGTTCGCGGGCACGAAGATTATTTTGGTTATAAAATAATTGATGAAGATGAAGAGAAGCTTGTGAAGATTCGTGTCGACAATAAATTCTACTCACCGATTGAATTGTCATCATTCATACTGAAAGAACTGAAAGCGCGTGCTGAAAAAGTTTTGACAGCAAAATCCGGTGAGCGTACAGAAGTGAAGCGAGTAGTAATTACTGTACCGGCCTATTTCAACGATTCGCAACGGCAAGCTACGCGTGACGCCGGCAAACTTGCAGGACTTGAAGTGCTGCGCATCATCAATGAACCAACGGCTGCTTCACTTGCTTACGGAATTGGTCTGGATAAAAATGAAGAACGCACAATCGCTGTCTACGATCTCGGCGGTGGCACCTTCGACATTTCCATTCTCAAAATCCATCCCGATGCATCGGGGGGAATTTTCGAAGTGCTCTCCACTAACGGCGATACCTTTCTGGGTGGCGATGATTTTGACAGAGCCATTGTAGATTTTTGGCTGAAGAAAAATAAGGTGAGCAAAGAAGAATTTCTTGATAACAAATCACTAAGTCAGGCGCTGCGACTAAAAGCGGAAGGAGCAAAAATTTTTCTCAGCAATCATAACCAATATGACCGTTCAAGCGAAGGTCATCCTGAGCACTTCGACAAGCTCAGTAAAAGTTTTATCGACTTGTCCCGAACTTTTCGGGAAGGATGGCATACCAGCATGATGCAGAATTTTGATTTCGATATTTCAAGAACTGAGTTCGAAAGCATCACACGCCACCTGATTGACAAAACCATTTCTTGTGTTAAGAAAGCATTGAAAGATGCAAAGCTTGATGCATCAGCCATTGAAAGTGTGGTCATGGTGGGAGGAGCCACCCGAATTCCTTCTGTAAAAAAAACGGTCTCTGAATTTTTCGGCAAAGAAGTATATGACAAAATAAATCCTGATGAAGTGGTGGCACTCGGCGCGGCCATACAAGCAGATGTTCTCGCCGGAAACCAGAAAGATATTTTGTTGCTTGATGTCACTCCCCTTTCACTCGGCATTGAAACAATGGGTGAATTAATGGATGTAATAATTCCGCGCAACTCAAAAATTCCAACGAGCGCGGCACGTCAATACACCACTTCAAAAGACGGGCAGGTGAACATGAAAATCGCCGTGTACCAGGGCGAGCGCGATGTGGTGAATGACAATCGCAAGCTCGCTGAATTTATCCTCACCGGAATTCCTCCCATGGCTGCAGGACTTCCGAAAATAGAAATCAGTTTCATCCTGAATGCCGATGGCATTTTAAAAGTGCGCGCCAAAGAATTGCGCAGCGGCACAGAGCAAGCCATAGAAGTAAAGCCTCAATACGGATTAACAGACGAAGAAGTAGAAAAAATGCTTTTCGATTCCATTACTCATGCGCGTGATGACATGCAAGCACGCGCACTTCTCGAAGTGCGCACCGAAGCGCAACAGGTTCTTCAGTCAGCAGAAAAATTTCTGAACAAAAATTCAGAGCTATTGAATGAAGATGAAGTTGCAGGAATTCGTTCACACATGAAAGCGCTGGAAGAAGTTATAGAAAGCAGCGACAAAGATTTGATTCACGTCCGCCTCGATGAGTTGAATGAATTCACACATCCCTTTGCGCATCGGGTGATGGACCAGGTGATTTCGGCGGCGATGAAAGGCAAGAAAGTTTAGTTGGAGCCCCAACTTTGATAATTAAAAATTACGCACGGCGCGCACAAAATTCGGGTGGCTCTTAAATTCAGGCTGCTGTTGGCCGGTGGTAAACAGTTGCGCCCAGGCATTATGGTTATTGTGCTCGCTGGAACTCCAATAGACGTCATCAGTAAAACCACCAATTGAAGTCCGATTAATATACAACTGGTTAAGCTCCTCCTTACTTGGTAAATACCAGTCATTGTAGCCACCTGACATTAGCTGGGTGCAAAGATCAGCAGCAATGCCATCAGTGAAGCAGGTGTTTTCTATATCTATGGTGTTTTGATACCCTGTGCCGATGGCTGTGCCACTCGCTCCCATGGTTTGTATTCCTTCACATCCCCACTCTGCCCCAACGCTTTGGTCCATTGATTCAGCAATTATTCCGTGTATGTTAGTGCTGTCAATATACGCTATCACTCCACCCTGGTACAATTGGCCAACTGTAAAAATTGTTTGAGGAATTATGAAACTCACTTCATTGCCATAAGCAGTGCCTATACTGGTTGTTGCATAAGCGCGCACATAACAAGTTTCACCTACCGTTAAGCCAGCGAGATTTAATATGACTGTAAAGCTTCCTATTCCAGTACCGGCATCAACTTTGGAACCGACTATAGTCGGATTGCTTAGAGTGCTAAAGCAAATACCTCTCGCTGTAACATTATATCCTCCGCCACTGGTGATATTGCCTCCCGATTGTGCTGTCAGTTGCCCGATGATACTTACGGTATCAGTAGTTAATGTCGGCAAAAACGCAAGATCATCTCCGCCATTGTCCTTTTTACATCCGGCAGTTGCAACGATTACTGCCAGCACGTAAAGTAAATTCTTAAACCAAAATTTACGAAGCTTTTTCATTCGTGAAATTTATGAATCAAGTCTGCTTTAAATTGACAAACGAATTTAACCATTTTTTAATAGGTGCAGCGCTTTTATACTTTGCTTTTCAGGTTTGTGATTAATGATGTGATAAAGAATCAACGGTCGTAGAAATTCCATTATTTTAACGAGCAATAAACCAAACTTCATGGCAGGAGAAAAAGATTTTTGGGATAAAACAGAAGTGCTCACTAAGGTATTTACGGGAATAGTATTGGTCATCATCGGCTTCATCATAAAAAACGGAGCCGATAAAATTGCGCAGGCGAACCAGGAAAGCCAGATCATTCAAAAACTGATAGAAGATCTGACGGCGGAAAAATCCACCACCCGAAATGACATAGCGCTGATGACGCTTGAGCACTACCTGCTCAGGGAAAACAAAAATTCGCTCGATGAAAGCAACCGAAAATTTTTGTCAAACATTGCTGAGTCAATTCTGAGTGCACGCTTAATGGAGGATTCAACACTTCAGTCTGATAATCAATTTTCCATTCAGGTCCTGAAGGAGTATGATACTATTCGCTACAAACAATTCTATACCGATTTGCAACTCCGGAAAATCAAAAACAACACTCCCAAAGACATCGTTACTGACCCAATCAAAAGAGTTCCCATTGGTAATTCAACACCTGAAGAATTCATAGCGATAAGAACCATTGCGAAAAAATTAGTTTACATTCAATATGCAGACAGCAGCAATAAACCGGCAATACAAAAACTGCAGGCAATGTGTAATAAGAAAGGATGGTCAGCGCCGGAAATTGAAAATGTGAGAGGCAGTTATCACAACACCATCAGGTATTTCAATCAAGAAGACAGCACGTATGCGAAAAAAATAAAGCACATTGCTGACAGCGTTTTGCAAACCTCATTCAGTGTAGTGCCGGATATCTCGACAAAATACATAGTGCCTACTGGACAGGCGGAGATTTGGATTGGAAAATAATTTGAGTATCAGTTTAGCAAATCAAGCGCTGCTTTGAATTCATCAGTGGTGGTTGGCTGAAGGGTGAAGCTCATCTGTAAATTATTAGTCACAGTGAAAGGAACAAACGCTGAATATAAAATGCTGTCCTTTACTCCTAAAGCGACTAATGTTCCGCTTGAATCCATTGGAGCATTGTTATTAAATGCACTCGCTGAACTCGCATAGAGTTGAATTGCTGCATTATCCCTGAGAATGAGATAGCACACAGTTTCATAATCGGAATTATTAAGAGTAGAATTCGCTTGAATAACAGGGAAGAGAGGTCCAAACCAGGTATCGCAATTGATCCAGCCCAACCAATTACTGTTGTAGAGATATGAAGTTGCCTCGATGAAAATTTGTGAGTAAAAATTATCTGGTCCATAGCCTGAGGAATCTGGTGGTACTGAGTCAATCTTTGACCAATTCAGTCCATTGGTCGAATTTACGAATGCGTTCATGGTGTAATCAGGAATAGCAGTCGGCAATTGAGCAGAGTAACTTTTCCCATTCGCCATAGATAATTCCTCATTTCCCTGGAATGCGGTGATTGAAAGCATTCCGCCGGACTTCAAAGGAGCGCTATCATTCATAGTTGAAAGGTTTGAAAGAAGCATGTCAGATTTCTTATACACCTCACGAAGCAGAACTGAAACATTACCCGTCACTGTGCTTCCATTGACATGTTTGAAAGCGTAATTCGGGAATGTAATCTTCGTTCCCTGTGATCCGATGATCATTCCTCCTGAAGAAGCGTTAAGCGTGAAGAGTTGTGTCGGCACACCGTTCTTCGCAAAAAAATCTGACATCGATCCGTAATGTTCATTCGTTACAGGGGTAGTATCATCTTTCTTTGCGCAACTGAACATCAATGCAACAACGAAAATGATAAGGGAGAGCAGGAGTCTTATTTTCATATAAAATAATTTTCGACAAAGGTGAATGACTTATTTACAACTATCTAATACTAATTGATAAGATCTTACGCGCTCAAAAATTGCAATGGGCAACAAATTCGATTTGATCGTATGGCCAGTTGAAGAAGAAAATTTTCCTGCAACTCCTTGTATTTTTACTGCCGACAAAAAACATTCTCATGCAGCGTTCTTACATCATCACGATCTTATTCCTCATCCTTGCCCTCATTTTCACGTTTCAAAATACTGCAAGCATCTCCATGAAATTTCTTTTTTGGAATTTCACAGGGTCGCTGGCGCTCAATACCGTCATCATTTTTTTCGTTGGCCTCACCGGCGGATGGTTTATGGGATGGAGCAACGTGTGGAATAAGAATAAAGAAATCCGCACACTAAAAAAACAAGTGGCTGAACTTTCAAAACCTGTTCCTCCACCCGCCAAATAATCGAACAACCCAATCGCCGAATTACCCAATTGCCGAATAACCCATTACCCTCCTCGCTTTAAATTTTCTATGTTTACCTCTGAAGCGGTGCTATGGCATATTCAAAGATCAGGGTGCTCATGCTGTGTTGGGAATTTCCGCCGATGCTCACAGGAGGATTAGGGCCTGCGTGCTATGGGTTAGCGAAGGCCCTCGCTTCGTTCACCGATCTCAAGATTGTTCTTCCGCGCAGCGATCTCAATTTCAAAATGAAGAAGGTGAACATACTTGGCTTGAATCATTTTGATTTTGACGGAAACACAAATGAACTCGTGCTGCCCGATTTCAAATGGTTTCTTGCTGATGAATATATCACACCTGAAATTGAAGAGCGACCTGCTGAAGTCAGGCTTCCATACTCCAACACTGAAGTAAGCGGCCATGAATTGAAATCGCTTTTCAACGATGAAGATTCTTACGGACCCAACATCATGCGCAAAGTGCAGGCCTATGCTGATGCGGCTGAGCGACTCACTGACCTTATCGAGTTCGATGTGATTCATGCCCACGACTGGATCACCTATCCCGCCGGCATCCGCCTGAAGAAAAAAACCGGGAAACCCTTACTCGTTCACGTACACTCACTCGAAACCGATCGTGCGCATCCTGAAGCGCGCAATCAAACGTATAACATCGAGAAGGAAGGAATGATGGCTGCAGACCGCGTGTTGCCGGTGAGTGAATACACCAAGCACTCCATCATTGATTATTACGACATTGACCCGGCAAAAATTTTTCCGGTGTACAATGCCGTTGAAACCACTACTGTTTTTCGCGAAGAAAGAACTGACAATGAAAAACACATTTTATTTCTCGGAAGAATCACGCGGCAAAAGGGTCCGAAGTTTTTGTTTGAAACCATGACCAAGCTTTGCCGGCAAATGAGCAACGTCAAATTTTACATAGCAGGAACCGGGGATCAATCCGATACACTCCGCCACGAAATAGAGCAGGCGGGCATTTCAGAGCATGCGGTGTTCACGGGCTTTGTGAAGAAAGATAAA
>DASRAJ010000177.1:0-7763 GCA_035638255.1 Chitinophagales bacterium
AAATGAGTGAGAAGATTTACATCATTCCTCCTGCAAGAACGCGCTACTTAAGCGAGATTACTGAAACAATTCACAAGTATGATCAGTGGTGTGAAGACCAAAGTAAGATTGCACAGAAACTTTTCGGGCTGAAGAAATCCATCGAAGTGCTGAATGAATTAAACGTGGATGATAAAGACCGGCTCATTAAAAAACTGGAAGAGACTTATGCTGAACTTGAATTGAAGCTGGATGGACAAAACCGAAAACTGCTGAAGCAATGGAATAAAAAATGTAAGAACTATCTCGATGAATTCTACATGTACGAAGTCCGCGGCAAAGAGATCAAAATAAAGACGCACACTGAATCACTCTCACACACCCAGGTTGCAAAAGTCGCCACTCCGAAATTTGAAGCATGGGGAGAAATTCTGCGATGGGCTTTGCAGGAAAATTTCCCGGGAGAATTTCCATACACGGCCGGCATCTATCCCTTCAAGCGCGAAGGCGAAGATCCCACACGCATGTTCGCCGGCGAGGGCGGACCCGAGCGCACGAACAAACGTTTTCATTACGTATCACTCAACACGCCTGCGAAAAGATTGAGCACGGCTTTCGACTCTGTTACCCTCTATGGAAACGATCCCGATTACCGTCCTGACATTTATGGCAAGGTCGGCAACAGCGGCGTAAGCATTTGTTGTTTGGATGATGCGAAGAAATTATACAGCGGCTTCAACCTCAGCGATCCGAAAACTTCTGTGAGCATGACCATCAACGGTCCTGCTTCTATCATCAGTTGCTTCTTCTTCAATGCTGCCATTGATCAGCAATGCGAACTCTACATCAAAGAACATGGACTCACTGATGAAGTGAATAAGAAGATTGATGAAATTTTTAAGAATAAAAATTTAAAGCGACCGACTTACCAGGGAGGACTTCCAGAAGGAAATGACGGACTCGGTTTGATGTTGCTCGGTGTAACGGGTGACCAGGTACTCGATGCCGATGTCTACAAGAAAATAAAAGAGAGTACGCTGCATCAGGTCCGCGGAACAGTGCAGGCAGATATTCTCAAAGAAGACCAGGCGCAGAACACCTGCATCTTCTCTACTGAATTTTCTCTCCGGTTGATGGGTGACATGCAGGAGTATTTCATCAAACATAAAGTGCGCAACTTCTACAGCGTCTCTATCAGCGGCTATCATATCGCAGAAGCCGGTGCAAACCCTATCTCGCAACTTGCATTCACGCTTGCGAATGGCTTCACGTACGTTGAATATTATTTGAGTCGCGGAATGAACATTGATGAGTTCGCTCCCAATCTTTCATTCTTCTTCTCCAATGGAATTGATCCCGAATACGCCGTGATCGGAAGGGTGGCAAGAAAAATTTGGGCGAAGGCCATGAAGCTGAAATATGGCGCCAATGAACGCTCACAGATGCTGAAGTATCACATTCAAACTTCAGGTCGTTCGTTACATGCACAAGAGATTGATTTCAACGACATCCGCACAACTTTGCAGGCGCTCTATGCCATTTATGACAACTGCAATTCACTTCATACGAATGCCTATGATGAAGCGATCACTACTCCTACAGAAGGAAGCGTTCGTCGCGCGATGGCGATTCAGCTCATCATCAATCGTGAATTGGGTTTGGCGAAGAATGAAAACCCGATGCAGGGTTCATTCATCACGGAAGAACTCACTGACTTAGTTGAAGAAGCAGTGATGCTGGAATTTGATCGCATCACCGAGCGCGGTGGCGTACTTGGTGCCATGGAGACGATGTACCAGCGCGGAAAAATTCAGGAAGAGAGTTTGTACTATGAAACATTGAAGCACACCGGAGAATATCCCATTATCGGTGTAAATACTTTTCTTAGTTCAAAGGGATCACCCACGATTATTCCCAAAGAAGTGATTCGCTCCACAGAAGAAGAAAAACAATATCAAATCAGCATGCTCAAAGAATTGCATCAGCGCAATTCAGAAGTCACCCCTGAACTTCTCAATGATTTACAGGACACCGCAGTTCAAAACAAAAACATGTTCGAAAGTTTGATGGACGCAACGAAGTACTGCTCGCTCGGGCAGATTACCAATGCATTGTTTGAGGTGGGTGGGCAGTACCGGAGGAATATGTAACAATGAAAAATGTGTGTTGCATGAGTTCAAAGTTTTATCAGAAAATTTTTCTTGTGATTGCTTTGATCTTCTTGTATGACTCAATTGTATTCTCTCAAACAACTACTAAAATTGAGACTCCCGACAACGAACATTATGAATGGGTGTATATCGTATTTGCAGGTACATCTTTGGACTTTCACGCTCTTGATAGTGTCTGTAATAAAATAGCAATTGTTACAAGTGAAAAATATTCGAATAAACTCGTGTACGATAAGCAAAGAGGAATGATTGTGCCGGACAGTAGTGATGATGAATTATATGCTGGCGACTATTCACCGAGAAGATATCCTGAAGAGAGTATTAGTATTGAAATGCTTTGGTATTATTTTCAGAATGCTTCGTTATTATCTGATTCGGATAAGAGAATGGCTATCGTCACAGGCATCTTCGAAAACAAATCAGATGCGCAGGAAAATCTAAAGAAAATTCGTCCGGTTGTTCCTGATGCTTATATCAAAAGGATTGAGCTGTATATGGGTTGCATGCACTGAGTGAAAAGAACTGCATTGAAATGTCAAAAGGAAAAATGCCACAAGTATTCGCCAAGAACTAAGCAGGTTCACCCGTGCTTCAGCTTTTGATTTTCAGAAATTGATTCTCTCCATTTTTTTTCAAAATCATTCTATCTTTATTTCAACTCATCTCCTGCCTTCCATGCAACCTGTTGATGTTCTCAAAAAATATTTCGGCTACACTTCATTTCGCGGAGAGCAGGAAGCAATTATTCAGCACACGCTCGCAGGAAAAGACTCACTCGTGCTCATGCCCACCGGCGGGGGGAAATCGGTTTGCTTTCAGATTCCCGCATTGATGATGAGCGGCGTTACCGTAGTGATTTCTCCGCTTATCGCACTGATGAAAGACCAGGTTGACGGGTTGAAAGAAAATGGAGTCAGCGTAGCGTTTTTGAATTCTTCCATGTTGGAATCGGAAAAACGGGAGGTTGTGAATCAACTTCGCAGGAATGAGCTGAAACTTGTTTACCTCGCACCGGAGCGATTGATGAGCAATACAAAATCGTTTCTTGATTTTCTGAAAGAGATCAACGTCTCTCTCTTCGCCATTGATGAAGCGCATTGCATTTCACAATGGGGACATGATTTCCGTCCGGACTATTTGATGCTCACGGAGCTGAAGAAAAATTTTCCGGAAACTCCTGTGATTGCATTGACTGCAAGCGCAGATGAAATCACACGGAAAGACATCGCTGATAAACTTGAACTGCACGAGCCGAAACTTTTCATCTCAAGTTTTAACCGACCAAACATTTTTTATTTCGTCGAGCGCAAGAAAAATTCATTTGACTCCATCATTAATTACCTGCATGAACACAAAGACGATTCGGGGATCATCTATGCTTTGTCGAGAAACTCCTGTGAATCATTAGCGAGCAAACTTCGTGATGAAGGATTTTCTGCGAAGCATTATCACGCCGGGCTCGAACCGAAAGAGCGCTCGCAGGTGCAGGATGAATTTGTACGCGATGAAATCAGGATCATCGTTGCCACCATTGCATTCGGTTTGGGCATTGACAAATCGAATGTGCGATTCGTTATTCATTATGATGTTCCGAAAAACATCGAGGGCTATTACCAGGAAACAGGAAGAGCCGGTCGCGATGGATTGCGAAGCGATGCGATTCTCTTTTATTCTTATGGAGACATCATCAAGCTGAAAAAATTTGCTGAAGTTGAAAACAATGAGCAGCAAACCGATGTGATGCTCCGCAAGCTTGACGAGATGCGAAAGTTTTGTGAGACAAACGCATGCAGAAGAAAAATGCTGCTGAATTATTTCAACGAATCATTCGGCACTCATTGCGAGTCGTGCGATTACTGTCTTTCATCAGCACAAAAATTCGATGCGACCATCATTGCGCAGAAGGCCCTCTCGGCCGTGGCCCGAACCGGAGAGAAATACGGAATAAAATTTATCGTGGACTTTCTTCGCGGAGCAGAGAATGAAAAAATAAAAGAGCACCACAGGCAATTGAAAACCTTCGGCGTTGGAAAAGATATAAGTGCAAGGGATTGGATGACCTACATGCGTGAGTTGATTGGGCAGGATTTTCTTCATCTCGATTCCTCATCGGGTTATCCGGTTGTGAAGCTTGCAGCACAAAGTCAAAGGGTTTTAAGAGGAGAAGAAAAAGTTTTCCTGACACCTCTTGTTCCGCAACTTTCAAAAGAGCTGACCGGGGAAGCACCGGTGGAATATGAAAAAGAACTGTTTGACCGAATGCGTATTGAACGGTTGCGGCTTGCACGGGAGATGGATCTGCCCCCGTATGTGATTCTTTCTGATGCTACGCTGATCGAATTGGCGACCTTTCTTCCACTTACCAAAGAAGAGATCAGAAAAATTTCCGGCTTTGGCGATTTGAAGACGGAACGATATGGAGAAACTTTTCTTACCATTATTAAAAATTACGCAGGAGAAAAAAATCTCTCTTCAAGAATTCAGCAGAAGAAACCGAAGCGTGATCGTAAGACAACGAACGGTGAACAGAGACCTTCGAAGGTTGACACAAGAAAAATTTCTTTCGATCTCTACAAATCCGGAAAGAGCATTGCTGATGTTGCTGAACAAAGACAGCTTAGTGCTGATACCATCATGGGTCACTTAGCAACATTCATTCCTGCAGGAGAAATTACCATTGAAGAGCTGGTCCCGGAAGGCCGTGTAAAAACAATTGTTGAAGCAATTCAAAAAGTGGGAACTCAATGGATCGGCGAAATCAAGAGAGCACTGCCGGAAGATTTTCGCTACGGGGAAATCAATGCAGTGATTGCACAGTATGAAAGTGTGAAACAATGAAAGGAAGCTGAATTGAAAAACGAATTATTTCAACCGGAACGTTGTCATGCTGAGCGTAGTCGAAGCATATTCGGAGTCACCCTTCAACTACGCTCAGGGTGACATTCCTCCGCAAGTAGTCATTCAGCAGGAAACTCCTTTGAATCGTGGAGATACTCATTGCGGCGTGGAAAGAGTTGAATGGTCCTCTGCATTTTTTTTCTCTTCTTCATTGCCAAACTTCGATCCCGTTGGTGCGCGATACGACTCAAAAGGAATTTTCAAAAGTCTCGGTAAATAACTGTGTGCATCTTCTTCAGGAAAAATATCGAGACCGTAACGAAGTTCATTCACATCTTTCTTTACGAACGTGCCGAAGATGCGATCCCAGAATGAAAAAATATTTCCGTAGTTCGTGTCAGTGACCGGCATTAAATAATGATGATGCACTTTATGCATGTCGGGTGAAACGATGACCCATTGCATTGCACGATCCAACCACTTCGGCAAACTGATATTGGCGTGATTGAATTGAGACAGGAGTGCTGAAATGGTTTGGTAAGCGAACACCAGCCAAACCGGAACCCCGGCAATTAAAATTGCAAGAATGGAAAACGTGGCGCGAAACACACTCTCACCGGGATGATGACGCAGGGCAGTTGTTGTATTCACGTGCGGATCGGTGTGATGAATCGTGTGAAATTTCCACATCCATTTCACTTTGTGCTCGAGCAAATGAATCAGGTAGGCGCCAATGAGATCGAGAAGCATAAGACCAAAAATTGCATGAAGCCACAAGGGCAATTTCACGAGATATAAGATTCCAAATTGATGTTGTGATGTGAAATCACTTGTCTTCACGAGCAGCACAGCAAAAAAGAAATTGACGATGATGGTGGTGAGCGTGAAAAATAAATTGATGCCGGTATGCTTTGCTTTTTTTGTCTTGTTCTGAAATAATGGAATGGCACTTTCAATCACCCACATCAGCATGAAGCCGCTTGCGAGAATTATGGTTCGCCAGTATTCAGGAATTGTGCTGAAGAAATTTGCGATCTGCTCCATTAGAATTTTCAAATGCTAAAATAAATTGTTTGATTGAGTGCAGTGACTGTCATGCTGACTTGCCCGATGAAAAATCGGGGGCGACTCGAAGCATTTGGGTGAGCCATGAAGGCTCTTCCCGAAAAAATCGGGACAGGTCGACAAGCTCAGGGTGACCTCGACAAATCGGCGTTAAAAATTCTCCGGCAAATCCAATTGATCACGTAACATGCGGTCAGCGTTCTTGTGATGATTCCAATAATCAGTAAGCAATGTTTTATCGAGCATTGCAGTAGTAGTCAAAAGCTTTCCGTCGAAGCCTGGAAACGTTTCATCCCAGCCAACAATTTTGTGAGGGAATTTTTTTTCAAATCGAATTTTGATTGTGTGCTGTTGCGTGGTATAGTTGATCGTATAAATTCGTGCATCACCTTCCTCTTTCATACTCAATGTTGCTGTCTGAATTGCAAGCGGAATGTGTGTCATGCGGGTGTACAAACTCCCCGGTAAAATTTTTTGCTCCCCGGTTGGCAAGCGATCAGGAGCGATACGAATGAGATTCCATAACTCATCTTCCAGCCAACAGTTGTCGCTTGTCCCGCCCGTACCGATTTTGTCGGGAATGTTTTCGGGAAAATTTTTTTTCTGATCACCTTCATCTTCGAAATAAGAATTCCACTGCACTTCGAATTTACCATTGCGATTATTGATTTGCGTGAACGTGCTGCCACACCATTCCTGTACTGAAGTTGCAGTCTTCACAGCATGAGGATAACTGCTGATATCAACGGGAGTAAATGCTGACATCATCATGGAGTACGGATAAATTCCTGTCACAAATTTTTTCACAAGATTCAATTTCAGTACCGGCAGCTTATCATCCACTGCTTTTTCCGGGTAGTCAAGCTTCACTTGTTTTGATTTTGAAAAATCTTCTGTTACAAAAACCATTACGGCGCTTCCGTCGTGAATTTCACCATAGCGGGCCTGCTTTAATTTGTAAGAAGAAATTTCTGCTTTGCCCGCATACCAATAATTCCTGAATTCATCGGTGAGTGCGAAAGGTGTCGAAGAAACAGCATTGTTTTTAGCACCGGCATGTTCGTTACAACTCTGCAGAGGAAGGGAGATAGCCATCACTACTGAGGGAGCGATCAGAAAATAATTTTTCATGATTCCGAAATTACGGAGAGAAAAGAACTCCCGCATTCTGCAACCACTCAGTGTGTGATAATCACTTTGCGGGTAAGGGCGTTATCCTTCATTTGAACACGCACAAAATAAATCCCGGCCGGCGCATCTGTCAATTCAACCTGTTCTGTGTATTCACCTGGCTGCAACTCATTTACAGCAAAAATTTTCCGGGCAAACTGACCTGAAAGGTTGAAGACAAAAATTTCAAGTGGAGAAGACTTGGAAATTCGATAATGAATTTGAAACGGTCCGTTAGAAGGATTTGGAAAAATACTTAGCTCATCCTGCAAAACAGATTTAATCAGAGCGGGTGAATCGTTCTCAACTAATGCAGCGCTGTCAACCAATGAATCGCTAACCTCAAACCCGATAGTAGAGACGCGGTATATCATCCCGCCCAGGGTACCACTGAATGATGAAGATTCCTTTTCTGTAACATCAACATTTGGAAGTTGGATAGTATCGGATATAGCAGGGAGGGAAAAATGCAATTGCATTTTATCCTGAAGAGCGGGTTGAAAAACTTTAGCGGCTTTCTTTGTCTCACCAATTTCCCTT
>DASRAJ010000178.1:0-14063 GCA_035638255.1 Chitinophagales bacterium
CACTTGCCTGGCCTTCAGCGCCACCCATCGGCTGATGAATCATAACGCGCGCATGCTTGAGCGCCGTACGTTTTCCTTTGGTGCCTGCACACAATAGCACGGCAGCCATGGATGCTGCAATGCCGGTGCAAATCATCGCCACATCAGGGTATATGTATTGCATGGTATCATAAATGCCAAGCCCGGCATAAACAGAGCCGCCGGGGCTGTTGATGTAAATCTGAATATCACGTTTTGCATCTGTTGATTCGAGGAAAAGCATTTGCGCCTGAATCACATTCGCTACGTAATCATTGATGGGGTCGCCGAGAAAAATGATTCGATCCATCATCAATCTTGAAAACACATCGAGCTGAGCCACATTCATAGGGCGCTCTTCAATGATGTAAGGTGTAAGGTTGGTGACTGAACGTTGCATGTATCCATCGAGGTGCATGCTGTTTAATCCGCGATGCGTCACCGCGTACTTTCTGAATTCATCATGGTTCATTGGGAAAGTTATTTCTGTTTAATGGTGAAAAAATTCATGTTCATCAATTTCCTGCTCTTCAATCTTAACGGTGCTTCTTAACAAGGTGAAGAGTTTTTGGTTCACGATTCGGCTGTGAATGTCCGACGCATTTTTTTCGTCTTTAAGAACTGAAGCAATAATGTTCTCAAGTGCTTCAGGATTTTGTTCAAAGTAGGAAGCATCTCCCCCGAAGTATTTGATAATATCTTTTGTGGCTTCTTCTCTCATTTCATTTTCAGTAGGCTTGATTTGATAAGTGGTTGCAAGGCGGCTGAAAATTAAATCCCACCTCACTTGATTGATTGCCGTCATGAATTGCTCATCATTCATTTCGGGCTTGTCTTCTTCGCGATGGCTATTTATTAACCGGCGCAAAAAGTCAAGCGGCAAATCAATTTTCGTTTCTGATAAAAGATACTCCTGAATTTGCCGGTCTAATTTTGAATCAGAATACACGCTGTATTCTTTCATCATCTCTTCCCTGATTTTTTCACGCATCTGTTCTTCTGATGTCATATTTCCAACTCCGTACACCTTGTCAAGAAATTCCTGGTTGAGCTCTGCCTTATTGATGTGTACAATATTTTTTACCGTGAAGCGGAAGCGATCATTCATCTGCTCCGCTTTGTGATGGTCAATGTGAAGGATGTGGTGAATGATCATCTCTTCATCATTTCCAAAAGCAGATTTGATATTGATGTCAGTCGCTTCTTCCTTTTTCAAACTCATCAATTGCTGCTTTGCAATTTCATCTTTGATAACCTTCGCAGCGAAAGATGATGAACTGGTAATCCCTTCTTCTTTTACGATCCCGTCTTCGTTCAATTCTTCAAAACTTCCAATGAGAATATCTTCTTCAGCAGCCACATCAGGATATTCGCGGGCGCCGAAGCGCGAGCGCAACCGATCCATTTCCTTCTCAATCATTTCATCAGTGATCTTCAGATTTTTTTTGATGAAGGTTTTTGTTTCCAGCGAAGGCAATTCAAAATTCGGCAGCAATCCCAATTCAAACCCAAAGGAATACGCCTCAGGGCGCTGCACATCAATACGATTGTTTTTCACAACAACCGGTATGGGGTCGCCAAAAACTTTCAGCTCGTTCTCTTTAATGTAATTGGTTAAAGAATCAGAAATCATTTTGTTGAGCTCGTCCGCAAGCACTGCATCACCATATTTTTTTTTCAACAACCCCTGCGGTACTTTACCGGGACGAAATCCGTCCATCGTAATTTTTTTACTTAACGATTTTATTTCTTCATCCACCTTGCTGAGATAATCCTCTGGGTCAAGATTCACTACCAGCTTGAGATGATTCTCTCCAACTTGCTCTTGTGTAATATTCACTTAAAAAAATTTCGGTTAAGAAATGAAGACGAAATAAGCAAAAGCTAATTCCAATCTAAGTGCGGGTAAAGGGACTCGAACCCCCACGCCTTACGGCACAAGATCCTAAGTCTTGCGCGGCTGCCAATTACGCCATACCCGCATTTTCAATTTTACGCTCCCCTCACTTTGCAGCGGCCATTACAGACATATCCCGGGAAGGGAGTGCAAAGTTAATCATTGACTAAGTGGAAAACGGAGATAAAGGTGTGGGGAGATAAATCCAAAATGAATTAGCAAGAAGTTTAACCAAATTTCACTGGGAATTCTTTGAAGTGCCGGGAGAAAAAAGCCGCTCAGGAGCCCAGAGAAAATTTGTGTCAAGACAAACCCGGAAAGTAAACACCAAAAACCATCCGGTCTATTGAACTCGTTGAGCGGCTATTGGACTACCCAAAAATAGTTAACTTTATTGATTTACCAAAATAAACATTAAAAAATATTTTTTCACCTAGTGAGAATAGGAACGCAAAACCAAAATAATCGATAAGAAATTAGTCAACGAGGCCGTGCTGTACTGCATATTTAACTAAGCCGGCTGTATTCTTCACGTTTAGTTTGCGAAGAAGATTTTTCCGATGAGTGATAATTGTCATCGGACTGTTATTGAGTTGCCGGGCAATTTCTTCATTAGTAAGCTCCTGTGCAATCAGGCGTATAATTTCATGCTCCCGCTTGGTAATGGAAGGAGTTCGGTCACCGCTTTGCTCCGAAGGTTGGGTGTTGTTAAGCATTCGATCAATAAGCTTCATTGAAACTTCTTTGCTGAGGTAGCGCTCCCCATTCTGCACTCTTACAATGGCATCAACGAGTTCTGATTTGCCGGTGGTTTTCAGAAGGTACCCGGAAGCTCCGGCCTTCATCATTTCAGAAATATGCTTTGCGTCTTCCATCATGGTAAGACCGAGCACTTTCACGTCGGGATGACTGGCCTTGATTTTCTGTGTCGCTTCAATGCCGCTCATTTTCGGCATATAAACATCCATCAGCACTACATCTACCTCTTTTGAATTAAGCAGATTTAGTAATTGTTCACCGCTCACGGCTTCACCAACCAACAATATATTATCAGCATCTTTTATGAGTGCTTTGATTCCCTCAATAAAAATCTGATGATCGTCAGCTATGACAACCTTTATCTTACTCTTCTGATTAGCCATTTATTTTTGGGTTTTAAAATGTGGTATCCATTTTCTGGGGTAAAGAAACGACTTTTCCTCTTAGGAAACTAATCGGGACATGTAATACTTACCCAATCATCGTAATTTAAGATTAATAGGGTTTCATAAATTTACTTTTTGCCACTACCAATTTCAATCGATTGAAAAACTTAAGTGCTGATTAAATAGTTTTAATGAGGTAGTATTCGGATTTTTAGAACATAGTTTAAATGGAAGCAACCGTCACAGTCATTAGCGAGCAGGAGAAAAAAGAAATCGTGAAGCAGTATCGTCATCTGCTTGCTTCACTCAAGCCACAGTTGCAGCGTGGTGATCGCAAACTCATTCGCCTTGCATTTGAAATTGCGTATGATGCGCACCGGCACATGCGCAGAAAATCAGGTGTGCCTTACATCCTTCATCCCCTTGCAGTTTCTCAAATTGTAGCGAGTGAAATTGGACTGGGTGCCATTGGTGTGATTTGCGCATTGCTTCACGATACTGTGGAAGATACTGAAGTAACCCTTCAGGATATTGAGCGTGAATTCGGAAAGCAGGTATCAGAAATTATTGACGGGCTTACGAAGATCTCGGTAATCTTCGACACGCACGGATACATACAGGCAGAGAACATTCGCAAGATCATGCTCACGCTGTCCAAGGATGTGCGTGTGATTTTAATCAAGCTCGCAGACCGTCTGCATAACATGCGCACGATGGATTCGATGCCGCGCCACAAGCAAATCAGGATTTCTTCTGAAACTATTTACCTCTATGTACCCCTGGCACACCGGCTGGGATTGTATGAAATCAAGAGCGAGTTGGAAGACCTGGCGATGAAGTACAGTGAGCCGAAAATTTATACCGACATTGAAAAGAAGATGAAGGAATCGAAAACAGAACGCGAGCAGTTCGTTCATGAATTCATCAAGCCCATCAAAGAAAAATTAAGCGCAACGGGACTGCATTTCCAGATTTACGGAAGATTGAAATCAGTTTATTCGGTCTGGAGAAAAACGCGCGAGCAGGGAATTCCGTTTGAAGAGGTATATGATAAGTTCGCGATTCGCATCATCACTAAATCAGACCTGAAGCGGGAGAAATCAGATTGCTGGAGAGTATATGCCACTGTGAGTGAAATTTATCGCCCGAATCCGGAACGTCTTCGTGACTGGATTTCCACTCCAAAAGCAAATGGATATGAAGCGTTGCATACCACGATGATGAGCCAGGATGGCAAATGGGTGGAAGTGCAGATTCGCTCTGAGCGCATGAATGAAATTGCAGAGAAAGGCTACGCTGCTCATTTTCGCTACAAAGAAAAAGACAAGCAATTCGCTGATGTGGCAGTGGAAGACTGGCTGAAGCGCATTCGTGAAGTCCTCGAGAATCCTGAAACCAATACGCTTGATTTCATTGATGATTTCAAGCTCAATCTTTTTGATGAGGAAATTTACCTCTTCACTCCCAAAGGCGAATTGAAAATTCTTCCTGCAAAATCTTCAGTACTTGATTTCGCTTTTGAAATTCACAGTGACATCGGCAAACGATGCATTGGCGCGAAGGTGAATCACAAAATTGAGCCCATCAGTTACAAGCTGCAGAACGGCGACCAGGTAGAAATTCTTACTTCCAAAAAACAAAAGCCTGCTGATGACTGGCTCCAATATGTGGTAACGGCGAAAGCAAAATCCATGGTGAAGGATGTTTTGAAATCAGAGCGCAGGAGAATCATGGCCATCGGCAAAACAGCACTCGAAGAAATTTTCAGAGAGAAGAAAGTTGCTTTCAACTCTCACAACCTGAACAAGGTGCTGGAGTTTTTCAAAATTCCTGCGGCAAATGATTTGTTCTACAGCATCGGCGTGGGGAATTTCAAGCTGAGTGACATTGACCATTTCTCCCGTGACGGTGACACCATCGTGATCAAAGATCAGGCGGAACACGATCAGGATATTGAGCTGGCGATCAAGAATAAATTGGTATCGAACTCTAACCTGTGGATGTTCGGTGATGGAGCCAGCACTGTTGATTACAACCTTGCTCAATGCTGCAAGCCAATCCCCGGTGATGATGTTTTTGGTTTCGTGAACAAGAATAAGGAGGTGGAAATCCATCGCACCAATTGTCCGAAAGCCATTAACACCATTTCAAAGTATGGTTATGATATTGTGAAAACAAAGTGGACCAAGCAACACCAGATTGCTTTTCTCACCGGTTTGAAAATTACCGGCATTGATGATGTAGGTGTGATGCAAAAAATCTCCAACGTTATCAGCGGCGATTTAAAAGTGAACATGCAATCCATTTCGATTGACACCAAGGATGGAATCTTCACGGGCATTATCAAAGTATTTGTGAAAGACACCAATCACCTTCAGGAGTTGATGGACATGCTGCGTTCACTTGACGGAATTCTTTCGGTAGCGAGGTATGAGGAAGAATCAGTTACTGCATAATGATTCTGAATTTCGGGTCAGGTTAAGAGTTCAAATGTCAAGAATCAAAATTCAAAATTCAAGAAAGGTTCAAAATTCACTGTCCTAAACTCCGAGTTTGTGTTTTGAAATTTTTCTTCTTGAAATTTTCTTGAAGGCCGTGTTCTTGAAATTTGAAAATATCTCACAGGGTCCTGCGGACAAGAAAAAAAATATGCTGCCAAAACAAGTCAGGAATTGAAATCTTAGATATTAAGATTTAACGTCCAGGTTAGGTTTTAGCAATTCATTGAGTCTTCATTAACAGCAACCCGCTTTCTTTCTCAATACTTTTGTGCTCCAGACCCTTATATCCATGATAAAGAAATACTACATCGCCCTCCTGCTGTTCATCATCCTCTGCGCAGGTGCATTGCTCGCATTCAAATACTACCGCGACCCGGATAGAATCACTTATACGAGCACCACCATGCCTGCGATCTATCACGAGATCATCGCTAAATCGGATCCCATGAAGGTCTATGGTCGCAACAATGAACACATTGTGATTCTTGAAAAGCGATTGCAAGATAATCCTGACGACAAGCAATTGCAATTCAACCTCGCCTGTGAATACCTGTACGCAGGAAAATCGCAGAAGGCAATAGACCTGCTTGAAGCATTGGAAAAAGATTCTGCCTTCGTCAATCACAGCAAGACGCTGATAAAAGAAGGCAAGACCACACGGTATGATTCCCTCGAATCATGGATCGCACTCGGCTACCTGCGACTTGGCGAACAGTTGAATTGCATCAACAACCACTCGGCTGAATCCTGCATTTTTCCTATCAGCGGCGGAGGTATTCATCAGATAAAACAACCGGTAGAGGAGGCTATTAAAAGATACTTGGTGATCCTGAAAGAAAACCCGAAGGACTACATCTCACAATGGTGTTTGAATGTTGCCGTACAGGCATACGGATCAGTTCCTGATTATGTGCCGAAGAATTTGCTGATTGATTCATCGCTGTTGAAATCAGATTATGACATCGGCAAGTTTCATGATGTTGCTATGCAGGCGGGTGTTACAAACACAGATTTGGCCGGAGGCATCATTGCCGATGATTTTGACAACGATGGATATATTGACATCATGAGCTCGACCATCGCACTGGAAGGGCAGATCAAATTCTTTCACAACAATGGCGACGGAACATTTTCTGATCGAACAAAGGAAGCAGGGCTCATCGGAGAAACCGAGGGGCTCAACCTCTCACCCTGCGATTACAACAATGATGGCAATCTTGATTTCACCATCAACCGCGGAGCCTGGAAAGGAAAGAACGGAAGATTTCCGCTTTCGCTTCTTCGCAACAATGGGAATGCAACTTTTACAGATGTGACTATAGAGGCAAAACTTCTTCGCTTCTACCCTACTCAAACTGTTGAGTGGAGTGATTTCAACTGCGATGGTTTTCTCGATTTATTTATTGGAAATGAAAGCGGATACACAAGTGAACTGTACGTGAACAACAAGAATGAAACTTTCACTAACGTTTCGAAGCAATGTGGCATTGATTTTAAAGGTTTCGTAAAAGGTGCAAATTGGGGCGATTACAACAATGATGGATTTCCTGATCTCTATGTTTCAGAATTCGGACATGCCAATCATCTTTTCAAAAATAATGGTCCAAACAAAAATGGTGTTTGCACTTTCACCGATGTTGCGAAACAAGCAGGAGTTGAAAACCCAATCTGGAGTTTTCCATGCTGGTGGTTCGATTACAACAATGATGGATGGCAGGATCTTTTTGTTTCAGCATACCGTCTCAATGTAAGTTTGAATTCCTGCAATGAATATCTCGGCTTGCCGATGGATTCATCACTGATGATGTGCATGTATCGCAACAATGGCGACGGCACTTTTACCAATGTCCGAAATGAAAATCATCTCGGCTACGAAACATTTACCATGGGCTGCAACTATGGTGACCTTGACAATGATGGCTGGCTCGACTTCTACCTCGGCATCGGCGCGCCCGATCTGCGCGCGATTTTTCCGAAGCGTATGTTCCGCAATAATGAAGGGAAATTTTTTCAGGATGTCACCTTCGGTGGCGGCTTAGGACAAATTCAAAAAGGGCATGCGGTTGCTTTTGCTGACTTCGACATGGACGGTGACCAGGATGTGTACTCTGACATCGGTGGATTTTTCGCCGGTGATGTTTATCAAAATGCACTCTATGAAAATCCCGGTCACAGTAACAACTGGATTTATCTGCGACTCACCGGAATAACTTCAAATCGTTTTGGCGTTGGAGCGAAAGTGAAATTGACTTTTGATGATGGTGAAAAATTGCGAACCACCTACAATGTGATTAGCAAAGGAGCGAGCTTCGGCGGAAATCCAATCATGTTGCAGGCAGGTGTAGGTAAAGCAACTGTGATTAAAGAAATTGAAATCACCTGGCCTGGAAAAAATGAGAAGCAGGTTTTTGAAAATGTGGCAGTAAATAAAATGTATCGCGTTACTGAAGGAAAAAATTCTATGGATGATATCTCGATGAAGGCATTTAAATTTCCGGGCAACTTGGGACAGATGCACATGTCGATGTAAGAAGGAAATTTTGTTTTCGCTTTGTGCTAACTTTACCTGAAAATTATTTTCATGTCAATTGAACGAATAACATTATTAGTTGAGAAGCGAAAAAGAAAATCATTTCTTAATGCCTTGAAAGCATTTGATTACGTCAAGGTAGAATCAGATGAAGATTTTCTGCGGAATTTTATCAGGAATGCCCCGAAGAATATTAGTATCTCCGACGACGAAATCATGAAAGAGGTATATGCGGTTCGTTATGGAAAGAATCGTAAATGAAAATAATTATTGACTGCAATGTTTGGGTAAGCTTCGCTCTTGGCAGATTGTCAAAAATCCCCGGATTAAAATTTTTCACTCGCAACATTTGATTGATGAACTAACTGATCTCCTGCAACGACCAAACATTAAGAAGAAAATTTCTAAATCCCGCTACTTCGAAATTTTTGAGTTGATCAGAAGATTCTCAAATGCTGTTGATTTAAACGAGATAAAAAAATTCCATGGAGACCCGAAAGACAGTTATCTCATGGCGCTTTCTAAAAAAACAGGCACCAAATTTCTTGTAACTAACGATCAGCTTCTTCAAAATCTAGTTCGGGTGAATGGAACAAAAATTATTTCTTACAAACAATTCCTTGAAATAATTCGTCTTGAGATTACGAATTAGAATTTGATGACTCCTTTATACATTCTACTTTTGTTTTCAGAATTCTTCTCATGAAGCAACCCGAATTACAGCACCAAGTCCGTCAAGTCTTCACCGACTACCTTGAAAAGAATCAGCAACGCAAAACCAACGAGCGCTTCATAATTCTTGAAGAAATTTATTCCCGCAGCGATCACTTCGATGCCGAATCATTATTCACTGAGCTGAAGAAAAAAAAATTCCAAATCAGCCGGGCTACTGTTTACAACACCCTTGAGTTGCTCGTGGCGTGTGAGCTTGTCACGAAACATCAGTTCGGAAATAATATGGCGCGCTATGAGAAATCGTATGGCTACAGGCAGCATGATCATTTGATTTGCCTCGATTGCAACAAGGTGATGGAATTCTGTGATCCGCGTATCCATCAAATTTCCACACGCATGGGAGACCTGCTCAATTTCGAGATTCCCCACCATTCACTAATATTGTATGGCCATTGCAGGGGATGTGAGATCAAAGAGCAGTTGGCAAAGAAAAAATCAATCGCATAAAATCCAATAAGTATGGTATTCAGAACACAAAAAGTAGAAGATGCAATGGTCATGATGATCGAAGGAAAATTACTGAGCGAGCAGGAGACAACGCCGATGCGTGAGCAGATCAGCAGCGAGCTGGAAACAGGCACTAAGAAATTTATTTTCGATTTGAAAGGAATTGAATTCGTAAACAGCGCCTGTCTTAATTTTTTAATGTCAGCAAGAAAATTAGTGTCGGAGAAAGACGGAAAGATCGTGCTCTGTAATGTTCCTGATCAACTGAAAAAACTTTTGAGTGTTACGAAGCTCGAATCATTTTTCATTATTGCAGGAAGAACAGAGGAAGCAATGACGATGCTGAGGAGCAAAGAGTCTTGAGTATGAAGTTTTTGTTCTAACTCTATTGTTCTAAGTTCTTATCCTTTTTCAGAAGAATCATTTCTGTCCCATTGAAAATTGAATTCTCTCTCACAGTTTTTTTCCGAATAACTTTTAACGAATAACTTCTCTCAATGGTAGACGTGCTGCTTGGTTTGCAATGGGGTGATGAAGGAAAAGGAAAGATCGTTGACTATCTCGCTCCAGGTTACGATGTAGTCGCTCGTTTCCAGGGCGGACCAAACGCCGGTCACACGCTTAACATCGAGGGTAAAAGAATTGTGCTGCACACCATACCTTCAGGGGTGTTTCATGAGCGACCTGTGAACGTGATCGGCAACGGGGTTGTGATTGATCCGTGGGAGTTTAAGAAAGAAGTAAAAGAAGTCACTGAATTAGGAGTTGATCTCCGAAAAAAACTTTTGATCTCACAAAAAGCCCACATCATTCTTCCTACTCACAAAATTCTGGATGCAGCAAGTGAACATTCTAAAGGACAGGAGAAAATCGGCTCAACACTGAAGGGAATCGGGCCGGCTTATATGGATAAGACGGGCAGAAATGGGATCCGCATGGGTGATCTTTTTTCTTCCGACCTCAAATCATGCTACGAGCACTTGAAAAAAAAACATCTTGACCTGCTTCAGTTGTACAAATTCGATTTTGACCTTAATGCGATGGAGCAGGATTGGTGGCAGGGAATTGAAGAGCTAAAATCATTCACTTCAGTTGCAGGAGAATATTTCATGAACGAGCAATTGCAAAACGGAAAAAAAATTCTGGCTGAGGGAGCCCAGGGTTCCATGCTCGATATTGATTTCGGAACTTATCCTTTTGTGACTTCTTCGAATACCATTTCTGCTTCAGCATGTACGGGCTTGGGCATTCCTCCGTCCTCGATTCGTGAAGTGATGGGAGTTATTAAGGCATACTGCACTCGTGTAGGCGGCGGTCCATTTCCCACTGAATTGAGCGATGAAACGGGCGAGCGCATGCGCAAAGAAGGAAATGAATACGGGGCCACTACAGGGCGTCCCCGACGCTGCGGCTGGCTCGATCTTGTTGCAGTGAAATATACAATCATGCTCAGCGGCGTCACGCAACTCATTATCACCAAAGCCGATGTGCTGAATATTTTTGACGAGGTGAAAGTTTCTTCTGCGTACCGAAGCTTCAATAAAACTGTTGACCGGATTCCTTTTGAGGTCAATACCCTTTCGCCGGAGCCGCAGTATGAGTCATTGCAAGGATGGAAAACTGATCATTCGATGAAATCAAAAAATGATTTACCATCGGAGTTGCATCACTTTATTTCTTATGTTGAGAAGCAAACCAGGACTCGTGTATCCATGGTTTCAATTGGAGTTGGCCGGGAACAGTTAGTGGAATTATGAGTGAGGAATTTTCCGTTTTACAAGAAAGCACTTTTTCCGCAGAATAATGATTTATCTCTCAAGTTGAATAAGAAAAATATTCCTTTAATTTTCTTTTGAAAAATTTGTGAATTCCAAAACTTCATCCAAAATTTACGCTTCTAAATATTCTCTGATGAAAAACAAACAGAAAAAAGCTGCA
Organism: Chitinophagales bacterium; assembly: GCA_035638255.1. Classification (GTDB taxonomy): domain Bacteria; phylum Bacteroidota; class Bacteroidia; order Chitinophagales; family UBA10324; genus DASRAJ01. The sequence goes on from DASRAJ010000178.1 coordinate 11,212, forward strand.
AAGAAGCCGGCGAAAAAAGCAAGCGCTAAAAAACCTTCCGGGAAAGCAGCGAACAAAAAATCTTCCCGAAAAAATCGGGACAGGTCTTCAAAAAAAGCTGCGAAAAAATCTTCTCCGGCTAAAGCTGGAAAGAAGGCAACAGCAAAAAAAGCAGTGAAGAAATCATCTTCCCGCGCAGTAGCAAAGAAACCTGCTCCTAAAAAAGCGTTGAAGAAACCTGCCCTGAAAAAATCGCCGGGGAACGTGATCAAGAAGATTGTAAAAAAGGTTTTTTCCGGGAAAAAGGAGAAGGTTACCCCGCCGTTAGGACCGCCACCACGTCCTATTGCCCCGACAGTAGTGACGCCGCCTGAAGCAAAGTCTCCTCCAAAGCGCGTTCCGCCGCCAGTGGTGCCCAAGCCTGAAAAGAAATCTCCGCCACCTCCCGCGGAAGTGGAAAAAGAAGATCCCGTTGATCGCGATCTCCAGGAGTTCATGCGTGATGATGATGATGTGAAATTCCCGAAGAAGCAAGGGAAGGATGATCTTGATGACATGGATGATTTCAAAATTGAAGAAGACTTCAAAATTGAAGAAGAGCTTCCTGCTGCGGATGATTCCGCAGAAGATGAAGATGACATTTGAATTTCATAACTGATTTGTCTTTCACTCGGAATATTGCAACGTTCCCTGCCCGGGATTTTCAATTGTTCAAAAAACAATTGTTTTCATGGGCAGGGAATTTTTTTTCCTGCGTCTGCTTCGACTCTAATGATTATGCAGAGTTTCATCCGCACCGGAGGTTATTCGCTGCCGCTGGCGAAATCGAAATCATGCCTGCCCATGACGGGGTTTTTTCTTCACTGAAAAAGTTTTTTGATCAGCAGCCCGACTGGCTCTTCGGTTTTTTTTCTTACGATTTGAAGAATGAAACGGAGCCAAAAATTTTTCCACAAGCAGATTCACGATTCGATGGAATACAATTTCCTGCGGGTTACTTCTTTCGGCCAAAACACATCGTCGAAGTCAGTGATGATACAGTTGTCATTCATTCAACAGAAAATCCAAAAGAGATTTTTGAATCCATAGTAAATACTGCTGTTCATGAATTTTCTCCTCCTGAAAATAAAAAGCTTCAACACCGCATCTCCCGGTCAGAGTACATTAAAATTGTAAGAGCCATTAAAGAACATATCGCTCAGGGTGATTTGTATGAAATGAATTTCTGCCAGGAATTTTTTGTGAAAGATATTTCAATTAATCCCGCTTCCTTGTTCAGCAAGCTCAATGAAATTTCACCTTCGCCTTTTTCGTGCTTCGTGAAGCACGATGAAAAATTTTTATTGTGCGCAAGCCCCGAGCGGTTTTTGAAAAAAGAAAGAAGAAAAATTTTTTCTCAGCCAATGAAGGGAACGATAAGGAGAAGTGAAGGTGTCGGTGAAAGTGAAGGTGATAAAAAGTTGATTGAAGTACTCCGTAACGACCCGAAAGAGCGGGCTGAGAATGTGATGATCGTTGATCTCGTAAGAAATGATTTAGCGCGCAGTGCAGTACCCGGATCTGTGAAAGCAGATGAGTTGTTTGGCGTGTACACCTTTCCGCAGGTACATCAAATGATCTCCACCATTTCAGCAACGCTTCGTGATGATGTTCACTTTGTTGATGCAATCAAACATGCTTTTCCCATGGGTTCTATGACCGGGGCACCAAAAGTGATGGCAATGCAGTTGATTGATCGCTATGAAAAAGTGAAGCGGGGGTTATTTTCCGGATCTGTCGGTTCCATTTCTCCCGAGGGAGATTTTGATTTCAATGTCGTCATCAGAAGTTTGTTTTACAATGCTTCCTCAAATTATCTTTCTTTTCAAACCGGCAGTGCCATCACTCATGAAAGCATTCCTGAAAAAGAATATGAAGAATGTTTGCTTAAGGCAAAAGCAATAATGCAGGCATTGCAAATTCATGAAGGAGCAGTTAATTTTTGAAGTTCATTCAAAAGATTTCAATTCTTCGGGTATTTTATTCTAATGCCGAAGAATTCTTATTCAGCGATTACACTTACAACAGAATAAATTCCACTTGTATCAGACGTCGCACGTCTCTATTTGAGTCATGCTGAACAGAAATGAGAAACTTCTTTTCGACCCTTTTCAATTAGTTTTGTCTGCGACAACTATGGTTATTGAACCATTATGCTGTATTTATGAAAAGAATTGGTTTGATCTTTCCGGGATTGTTTTTGTTCCTTCATTCCCAATCACAAACAGTCTCAAATATTGCTGCGAATTATCACGATGGGCAAATCTTTATCACGTGGACTAATGTTGCAAACTGCGATACGGGATTTTATTACGTCTATAAAGATTCCGTCCCTATCACTAACCTGAATATTCAGCAATCTACTTATCTCGGAAGGGTGCCATTTAATTTCAGTTATGATTACCGCTTCTCTGTTTCTGTTGCTGATGGAAATAGCCGCTTCCTGGTTACGGATGATTCTCCATTCACTGTACTCGACACCACACAAAATCTTTTTGTGCTGAATTGCACACAAGATAGCGCGCAGGATTATTTTGCGCTGCGCTGTAATTTTCATGATATCATCCCAAACTGGCACACAGTTGCTGACTCGAATGCAACCTCTGTTGTTGTCACTGAACATCTTGATCCCATCAAAGCATACTTACAGGAAGCAGGCATAAATTTTCCCGGGGCCAAAAACGGCGAGACACTGGATGCGTACATTCATTTCGGCAGCAACATTGCTGTTGGTTCTTATCCTGCCATGGTAGATGAAGGCTGCCTGCCTTTTCATTTCGGCATTATAAAAGCGGGAGCGATCGGCGGCAACAATGCATGTTTTATAAAATTTC